>PKDY01000033.1 GCA_002862755.1 Flavobacteriaceae bacterium | reverse complement strand
AACAACCGCTAAAAAAGAATCCGGTAAAGCAGAAAATTGTTCCTTAGGTACTTGAGCTGCCACATTCTCAACTTGCAACATATCTAAAGTATCTGTTACTGCATAAAGACTAGGATAATTTGGGTGAGATAAAAAAAGATTTTCAAAAGAATGTTGTTGTTCTTTATAATGGTTTATTTGCAGAAATTTTTTTACAATAGAAATCATAAGAATAAATTTAAAAAAAAGGATAGTGTATTTTAAAATTAAAAAACGCTACCCTTAACTTATTATTTTGATACAGTTTACTATATTCTACAAGGATCAGCACAAGCCAAACTGTAATATTTACATTGATTAGTATTTGGATCAATACAATCTTTTAATAGTCCTTTAATCACTATTTGTTCTTTCTTTGATAGAACAGTTACACCTGTTAGATTTAAAATGGATTTTTTCATAATTATATAGTAGTTAAATGACTTATCTTTTTGAGTAAGTCAATTATACAATACTACTAAATAAATACCACTCTTAATTACAATAAAATTACCTAAAATGTTAAATTCAAAAATCCCAGTTATCATAAGTTTTAGAGGACTCTAATTTTTTTTCTAAACTATCTTCAAGTTCAGGAAAAAAATCAATTCCTGTCATTTTTTCGATACTATCAACAGGAACAATATAATTATATAAAGGTTCTTTAGATTCTTTATGAGGCAATAAAAAACCAATCATTTTCAAATGATTTTTAGACAATAAAACTTTATAAAAATACTTGGGCACAGCAACATTTTCAAAACCAATCACTTCTAAATCATCGGTTAAAACCCCACCTGTAACAACATAAAGTGAGTCTTGCTTTTTTGCCCAATATCTAACTTTTTGTTCTAATCTGTTCCAAATTCCAGCATTAAAATCGTAGCGTTGTGGAGTAACATTTGAAGTTAAAAAAGTTTCCTTAAAATCTTTATAACTACCTCTTCGGTCACCAGCCGGACAGAGATGTCCTTTATTGTAACCTGATTTTTTATAATTTCTCCAATCGGCTGCACCCGTCAAAATATCTGGATCAATTTCAAAATAAGGTCTTTTATAATCCATTTCTTTAATGTCTGACGCTTTTAATACATATGCTACCCATTCCGCTTGCTCATGTACTTCTGAATACGATATTATATATGTATTTTTTTGATATACTGCTCCTGTAGTGTTACTAGGCAAATAGTTAAATCCAATAACTGAAGGCGTATCATTTGGATTGATTAATTCTGGCAAGGTTTTATTTGACAAATTATCTCTACATGATATTACAACGAATCCTAGAATTATAAATAAAAATACCCTTTTAAACATTTAACCTGATTTAATTATATTTGTGAAGCTAAAATTAAATAAAAAGATATGAAAACCAAATCATTACTACTACTATTTCTCGGGATGCAATTAGCCCTATCTCAAGAAGTTAAAGATTCAGTTGTGGCTCCAAAAATTAAAACGGAAAAGGAATTAGAAACTGAAAAAGCCCAACTTAAAGCCGAAAAAGAACGATTAAAAGCTGACGAAAAGGCCAAAAAAGAACAAGAAAAAGCGGAGAAAGAACGTGAAAAAGCGGAGAAAGAAAGAGAAAAGGCTATAAAAGAACAAGAAAAAGCAGAAAAAGAACGTGAAAAAGCTGAAAAAGAAAGAGAAAAAGCTGAAAAGAAAAGAGAAAAACAAATAAAAGAAGCTGAAAAAGCCAAAGAAAAAAGAGAGGATGCTAAAAAAGAAGTTTCTCAAATCAAAAAAAAGATAGCTAACCAAAAGAAAGACATTAATAAAGAGAAAGCAAATCTTCAAAAGAATCAGTTGAAAGGAAAACTAAGTCCTAATGATGAATTAAAATGGAAAGAGAAAATTTTGAAAAAAGAAGAAAAACTGAATAAACAACAAAATGATTTAGAAAAAGCAGAAAAAAAGTTATCTAAATTAGATTAATTGAGGACGTATAAAAATAAAAAAACCAGCATTACTGCTGGTTTTTTTATATACGATTTAAATAATTATGCTTCAAAAGGAACAATTGAAACATAAGATTTATTATCTTTTTTCTTTTGAAATTGTACCACACCGTCAACTTTAGCATGTAAAGTATGATCTTTACCCATGTAAACATTTTCACCTGGATTGTGTTTAGAACCTCTTTGTCTAACAATGATGTTACCAGCAATTGCAGCTTGACCACCATAAATCTTAACGCCTAAACGTTTCGATTCTGATTCTCTACCATTCTTAGAACTACCGACACCTTTCTTGTGAGCCATGACGTTTTAAGTTTTATTAGTTAATATTAAAATTAAACTGCTTTACCGCCGTTTAATTCGTCTTGTAATTTCTGTAATTCATCCCATTTCTCATCAGCAGCTAATTGCGCTTGTTGTCCCCATGTAGTAGGATCTAAGTGAGAAAGTTTTGAAGTTGAAGCATCTAAAATTTCTTTTACAGATTCTGCACTAGCTTTAGCTAATTTAGCAAATGTATCAATTCCAGCAGCTACTAAAGCTTCAGCAGCTTTAGGACCTATTCCTTCAATTTTTTTCAAATCATCACCTTTTTTTGAAGCTTTAGCTTTTGGAGCCGCTTTTTCTGCTACTGGAGCATCAGCTGCTTTCTCAGCTTTAGGAGCTGCCTCTTTCTTTGGTGCTGCTTTTTTTGGAGCACTACCTGAAGCAACAATACTTTCGATGATAATTTGAGTTAATGATTGTCTGTGACCGTTTTTCTTTTTGAAACCTTTTCTTCTTTTCTTTTTGAAAACGATTACTTTGTCACCTTTAAGGTGCTTTAAGACTTTAGCCTCAACAGAAGCTCCATCTATAGCTGGGGCGCCTAGAGTTACAGTACCATTATCGTCTAATAAAAGAACTTTGTCGAAAGAAATTTTATTTCCTTCTTCTTCTCCTAAACGGTGTACATAAACCTTTTGGTCTTTGCTTACTTTAAATTGTTGCCCTGCTATCTCTACGATTGCATACATACGAATATGAATTTAGTTAATTTTTCAAGTGTGCAAATATACAACAATTTATTATTCAACCAACAAGCGAATGATTTTTTTTCAATCTTATTTCCATAAATAAAGAAATTATCTTTTTTTATCGAAAACTGTAACATTATGAATCGAATTACGACACATTGAAAAAATAACTCAAATATTAACATATGAAAAAATCTTTAATGGCTTTGAGTACAGCGCTTCTTATAGGTGGATCAACTTACGCCCAAAAAGTAACTTTTGATGAATATGATTTAGACAACGGACTTCACGTTGTGCTTCATCAAGACAATTCAGCTCCTGTTGTCATTACTTCCGTAATGTATCATGTAGGTGCTAAAGACGAACAACCAAACCGCACAGGTTTTGCTCACTTTTTTGAACATTTATTATTTGAAGGAACTAAAAATATTGAACGCGGAGAATGGTTTAAATTGGTAACTGCAAATGGAGGAAATAATAACGCAAACACCACAGACGATAGAACGTATTATTACGAAGTATTTCCTTCAAACAATTTAGAATTAGCCTTATGGATGGAATCGGAACGATTAATGCATCCTGTAATCAATCAAATTGGAGTTGACACTCAAAATGAAGTAGTTAAAGAAGAAAAACGCTTAAGAGTAGACAACCAGCCCTATGGCAACATCTTTAAAGCTGTAAAACAAAATATGTTTAAAGTACATCCTTACCGTTGGACCACCATTGGAGAGATGGAACATTTAGATGCTGCTACTTTAGAAGAATTTCAAGCATTTAATAAAAAATTCTATGTACCTAACAACGCTGTTTTAGTAGTAGCGGGTCAGTTTGATAAAGAAACTGCAAAAAAATGGATCAAAGAATATTTTGGACCTATTCAAAAAGGACCAGCTGTAGAACGCAAAACATATACTGAAGAGCCTATCACCAAAGAATTCAGAACCACATGGGAAGATCCTAATGTTCAGCTACCAATGGTATTAGCTACCTATAGAACACCTTCCATGAAAACTCGTGATGCTAGAGTTTTAGATATGATATCTTCTTATTTATCAGATGGGAAAAGTTCTAAATTATACAAAAAATTAGTTGACGATAAAAAAATGGCTTTACAGGCTGGAGCATTTAATAATAGTCAAGAAGATTATGGAATGTATTTAATTTATGGTATTCCAATGCAAGGCAAAACTTCAGATGATTTAATTAAAGAAATTGATGAAGAAATTGTTAAAGTTCAAACCGATTTAATTTCTGAAAAAGATTATCAAAAACTTCAAAATAAATTCGAAAATCAATATGTAAATAGCAACGCTAGCGTTGAAGGAATCGCAAGTAGCTTAGCAACTTATTACTTATTGTATGGCGATATTAATTTAATTAATACTGAAATTGATATTTATCGTTCGATTACTAGAGAGGAAATTAGAGAAGTAGCTAAAAAATATTTAAATCCAAATCAACGAATGATTTTAGATTATATTCCTGCTAAAGACAAAACTCAAAACTAAAATTGAAGATGAAAAAAATAGTATATATTGCAGCATGTTTGTTTCTAACAATTACTATGCAAGCTCAAGACAGAACACAACCAAAACCAGGACCAGCTCCTACTATCAATATTAAAAAACCTGAGAGTTTCACTTTAAAGAATGGTTTAAAAGTATTAATCGTTGAAAATCATAAATTACCAAGAGTATCTTACACCTTAACATTAGACAATACTCCTTACGCAGAAGGAAACAAAAAAGGAGTGTCTGAAATTTTAAGTGCAATGATTGGAAATGGTACTACTTCCATATCAAAAGACGCTTTTAATGAAGAAATTGACTTCTTAGGAGCAAATATTAATTTTTGGAGCGAAGGTGCTTCTGCAAATGGCCTTTCAAGATATTCTAAAAGAGTATTAGAGTTAATGGCAGACGGTGCTTTAAATCCAATTTTTGTTCAAGAAGAATTTGACAAAGAAGTAACTAAAGCTGTTGAAGGTTTAAAAGCAGATGAAAAAAGCGTAACTTCAATTGCTAGAAGAGTTGAAAATGCACTTACTTATGGAAAAAGCCACTATAATGGTGAATATGTAACGGAAGAAACTTTAAAAAACATTACTCTTGAAGATGTAAAATTGAATTACAATACCTATTTCGTTCCTGGCAATGCTTATTTGGTTATCGTAGGTGATGTAAATGTAAAACAAACAAAAAAAGAAGTAGAGCGCTTATTTGGAAAATGGAAAAAAGCGACAGCTCCTTCTTTATCTTACAATGACCCTGTAGATGTTCAATACAGTCAAATTAATTTTATTGACGCACCAAATGCAGTTCAATCAGAAGTTGCTGTGGTTAACTTATCTAAATTAAAAATGACCGACAAAGATTATTTTGCTGCTATTTTAGCAAATCAAATCTTAGGAGGTGGTGGTGAAGGAAGATTGTTTTTAAATCTTCGTGAAAAACACGGTTGGACGTATGGCTCTTACTCTAACTTAGGTTCTGGAAAATACATTAATAAATTCCGTTCGGGTGCAGCTGTGAGAAATGCAGTTACAGATAGTGCTGTAGTTGAAATTTTCAACGAATTAAAACGAATTAGAACAGAACTAGTTTCTGATGAAGAATTACGCAATGCTAAAGCAAAATACGTAGGTAACTTTGTAATGCAAATTGAAAAACCTGCTACTATTGCTCGTTATGCTTTAAACAAAGAAACACAAGGACTTCCAGATGATTTCTATGAAAATTACATTAAAAACATCAATGCGGTTACCGCGGAAGATATTCGCAATGCAGCTCAAAAATACTTTTTAGCAGGTAATTCAAGAGTGGTTATTGTAGGTAAAGCTGGTGATGTTCTTCCTTCATTAGAAATAATGAGTAAAAAAGAAAAATTACCTATTTTATACTTTGATAAATTTGGTAACAAAACAGATAAACCTGTAGTTAAAAAAGAAATTCCTGCTGGTGTAACAGCTCAATCTGTAATAAAAAAACATATTGAAGCAATAGGTGGCGAAAAAGCGTTAAAAGATGTAAAATCCACTGTAACTCTTTCTAGCGGAACAATTCAAGGAACTCCTCTTGAACTTGTGGCAAAACAGACTTCAAACCACAAAATGGCAATGGAAATGAAAGCCATGGGAATGACCGTTATGAAACAAGTTGTAAATGACAAAGGTGCTTATATTGAGCAACAAGGCCAAAGAAAAGATATAACTGGTGATGATTTAAAAGAAATGCAAGAAATGGCAGGAACTTTTAAAGAATTAAGCTTAGTAAACGACACAAATTTAGTTTTATCTGGTATTGAGACAATTAATGGAGAAGATGCCTATGCCATTAAAAAAGGGAAAACTACTTTTTATTATAATGCAAAATCAGGATTAAAAGTTGCAGAAGCTAGAGAACTAGAACAAGCGGGTCAAAAAATGACTCAAATAACTTATTTCCAAGATTATAAAGATGTAAAAGGAATTAAATTCCCATACAAAACCATTTTAAATTTGGGAATGGATATCGAGTTAACTACTTCTGAAGTAAAAATTAACGAAGGTGTTACAGACAAAGATTTTGAATAATCTTATTTAAAATAAAGAAAAAGCTCTCTAATAATTGAGAGCTTTTTTTATATCAACTATTTTTTCTACTTGACAAATAAACTCCCAAAAGCACAATGAACGCTCCACATGCTTGTATGAAATTCAAGCTTTCATTCATAAAGAAATAACCCAACAAAATAGCTACAACAGGTATTATATATGTTACTGAAGCAGCAAAAACTGGAGAAGATAATTGGATTAATTTAAAAAACAATATGTTGGAAAGACCAGTCCCTATAACTCCTAAAATAGCGATATACCCTAAAGAAGTTAGCACTTTTTCTTGAGAAGCTATCACAAAAAAATCTGAAAAATAAAGGACTACTAAAGCAGGAATAAAAATAACCACAAAATTCCCTGTACTAATGGTTAATGGCTTTAAATCGGATAAGTACTTTTTAATCAAATTCACATTAATACCATAAAACAAGGAAGCCAATAAAATTAACAAAGCATAATAATAATTTTCTGTTGTATTACTGCCTTCTCCAAAAAGAACCAATAACAAACAACCCACAAAACCTATAATTACTCCAAACACTTGTCTTCTCTGAACACTTGTTCCAAAAAACAAAAGACCTACTATAAGCGTATTTAATGGTGTTAATGAATTTAAAATAGAGCTCACAGAACCATCAATCTTAGACAAAGCCAAAGCAAATAAATACACCGGAAAAAAAGTACCGCACAAAGAAGTGAGCACTATGAATTTCCATTTATACAATGGTATTTTTGCCAATTCTTTATAACCCACTAAGATTAAAAATAAGCCTGCAAATAAAATTCTTAAGCTTCCCATTTGAACTGAGTTTACTCCTTTCAGTCCTAATTGCATTAAGATAAAAGAACTTCCCCAAACACATCCTAAGAAACCCAACAAATACCATTTTGTATTATTATTTTCCATAAAAATAAATTTAGCAGCTCAAAATTCAGACTTTATTTTAACTTAGCCATCATTTTTTACATAAATTTGTATTAAAATTTTTGAATTACTTTTATAAAAATATCTATTATGAAGAACCTTAAACTAATTGCTCTTATAGCTTGCTCAACTTTACTATTCACGAGTTGCAAAAAAGAAGAAACTGCTACAACTGAAAATAAATCGACTACTATTGCTACAGAAAACTTAGCCACTGCCTCTTTTACAATTGATGGCATGACATGTCCAGAAGGATGTGCAAAAGTTATCGAAAACAAATTAGCAGGTCTTGATGGAGTAAGCGAAGCAAAAGTTGATTTTGACAACAAAACAGCTACAGTAACCTTTGATAATCAAAAACAAACACCTGAATCTTTAACAGAAACTGTTGAAAAAGTGGGTAATGGTGAACTTTACAAAGTTTCAAATGTAAAGTCTTCTAAAGACAAAGCTTTCTATTCTGAAAAAGAAAAAAAGAAAAAGAAAAAATCTAAAAAAGAAGAAAATACTACTTGTACAGAAAAAAAGGAGGGTGAAAAGAAATCTTGCTGTGCTGGAAAATCATCATGTGGTGAGAAAAAAGAATCTGGAACTTTATAAGATCTAAAAGAATTATAAAAAAAGAGCGAATAACAATTCGCTCTTTTTTTATTTCCATTCAATAGTTTCCATAATCTTACGAATATCATTCTTTACATAGTCTGCAGCAGGTAATATGGAATCAAAATTGGGCTTTGCATAAAAATACAAACTACCCACTATAAAATTTTTAGTACTATCGGTAACATAAAACTGGGCATTGGTAGCCGCATTACCTCCTACTTCATAAAACATTCCATATACCTTTTTCTTCGTATTAATAAAAGGTTGCTCTAAAATATCATCCGCTTTTATAACATGATCATAGGTTAATTTTTGAGCATCACGGAGTAAATCATCAATATTATCATTTACCGGCTTGTAAGTAATATATACTGTAGCTTTCATTTTAGGATAATGCAATTCAAACGAACATGTTTCCTTAGATTTTATTTTGACTGCATCATTAATATCAAAAGAAAACGGACAACTTCCGGCTAAAAAACCATAATTTGCTTCAGGGTAATCTAAACGCAATTGACCTTTAGGCTTTGGAACAGTTTCATCGCCACAGGATACTAATAAAAAAGAAAACAACAGTATAACAATCCAATTTTTCATCTCTAATTTACAGTAACTTTTATTTGCTTAATTCTTCTTTTATCAACGTTTTCTATTGTAAAAACATAAGAATTAAAGTTTATTTTCTGACTCTTTTTAGGAAAATTTCCAGATATTTCTAAAAGAAATCCCGCAAGTGTTTCAGCCTCACCTTTCTTTTCTTCAAATTCAACACCATTAATATCAATAATTCTATAAAAGTCTTTCAAACTAATTTTCCCTTCAAAAAGATAGGTTTTATCATCTATTTGAGAATAAATAATATTTTCGTCATCAAATTCATCACTGATATCTCCTACAATTTCTTCTAAAATATCTTCCAAAGACACTAAACCTGAAGTTCCTCCATATTCATCCACTACAATAGCCAAATGATTTTTCATCCCTTGAAACTCTTTCAATAAATTGTCTAACTTTTTATTTTCTGGTATAAAGAAAGGAGTACGAATGAGTGATTGCCATTCAAAATCCTTTTCATCGATGTAAGGAATCAAATCTTTAATAAACAAAACACCTTCAATTTGATCAATATTTTCAGTATAGACCGGAATTCTAGAATAGCCTTTTTCGATTATTTTAGGCATTACGTCAGAAAAAGACTCCTCTTTATCCAATGCAAAAATATCAATTCTAGGACTCATTACTTGGCGCACTTCTGTATTTCCAAAAGTAACAATTCCTTCTAAAATTTTTTGTTCCTCTTGAGTAGTTTCCGAATGATTGGTTAGTTCCAATGCTTGCGATAATTGGTCTACTGAAAAACTCGTTTTTTGAACACTGAATTTTTTTTCCACATACAAAATGATATTTCGCATGGGAATAGTAATTGGTGTTAATACTTTATCTAAAATAGAAATGGGTAAATAAACGGTTTTTGAAAAACTAACATTATTTCTATTCGCATAAATTTTTGGTAAAACCTCACCAAATAATAAAATTAAAAAAGTAACCACGACTACTTCTAAAACAAAACGAAGCAAAGAAGAACTTATCGAATTGAAAATTTTTTCACTAATAGAAGAAAACAAGATAACTACAGCGATATTGATAAAATTATTGGCTACCAGAATTGTCGCTAATAATTTTTTAGGCTTTTCCAATAAGCGTGTAATAATTGAACCTTTATTTCCGTCTTCTTCAATTAAATCATCAAGATCTTTTTGGGAAAGCGAAAACAATGCAACTTCTGAACCTGAAATAAAGGCAGAGCAAAAAAGCAGAAAAATAACAGCTATTAATCCTATTAGTAGCTCAAAATCTATGGTGTTTGTTAAACTGGAAGGATCTGGATCCAAAGTATACTATATTAATTAAACATTAAAAAGGTAAATCATCATTATGAGTTCCTAAGTTTGAATTGTCAAAATTAGTGTTTTTTGGCGATTCAGAAACATCGTCTCTAAAATTTTGTTTGGTGGCTTCCGATTCTTTTTTGGTTGTTAAAAATGTAAATTCTGTTACTTGAATTTCAGTAGTATATTTTGTACTCCCATCTTCGGCTTGCCATTGTCGGGATTTAATCCTTCCTTCTATATAGATTTTATCACCTTTTGATAAGTATTTTTCACAAATTTCAGCTGCTTTATTTCGAACCACAATATTATGCCATTCTGTAGATGTTATTTTTTCACCTGTGGTTTTATTAATATATACTTCATTTGTAGCAAGTGGAAATCTTCCGATACAATTTCCTCCATCAAAATAATGCATTTTTATCTCATCTCCTAAATGACCTATTAAAAGTACTTTGTTTAAAGTTCCATTCATGGCGTATAATAATTTTATAAATCAAATATAGTGTTTTTTTTGAAGTTTTATAAATAATTTGACGCTATAAAATTATGGATTACAACAGGCATTGGCAATTGCAACACCTTTTCCATTGAAATAGCATTCTCAATTTTGACATTTAAAATTACTTCTATAAAATGAATATGAAGATGTTGATGAGACAATTTATGCAGCAACTCTTTTTCGTTTTTTAATATGATTTCTTTCGCTGGATAGTGCTCTTGAATATGAGCTACAACCTCTTTTAAAAGTGGCTTTTGATCGTATTCTAGCAACGTAAATTCGTATAAATTATGCCAAATTCCCTTTTCTTCTCGTTTTGAAACCACAAAATGATTCACTGTATCTCTAAGAACCAAATAATAAAAATAACGGTGTGTAATTTTTGTCTTTTTAGATTTAAAAGGTAAAATATCCACTTTCTTTTTTTGAAAGGCATAACAACTGTTTTGAAAAACGCATGTCGTACAATTTGGGCTTTTCGGCACACATTGCAAGGCTCCAAATTCCATAATCGCCTGATTAAAAAGAGCTGCGTTATCTATAGGCAAAAGTTCTTGTGCTAATTTTTGAAATTCTTTTTTGGTTTTTGCTTCAGAAATATCCAATTCCAACCCATATATACGAGAAAGCACCCTAAAAACATTTCCATCAACTACTGCAACAGGCTCATTGTAAGCAAAAGATGCAATAGCGGCAGCAGTATATTCCCCTACTCCTTTTAAAAAAAGTAAATTATTATAATTATTTGGGAAATGACCTTCCAATTCATGAACAATATATTTTGCAGTAGCATGTAAATTTCTTGCTCTAGAATAATAACCTAAACCTTGCCATAGTTTTAAAACATCTTGTTCGGTTGCAAATGCTAAATCTTGCACCGTTGGAAAACGTTCTAAAAAAGCATCATAATAGGGTTTTCCCTGGGCTACTCGCGTTTGTTGAAGGATAATTTCAGAGAGCCAAATAAAGTAAGGATTTGTAGTTTCTCTCCATGGCAAACTGCGTTTATTTTGTAAATACCAAGCAATTAAGGTCTTAGAAAAATTCATTTTTATATATTGGGTAACAAAAATAAAAATATTAAGGCTTAAAAATTAATTAATTATGATTGATTTATTATTTTTTTAATTCATATATTTGCAAACTCAAAAAAAGAACATAAAAATATTAATACGAAAGAAAATGACGAAAGCAGACATTGTAGCTAAAATTTCTGAAAAATTAGGTCTTGAAAAATCTGATGTTCAAGCAACTGTAGAGACTTTTATGGAAGAAGTAAAGAACTCATTAGAAACAGGTGATAATGTATATTTAAGAGGTTTTGGAAGCTTCATTATTAAAACTAGAGCTGAGAAAACTGGAAGAAACATTTCAAAAAACACTACGATTAAAATTCCTGCTCACAATATTCCAGCATTTAAACCTGCAAAAGTATTTGTTGAGAGCGTAAAAACGAAAACTGAAGTAGCAGTATAAATCATTTATTAATCTAAACCAACAACGTTATGCCAAGTGGTAAAAAGAGAAAAAGACATAAGGTAGCGACTCACAAACGTAAAAAAAGAGCGAGAGCTAACCGTCACAAAAAGAAAAAGTAGTTTAAACTACTTTTTCTTTTTTTAAAAGTTCTTTGAAATTAATCAGTAAGCTACTGATTATCGGGTAAAATACCTGTAAAATATTGTTTAATCCATCTGTAAATAAGTTAGATGTTACAAGTTAGAAGTTTTACTTAGAACACAACAGAAAACACTTACAGATAAAAATGTACAGCGTGAACAAAGAGTTAATTATTAGATCGGGTTCAGAAGCAGTAGATTTTGCCTTATTAAAAGATGGAAAACTAATAGAATTACACAAAGAAGAAGAAAAAGGGACTAATTTCAGTGTAGGTGATATTTTTATTGCCAAAATCAGAAAACCAGTTGCTGGTTTAAATGCAGCATTTGTAAATTTAGGTTACGAAAAGGATGCTTTTTTACACTATCATGATTTAGGCCCAAACCTACCTTCTTTGATGAAATTTATTAAACTTGTAAGCGCAGGTAAACTAAAAGATTATTCACTCAAAAATTTTCCTTTTGAAGCTGAAATCAATAAAGATGGCATGATAACTGATATTCTCAGTGCCAATCAATCGGTTTTAGTTCAGGTTGTTAAAGAACCTATCTCCACTAAAGGTCCTAGAATAAGTTCTGAGATTTCTTTAGCAGGTAGATATGTTGTTTTAGTCCCTTTTTCAGATAGAGTGTCCATTTCTCAAAAAATAGATTCAAAAGAAGAAAAAGATCGATTAAAAAGACTGGTTCAATCCATTCGACCAAAAGGTTTTGGGGTTATTGTGAGAACAGTAGCCGAAGGCAAAAAAGTAGCTGAATTGGATAGAGACCTACAACTGTTATTAGACAGATGGTCTGCCATGTGTAAAAGGCTACAAACCGCTCATCATCCTTCAAAAGTATTAGGAGAATTAAATAAAGCTTCCTCTATACTTAGAGATGTTTTTAATGATACTTTTACTAGTATTCATATTGATGATGAAGAATTATACATTCAAACGAAGGACTATTTGCAAGAAATAGCTCCTGATAAAGTGTCTATCGTAAAACACTATCAATCGAAAGATCTTCCTCTTTTTGAGAAATATCATATCGAAAGACAAATTAAGACTTCCTTTGGAAAAACCGTTTCCATGAGCAAAGGAGCATATCTTATCATTGAACATACCGAAGCTTTACACGTAATTGATGTAAATAGCGGCAACCGTTCCAATAAGGCTTTAAGCCAAGAAGATACTGCTTTAGAAGTAAATATGATTGCAGCAGCTGAAATAGCAAGACAATTACGTTTACGAGATATGGGCGGAATTATAGTGGTCGATTTTATTGACATGCAAAACGCAGACAATAGAAAACAACTCTATGATTTCTTAAGAGAAGAAATGAGTGACGATAAGGCCAAGCATAAAATCTTGCCTCCTAGTAAATTTGGACTAATTCAAATTACTAGACAACGTGTTAGACCAGAAGTTAATATTAAAACGAGAGAAGAAGACCCAAATGAAAATGGGGAAATTGAAGCTCCTATCTTAATTATTGACAAAATAACGGCTGACCTAGAAAGAATTATTAAAGTCCATAAAAAAGTAGTATTAAATACGCATCCTTTTGTGGCAGCTTACCTTGAAAAAGGTTTTCCATCAATACGTTCAAAATGGTTTTTTGAACATAAAAAATGGGTGAAAATCATACCACGTGACGCTTACACGTATCTTGAATACCATTTCTTTGATAAACAAGGAAATCAAATTAAATAAATACAAAACCGCCTTTCTATCGATTGGCGGTTTTTTTTATGTCAATTTTTTTGTACCTCTATCTTTACCAATTTCTACTTTTTCCTTGAAAGACATTGTTTAACAAATAAAAAAAACCGCTACTTTACTAAAATAGCGGCCTTTCATTTAAAAAACTATAAAAAACAACATTACTGTTTTACAAATTTCTTCACTCCAAATTCATTTTCAAACGTTATCACTTTAATAAGGTACAATCCATTTTGAAGTGATGTCACGTCCACTTCATTTCCATTTGCTTTTAATATTAATTTTCCTTCCAAAGTATACACTTCTGATAAATTTATATTTTGTGAACTTGAAACATGCAAAATACTTGTTGCTGGGTTAGGATAAATTTGAAAATTGGTAAACTCTTGAAAAGTTGTCGAATTCAAAACCGAAGAACCAAACTCATACACTCCTCTATCCACAACTGTATTGAAAACTCTTTGGTTACCTAATAAATCTGTCGTACCAATTACATTCGCATTATCTCCTGAATCTATAGCAGGTGAACCCAAACTTAAAGTATAATCTCCACCCGCTAAATCTGTAAATAATGGATCCGAACTGTTATTGTTTGCAGATGTTCCCGAAAGGGTAATTCCTGTAAAATTAGTTTCGTCTGTTGAATTAATAACAGTTGCTGAAGAAATGCCACTTTCAATAAAGCCTCCAATAGGCCTTGCTGTAGCACCAGAAGAGGCTTTATTATTCCAAAACAAACAGTTGGAAAGTGTAGCCGTATGGTTTGAATTGGTATTTTTGGTTAAAGCCAAAGTTACACGGTTTAAGTTATTCATTGCTGCATTGGCTCCATCATCTACATTATCTACAAAGGTGCAATTCGAAATAGTCGTTACAATATTAGATCCTGACCCATAAGAACGTAACCACATAGAACTTCCTGCAAATCCATTTGTTGCACTACTGGTATTTGTAGCCTTATTTTTACTAAATAAGGTATTTGAAACAGTATAACTTATTACTGCCGTACTAAGATTAGCAGAATAAATAGCAGCACCAATAGCAGATAAATTCTCAGAAAACTCACAATTACTGATTACCATACTACCTGTTCCCCCAAAAACATTATAACCTCCAGCAATAGCACCTGAAGCTTCAGTAGCAATATTTTTAGTCAATTTACAATTGTTTAGCGTTACGTTTCTAATACTAGCATTTTTATTGATTCCGCCACCATATCTCGTTTCAGTTGCTCCAGATGTTGCATTAGCATGTCCAGCTGTAATTGTTAGTCCGTCCAATAATGGGTTTTCACCAATTAATGACACTACTGTATAACTATTATCTGAACGAGTGGAATTGACAAAAGAAACGGTTGTATCATCATTCCCTAATAAATCTCCAGACAAAATGGTTTCATTTGAACCTACAACGCGATCAGAAAGCTGTGTTTCATTACCCGCAAATCCTCCATATAATTTTAAATTTGTTGCAGTTAATGTAAAGGATGCATTTCTATCAGAAGTACTTGGAGTGTAAGTACCTGTAGCAATCCATATTTCTTCATTGTTTTGAGCAACCGCTAAAGCATCATTTAAATTGGTATACGCATTTGTCCACGAAATACCATTATTATTACCGGTAGCATTTGCATCTACATAAATATAACCTATAGCTCTTGAAGTTCTAAAAGTAATAGGCAAACACCAACCTGTGGTATTATTTGAACATTGTTCTCTAACATATACATCATAATCCGTAAAAACATCTAATCCATTTAGCACCGTTGAACCTGAAGTAATTCCAGTAACAGTTACCGCATTTGAAAAGGGTTCTGTAGATTTATGATACGCAATATCATACGTTCCTCCTCCAGAAATTGTAATAGTTGCACCTGTATCGGTAATTGAGGTTGCCGCTACTACAGAAGATTGCGGAGCAAAACAAAAATTATTATACGTAATAATATCTGTTACTTCAGCAGGTGTTAATATTCGATTGTAAATTAGAATATCATCAATTACATCAAAATATCTATTATTAGCAGGCAAAGAGTTATTTCGGTTATTACCAATAGTAATATTTCCTGAAGTATCATGTGATTGCAGCAAACTTAAAGAACCATTAGCTGTCGATTGACTATTACCTCCATTACCCGAACTCACACCATCAATATAAATCGTTAAATTGTTACTTAATGTATAAGTACAACAGCCTCCAAAACTATCGGTTCTTGATAAAAAAACCGTAACATGATGCCAATTACCATCGCTAATAAATGTATTGGTTAAAACACCGCCACTACGGTAAGACAAAGCACCACTATATTGCACTCCTAAAGTAGCACCAATTTTCCCATTTTGTAGATAAATATAATAACCTGCCCAAGTTGAAGTTGAAAAATCGGGTCTGTTACTATCATCTATTATTATTCTTGCATCAGCATCATTTGTTGTGGTTTTAACCCAAAAACAGATGGTAATATATTCTCCAAGATTACTTACAGTAGGAAAATCAATATCTGGACGTGTTAGATAATCTGTATTTAGCGTTACTGCACTCGTTGGAGGCGTTTCAAATCGATCATTAACCTCTACAATTGAAGTTCCTGTTTGTGTGAGATTAACACCATTGGCTCCATCAATTAAAAGGTTTCCATTATCAAAACCGTATTGTGCTACTAATCCATTAGTTGGAAACTGAGCCTGCACAAAAAGCCCCGAAAGTAGCAGTAAAGAAAGTAAAATTGCTCTCATAATAAAATATTTTATAGTTTATAAGAGCAAAATTGCAGATAAAAAGAAGTACTTATAAAATGACTTTCTGAAACAGGACTTTGACTTGCTAAAGCAATTAACCTATATTTTGAACAATGGTTAAGAATTCTTCTTTTTTATCATTTGCAATAGATACAGTAGCCTCGTTATCCATAATGATATAACCTCCGTCTTTTTTAATATATTCTTTAATATACTTAAGATTAATCAAATAAGATCGATGTGGTTTATAAAAATTAGATTGGTTTTCTAAAACTTCTACAAAATGTCGTAAGGGTTTGCAAACTAATAATTCTGTTTCTTTAATAGTAGTTACTTTGGTATACATTCCATCGGCTTCAAATAAAATAATGTCCTCAAAGTTTACAAATTTAAAGCCATCAGTAAATGGCAATCCTATTTTATTAAAATTAGCTGATTTTAAGCTTTTTTTCAACTCCTCTAATTTTGTGCTTATCTCTGATTTCCCAATTTGATGAATGGCTTTTTCTATAGCTTCTTTTACCGTTTCAGCCCTAAGAGGTTTTAACAAATAATCGATAGCTGTGAGTTGAAAAGCTTTAATGGCATACTCACTATAAGCAGTTGTAAAAATGATTTCAAAATTTAATTCTTCTTTATTTAAAAAATCTAAAATCTCTAGCCCAGAATGTTGTGGCATTTCAATATCTAAAAAAACTATTTGTGGTCTTTCTTCTTTAATAAGTTTTACACCAGACAATAAATCTTCCGCTTGAAAAATCGTTTCAATTTTTGTTGTATTTTCTTGAATTAAAATTTCCAAAAGATTCCTTGCTTTTGGTTCGTCATCAATAATTATGGCTTTCATAAGCTAACTTTATTTAATAATAGGTATTAAAAGAGTAACCTTCGTTCCTTGAATTTCATTATTTTCATCCAACACATCTTCTATAGTTACTCCAATTTTTTTCTCTTTTCCAAAATTTAATAATTCCAGTCTATTTTGATTGGCTTGTGTAGCAAAAGAAAGGTGTTTTTGGGGTCTCAATTGAGCGGCTTTTTCTCTACCAATTCCATTGTCTTCAATAACACATTGTAGCATTTGTTCTTCAGACAACATCCTGAATATTATCTGTAATTTTCGATCTTGTTTTTTGTGCAACAACCCATGCTTAATAGCATTTTCAACATAGGGCTGGATAAGCATTGTAGGTATTCTAATTTCTTCATTTACATCGCCAATTGCAACAACATAACTGAACTTTTCTTCGAATCGCAATTTTTCAAGCTCTAAATAAATGTTCAAACACTCTATTTCTTCTTTTAAAGAAATATATCCTTTTGAACTATGATTCAAATAGGCTCGAATTAAATCGGCAAATTTTGACAAATAAGAGCTTGCTAAATGTTTTTGATTTAAAATTATATAATCTTGTATCGAATTTAAAGCATTAAAAATAAAATGCGGATTCATTTGTGATTTTAAGTTTTCTAATTTTAAAACTGCCAATTCACTTTCAAATTTTGCATCTCTCAAAGCCAATTCCTTCTCTTTCTCTTGAATTGCTAATTTATTTCTATAAAAAACAATGATTATTCCGAAAATAAACAAAAAAACAAGTGAAACAAACCACCATCTTTTCCAATAAGGTAAATTAATTTGAAAGCTAATTTTTTTAGACATAAAATGCTTTTGATTACCATTTATTGCCCTAATTTCAAAAACATAGGAATTGGAAGGAAGACTATTGAAATGAATAAAATTGATGTTTTTTTCAACAGGTACCCATTGGTCACTTAAGCCTAATAATCGGTATTCGTATTGCAATTCTTCCTCTGGAAAATACCCATTGGTATGAAAACTAATTTTAATCCGATTACTATCATAGGGTAAATTATAATGGTCTTGAACCGCTGTCTCTTTTTCATTAATTGTTACCGATTGGAAATAAATTCCTTTTGGATAATAGGTTTTCGGTTGAATTTTCTTTTCGATTTCAAAAATAGCTTCTTGACTCACGAACAAAATGTTTTCATCATTAACAATCAAACCTTTTGCATTTCCTCTATTTGCAGCATCGTTCAATAAAGACGGTTTAAATTTTTTGGAAGGAGCATCAAATAGTTGAATTCCTTTATCGGTCACAACCCAAATCGTATTCTTATCCGATTTTAACTCTTGAATCACTACCGATTTCAATCCGTTACTCGTGTCTATTTTATGAATAAACTTATCGTCTTTATAACCTAATATTCCTTCTGAAAAAGTTGCTATCCAGACCACTCCATCTGAGGTGGCACAGATTTCTTTAGCAGTAATGCTTTTGTTGTTATATGTTAAAACTTTTGCATTCAAAACGCTATCATAAACAATAAGATTGTCTACATAAGAAACATATATTTTTTTATTGTTTTCATCATAAAAAGAACGATAAGCTCTGCTAAAATTTAATTTTTTTTGTTCTCTTATTCTGTTATTATCCCAATAAAATATAGTTGCTCTGTCAAACCCAGAGTAAACAATTCCATTCGAATCGCCTATTTGTTGTAAATCTTTTGCATTATGCAAATAATCGAGTGTTACGATTTTTTTAGTTTGTAAAGCATAACTATAAAAACCACCTTCAGTACTTATTAAAAGTGTGTTTTGATTTTTTAAAAATAATAGAGCGGCAATTTTTCTCTTTTTTTCAATCGTAACTTTTTCTTTTTTACCCTCTTTCAAGTCTATAAAAAAGACATTCCCTTTGGTAGTACCAATCGCAATTTGAGTGGGTGCTATTTTTTCTACTGTTGAAATCGCTTCACCATCTACTACATTTTCATAGGATTTAATTTGTAAACTAGGTACTATATAAACACCATTATTTAAAGTTGAAATCCAAACTGTTCCATTTTTATCTAGAATATTTTTAGTAATAAAGTCGTTCTTAAAAAAAATATTTTTTAATTGAGCTCTGTCGGTATTAATATCAAAAATTAATATCCCATTTGAGGTACAAAACCACACCTCTTCCTTGTTTGCTGAAATAGTAACAATTCTATTGTTTTGTAATTCTTTTGGAAAAGTAATAGCTTCTAAATGATCTCCAACAATTTCAAAAAAATAATTTTTATTTTGAAGGCTATCATAAAGCAAGAGATAGGTTTTCCCTTTAAAATTGAAAAATTTGGGAAAGATATTGCTTCCAAAAAAAGGCAGGTTCACTTTCTTTTTTTCTACAACATTGGATTTTGTAATGGTAAAAACTGAATCATCTGCGGTAAAATAAATAGCATCTTCAAATAAAAATGGAGCTCTTATAGTAGGATATTTTGAAGCAATTGGCAAGACGATTTTTTGACGAAGTTTCGTATTCAAATCCACAGAAAAAATAATAGAATTTGAAAAAACAAATAAGGTATTCTCTAGAAAAAAGAACTCCGATAATTCTCCTTTTAATTCGTTTTTTAAATCTAAAAAGAGTACCAATCTATTGTCTTTTATATAAAAAAACTGACCGGATATATTATTACACCAAAGCTGACCTTTTCCATCTAATTTTAAACCAAAAACAGAAAGACCTCTTTTATCTACATGATGATAAGATGCATATTCTTTTCCATCAAAACGATACAAACCTTTGTCTGCAGCAAGCCAAACAAAACCTTCATTATCTTCTAAAATATCGTAAAACTCAACGTCTGGCAAGCCCTCTTTCTCACTCAATTTAACAGCAATAGGATCTTGTGCAAACAAAATGTTTACAACAAAATAAAACAAAAAGCTATATCGTACTATCGTTTTCAAGTAATCAAAAATAGTACTTTGATGTGAAATTTTACGCTGCTATTTCTGAAAAGGGCTTTTGGCTTTCTAAAATTAATCTTTCTCTATGGTAATTTTTCTTTTAATTTCGTTACCATACTCATCCACAACGGTAATAATATGAGTTCCAGTAGCTGCCATTACCTGTTTTTCATGAAACGTTTTAGTACTCCCTAAAAAAGTATCATTTAAGTACCAAAATAGTTCAGCATCAGGATTCGAATGTGCTACTTTTAAAATTACGGGTTGCGTTTCCCCTTCAAAGTTTTTGGTTAGAATAATTTTACTATTAGGATTTGGGTATATAAAATCCATTTTCTTATCCATTGATGCCTCAACGCAATCCGATCGAAATGGAGGAAGTGAAACATAATTTGCATGCTTGCTTTTGTAATACCACTCTATAACTGGTGGCAAAACAAACCAAGGTTTCACTAGTATAGCGTCTACATTTTCACAAGAATTGTTTACTCGAAATTGCTCGGTGCTATCTAAATGAACTAATTTATGATACGGACAATTTTCGGTCTTTTTTTCATTTTTTGGAATCCATTGTAGCTGTGCATTACAATTTTCTTGTGCCAAATATCCTGATTGATTGCATACTTTTTTTTCTTCTAAATCATTATAAGGTATGGTAAACCAATTCGCTTTAGGAAACAAACGAAACACATCAAACAATATAGGTGCTGCACTTTCCACTCCTGTTAAAAGCGGGCGACCTTCACCAGTAGCATTTCCTACCCAAACTCCAACTACATAATCTTGAGTAACTCCAACAGCCCAGGCATCTCTTCCACCAAAACTTGTCCCTGTTTTCCAAGCTAACTCAATAGAAGAGTCATAAAATCGCCAAGCTTCATCTCCTTGAGGGCGATTCACTTCTTTCATAGCATTAAAAGTATGCCAAATTGCTCCAGCGCTAAAAACGCTTTTTTGTCTTTTTGAAGCTCCAAAATCGATTTTTACAGCACTGTTGTAATTCAAATTAGCCAACTCATTTATTCGAAATTCATCTTGAGTTTCAGTGTAATGAGTAAGTGTACTCGACATATAAGAATACGAACGGCATAAATCCCAAAGATTCGTTTCAGCACCACCTAAAATTAAAGAAAGTCCGTAATTAGAAGGATGCCGATTCACATCTCGTAATTTCAATTTTTGCAGTTGCTCATAAAATTTCGTTACCGAATATTGTTGCAACATCAACACAGCCGGAATATTTAAAGAACGGGCTAAAGCTCTGTTTGCAGCTACCGCTCCATCATAAGACAAATCATAATTTTGAGGTGTATATCCTGAAATTTGAGTTGGAATATCCGGAATTAATGTTCGTGGCAAAATCTCTCCTTCATCTAGCATGGAAGCATATAAAAAGGGTTTCAGAATACTTCCTGTACTTCGAGGAGCTTCAATAATATCCACATCTTTTTGATGGGCAACGTCTGTAGGGCTATTGCCAACATAAGAAATAATATTTCTTGTTTTTACATCCACCACTAAAACAGCGATATTATATACTTGATTTTGTTTATATAAATTATAATATTGATTTACAATATCATTTACACGTTCTTGAACACCAAGTTGGATTGTCGTTTTAAGCTTTTTACCATGATGTTCTTTCGCAATTTTTTGCAATAGATGGGGCGCAATTTGAGGAACCGCAAATGGCTTTTGAGGCAATGTTTCTAACAAAGACAACTCATAGGTTTCTTGATCGATGGTTTTATTTTCGACTAATTTTTTTAATAGCCGATTTCTTTTTAGTAATAGTTTTTGTTGATTTTTTCCAGGATAAATCAAACTTGGTGCATTTGGCAATACGGCTAAAGTAGCTGCTTCTGCCCAAGATAATTGATGGGGTTGTAACCCAAAATACCGCCATGAAGCCATTTCTAAACCTACTACATTACTTCCAAAAGGAGCATGAGCAGCATATAGTTGCAAAATCTTATCTTTAGAATGACGAAACTCTAAACGGGTTGCTAAAATGACTTCCACAAATTTTTCAAAATACGATCTTTTTTTTCCATCTCTATGCAAACGAATGACCTGTTGCGTTAAAGTACTTCCTCCTCTAACTACCTTATTGGCTTTTCGGTTTTCTTTAAAAGCATGGTACATCGAAATGGGATTAAACCCAAAATGACTATAAAAATGCTGGTCTTCAAAAGCAACAATACAAGCTTTAAACTTAGTTGGAACACTATCGCTTTCCGGAAATCTCCATTGTCCATCATCTGCAATTTTTGCGCCTATAAATTGACCTTCTTCACTTTCAATAACGGTCGTGTAGTTGGCATCAAAAAGGACTTTAGGTAAACAAAAATAATAAACAACCATAAGAAGTACTCCTATGGTTGTTTTAAAAGGATGTTTTTTTAGAAACCGAATTGGTCTTTGTGTTATTCTTTTACGATATTGATCCACTGTCCTTTGTTTCTCACAATATAATTATCATCGTACATCGCTTCACATTGAATTCCAGGCAAATAGTATGTTCCTAAGAAAGAAGCATTTAATAAAACGGTAAACGTTTTAGATTCATTTATACCTAAATTGAAATAGAAATTGGTTCTATCATCTCTAATATCGATGTAATCCGCTTTGTTTTCAGTCTCACTCCCAAAATCGGTATAGCGAGAATTCATGATTTCAAATCCTGAAGGCACAATTTGCGTTAAAGCAATGTTATTTACTCTTTCTGAACTATTATTTCTAATGGTAACCTGGCCTATAATTTCTGTTCCTTGCCCAATTGCATTAAAATTAATAGCTCCACCAGCTTTATTTCTGTAAGAAACTACTGCTGTTAAGTTCTTTTGAATTTCCTTCTCTTCTCCGATTGGTAAAACGCCACTATTTAAAACCCTTACATACACCGTTCCATTATTATTGTTGTTCTTAACCGAAACACTATATTTTCCTTTATTTACTAAAAGAGCCTTATCAACAACTGATTTTTGTGTCGCTAAATTCTCAGATTTTCCACCAAAATTAATCCCTACATTTACTCCTTTCTCACCATTTTTTACAGCAAATTTAGACATAGCATAAAGCGAATAAGCCGTTGTTTGAGTACTCATATATTGGTTAGAGGAAAGATTTTTAGCTAATATATTTGCCAATTCAAAAGCTTTTGTCTTATTATCCATTAACAGATAGGTTTCTAACAACATCGCTCTACTTCTATCTTCTGAACCATAATAGTAATAATAACTTCTTGGGTTATACTCGAAAGAACCTATAGATGCAATTAGTTTTTGAGCTGCTGCTTTTTGACCTACAATTGCATAACAGGCTGCTAAACGCAATTTAGATTCATCAGAAATACCAACAGTTTCTCTTAATCTATTCATAGATCCCAAATCAGCTGAACCTGCTAATGCTAAAGTGTATAAACGATAGGCCTGTGCAAAATCATTATAATAACTGGCATTGTATCTCCATTGTTTTGCTTGTCTTTGTTGATAGGATAGCCATTTTTGTTTGAAACCAGAAGGCAATACATATCCTTTTTTCTCCGCTTCAATCATAAAATGACCTGCATAAGAAGTTCCCCAATCATCTGGTGTACCTTCTCCTTGCCAATAGGCTAAACCACCATTGGAAACCTGAAACCTACCCAATCTTTGAATTCCCTGATTTACGTTATATTGTATTTTTTGTTTGCGTGCCTCATCAATAGCTACTACATCCGCTAAATACAATTGAGGAAATACGCTTGATGTGGTTTGCTCTACACAACCATGTGGGTACTGAATCAGGTATTTCAATCTTCTATTAAAATCGATAGTTGGGAAAGACGAAATTTCAATTCTAGCATTGTTGGTACCTACCACTCCAAAGGTTTCCCAAGCGATTGATTTTGTCGCATTTGGTTCTAAAACCATATCCATAAAATCAGTACTTTCTGGGTTTGGATTAACAATATCTACTTCCACTGGAAATGAGGCTTTCTCAGAACCCGAAGTTGCCACTACTTCAATCTTACCAATTCCTGTTACGTCTCCAACTTCTAAGTTAAAATACACCATTTTTTCATCAGGAGAACTAAAATTAATTTGTTGTTTTGCTGATTCTAAAATTCGAATTCCGTTATTCGTTTTCACTTGAACCGTCACGTTTTTCACATTCTTTTCCATCGCAAAAACGGTCACTGGTAAAGTGATTTTCTCGTTAGGAGATATTTTTCTTGGTACAGAAGCTAAAACCATTAAAGGACTTCTAACTGGTGTTGTTTTTTCAGTACTACCATAAGCATTCGCAGTAATATCGCCAGCTACGACCATAGTACGAACAGAACCGACATAATTAGGCATTTCGAATGTATGTGATTTTGTTTCTCCTTTTTCCAATTTAAAAGGTCCCAAATAAATTACAACAGGTTTAAATCGGTTGGCTTTTTTAGCTTTTCCACCTCCTAAATCTTCGTCACCACCAATACTGAAAATTTGATTTATTTTTCCTCCATAAGCACCAATTACATCATCATAGACATCCCAAGTCTTCACTCCTAAAGCTTGTTTAGAATAGAATTTATCCCAAGCATTTGGCGTTTTAAATCGGGTTAGATCCAATAATCCTTCATCTACTATAGCAACAGTATAGGTCATTTGTTTTCCATTCTTTTCACTAATTTTCAAGGTTCCTTTTTGTTCCGGACGTAAAACGTCTGGTAGTGCTACTTGAGGTTCCAAAATGGTATTCTTATCTACTACTTCAATAGGAACAATTCCATACATACGAATTGGAGTATCATTAGCTGTTGAAGCATGTGGTTTCAATAATGTGATATGCACATACACATTAGGAGCCATTTCTGGAGTAACTGGGATTTCTACTTTAGTTTCTCCTTTTATAGTTGTTGTCCATAACGTTTGAACCACTTTAGAACCGTTTTCAAGCGAAATTAATGCTCTCCCTCCTTCACTTGAAGGAAAAGAAATCATCGCTTTTTCACCAACTGCATATTTTTCTTTGTCAGATGCAAAAACTAACATATTTGCTGTTGCTCCATCTCCAGATTTTGTCTTTCCAGACCAATAAGGCCAATCTATCAGTTCGGTAGTACTTGTTGCATGACCATCATTTGGATCTACCACACGAATTAAATATCTTCCCCAGTCACCTTCTGGAACCAAGAATTGAAAACTTCCTTTTCCACTGCTATTCGTTGAAATGGTAAAGTTCTTATAGGCTGTAGTTACATTATCCGAATTGTAACGTGATAAATTATCGCTACCGCTATTCCACCACCATCTCCATTCCACTTTATATACTCTAACTTCTAATTTTTTTACAGCTTTAGGCTTTCCGTTTTCGGACAGTGTTACTACCTCAAAACGGTTCATTTTATCCGTTTCTAACATGCCGTATTTATTCGTTTCAGGACTTTTTAAACCCACATAGGTTTCATAAGGAGAAAAACTCGCAGTAACCACATCTGTACTAAAGTCTCCTCCATTCTCGTAAGCTTTGGTTTGCATTACAATTTTCAGTTTCCCTGGTGCTTGACTCGTAATTTCAGGTTTTAAAGTAACGTTTGTTTTTCCATTTTCATCAATTTTTCCTGAAAACACATTAACATCTTCCGTATAAAAATCTCGCACTTCATCATCAAAATCATAATTGCTATACCCTTTAAAAGTAGTTTGCTCTTTCATGAATTTGGCTTGCATTTCCACTTTCAAATTTTTAGCAACTGCACCATGAAGCCAATTCACTTCCAAAGTTCCTTTATTAGGAGTATTACCAGAAATTTGTGCATCAGCAAAACTATTTTTGATTTTTAATCGATTCGGCTTAATCGTTTCAATTTTAATGGATTTAAAGAAATTAGCGCCACCAACTGTTATTTTTGCTTCCCAATTCCCTGTAATATCAGTATCTTTGGTAACAACTTTAAATTTATAATGATTATTTTCATTATATTTTTGTACCGCTTGATACGTTAATTTTCCTCTTGGGTCTGATAATTTAAATTTAATAGGATGTGATTTTTCCAGTTTATTTTCATTATCATTTAGCATGAATGCAATATGCAAGGTGTCTCCTGGTCTCCAAACTCCTCTTTCACCATAAATATAGCCTTTAAGCCCTTTTTGTAAGGCTTCCCCATTTACTTCAAAATTACTGACAGATAGCGATTGTCCTTCATCTAATTTTACGTAAGTGGTGTTATTATCTTTGGTTACTATGGCAAAATATGCATATCTTTTTACTTCAGCTGTTGCTAAACCTTCTCCATTAGTCGTAACGGTAGCTAATTTTTGTTGTTGATAATCATATAAATCAACAGTAGCTCCAGAAACTGGATTTGTTGATAAGATATCGTTAACCGCAAACACATACGAACCATTTTCTCCTCTTTTAGCAATTACACCTAAATCTGTAGCCACAACATTGGTTGCAATACTATTTCTATAATAATACGAATTATCACAAGGATTTTCCCTTTCGTACCAATCATAATCATCATAATAGTAATCATCATAATAGTAATCACTTGTACTTCTTACTTCACCATCTTCTCGGGTTTCGTCTTCATCGATAGGCTCTTCGTCATCAGAAGAGGTACATTTGTACAAAGAATATTTTTTATTAAATGTAATTTCAACGCGATAGATAGCACCTGGTTCAGGAGAAATAATTTTAGCCAAATCTAAAGCGTAAGCACCCCATTTACTATAATTCGTTAAATTGTTGGTTTTTAGTATTATTTTTTCTTTTGCAATCGGAGCAGCTACTTTTTGGAGGTTTCGGTTTCCATTAATTTGATTATCCTGAAGAAATTGTAAAATGTTATTTTTAAAAATTTTATACACCTTCACATCAACTGCACTCAAGTTAACCGCTTCAAAATTGATTTTTAAATTATTGGAACTTGGCAAAATTGTTCCGCTTTTTATAAAACGAACAGCAGGTTTAATTTGTTCAAAGGATACTTTTTGAGAAAAATTTTGCTTCATTTTATAGCCGTCTTCACTTTGAATCCCTTGAAAAACTTCTACTAATAATTCCCCTTTTAAAGGTTCATTAAAAAATACTTTTAGCAAATTTCCTGCAGTAGAAAATTTTAAATTTGTAGCAGACTCAACATCTACTAGACCATCAAAATCTTGACCTTTTTTTAGTGGATCAGAAAAGTTCAACAACAAGACTTGATTGTTATCTTCTTGCACTTCAGCATTAATTATCTTAAAGTTATTTTTTCCAGGTATATCAAATTCTAAAGTTCCTTTTTGATCTATTCCTTCTTCTTTACCATTCCAATTAATTAGTATTTTACTGTCTTCCACAAAACGTTGAATACTATCAATAACAAATTTGAATTCTTTGTCCGTACTCAATTCCTTATCAAATTTTACAGCAATTATTTTCCCATCTTGACTAACTTGTATTAGTTTTTTAGCTTTTTCCAATTCTAAGGCATCACTCGTACTTAAAACACCATTCAAATACATATAATCTTTACTATACGATTGCAAGTCTAATGTGGTAACAATAAAATCTTGTTTAATAGTTTTTATGGTAAAATTGAAGTTTTTTAATTCTTTAGATACATCTTTTATCTCAGATAAGTGAAAACTAATTTGATATTCTTTATCAGATTCTAAATGCTCGTTAGGAATAAAAGCAACCGTATTTGTAGACAGTGCTATTACTTTTCCATCTACTTTGGGATTTATAGTAAACAAATCAGCATCTAATTGTTTATTTGGTGACCAATCTGCATTATCAAATGCTAAGACAATTCTAATATCACTTTTAGCTGAAACAATACCCGAACTATAATTTAAAATATACTCTTTAAATAAGGATGGATCAGAGTTAAAATCTTTACTGTCTTTAGAACAAGACACCAATAGCGTTACAACCAAAAAAAGTTTCAGAAAGTGATTGATTTTCATAAATTTAAGTATTAAAGAAAGGATACGGAATTTTCGAATTTAAAGATAGTATTTTTTTTAATAAAAATCCGACAAAATTTATCGTTTTAAACGAAAAAAAGCACGCATAAGAAGCGCACATTCTTTTTCCAACACTCCTGAAACAATTGTTGTTTTTGGATGCAATTGGGTTCCCATTTTTACAAAACCTCTATTTTCATCAGAAGCACCGTATACAATTTTAGAAATTTGACTCCAATACAAGGCTCCAGCACACATTTGACAAGGCTCTAAGGTAACATACAATGTACAATCTTTTAAGTATTTTGCTCCTAAATAATTAGCTGCACTTGTAATGGCTTGCATTTCGGCATGTGCTGTAACATCATGGAGTAATTCTGTTAAATTATGCGTTCTTGCAATAATTTTATTATCGACTACAATTAGAGCGCCTACAGGTATTTCGCCCTTTTCGAAAGCAATTTCTGCTTCTAATAGCGCTTTTTTCATAAAATATTCGTCTGTAAAAATATTTTCCATTTGTCAAAATTACAATTTCCAATTATTACTTTTGCATCATCATGACTGAAAATTTACTTTCTCAAATACAAAATCCATCCGATTTAAGAAAGCTTTCTGAAAATCAATTACCGCAACTTGCCAAAGAGTTGCGCGAATTCATTATTGATATTATTTCTCAGAAAGAAGGTCATTTAGGTGCTAGTTTGGGCGTTATTGAATTAACCATTGCTTTGCATTATGTTTTCAATACACCAGAAGATTTATTAGTTTGGGACGTAGGCCATCAAGCCTACGGTCATAAAATTTTAACCGAAAGAAGATCTCTTTTTCATACCAATAGAGATTTAAATGGAATTTCTGGTTTCCCAAAAAGAAGTGAAAGCATTTATGACACTTTTGGCGTAGGACATTCCTCTACTTCTATTTCAGCTGCATTAGGAATGGCTATGGCTTCCTTATTAAAAAACGAAACCGAGAGACAACATATCGCTGTTATAGGCGATGCTTCCATTGCTAGTGGAATGGCTTTTGAAGGCTTGAATCATGCTGGAGTTACTAATGCAAATTTACTAGTTATTTTAAATGATAATTCCATAGGTATTGACCCAAGCGTGGGAGCTTTAAAAAACTACTTAACATCGGTAAAAGAAGGAAGAAATCCAAAGCAAAACAACATTATAAAGTCATTGAATTTTGACTATTCTGGTCCTATAGACGGACACGATTTACCCAAATTACTTTCAGAATTAAGGCGACTACAAAAAGTAAAAGGACCAAAATTTTTACACATTATTACCACGAAAGGGAAAGGATTACAATTAGCCGAAGAAGATCAAGTAAAATATCACGCTCCTGGTAAGTTTGAAGCTAAAACTGGTAAAATTCATCCTAAAAATGAAGAAGGATTACCTCCCAAATTTCAAGATGTATTCGGACATACTTTGGTAACATTAGCTAAAGAAAACTCAAAAATAATTGGTATAACACCTGCCATGCCTTCAGGCTCTTCTATGAAATACATGATGGAAGATCTCCCAGAAAGAGCGTTTGACGTGGGCATTGCTGAGCAACATGCTGTTACCTTATCTGCCGGAATGGCAACACAAGGTATGATTGTATTTTGTAATATCTATTCTACCTTTTTACAACGCGCATATGATCAGGTAATTCACGATGTTGCGCTACAAAATCTTCCCGTTATTTTTTGCTTAGATCGTGCGGGTTTGGTAGGTGAAGATGGAGCAACGCATCATGGCGTATTTGATATTGCTTATTTAAGTTGCATTCCTAATTTAATCATTGCTGCTCCTTTAAATGAAATAGAATTACGCAATATGATGTACACTGCTCAATTAGGATTACATCAACCTATTGCGATTCGTTATCCAAGAGGACGTGGAGAAATTATCGATTGGCAACAACCTTTTGAAAAAATTGAAATTGGCAAAGCCAAAGTATTAAAAAAAGGCTCAAAAATTGCTTTTCTTTCAACAGGAACTATTGGAACAAATGTTACTAAAGCTATCGTATTATGCAAACAACCGGAAGCTGTTGGCCATTTTCATTTTCCCTTTGTAAAACCTTTAGACCATACAACTTTAGAGACCATTTGTGAAGAATATGAAAAAATAATAACAATAGAAGACGGAAGCATTATTGGTGGTTTCGGCTCGCATATCAATCACTATGTTTTAGAAAAAGAATACACTATAACGGTTGTTAATCTTGGAATTCCTGATACATTTATAGAACAAGGAAGTGTCCCTGAATTACAACATATTTGCCAAATAGACGTTACAAATATTACTAACCAAATCAATTTATTACTTTAAAATTATGAAGAAAGCCTTCCTACTAGGGTTTTTATTTTTTATCATTCAAACTAATTTTGCCCAAATTATCAGAACCAAATTACCTGACACTATTACCTACTGGAACAAAACCAATAAAGTAGGCTTAGACATTTCTCAAATTACTTTTGTAAATTGGAATGCCGGAGGAAATAACTCTATTTCAGGTTTATTAAAAGGAAATTTTATTCGAGAATATTCTAAAAAAACATTAAACTGGAAAAACGAGTTAATTTTCCGATATGGAATAAACAAACAAGAAGGACAAGAAGTTAGAAAAACGGATGACCAATTACAGATTAATTCGACAATTGGTTTTAGAAACGATACTATTTCCAATTGGTTTTATGGTGGAAAGTTCAATTTCAACACCCAGTTTGCCAACGGATATTCTTATCCAAACACAGAATTAGCCATTTCAAAACCTTTCGCTCCAGCCTATATTTTTCTAGGGATTGGTGCCGAGTATTCTAGAAAAGATTTGAATTTAAATTTATACCTTTCGCCATTAACCCAAAAAACCACTTTAGTTTTAGATGAACGGTTAGCAAACCAAGGTGCTTTTGGTGTAGATAAAGCGGTTATTGATGAAGTTACAGGAGAAATTCTACAAAACGGAAAAAGATCGCGTACTGAAATTGGTATCTTAATTACCAATCAATGGGAAAAAGAAGTCTATAAAAATATCAATTTAGAACACCGTATTAGTTTATACACGGATTACCTCAACAATTTCGGAAACATTGATGTGGATTGGCAACTGCAACTTAACATGACCATTAATGAATATGTTAGAGCTAATATTGGCACCCATATTATTTATGACGATGATATTAAAGCAAAAGAAGAAATTGATGGCGAACAAGTTATTGTGGGTCCAAAAATGCAATTAAAACAACTACTTGGTGTAGGACTCGTTTACAGCTTTTAAAACGGATTAATTTATCAACATTAACTTTTGATTCCTTTATAGTATAAAAATTATAAAGTAAATTTACAGTATGTATGCTTTAATTGATTGCAATAATTTTTACGCTTCCTGCGAACGTGTTTTCCAACCGCAACTTAATGGAAAACCTATTGCCATTTTATCTAATAATGATGGTTGTATCATTTCGCGTAGCGATGAAGCTAAAAAATTAGGTGTTCCAATGGGAGTACCCGAATTTAAAGTAAAAGCATTATTAAAAGAGCATCAAGTAGAGGTGTTTTCCTCCAATTATTCATTGTATGGTGATTTAAGTCATCGCGTAATGAAAATATTGGAGCAGTTTACTCCATGTGTAGAAGTGTACAGTATTGATGAAGCTTTTATGAATTTTGATGGCATGCAGATTGCCAACTACCAAGAGTATGGTATACAAATTAAGGACAGGATTAAAAAATGGACAAGTATTCCCACTAGTGTGGGTTTTGCACCCAGTAAAGCCCTTTCAAAAGTAGCCAATAAGATTGCTAGAAAATTTCCAACACACACTAATGGAGTATATGTAATTGATACCGATGAAAAAAGAATAAAAGCTTTAAAATGGACAAAAATTGAAGACGTTTGGGGCATTGGTTTCCGTTTAAGCAAAAAAATGAAAGCTAAAAATATTCTAACCGCCTATGATTTTATTCAACCACATCATGAAGCTTTTATTAAAAAAGAAATGGGAATTGTAGGCTTGCGTTTAAAATATGAATTAGAAGGAAAATCGGTTATTGCTATTGAAGAACCTAAAAATAAAAAAAGCATTGCAATTACTCGAAGCTTTGAAAAAAGCATTACCGATTACAACGAATTAAAAGAACGGGTTTCTACATTTGCCATGATTTGTGCTGAAAAATTACGCAAACAAAAATCGTGTTGTTATAATGTTATCCTTTATCTTCGAAAAGATAAATACATTGAAGAAAATGCGCGTTATAATTTTTCTCGTATGTATACTTTACCATTTGCAACCAATTCAGGCATAACCATTAGTACCACAGCCATAAAAATGCTTCATGAAATATTTGAAGAAAATGCTATTTATAAAAAAGCAGGCGTTATTGTAACCCAAATTATTCCAGAAGAAACAAAGCAATTTCACTTGTTTGAAGAAGAAAATCCAAAACATCAAATTGTAATGAAAATAATGGACGATTTTCTAGAAAAAACAGGTGAAAGAAAAATAAAATTGGGCAACCAAGATTTAAAAAAAACTTGGAAAATGAAGCAGAAACATTTGTCTAGAAAATACACTACCGATATTAAAGAAATACTTACAGTAAAATGTTAAATCCTAGTAAAAAACTTCATTTCTTTATTCCAAAAACCGATTCAAACATCGAATTACCTTATATTGCAGCAGGCATAAAAGCAGGGTTTCCTTCTCCTGCAGCTGATTTTGAAGGCACCCGAATTAGCTTAGACGCCTTTTTAATAAAAAATAAAGAAGCTACATTTTACGCTAAAGCAAGTGGCAATTCCATGATAGGTGCTGGTATTGATGATGGAGATATTCTAGTAATAGATCGAAGTTTAGAGCCTAGCAATAATAAAATTGCTATTTGTTTCATTGATGGGGAATTTACTGTAAAAAGAATAAAAATAATCGATCAAAAGTTATTTCTTTATCCTGAAAATGATTCCTACAAACCGATTGAGGTCGTTGAAGAAAACGAATTTATGATTTGGGGAATTGTTACCTATGTTATTAAAAAAATGAATTCATAATTTGGCAATAAATACTATATTTACTTTTCGTTTTTTTTTAAGTACCAATTACCACTCTTTAATGTTACAATCCGTACTAAAATTTTGTTGCTTTTATGGTTTGCTTCTTTTTTCTATTCCTGTTATAGGTCAAGAAATAGAAAAGAAATCATTTACGCTTAGCCATGACAACTTAGCGGAATTAGAAAAACAAGAAATCAACCCTTTATTTGATTTGTTAAATAACAATAAGGCTAAAGAAGCCAAAGAAGGAGCATACAAACTACTTCAAACCTTAAAAACCAAAGAATCCTATGTAAGAATACAACTCTTACTCTCTTATTATTATAACAAAAAAACACAATTGGATTCGATGACATTTTATGCAAACAACGCATTAAAAGGCTCCGAGTCCATTAAAAATGATTCCATTAGAAGAATATTGGCTTCTGGTAGTTATAATTTACTAGGATTAGCCAATAACAAACAAGGACTTTTTGAAATTAGTAAAAAATACCATTTAAAAGGAATTGAAATTGTTGAAAATCAAAAAAAGGGATATCCTTATTATTCGAATCTTCATGGATTAGCTAACATTTATACAAAATTAGCTGACTACGAAAATTCTAAGAAATATTTCAATCAATGTTTACAATATAAAGAAGAGGAAGAGATTGTTATTGGTAGTTATCTCAATTTAGGTTCCATTTATGTGCTCGACAAAGATTATGAAACTTCAAACAATTACTTCAAAAAGGTAAAAGGTATTTGTGAAGAAAAAAACAACTTACAGTGTCAGGCCATAAGTGCTTTAAATATTGGCGTTAATTATGTTTATATCGATAACATTCCAGAAGCATTAAAGTATTACAAAGAATGTTTGGCTATTTGTAAAAAAGGAAAACTATACAATATCGAAGTTATTGTGAATCAAAACATTGGTGAAATCTTATATTCGCAGGATAAACTTCAAGAAGCTGAACTGCACTACTTAAACGCCTTGCATATTGCTTTAGACTATCATTTTTTAGACCAACAAAAAAGTATTTACTTAAAATTAAAAGAATTAGCGGTGGCACAAGGCAATTATAAAAATGCATATGCACTTATGACCCGCTATGCAGAAGTGAGTGATTCAATTTCCAAAAAACAAAATGACCAAGATATAAACGAATTGGACATTAAGTTTAAAACCTTACAAAAGGAAAACGAAATCAAAGATTTGACCTTAAAAAACAACAATAAAATGCTCTTATTGAAGAACCAAGAAAGAGCCATTGAAAACCTTAATTTACAGAAAGCAATTGAGAAAAAACAGAGTGAAAATGAAGTCTTAAAATTACAAGAAGTAACCCAAAATAAAGCCAACCAGATTACTTTGTTGCAGAAAGACAAACAGTTGAAAGAATCTGAAATTTTAAGAGAAAAACAAGTTCGTAATATTATCATTATTGGTTTCTTAGTACTTCTTATTCCTGTGATTGCCTTGTCATTTGTATATTATCAAAAACAAAAAGCCCAACTCCTAATTAACAAAAAGCAAAAAGAGATTAGCGAACAAAAAAACAAAGCGCTTTTAAAAGATCAGGAATTAAAACTAGTGAAAGCTGAAATTGAAGGTCAGGATAAAGAACGCATTCGCATTGCACAAGAATTACATGATGCCGTAGGAGGAAATTTAGCAGCCATTAAGCTACAATTAAACAATTCAACTTATGGCAAAGAAAATGAAATTAAACGTATAAATGCCCAAATTAATGATACTTATAATCAAATAAGAAGCATTTCCCACAACTTATTACCCAAACGTTTTCACCAAGATAATTTTTGTGAATTTGTAGAAGAATATCAAAACAAATTAGCCGAAGCCAGTCATCTACAATCTTATTTTTCGGCACACCCAAGAAATAAAATCAATAAAATAGACGAATCCATTCTGAACGAAGTGTATCATATCATCCAAGAATTAATCACAAATACCATTAAACATGCTCAAGCTGATAGTATTGAATTACAACTCAATTTGATTGGAAACTTATTTAATATTATTTTTGAAGATAATGGAAAAGGATTTGCTGTGGAAAATAATAAAGAAGGCATTGGTTTAACCAATATTAAAAACCGAATCCAGCAACTTAATGGTAATTTACAAATTGATACCACACCCAATAGAGGTGCAATTTTTAACATTGAAATACCTATAATATAAGCAAACATGACAAACATTATCATAGCCGACGACCACACTATGTTTCTAGAAGGATTGATTTCTTTATTAAGAAACGTTCCTGAAATTAATGTAACCGGAAAAGCTTCCAATGGAAAAGAACTGCTAAAATTACTCGAAGAGAATACAGCCGATGTACTCTTATTAGACATTAGTATGCCCGAAATGGATGGTGTTGATGCAACAAAAATTCTTAAAAAAAATTATCCCGATTTAAAGATTATCATTCTAACTACACACAGCAACGCACACATTATCGCTAAGTTAAATCGCTTAGGCGTAGATGGTTATCTTTTAAAAAATGCAGAAAAAGATGAACTTTTATATGCTATTAAAAAAGTACAATCGGGAGAACATTATTTTTCTAAAGAAGTCGCTGCTATTCATAAAGAATATGAAACCAACCTGAAAAAAAATCTTTCATCAACCACCGAATTAAGCAATCGAGAAAAAGAAATTCTGGTGCTAATTGCCAAACAATTAACGGCTGCTGAAATTGCTGAAAAAACCTTTATCAGCTTGAATACTGTAAATACGCACAAAAGAAATTTATTATCTAAACTCAATGTAAAGAATACAGCAGGTTTAGTAAAGTTTGCTATTGAACTTGGCTTATTAGATTAGTCTTTGTTTTTCAATCAATTAACATTTCTTCTATTTGTGCTTTCATTTTTTTATGGTCGATTAAATCTAAGATGGGTTTTATTGCATTACATTTCTTAATATCGAAATACGGTAAAAAATCTTCAAAAACAGCTCTACTTTCTTTCATAATCAAATAATGAAAAGCAGTAAAACCTTGTTTATCAAAATCATATAAATCAATTCCAGACTTTATCCAATAGTGTGCTAATTCATAATTGGATTGCATTACATTATAGATAAGTACATTTTGCCCTATATGGTTTTTACAAAACGTATTATCAAATATGTCTTTTTCCAATAAGAAGTTGGTCATTTCTACTGTGTTGCAACAAAAAATCAATTCATCTGTAAAATCTGCTCCGTTTTGTAGTAATAAATTTACTAATTCAATAAAATCATGCCTTATCGCTTCTGATATAGGACTCGATGAGGCATTTTCAACTCCATTAGGATTTGCACCGTATTTAATTAACAATTCTGCTATTGCTAATCCTGGTGTCTTTTCATAATGATAATCTTCTTTTTTAAGTCTAAATGGTTCATTGCAAAATTCCAAGTATGAACAATTATAGTCTTCAAAACAATTGTATTTTGCACCATAATTAATTAGCAATTGTACAATTTCAATTTTATCTTGTTCAATTGCATTTTTTAAAGAATAACTAAGGTCATTTGCTCCATTTTTTTAGTAAAAGTTGAATAATATCAACATCACTTTTCATTACAGCCTGACTTAATGGAGAAAAAATATCAGCTACTAAGTTAACATCAGCTCCGTTTGCTATCAAAAGCTCAACCATATTTAATTTATATTCACTTCTACCTGAAGACAAACATCTATATAAACTTGTTTCATACGGATACTCTATTTGCTTATAATTTACATCGGCTCCTTTTTCCAATAATTCAACAGCCTTTTCAACTAAATCAAGAGTGTATTTATAAGTATCTAATAAATTAAAAAGCTCAATTGATAATTCGTCGTTTTTATTCATCTTAAAAAAAATTAAATTTCCATTTTATAACCTCTGTAAAGATACTATCGTTTAAAAAACTAAAAATCACTATATATAGTGAAAACCTACATTTTTATAGCACTTATTTTTGTATCTAAACAAGTATATTATGAACACAACAGAAATAAGAATCGACTTAGCAAAAAATCAGTTTACCTTTTCTGAAATAAATCATCCTGAAAATATCACTGCCATTCGTTTTGACAATTACAATCAAAAAATAGAATTGCCTCTAATCATAAATGAATATCCTAATATTAAAAAACTAAGCTTTCATGGTCAATCTAAAGAAAATCTATTTGAAACTCCAAATAATTTAGAACAACTTATCCATATTCAAGATTTATGTCTATGGAGAGATTGCGATTTTACAAAAATGAAACCAATGCCTCAGATAGAAGAACTATATGTAAGTGTAAAAAACGTAGAAACAGAAACTAAACAAATAATTACTTGTTTTCCTAATTTGAAAAAGATTAAAATTTGGGGTAACTTCTTAAAAAAACAAACATTACCTAATGAAATAGATCGTCTTATTTCATTAGAATCTATAACTTTAGTCGAGTGTGGATTGAGCAACATACCCACTTCTATATTCAATTTAAAACGACTTAAAGTATTGAAACTAATAGGGCTTCCTCTAGAATCCTTTCCAGAGGTTATTACTCAATTAGAACATTTAGAAATTTTAGAAGTTAGTAGTACCTTAATCAAATTACCTAACAATTTCAGTAATTTAAAAAATCTGAAAAAACTTAATTTAGACAACTCTTTGAATCGCGGAAATAAACAAGAGTCCAAGTATTTAAAACCAATTCCTGAAAGTATTGGAAAATTTAAGCACTTAGAAGAATTAAGTTTGAGTTCTTGCGGTATTTTTGATATTACTCCTATCACTTCTCTTAAAAAATTAAAAAAACTTACTTTACGTTATTCTTCTTTAAAAAATTGTAATTCTTTTTCCAGCTTTTCCCATTTGCAAGAATTAGACCTAGCAAACAGTTATGACTTAAAAGACTTAGATGGATTGAAAGGTTTACATTTAAAAAAACTAAATCTTTCATGCAATTACATGAGATCTATTGAAATAATAGATTCGCTAGAAATGTTAGAAGAATTAGATATTGAAAGTTGCGATTACATCAAAGATTTTTCACCGATTTACAAACATAATAACTTAAAAGAACTAGACGCTTCAAATGACATTATAAAAAATTGGAAAAAAAGAGACGATTTTAAAAAATTATTACCTATTCATGAACTCATTGAAAAATTAGACACAACAAATACTGAAGCATTTGAAGTACTTATTGCCCAATTAGGTAAACACGTAAAAGCGAATTATATTGATGAAGAAAATCCTTTGGCTTCCTTTTTTGATATAGAAACAGAAGAAGAAGAAATTACAGAAATTGAGATACTAGACCAAGCTATTCAAAAACATATCAAAAATCTGTCTGACACTTGTTTGACAACAATTTTTGGTATGTCTTTTAAATCGGCATATGATAATTACAATGCAACTTTACTTGTTTTGGAAGAAATTATTTCAAGAAAAAATAGATCCACTCAAAAAAAAGTTATAAAACAATTCTATAAGGCATGTGAATACTATGACGCTGGACATCGCTATTGGGGATTTACAGTTCAAGATCAATTAATAGATAATTTTTTTCCTCAATTTACGTCTGAAGCTTTGTACCAACTCCTGAAAAAAGCATCTACAGACCTGTTGAATTCACAAGGAGGTGACCAAATGGATGAGCTGTTTGTTCCTGCATTTGAAAACACAACCGATTTCGATTTACAAAAAAAATTAATCAAAGTCTTCTTCCAATATGAGGAAGAAGCACGAACTTATTTTGGAAAAGAATATTTCGATACTATTTTAAACCAAATTCAAGCTGTGGCTTTACCAGAATTGAAAACATTTCTTGCAAAAACAAAAGAAAAAAACAAACTACAAGAAGCCTTAATTTCGGATTTAGAAAACGTAAACTCTGATAACCTTCCAAAAATAATAACGTTACTAGACAATGGTATTTCTAAGAAATTAGAAGAAGAATACCTTTATAACATCGTTAAAGCAATACAAAAAAATACGCTTAATGAAAAATGGATAACACAATGTCTTGTCTATTTAACTAATAAAGGTGAGGCTTCTTATATTGCAGAAATTTTAGAATCAAAATATCACAAAGATAATTCTGAAAAAATAATTTTATACTTTGACAACTTACTTTTAGAAAAGAATTCTGAAAAAAACATTAATCTCATTTCAGAAGTTATTCGATTGTTGTTACAAGATTTGGATAGAAATGAAAACGAAACTTTTGAAGATTTGGAAATCTATCGAGATTACGCTGTAACTATTTGTAAAGAAGAAATTCATAAAATATATTCAGGAGAAATCAGAAATTTACTTTCTTTCTATTTTAACCGATTATCAAATCATCAATACAAAAATAGTTCTATTTGGATTTTAGATAAAATAGCTGCTATTTTCAATCGCTCAGAAAACCAATTTTCTTATGAAAACTTATATTACGATACTTATTATTTAGTAAGTGATGGAGAAAATGAAACGTGTCGTACTTTATTTTATACTTTATGTCCAAAAATTAAAAATTATCGTAGTGAAAATATTTTGTATTTGAATGTTATTGCCTCCATAAAATTAAACGACGAAGCGTATTTTGACCTTCTTCTAAAAGAAATTGAAAAACTAGAAGAAATAACACAAGTATTACTAGCCTATAATTTAGCATGTGGATTTGCTCATTTTAACAGAAAAAAAGCCTTATTACGATTTGTAGAAGTAGCAATCTATTTAGGCAAAACCAAAGAACAATTCCTCGAGGATACCGATTTTGAAAAATTTTGGCAAGATGAAGATTTTTTAAAAGCTATTGCAACTGAATAAACTAAGAAAAATTGATTCAATGAATTTTAAGATTTCCGATTTAACAAAAAAAAAGAAAGTCGAACTTATTGATATTGCTTTGTACATTTTAAAAGAAAAGCATAAAAAAAACGATATTGATCCAAACGATTATCTTATAAGTGCTTTTAAAAACAAGGAAGAAGTGTACCTAACATTTAAGAGATGGATTCGGTGTATTCCAAAAAACAATCCAAATCAAAAGGTAATCTATGAATTTACTATTGAATTAATTTCTACAAGATGTTTACCATTGGATAGCCTTTCTATAAAAGATTTCTACCAACCATCCAAGAGCGATATAAAGACTATTGCATTTGTAAAAAAATATTTTGGAAACTTAAATCCAGCATTTTTACATTCCATTTATGAAACGGATAACCAATTTATTTTGGAACGCGTAAATACGTCTTCGTTTGGCCGTTATATCATAGACAAAGCAACCAAACAAACTTCCGTTGATATGGAAACTTCTTTTGCTCCAGAAATAAGACCTGCTTTAGACAATGCTACACTTTGGATAGAAATACTATCTTAATTAAAAGTAAAGCTATTTTTATTTTCATTGAAAAAACAACTCCTTTACAATTTCTAATGTAAGTTGCTCTTTATGCTCCTTTTTTGTTCCTTCTTTATATTTGGAATACTGATATACTTCATTATCTTGTTCCAAAAATAAACCATGCTCTGGTTTTCCTTCTTGGTTTAAAAACAAAAGCAATCCCGATTCTAAATCCTGTTGTTCTTGAAACAATGCTGTGTAATCATTCTTTTTAGTAGTAGAAAATCTAGGAATACGGTTGTATAATAAATTACTATAAATCGAATTCATTAAACTAGGATTATAAAAATCTTTTTCAGAATTGGAAGAAACACTCTTAAAATTATATTTTTGAAAACATCGAATCGTTTGGGATGCACTCAAAAAATAATGCACAATACTTGGAATAGTTGCAATACCTTTTAAAAGTTCATATTCACTAAACTCATATTGAGCGATTTCTTCTTTTTCTTTTTGAAAGGATAAATTGCCACTCCCTTCTTCATTAAATAAGATAGTTAATCGCTGTTCACGCACATCAATTTCAGGATCAATATCTTCTGCTTCTATGCGTTCTTTAATGATTTCATATCCATTCGTTAGAAAATTCAATCGAATCGTTTCAGCATAATGCATCGCTAAAAGCCAAAAATCAACACGAGTGCGTTCTCCATTTCTAAAAAATTCAGTTACTAATAAATTTCCGTCACCTAATTTAAATTGTTCATGAGACAAACCCTCAATTAAGATGGCTTCTTTAAAACTACAAGCAATCCAATTGGGTGCTTTCCCTGTTAATTCTATTTCTAAGATATCGGAAAGCGTTGTTCTATAAACCGTATGTATTTCTCCGTTTTCATAATAGGTTATTTCTGGAATTTCAAGGTCGTTTTCAGAAACAAAATAACCTTCATAAGGAAGATTATTCTTGAATTTACCTATTAATTCCTTTTGATGATTTACTTGATAGCGAAAATCAGTAGTTTGCAGTAACAACCCGTGTTGGTATACATGTTTATAAGCCAATCCATCAAAAAGATAGCTTGTTGCGACTAGCGTTCCATGTCGTAAGTTATTTTCATCTAGAATTTCTTGGTCGTAGGTGTAATGTTCCATATTATTTTGTGTATAAAGCGGCAATGCTATTAGAAAAAAAGCTATTCCTAGTACTATCTTTATTTGTTTTTGAATAGTACCATTAATACATTTCATTTGCGTCAATTTCGTGCCAATAATGTTCGAACCATTCCAAACAATCTTCAGATATGATTTTTAAATTTTCTATTATTGAGTTTCTCTCATAAGTAACATCTAAATAAGGAACGATGTTTTCAACATTAAAAACATCATGATCCAAATCTATGGTAGCTAAATAACGAAGTATGGTGGGTAAAAAATCTTTACCTTTTTTCGAGAGTGCTAAAACCGCATAGCAGAGTGCCGTTTCTTCCTCACTCCTATATAAATATTTAGCTTTTGAGTAGATACAGAATTTTTCTACTATGTTTTGTAGTATAGTGGTTGTTTCTTCTAAAACAGCTATTTTTTCAAAAAACAAGGGTTCCGATACAATTGTTCCTTTTTTATCTTCTATTTGAAATTCAAGCGTAGTACCTAAACCCAAAGTTTCTAAAGATTCGACTTTGAGATACATTTGGTTTAATGCTTCCAAAAGATGTTCTTCTAGAGACACATCCTCCACTAAGAGGATGATTTTATCTAGTCGATCGATTTCTTTTCTTTTCTCATGAGTATAGCTCGCTTTATCAATGGTATCGAGAGTCGTTGTTTCTAATGAAATAGGAAAACAATTCTCATTTTTCAATGCCATCGCATCTGGAATTGTTGTGGAATAATAATTCGTTTCATCAAAAAGATAGAGATTATTATCTTCAATTCCATACAATTGGGAATGAAAAAACGGAAATTGAAACATTCCTTTTCCACTATTATTAGGTAAGGAATGGGTTACCAATAAAGCAGAAAGACTTTTATCGTTATAAACTTTTCTTAGAACTCCATTTCTCCAACACAACCAAAAACCATCCTCTACAAAATAGACCGTATTTAAATCTTCACAAAATTCACAAACTGCTTCTTGGTACTCTTCTTCTTCAACCTTTTTATTCAGAAAAAGTTCCGCCATATCTTCGCAATTGGATTCGAAACAACTCAATTGGTACTTTTCAAAATCTCTAACAGAAAGTAATTCTACTTCAAACGTATTTAAATGGATAAGCATGATGTGAAACTCAAACAACAGTTGCCTTTTTTCTTTATTTTTAACCTGTACTGCACCATAATAGGGCATTACCGCTAGATCAGTTCGAGTATCAATAAAAGGTGTAACACTATCGAAAGAAGAACAAGGAGCTTCAGGCAAACTAAAGTACTTCTGTTCACTCGTTTTAGGATGGAATACAGTAAAACCATGCGTGTATTTTTTTTGTTTATTTTCATAATCCCAATCCTGTTTATAAAATAACAGACATCCATCTTTTCTAATTCCAAGATGAGAAGCATAGCAATTGTTCAATTCTTGAATGGTAATTTGAGTAGTTATTAAGTCTAGAGTAACTAGAAAAGCTTTATGATTGTGATCATGAACACAAACATATACTTGCTTTTTATCTACTGAAAAAACAGCTTTAGCATCGAGATTTCCTTTCAAATCATAATCCAATAACAATTGCTTTTTTTCTGCATCAAACAATCGTATCCATCCATTCCAATTAACAACTACAAATTGATTTTCGTTAAAAAAATCACTTAAAATGATAGGTTCATCATCACCTAATAAAGGAAAATTCCAATAATTATCATAGGTGTCTTCATGTTTTTTTTTAAAAACATGAACCTGATTAACACCCTCTCTTTTAATTTGCAATCGATAATTATTACTTCTATTCATTATAATACCGATTCTAAATAATCTACTATCATATTGGTCATATGATTACTAAAAGTATCTCCATACAAACGTTCTGTAAGAAAAAGGGTTTTATCTTTTAGTTCCATACTAAAATTATCTTGCTGATCAGTATTACGAATGTGTATCGTAGTTACATTTTCTTGTAATGCTTCTTTTCCAATCGCATCACTACAAATTTTTCCTATCGCTTCTTTCACATCATTAAAAACATAGTTTTCCAATCGGCTCAAAGGATAAGAATCGTAAGCTATAAAAGTTTCCCAATCAATAGTAACTGCAATTGGATAAGCAGCTACTTCTTGAATTTCTGATATGAATTTTGGTAAAGCATCCGTTTGTATTGTAGCTGCTAAACGTTTTTCGGTAAGTCCCATAATAGTTTTGAATTAATTTGAAAACAAAACTATTGGTAATTATGCCACTATAAATCATTAAAAATAGTGATTTTAAATTTTGAAGTATAAAAAAAGCTAGTTCCTAATAAACTAGCTTCTTTATATTTATTTGTTTTATTCCAACTAAAACTTCACAGTCATTCCTACTAAAAAGTTAATGCCTGCTTGTGGATAATAACCAGCTCCTTCAATAGTTGTAATGGCTGGTGGATTTGAAAAGTCATCATCATAGGTATAAAAATAACCATTCGAAATATATTTTACATCGAAGATGTTGTTTACTAAACCAGAAAAAACAATCGATTGAATTCCTTTATTAATTTTCCATTCGTAATTTACATTCAAATCATTAATAAAATAAGCTTCTAATTCCGATTTTTCGGCATCAATATTACCCATGTATTGTTTTCCAACGTATTTAGACAATAGTGAAATTTGCAAGCCTTTCAATGGTAAATATGTGATATTTCCTCCAGCAATTACATTTGGAGAATACGCAATGTTGGTATCTCCTAAATTCTTCAATTCGCCATCTCTTTGAAAATAGAAATCTTGGTTCTTATTTTGACTCAAAGTTACATTAGGTTGAAAAAACAAGCCTTCAACTACTTGAATTTGTGCATCAATTTCAATTCCATAACGATAACTTTTACCACTATTTGTAAATACAGGAGCCCCTACATCATTTAAAGCTCCCGTTAAAACCAATTGATTTTTATACTTCATATAAAAAAGATTGGTATTCACTTTTATTTTCTTAGAAGCGTATTTCCAACCCAATTCATAATCGTTCAAACGTTCTGATTTTGGTTTATTCTCATTATTTTCGTAATCGTCTCTTCGTGGTTCTTTATTGGCAATACCAAAATACCCATAGAACATATTATTTGCGTTGAATTGATAATTTAATCCCACTTTTGGATTAAAGAAACGAAACGTATCATTTACATCATTAAATTTAAAACTGTCTGCTTGATAAAATACCATTCGATATTGTAAATCGGCAAAAACATTTATTTTATCTATAATTTCATGACTTATTTTACTGTAAACATTTACGTCGTCTTTATTTCCAAAATTATCATAATAGCGATTTGAATTTGGAGTGTAGTATTGTGTTTTTATAACTTCACCATAGTGTTTACCTAAATATCTATTAGCCGCTCCACCAATTTGAAAATCTGTTTTTTGACTGTTATAGTTTAAGAAAAATGTAGTTCCAAAAAAATCATTATCCAACCATCTGCGTCTTACTAAATCTGAAATAGTATTCCCATTAAAATCTGGTAAATTATATGCTGTTAGATCTTCATCTTCTTTGTATTGTTCAAAGAAACCTTTCCCTGCTGTATAATGTAAAGAAACATTAGAACTCCATTTTGAATTCCATTTTTCTGACCAATGCAATTGAAAATGATTTTGCCAATAGTTATCGGTTTCATTATCATAAAATTGTACATTCCCATTTTCATCATAATACATTCCAGCAATATTATAGGTAGGATTATTCGCTAGCATTTCTTCGTCCTCCAAACCATACCAAGCTTGATACGTTTTTTCTTTTCCGCCAAAAGCAATCAACTTTATAATGGTATTTTCTTTTACATAATTGGCATTAAAGAAATAACCAAACATTTTTGTGGAAGCTCTGTCGATATAACCATCAGAAGCAATTTGAGACAAACGTCCATTAATTTCGAAGTTATTATGCAAACCACTTCCAAAAGAAAGCGTATGTTTTCGAGTACCAAAACTACCTACTGAATTCGAAATTTCAGCATGTGCTTTTTCTTGATACGATTTGGTTTCCATATTCAAGCTTGCTCCAAAAGCACCTGCTCCATTTGTTGATGTCCCAACACCTCTTTGCAATTGAGCACTTTGTATGGAAGAAGCAAAGTCGGGTAGATTTACAAAAAAAGTGCCATGACTTTCACTATCATTAAAAGGAACACCATTTAGAGTTACGTTTATACGCGATCCATCTGAACCTCTCACTCTCATATAAGTATAACCTACACCGTTACCAGCATCGGTTGTAGTTACAATTGAAGGTTGGTAATTCAATAAAACTGGAATGTCTTGCCCTAAATTTCGTTTTGCAATTTCTTCTTTAGAAATATTCGTAAACGTAATGGGACTTTTCTCTTTTGCTCTTACTGAAGAAAGCACTACTTCGTTTAATTGAGTAATTTTTGTTGAATCTTTTTCCGTTTCTTGTGAAAAAGAGGCAAGAGAAAAGAAAAAAGAAAAAAGAAAAAAGAAAATAAATGTCCTTAAGAATCGTTTCTTGACATAAAATGAAAGACTTGAACAAGCCATTGTACATTGTGTATTATACATTGTACTTCTTTTGAATAAAATTTTCATTCGTAAAAAAATATACGAATAAAAGGGGTCATTATTCTTGGTTAAAATTTAAATTGATATACTAGAGATCGTTTTATTTTACTCCAAATAAGCAAAATAAATGATTTCTCTTTTCATTCCTAAACAGCATTACCTGTTCTAGGTTCTATGGGTATAATCTCAGCTCGTTATTTAGAGCACCCCTTTGAGACGATGCAAATGTAAGGTAAAGTTAGAAATTACAAGATAGAAACTTACTTTTTTTTATAACTTAGGCTTCTTTCTATTTTCTTTAATTTGTGCTGTTGTTTTTTTGGCTACCAGTCGTTTTTCTTTAGCCGCTTTTGGAATTTTAGTTGCTCTTCTTGGTTTTTCTATTTTCAAACCCTCTTGCAGTATTTTTATAAATCTACGGGTAACTATTTCTTTATTTTTAAGTTGACTTCTATCTTCATCACAAGCCAATATTAAATGGAATTCTTGAGTTAGCTTTGAAGCTATTTTCGCTTTCAATCTTTCTTTTTCTTCTTCATCTAAACCTTTTGAGTCCATCAAATCAAAACTTAACATGACTTTGGAAGATACTTTGTTTACATTTTGACCACCAGCACCACTGCTTCGCACCGCTTTATATTTCACTTCAGTAAGTACAATCTCTTTATTCATTTTCAGGTTGATGTGCTGGTTTTAATAAATCATTCACCGTTTTTACAGGGTTAAAAGTCGTTAATGGAACTTCTACAAAAATGGTATTCCAAAAAGCCATTGCTCCATTCCACAAACCAGGTAATTCAAATGCTTTATACGATTTACCGTTTTTAGTTTTTTCAACTATGAACCCCATATTTTCATCAACATATTGCAACAAATCGAATTTTTCCCCTTTAAAATTTTTCACACCACAAACTAAATCAACAGGATTGAAATGAGTGGATTTATTAAAAATTTCAACTTGTCTCTCATTGGTAAAATCAACTTGTGTATTTTCAATAATTTGCAAGGTTACTGTTCCTTTTTCACTTTTTACCCAAAAAGGACCTCCTCCAGGTTCTCCTTCATTTTTTACCATCCCACAAACGCGAATAGGTCGGTTTAAAATTTCAAAAAGCACCTCACTTTTGTATGTCTTTTTATATTTATCAAAATCGACAGGCAAATTTATATTGAGCTTTTCCTCAACGAAAGATATTATTTTGTTTAAATCTTGGTTTCCTAATGTTTTTGAGTCCAACGCTTTTAAAAATGTAAAAACCTGCTCCTGTATTGCGATAAGAATTCCACCCAATAATTTTTTATACTGTACGATTTCACTTAAATGATTCTGAGAAACATTATCGATATTTTTTATAAAAATAAGATCTGCCTTCAGTTTGTTTAAGTTTTCAATCAAGGCACCATGCCCACCAGGTCTAAAAAGAAGCGTACCGTCTTCTTTTCTAAAAGGTTCATTATTTTTAGTAACTGCCAAAGTATCCGTATAACCTTCTTGATAGGAGAAATCGATTTCAACCGTATCAAATTTTGAGGTTATTTCCTTAAAACTTTCCAAATGATTTTCGGAAATTGTAAAATGAACTTTGGGTTTAATTGGATCTACTCGATAAAAAAGAGTTTCTTCTAAATGCTCTTCAACTGGAGAATAAATCGTATTCTTTTTTTTGTGAAAAGGTAGAATTCCTTTTGGTTTATTTGCAAAATCAAAATGTTCTTCAGAAAGCAATGTTTTTATTAAGAAATAATCTTTTACATCTCTTTCATTACTAAAATAGTCAGGATAAATAGCAATAACTTTTTCTTTAAGTTTTGGATAAAAAGGAAAATTTTTCAATCCAATTAAAAAAACAGATAATTCACTCGCTTTTTTTCTATTGATATACGCATTAATGGTTTCATTTTTATATTCATATTCATTTAAAAACTCCGATAAAAACTGAAACATTCTACTAGCTGCTCCTGAAGCAGGTACAAATTTTTGTATATCAAAAAGGTGTTTTTTTTCATTAAAAACAACAATATACGCTTCCTTTTCTTCTCCACTTAACACCCATATTCCGTCGTTTTTTGTAGCCGATTTAACTAAGTTGGCTTTTGGAATTCCATTTTCAAAAAAATAAAATTGTTGTAGTATTTTTTCAATTGAAATCCCTTTATCTTGAATTTGTTTTAAATCTAATTCACTAAATTTCTCTTCCATTCTCTATATGCATAAATTGCTATAACTGTAAAAATCACATATTGTAAGCTTGTAAAAGTATATCCTTTTGAAAAATATAAGGGTATTGAAACTATATCACCAATAATCCATAATATCCAATTCTCAATTTTTCGTTTGGCCATTAACCACATTCCTACAAAAAACACACCTGTTGTAAACGTATCTACATAAGCTGTCCAACTCGTAAATTTATTAAAAAAATGATAGACTAGCACTACAAACACTACAGTTATTATAAAAATAACAATTCCTAAACCTATTTCTTTTTTGCTAACCTTGGCTATAGGATATTCTACTTGATTCTCTTTTTTTTGAGACCAAAGCCACCATCCATAAATACTCATAGAAGTATAATAAATATTAATAAGTAAATCTCCTATTAATTCCCATTTATACAATAAATAAATATAAATTACGGTACTAACAATACCCGTTGGATATACTAATATATTGTTTTTTTTAGCAAACCATACACTTACTAAACCAAATAGTACAGCTATAACCTCTAAAATAATTTGTAAGGTAGAGTAATCCTTATATTGAGAGAATAAAAAATCAATCATAGCTCAAAAAAAGAAGTATTATTCTCAAAAGCGGTACCAATAACTACCATGGTAGCACCAGCTTTATAAGCTTGTTGAATTCCTTCAAAAGAAGTAATTCCACCACCCACAATTATTGGAATTGAGATTTTTGAAGCAGTTTCTCTTATCATTTCTAATGGAACTGCTTTTTTTGCTCCACTACCAGCTTCTAGATACACTAATTGGTTTCCCATCCATTCACTGGCTTTTGCTGTTTGACTTACATAACCAATATTATCACGATTTAAAGGTTTCGTTGCACTTACTTTTTCAACAGCTGTAACAACACCACTTTCAATTAATAAATACGCTGTAGGTATAACCTCTAAATTGGTTTTTTCCAATAAAGGCACAGCATTCACTTGATGCTCAATTAAATATTCTGGATTTCTCCCAGAAACTAGGTTTAAAAACAAAATTCCATCTGCATGATTAGAAATTTGCTTATAATCACCTGGAAAAAGTAAAACAGGTAAGTGTATATGTTTTTTTATTTCTAAAATTAATGCATCTAAATGAGAACCATTAAAAGTACTTCCTCCTACAAAAATATGAGTAGCTGGAGTTTCTTTTATTTTGAGACATACATCCTGGATTGAAGCCACCTCTAGTTTTTCAGGATCTAAAAGAATCGCTAAAAGCTTTCGCTTTTGCAGTTTTGCATGAAGTATTTCTTGGTAAATAGCTGCCATCATCAATTTTGAAATGCACAAACTAAGGCATAATTATCTACAAATTCAAATTGAAAACTATATTCTTCCGTTACATCATTAAATTTTAATTGAGCCAATCCTTTTTTATCCGTCAAACAAAACTCTTTTTCAAAAATATGTTTTGGAAAACTAATTCCTTTTTCATTCTTAATTTTAAAAATGGATTCTTTAATTCCCCAAACCACAGTAGCTTTCTTTATTTTATCAGTTTGATTTAAACTTTCTAGATGATTTACATCCATAAAACGAGGCGCAATAGTTACAATTTTATCTTTTAAAATTTCTAAATCGATTCCCATAAGGATATCACTAATTAATACGGCTGAAAAATCACTAGAATGACTTATTGAAATGTGTTTTCCATCTTTTAAGTGTGGCTTACCAAATTCATCATAAAACAAATCAAAATCGGTATAACCTAAATACTGTAACAACATTCGAACCGCCAAAAAACCTTTTTGATGACTTTCCGATTTCATACTTTCCAATCGAGCTAAAGAAGTATCTTTTAATTGTACTTGACGAAATAGCGAAGTGAATTCTTCTTCTATTTTCCAAAGATAAATAGATGCAGTTGGATGAACGGCTATTTCCTTATAAAAAGACATATAGGATTTATTTTTTGTATTTAACTAGTTAATTCGTTTCTTTTTAGGTCAAAATTATCCAATTAAAAAACTGAATTTCAAAATATTATATTGTTAGACATTTCACAAAAAAACTAAAATCCCTAAAAAAATAAAAAGGAATTCAGTATCTTTGCCGTCTGAAATTATAATTACAAATATACGAATAGATGAGTACAAAAACCATCCCTTATGTTCCTTATAAAGTGAAAGATATTGCTCTAGCTGAATGGGGAAGAAAAGAAATTGAATTAGCAGAAGCTGAAATGCCAGGATTAATGGCTTTAAGAGAAGAATATGGCGCAAGTAAGCCTTTACAAGGAGCTCGTATTGCAGGATGTCTTCACATGACTATTCAAACTGCTGTTTTAATTGAAACCTTAGTTGCTTTAGGTGCTGATGTTACTTGGTCGTCTTGTAACATTTTCTCTACACAAGATCATGCTGCTGCTGCTATTGCTGCTGCTGGTATTCCAGTATATGCATGGAAAGGTTTAAATGAAGAAGAATTTGATTGGTGTATCGAACAAACATTATTCTTTGGTGAAGACCGTCAGCCATTAAATATGATTTTAGATGATGGTGGTGATTTAACCAATATGGTTTTTGATAAATATCCTGAATTAATCAAAGGTATTAAAGGTTTATCGGAAGAAACAACTACTGGTGTACACCGTTTATACGAAAGAATGCAAAATGGCACGTTACATATGCCTGCTATCAATGTAAATGATTCGGTTACAAAGTCTAAATTTGACAACAAATACGGTTGTAAAGAATCGGCGGTAGATGCTATCAGAAGAGCTACAGATGTTATGCTTGCTGGAAAAAGAGTAGTGGTTTGTGGTTACGGAGATGTAGGTAAAGGAACAGCAGCTTCTTTTAGAGGTGCCGGATCGATTGTAACGGTAACTGAAATTGACCCTATTTGTGCTTTACAAGCTGCTATGGACGGTTTTGAAGTTAAAAAACTGGATACAGTTGTAGGGAATGCTGATATTGTAATTACAACTACAGGTAACAAAGACATCGTTTTAGGTTCTCATTTTGAAAAAATGAAAGATAAAACAATCGTTTGTAATATTGGTCACTTTGATAACGAAATAGACATGGCTTGGTTAAACAAAAACCATGGTACAAGTAAAGTTGAAATTAAACCACAAGTTGACAAATATACTATCAACGGAAATGATATTATCATTTTAGCAGAAGGTCGTTTGGTTAATTTAGGTTGTGCTACAGGTCATCCAAGTTTTGTAATGAGTAACTCGTTTACCAATCAAACTTTAGCGCAAATTGAATTATGGACGAATAGTGCTGCCTATAAAAATGAAGTATACATGTTACCAAAACATTTAGATGAAAAAGTAGCAGCACTTCACTTAGCAAAATTAGGAGTAGAATTAGAAACCTTACGTCCAGAACAAGCGAAATATATTGGTGTTGCTGTAGAAGGTCCTTTCAAACCAGAATATTATAGATATTAATCTTTTGTCGTGTTGAACTCGTTTCAGCATATCAAAAATAGTATAATTTAAACCCTTACATGTATTTGTGAGGGTTTTTTGTTGGGCGTTTCCTTGTTGCACTAAATAAAATTACAAAACAAATATAGAATTACAACAAGTTCAGGCTGTGCACTTTATCTTTTTATTTACAAAACTAGTAAATAAAAAGGATGCCGTTTCCATCCTTAACGCAAAAAAATAAAAACCAAATACTTATGACACTATTTTTCAACATTTTAACACTAACATGAAACATTTGGCGTTATATTTGTACTAATCATCAGAAACAATTCGAAACTTTCGAATTGCTTCAAAAATCAAAATCATCAATCATCATGTTAAAAGACTTTTTCATCCTTTGTTCTGGTGCAGACAGACAAATCATTCAATCTTCATCTAATGGCGAACAAAATAAGTATGCAGGTATCGGTGCTACGGTATTCTTTACTGCTGTTATGGCATTTATAGCAGGTTCGTATGCATTATATACTGTTTTCGACAATGCTTTTACTGCCATAGGTTTTGGCCTCGTTTGGGGTTTGCTTATTTTCAATCTCGATCGTTTTATTGTTTCTACCATAAAAAAAAGAGACAGTTTCTTAGACGAATTACTTCAGGCTTCGCCTAGAATTGTATTGGCCATTATTATCGCTATTGTGATTTCAAAACCCTTGGAAATCAAAATTTTTGAAAAAGAAATCAATACAGTTTTACTAAAAGAAAAAAATGCCATGGCTTTAAATAACAAAAAAGAAGTGGCTAACTATTTTCAAAGTGATTTGGATAAAAATAAAGCTCAAATAGACAGTTTAAAAAGCGATATTCTAAAAAAGGAAAAAGAAGTGAACGCTTTATATTCGGTTTACATCACAGAAGCAGAAGGAACAGCAGGAACTAAAAAACTTGGTAAAGGACCGGTTTACAAAGAAAAAAGAGAGAAGCACGATGCAGCTTTACAAGAACTTACGGCTCTTAAAGCAACCAATCAGGCAAAGATTTCTGAATTAGAAGCCAATGCAAAAACCATTCAAGGCGATTTAGATAAAAAAATAACAGAAACACAACCTGTAATTGAAGGTTTTGATGGTTTAATGGCTCGCATCAATGCTTTAGATAAATTACCTTGGTTACCTTCCTTTTTTATTATGCTATTATTTTTAGCCATAGAAACTTCTCCCATAATTGCAAAATTATTATCTCCAAAAGGAGAATACGATTTCAAGCAAGAAGACAATGAATTAGCGCTTAAAAGCGTTTTGGCGCAAAATAAATATCAAAGTGAATTACAACGCAAAACAGATGCTGAAATCTATGATAAAGTATATGCTGATATTAAAGAAGATAACGAGCTTTACAAATACAAAAAGCAAAAAGCAACAGAATTACTTCAGTTACAAGCAGATGGTTTTGTAGAAAAACAAAAGAAATCTATGTAATATAAAAAGGGAGTCGTTATAAAAAACTTCTCCCTTTCAATCGAAAACTACCTACTTTTATTTTCAATTAATGGTAACCCCTGTAATATTCTCTAATATTTTTTTTGAAATTATAAATTCAGATTTAGCTTGTTCAAATTCAGCAGTTATTCTAGCAGTCATATCCGAAATCCTAACATATTCTGAAATAGGAATAAGACCGTTTTTAAATTCTTTTTCAACCATTTCCATATTCGCTTTAGCGTTTCCTAAATTTGAAGCTCTTAATTCGAGTAAATTTTGCTTTAAAAGTAAATCCTCATAATACCGTATAACCAATTCTCGAATTTCATCTTCCAACGATTTTACTAAATTTTTAGCTTGTTCCAACTCTGCTTTAGCTTGTTTTATTTCTGACTTTCGATTGATAATATCAAAAACTGGTATTTTTAAATATACGCCTACATTATAATTCAATTGTTGTGTACTACTTGACAAATTTACTGTAGAATTATCACCACTTGTAGAGGAAAAATTATTAAATGTTCCATATCCTGTATCGGCACGTATTCCAAAATTCCTCGTCCATAATTGTTTTTTTGCTACTAAATTTGATTCTTTAGAGTCAATTTCTAGTTTTCTATAATTAAGCATTCCGTTATGAACTAAGGCAGAATCTATTAAAACATTAAGATTAGGAAGCATCAATTTTGTTGCGGTTGATTGGAATTGCATTTCATTATTATTTTGAGCCCACAACCCAACAAAAGGCAACTGCATGATTATTAAAAGAATAACTGTGTTTATATTTGCTTTCATAATTATAATTTTTAGACGGTACTTTTTTGAATTAAACCTGGAAATGTTCTTAAAATTAACTTCATATCATACCAAAAGGAATAGTTATTTCCTGTGAAATTATTTGCATATTCATTATCCAACCGAATGCGTTCTTCTTCAGACATTTCACCTCCTCTGCCTCTCAATTCGACCTGCCATAAACCGGTTATTCCTGCAGGTGCGAGAAACCTTTTGGATAAAACATCATTGGTTAATAGCTCTGCTTCATAGACGGGCAAAGGTCGGTTACCCACAATCGACATATCTCCTTTAATAACATTGATTAATTGAGGCAATTCATCAATACTTGTATTTCTAATGAAACGACCAATTTTAGTTATTCTTGGATCATCAACAATCTTAATAAAAGTAGCATTAGATTTTTCGATTTCACTTTTTTGATACGCATGCCAATACTCACAAATTTGATGATTATCTATATGCAAAATTGGTGAACAAGAATGTCCTTGCTCTAGTTGACTGCATTTAGGACAGGCTTGATTAAAATCAATAGTAGTAATCGTATTTTCTTTTTTATATTGATTTTTCTCTTGAGCCATCTTTTTTATCAACTCATCAGAACCAGTACGCATGGATCGGAGTTTATAAAAATCAAATGTTTTTCTTCCTACTCTTTTAGATATATAATATACTTTCCCATGTGACTCTAATCGTATAGCTAACATAACCACCAATAAAATTGGGGCGATACATAGTAAAACCGTTGAAGCAAAAACGATATCAAAAATCCTTTTTGACAAAGGCAATTTATATGTTCTATTTACAAGCTTTACCGTATCTTCAGAACTAATTCCTTGTAATTGATGCAAAGATTTTGCTCTTCGTATAATATTTATTACTTCTGTTGAAGAATGCACAAAATAATCGCTTATCCCTTTCGAAAAAGCCGTTGTAAAAAGGGCATTATTATATTCCTCTGAAACTAATATAAAAGGAATGTTTTTTAATACAGTATCATTTTTAAGTGTATCGAATAAATACATACCTGTATTTCCTGTTAAATTAAAATCAGAGATTATAGCATCAATTTCATGATTTGCGTTTAGAAATTTCAAAGCTTCAACACTAGTTCTTACTGCAAATAAGGTTACTTTTTCTACTTCAGCAACAGCTTTATACTTTGCTACTGAATTTCCAATGTATACTATTTTCATGATTTCTAATATTTTTATGAGGTTATAATTTTAATAAAAAGAGGGCTTCTTTACTTTTAAAATAATTTACCAATTGCTCGCATAATGAATGGGAAACAAGTTTTTTTTGGTAACTTCTTTTAATTCTTCTGGATTAAAAGGTTTTGTTAAATAATCTTGTGCTCCAAGTTGATAACATTTGATTCGCTCTTTACTTTCTTTATTTCCAGATAACATTATGATAGGTGTATGTTTTGTAAAACCACTTAATCGAACCTCTTGTAGAAATTCATAGCCACTCATTTTAGCCATTTGAATATCGCTTATAATTAAATCTGGTAAATTATTGTTCAACCATAATAAGGCTTCAATTCCAGAGTTTTTCGTTACCACTTCATATTCTGGAGACAAAAAATTTTCTAATAGCACACACGTAGTTTGTTCATCATCTACTACTAATATTTTTTTCTTCATGACGTTGATTTTTAAAGGTTAACTTCTAATAAAGTATCCGATTTAGCTAACAGATCGTAATGGTTTATTTTTTAAGTGAGTCAAGGTATTTACTCCAATACAGAAATAATCAAAACCTAGCTTTTTCATTTCGTCGGTATCATAAATGTTTCTACCATCAAAAATAGCAGCCGTATTTAAAAGCTTATTTACAATATTAAAATTGGGAATTTTAAATTCGGGCCATTCGGTTAAAACCGCTAAACAATCGGCTTCTATTAACGCTTCGTATTGATCATTATAGTAAGTTATGGTGTCTCCAAAATGGTGTTTTGCTTCTGAAATAGCAACTGGATCATACACTTTTACTTTCGCACCTGCCTCTACTAATTTGTTCACAATAATTAAAGAAGGTGCTTCGCGCATATCATCGGTTTGTGGTTTAAAAGACAAACCCCAAATAGCAATCGTTTTTCCTTGTAAGTTTCCATTAAAATAATTTACTATTTTATGATATAAAACTGTTTTTTGATTTTGATTTACAGCTTCAACTGCTTTTAAAACTTGAAGATTATAATTATTTTCTTGAGCGGTTCTAATTAAGGCTTGTACGTCTTTTGGAAAACAAGAACCACCATAACCAATGCCAGGGTAAATAAATTTGCTGCCAATTCTTCCGTCTGAACCAATTCCTTTTCTAACCTGATTGACATCTGCACCAACAATCTCACAAAGATTAGCCATATCGTTAATAAAACTAATTTTTGTCGCTAACATGGCATTAGCAGCATATTTTGTCATTTCAGCCGAAAGGATATCCATGAAAAGAATGGGGTGACCGTTTAGTGTAAAAGATTTGTATAAGCTTCTAAGTAGTGTTTCCGCTCTTGCGCTTTCAGTACCTACAATGATACGATCTGGTTTTAAAAAATCGTCAATTGCAGCACCTTCTTTTAAAAATTCAGGATTTGAAGCTACATCAAACGGTATTTTTACATTTCTCTTTTGCAGTTCGTCTTGAATAGCGTTTTTAACTTTTATAGAAGTTCCAACAGGAACGGTGCTTTTAGTGACAACTAATGTGTAATCATTCATGTATTTACCACAATCTTTAGCCACTTGAAGTACATATTTTAAATCGGCACTACCGTCTTCATCTGGTGGTGTTCCAACTGAAATAAATACAATTTCTGAATCTTTAAGTGCTTCAGACAAACTCGTAGTAAATTGCAATCTCCCTTTTTCCATGTTTCGAACAATCATCTTATCTAAACCTGGCTCGTAAATGGGAACAATTCCTTTTTTTAAATTTTCTATTTTCGCTTCATTAACATCCACGCACTGAACATTAATTCCAACTTCTGAAAAACAGGCTCCAGTTACTAGCCCTACATATCCGCTTCCTACAATTGTTATTTTCATAATATCTAATTTTATGATACAAACTTACAAGTATAAGAAGCTTAGTTTCTTTGAATTTAGACGAATGGAAGTTTAGTGTAGTTGAATGAATTTTTTGTGTTGGTTAAAGGTTTTTATGAAAGTTGCGCTATAGCAAAAAAACAACTTTACAAACAAAACAAATTATAAATCAATAAGTTATATGAAATATTTTTTCCTCATTCTAAATAATCTGAAATGGGAAACAAACTTTGAAATAGTGTTAATTTCATTTTTCGTTGTTTCAAAAACGATTGCCTACTATTTATAATATGGAGCTGATTATTTAAAATAATTGCTAATAATTGACTTAAATTTTCATATTTATTAATCATTTCTGCAGTTACAAAGCCCAGATACGGTAAGGTAAATTGGTCAAACATAAATCGCGCTCCAGCACGAATTGCTGAAATATCTTTTTTTTGTTTGTTAATGTTAACCACAGATACATTTTGGCAAACCTCACTTATTTCTTTTAATAGTTCGTAGGTATTATCGTTACTGCTATTATTAACAAAACAAAATTCAATATCTTTTGAGTGATGAATATGGTGTACACATTGAAGCGTATCCAATGTTTTCTCGTGATTATGGCATATAATTATGATTCCTGTCTTCATTTTAAGGATGATTTATAATTCATATAAAGCACTACACATGGGCTCTTTTAGCTCTTTCCCAGTTTACAGATTGATTGTTATTTAGAAATCTAAAAAAACCAAGAATTACAGAAAGATTCATAATAAAAAAATAATACGGAATAAATAAAACTTTAATTCGCAACGATTTATTTTCTAAAAACCAACCTATTAAAGCCGCTACATAAAACCCTAATTGTAACCAAAATAAAGCAGCATACAATTTACTGAACAAAAAACCTTCTTGTTGTCCTAAAATAAAAGAGACTGGAATTAAAAGCAACAAACAAATTGGTGCCAAAGTCCATCGAAGCACACGATGAGAAATATATTGAAAAGATAGTGTGCCATATTTAAAAACATTTAATAGGCTTTTTAAGCGTACAACGGATTGAATCCCTCCTGCTGAAATTCTTATTTTACGTTTCAACTCTTCTTTCACATTTGCAGAAGCAGTTTCTATTGCAAAAGCTTCAGGATCATATTGAATGGTGTACCCTTTTTGAGCTACTCGTAAAGAAATAATAAAATCGTCTAACAGCGTGTCTTCTTCCATGGTTTCATATAAAGCCGTTCTAATAGCAAATAATTCACCTGCTGCACCTACAACCGAATAGAGTTCGGCATCCCATTTTTTTAATGTAGATTCATATTTCCAATACAATCCTTCTCCAGCTCCAGATGCAGTGTCTTCTTTATGATTATAAATTCTTTTTTCTCCAGAAACACAACCCACATTTTTATCGCTAAATAAATTAACCATACGTCTTATGGAGTCTTTTCCTAACATAGTATTGGCATCACTAAATACAACTAAAGGTGTTTCTACAAATTGCATACCTCTATTCATGGCTCCAATTTTACCCTTTCTTTCATCAGAGTGATACAATTTTACATTATCATACGCATTTACCATTTTTGGAGTGCCATCATTTGACCCATCCGTTACCCATACTATTTTTAATTTATCTTTAGGATAATCTAATTCTAAAGTATTTTTCATTTTTTCACTTACATATGCTTTCTCATTGTAAGCGGTTATAAATAAGGTTACTTCAGGTTCATAACGATAGTTTATTTTTTTTGGCCCTCCTATTTTAAGAAACCTTTTTATTTTAATAATAGCAAATAGTACAATTCCATATCCCACATACGTATAACATATGATGAATAACAATACCCAAAAAAATAGTTTTAAAAGTTCCATAATCTTATTTTTTAAATTTTTTCCCAACTATTGGTTTGAAAATTAAACTGTTTTACGATTCGAGCTGGGTTACCAACCGCAACAGAATAAGGCGGCACATCTTTTGTGACTACACTACCAGCCGCTACAATGGAGTGTTTTCCTATAGTAACTCCTGCAACCACTACCACATTGGCACCAATCCAACTGTTGTCTTCCACCACAATTGGTGCTGTTGAAACCCCTTGTTCATGAATAGGCAAACTGGTGTCTTGATAATTATGATTCAATCCTGACAAAGTAATATTTTGGGCAAACCGAATGTTATTACCAATGGTTACGGGACCAATTATAGTATTACTCAACCCAATTTTAGTTTGATGTCCAATAATTACTGGGCCAACGCCATTATTAATTGCTGAGAAATCTTCAATAGTTGAATCTTTTCCTAATTCAAATTTGTTCCAAGGCACCACATCCAAACGAGTTCTTCTTCTTATACATGCTCCTTTCCCTTTCTTATGATAAAAGGGATTCACCAAATATTTGATCCATAATCTAGGTCGGGTTTGATTTGGAATCAAAATAGACCAATGAACTAACTTTTTTAGTTTCTCATTTCCTTTTATTTTCTCTTTTAGTCCCATTGTATTTTGTTTTTAGTGGCAATTGTTATTGCATTATATATTGCATCTACATTATTTGTCCAAGTGTGGCTTTTTGCGAAAGCGATTCTTTTTTTTGCAATTTCATCATCATTATTCAATAGAGCTCTTTCAATCTGAATCAAATATTCCTGATTGGTAGAAGCTAGTAAAACAAAGTCATTAAACATTTTCATCGCTTCTGTTTTAGTGGCTACAATTGGTTTACCCATAGCCAAATATTCATCGATTTTTCTTGGATAGTTTCCAATCGTAATATTGTTGATTAATTGAGGGTTAATAGCCACATCAAACCCTTTTACATAACCTGGCAATTCAGAACTTGGCTTACTTCCTAAAAAGTGAACGTTTGGAAGATGATGTAAACTAGAGTTTTTAAAATCTTGATCTTCGGGACCAACTAATACAATATTCCAATCTTTTCTTTGTTTCGCTAAATATTCTAACAACTTCAAATCCAATCGTAACGTAGTTAAGGAACCTACATAACCAATTTTAGTACCTGTAATTTGTTTTAGATCTTCTGGTATTTCAATCGTATTTTCTTCTTCGCTAAACTGCGACACATCACAACCTTGACCTACCATGTAACTATGTTTGTTGAATTGTTGTCCAAATGCAGCAAAAAAATCAGAATTGGTTGTTAGCACATCCGCTTTTTTCACTACTTCAGGTTCTATTCTTTCACCGTGTCTCTGCCAATAAGGTACTTTCACTAAATAATCTCTCATATAATATACATAGACTTTTGGTTGAAGCAATTCTTTCAAATGAAGTCCTAAAAACATGGAACTATCGTTGAATAATATAAAATCTGAAAAACCCAATCGAGATACAGCTGAAACAATATCATTTGAAAACAACTTTGCATTACGCTTATTCAAAATTTTAAAAATGCTATGAGAACCAATCCAATTGATTGATTCGATTGTGGCTTTAGGATATACATTCCATAAATTCTCTGTTATTTTCTCTATATCGACCGCTTCTCCTTTTGCAATTTGAATGCGTTTTTGAATTTTTCTCTCTTTTCTTAGTTTCATTCTAGTAATGCGATCCATAGGAGGGTTTACATATAAAACTCTATTCTCTTTTGCGAATTCTAAAGCAATGTTTTTGCAGTTACTTCCTATTTCGATATCCCAAGGTTGAATACCTACTATAACAATGTCATTTCCTTTTATCATAACTTTCAGTATTTATTTCGTTATACAATTGTTTGTACTGTTCCAAAACTTGCCAAGCCATTTTTTCCCAAGAGAATTTTTTGCTTTGTAACATTCCTTTTTGAATTAAGAGTCCTTTGTAATTTTCATCCAAAATTATTTTCATCATACCTTCACAAATTTCATCTGTGTTAAATGGATCTACCAAATGAGCTGCATTACCTGCTACTTCTGGCATAGAAGAAGTATTCGAAGTAATTACAGGTATTCCACAAGCCATGGCTTCTATAATTGGAATTCCAAAGCCTTCTCGCAAGGATGGAAATAAAAAGAGTTCGGCAAAATAATAGATTGCTGGCAAATCATTATCTGAAACATAGCCTAACAAAACAATATGCTCTCGAAGTTCTAAAGCATTAATTTCTTTTAAGCTTAGGATTAAATCTTCTTCTTTACAACCAAGCATTACTAATTTATAAGGTAGTTTGGATTGATTTAGGAATTTTTGAAAGGCAACTAATACTCTTATTGTATTTTTTCTAGGATCTTTATTCGCAATATGCAGTACATAGTTTTCAGGCAATTTGTGAACGGCTTTACATTTTTTTAAATACTCTGTTTCGAGATTTATTTTAAACTTCTCATTTACACCATTGTAAACCGTTTCAATTGTGTGATTTTTAAGTTGAAAAAAATTAGTGATATTCTCTTTTTCAAAATTGGAAACTGTAATGAGTTTTTTACTGTTTTTTACTACCCTATGCACAATACATCTTCTATATAAATTCCCTATTTTTTGATATAATGAAGCCTTACTCATTAATAATTTCATCACATTTCCTTCCATATAGATGATATCGTGAAGTGTCGTAATCAAAGGAATGTTTTTAAAGTATGGAGCTGTGTTACTGGTACAATGCAATACATCACACTGTAACGACTTTGCAACTTTGGGTAATTTAAATTGCTCCCACCATGGATATAAATTTCCTGGAATTTCAACAATTTTAAAATTGGATGTTTCCTGAATTATGGATTTATCTTGATCGGGTTTTACAAAAATAAAGTACTCATTTACTTTATCTATTACTTGAAGATTTTGAATTAATTCAAGTGCCACCCTATCCATACCATGTTTATGTGTACGAAATAACCTTTGCGCTTCTATACCTATTCTCATAATCCTCTATTTTTGAGTTATACCATGTGTAGTGTGAATAAATTTTTTATTGGCACCTTTCAATTTAAAAAGCAAGAGTAGCATTTTAAAAAAGGCATTGGGCAATGAAAGCAATGCTTTTAAAGTCGTGAATTGATAAAAAGATTTTGGTAACGCTAAAAGATAAGCCAAGCCAATAAGAAATAAGTTCAAAATCCATTTTTGAAACATCATTTGTGATGAAAAATCAAATACAACTACAACCAATCCATATCCCAAGGCTATCAACAAAGTAATTCCTAAAAGAAGTACTCTTGGCGGAATAATCATTTGTAAAACTTTATCGAAGAAATTAATATTTCCATTTCTTAGAAGTTCCTTACATCCAGTAACAAAATATTTTTTCAAATAAATAAATTGAGTTGACAGCCATCTTCTTCTTTGAACAGCAAAATCGTTTGCTTTTTGAATTTTTTCATCTAAAACTATTGCATCATTAAGATACTCAACAACAATTCCTCTTTTAGCAAATTGAAACTCTAATTCTTTATCAAACCCACCAATTGCATGAACTTCTTGCATAATGGATTTAAATAATTCATAGTTAAAACCCATTCCAGAACCTATTAACCCTGAAGAAAGACCTAAAGCACGATGTCCTTTTCTGAAGATATGGTTATTTATTTCTTCACTCGCACCATCTAAAATAGCAAAAGAAGTATTATTGTTTTTAGCCTTTCTATGACCTTGTACTACTTGATATCCTTTCTGAAAAGCATTGTTTAATTTGTTTAAAAAATTTGGTTCCATTACATTATCGGCATCTAGTATTAAAGCATATTCATAATTCTTTTGCAACTTTGATAGGGCTTGATTTAAAGCTTTTGCTTTGGTACTCTCCTTGAAAGAAACTTCGATTAAGATAATTGGCAATGCTTTTAAGGCTTGTATTGTAGCCTCTTTTAAAGAATCTGCAATAACAATTATATCGAATTTTTCAACTTTATATTGCTGTTTTAAAGCTTCTTTGGCAACCTCAACAATCACTGTATCTTCTTTATATGCTGGAATAAAAACAGCAATGCTACTTTTATAATTAACAGAATTATTTCTATTTTTTTTATAACCAAACCCAGCAATTGCAAACACTAAAACATATATCGTTGCCGCAGTAAAATAAATGTAGATACTATTGGCAAGACCATTCAAAAAGAAGTCAAGTAGTTCCATATTTTTTTTATTATAAATTATACGTTTTAGAAAAAGAGGCCATTCTTTTAGTAACAGGAATGTTTTTTTGTTTTATCAAAAAAGACCTCATTTTTAGTGCTAAACGACGCAAAAAAGGAAAATACTTTCCACTTTTGATATTGTACACCAATGATTCAGAGTTGTACACCATTTCAAAATTTTCCGTGCAAAAAACAGGCTTTTTAGTAATTTTATTAATCTCAATAGCCTGAGCTAAATTACTTTCTATAAACAAGGTGTACGGTTTTGATTGAAACTCTTTAGCTTTGTGTTGCGCATGATTATTTGCTTTTTGTCTGGCTTTCATATCTGGCAAATTGAGCATTACCAATTTATCATAACAAATGCCATTTTTTTGCAACCAAGTTTCTGTTTCAGCTCGGTATTTTTCTAATCTAGAAGTAACTATTGTACCGATTTTACATTTTGGAATATATAATGGAGCTGCATTCAACAGAAAATATCGATATAGAGGTCCGTCATCATTTTGTTCATCTGAAGGATCCACACAAAGTACACCATCGATATCAAAACAAGCTTTTTCCAAAGAAGAGTGATTGAAAATATTCCACTGAAAATATCTAGGTGTAGCCACAGCTTCAAAAGCATAATCGGCTAACTTTCCTTTTTCTGGAGTATAATAGATCACACAATATTGAATATCGAACCTCGTTTCAAAATCGGATAAATCTCTTTTGCACTCTTTTAAGGCAGATCCTGAAGCAATGCTATCATCTACCACTAAGATTTTCTTATACTCTTTCTCGGTAAAAAACTGTCTTCTTGCACCAGATTGATAAATATATCCATTCATAAAAGAGTGAATATCGGTGTACGGTAAATTCAAATATAGAGCTAATAAATTGGCTGGTAACATACCGCTTCTTGGAACACCAACGATAAGATCTATATCTCTAGGAATTAAGTGCAATTGTTTTAAAATTGTACTATTTAGATCATTTAAACTTCTGTAATTCATAATACTATATTTTTATAGTACAAACTTACAGTTACAAAATAAGGTTTAACTTGATATTTCGACGGATAGAAGTTTAGTGTAGTTGAATGGTTGTTTTTTGTTTCCAACGGTCTATTTTTGGTGAGATGAACATGAAAACCATTCCCACATACATGAGAATACCAGTTGGCATTTGTCCAAAAACACCATTCCCATAAGAAGCCATCATAATTCCCGCCATTCCACAGGTTAAAGCAGCAATTTGCGCTTTTAACCATTCGTCTTTTAATTTATACATTACATGATAAGCTCCAGTTCCCAAAATAAAGAAAAGCATCAACAAATAATACGTTAAACCTACTTGACCTGTATCTGCCCAAATCATTACATACCAACTATCAGTAGCCGTATTTGCTAAGAATGTATGCGGAGTAAAACGTTGCCCCCAATTTCCAGTTGCGCCAACGCCTCCTCCAAATGGTCGACTCGCTAAATATCCTTTTAATTTTTTTTGGTTTTCCAACCGAACCATTAAAGAGGGCTCATTTGGATCAAATGCGGTTCGCATTCTCCTTATTTCAGCATTTCCTTGCCCAATAGTAGTATGTGCAAAGAATATATAAACACCAATTCCTAAAATAGCGCCAAGAATCAGTACTTTTAAATTCTTTTTTAAAATTAATAACATAATTCCTCCTAAAGCTGGAACCGCAATTGCACCACGAGTACCTGAAATAAGCATGCCAAAAAAACCAGCTAAAGCCACGAAAATGAAAAAAGCTTTTAATTTAAAGTTGTCTTTTTTAAACAAGGCCAAAATTCCAAATACAACTCCTGCATGACCTTGAGAAGCACCAAATTGACCAGCATCTGAATAAAAAGAGAATACTCTTAATTTCCCAAAAAGAATATGGGTTTCTGCTCCTCCTTGGTCTAACCATCTTTTTTCAAATGGATCAACACCAAAAGCAAATTGTTGAAATCCTTTTAGAGTACCTAAAACAGATAAAATTCCCCAAATAATAAAAAAAGTATTCAAATCTTTTTCTTTATTAAACAAAACAAAAAGTAAAGGAATAGATAACCACTGATATAAGGCTACGCCTCTCATCGCATAAAACCACGCTTCTTTACTTTGTGCTTCTGGATTTCCTATTTCTAGCAAAATATAGCCCATCCAAATGCTAACTACTAGAGTAAGTGGTGATTTCGCTTTATCCCAAGGAATTTTATGTGCAAATCCTTTAAAAAATAAAGCTATGTAGATTAAAATTAATAAACCATCTATTGTTAATCCCCAAGCTAAAGGGACATATCTGGCTAAACCGGTTACAAAAAAACCTAAAACAATCAATAAGAGGATTCCCAACTTTGGATTGTTAAAAATAGCATACACAATACCTACAGTAATAATCAAACCGATACAACCCACAAAACCGATTATACCAGTTTTGACCAATAGCATACTTATTACAAAAGTAAGTACCAATATAAAAAGTAGCAAATAAGCATTTGCTAAACGATTGGAGCCAGATGGTTTTTCAAAAGGATGCATACAATTTGAATTAAAGCCGTTTACATTTGATTTTTTATTAGTTTACGAGAGTTATTTAACGAAGTTAGCTGTTTCCATAAAGATAAGTAAAATCGGTTTCCGCTTTTAAAAATTTCATGAAATGAAAAATTAAATTCTTTATTCATGAAATAGGCTCCTAAAAGTATTCCCACAGTAGTAAAACCTAATGTCGAGATTGCAACTAACTCTAAAGACTGAAAAACAAAAACAGCAATTAGATCCCCAATTACATTGGTTACCAACATAAAAACAACCTTAAGAGCATTAATATTAGGTTTATTAATACTATCTAACCCAATACCTGTCATTCGATCGATAGGCAATAAAACACCATAAACGGAAAAAATCCGTACCAAAGTAATCATATTAAAAGAAGTAGGATTTCCTTCTAAATATTGATTTCCTGAAACCAGTAGGATAAAATATTCAGCAAACACAAAAGTGATTAAGGACAACAAAAAGAAGAAATAAGTTAATGCTCCTGAATAGGTATAAAATAATGCTTTCAACTCACTCTGTTTTTTTTCTAAACTTGCTTTGGACATTTTTGGAAAAGCAGTAGCTGCAAAACTTCGCAAAGGAATTTGTTGCAACTCTGTTAGTTTTAAAGGAATACTAAACATAGCAACAGCAGCACTTCCCAAAGGGCTTATACTGATAATAAGTAAATCGGCATTGCGAAGTAAATTCGTTCCGATTAAAGTAAACGTGCTGTATTTGCCAAAATTTAATAACACTTTAGTAGTGACTCTAGTGGATTTCTTAAACAGTAATATTCCGTCCCAACCTCTATACATACATAATAAAGAAGTTAAGAGATTAATAGCTATTAAAACCAGTATCAAATCTAAAAGTGACGCTTTAAAAATCCATTTATTTAGCACTAAAAAAACAAAGAAGAGGCCACTATTTAATGATTTAATCCAAAGCATCTTATCGTAATTTCTTTTTGCTTGCAAAACAACCATCGCATTGTTCCAAGGAAGATTCACAAAAGCCAATACAGGATACCAAGTAAAAAAAAGTGCATACATTGAATTAGAAATAGTCTCATTAAATAAAAGATAAATTAAAAAAAGCAATAACGCCATCCAAAAGGTTACTATAAAACTAATTCGAACATTCGAACCAATTAATTGCTCGCTGTATTCTTTTGAAGCACCAGATAAAAAACGAACCAATGCATTATTTGTAATACCAAAACGTAACATTTCTACTAATGATCCTCCGGAAATAAAAATAACCCACTGCGCAAAATGTACGGTATCTAAACTTCTTGCTAATAAAGCAAAGCCTGCAAATCCTAAACCTGCAAGGATTAGATTCCCCATTAAAGACAAAAAGTTGTCTTCTTTAACGATTTTTAAAATGAAAGTAAACATAATTTCTATATGTGATTTTTTGAATGAACCTGAAAACGTAACATATTCTTAATTCTTTTACGAAGATTGGAGCGTTTTTTAGCTAGTTCACCCAATACAGCTTCAACTTCGTCCAACGCTACTCCATTAACAACAAACTGTAGTTTATTAGCAACCAACTCTTTAATGTTTTGTAACAGATTTTCGTCTGCCTTAACCCATAATCTGTTGGATCTACAAACAAGTACAACTAAATCCGTTGCAACTAATAAGTCTGAAGGATAGTTGGTATCCAAAATATTAGGCAACTCAATAATTACATAGTCGTATTCCAATTGCAAATCATTTCCATCGTGTATCGTAAGGTCTTTGTAGTTCTTTGCATTGTAAAAGTTAGTATCAATTTCGTAGATTTTATATTCTGAATCTAACAAACTATCAGAAGGAGAATCTAAGAAAGGATGTTTATAATCTATTCTTGGATCTTGATATCCTAATACATTTACTAGTGGATTTTTTTTACTAATGATTTCTTCTTTAGGTTCATTAGAATGGTTAAGTACTAAAACCGATTTCCCAGCATTTTTAAGTTTTTTTGCGATATTGGTTGCTATTACCGTTTTACCTTCATCTTTTTGGGTACTTAGAATGGTAATGACTTTTGGCTTTTTCATTTCAGGAGTATTCTTTAGCGCGTGATTTAAATTTTGGATGATTAAATCCATCAAGCGATTTTGAATTCCTATTAAATCCATTTGACCATTGGTTACAAATACTTTAGCCAACATTCCTAGAGCAGGGATTTTAAGTTTCTCTTCACTAATCTTAATATTTTTAAGAGTATTATCAAAAAATTCCATTACCAAGATACTTCCTAACAACAATACAAAAATTAAAAAAACAATAGCAATAATGACAATTTTACGCTTTGAAGGCATTGGTTTTAAAGGAAAATAGGGCGGATCAACAGCCTTAAGATTACTTGATAATTGCGTGTCTTGAAATTTTAATTTCGCCAAATTAAGCCCATGTAAAATTTCTAAATATTCTTGTTCAGCCACATTGATTTGTCTTTCAATCTTTTTAAGGTTGGCACCCGCTGGAGCATACTTAGCATATTGTTTTTGAAAGGCTGCATTTCGTTGATCCATCACTTCTAATTTGGCTTTTATATTTTCAGCTTCAACAACTTTGTCTACCCATTCTGGTAAAATCTTTAAAGTGGGCACACCTTCTACTGAATTTTGATACGAATATAATTTGGACACACTTGATTTTATTTCGTCTTGAAGTTGATTGGCTTGCTCTTTCAATTTCTTTATTTCTTTATTAGAAGAAGAATCAGAAGATTTTGCCTCTCGCATTGCGATTTCATAATTCAATTGTCCCAAGCGTTTTTTGTTATCCAAAATGGTATTGCTTTTATCTTGTACCAATTCTTGAATTTCCAATTTTTGTTCAAGTTTTTTTGCGGAAGCTTCATATCCTGCCAGTTCGGCTCTTTTTTTACTATATTCTACATCCATTTCTTCTTTTACATTGGCAACAGCTTTACTTTGCTCATAATAATTGATGATACTATTCTCTTGATTGAATTGTAAAAGAAGCGCTTCAATGTTTTTCAACTTATTTTCAGATTGATTTAATTGTGCTTCAAAATATTTTATCACCGCATCGGAACCATTTTCTTTAAGGTTTTTGTACTTCTTAATACAAACTTGATTGAATATGGCTAAGGTTTGCTGACAAACACCTGGATCGTCAGTTTCATAACTAAGTTCTATCAAATCACTAGTAGAAATACGTACTGCTTTTACTTTTGAAAGTGCTTCTAGCGAATAATAGGGGTGTTCAAAATTTAACAAAGCATATACAAAATTGGTGTTGTCTTGTTTCATCAAACGCATTAAATTAGCTACTGTTTCCTCATAAGCACTACTATCTACAGATTCTGGAATCGTATTGACAATTTTTTCATCCCAAGAAAAGGATTTTCCAGTTTTCCCACTGGAATCTGATTTTACGAGATAATCATAAATTTCATTAGGAATATCTTGTTTAATTTCTTCCCAAGTTTCCTTCGCAATAAACTTACTGTTTGGCTTTTCTAAAAGTAGGTGTTGGCTTAATAAACGAATAGCAACTTCTTCTTGGGTTTCCCTTGAATTGATGATGTTAATGAGGTTATCAAAAGCAATATTCGTTGCAAAATAATTGAAAGACTTATCCATGTCTATTGAAGACCCTGAAGCTAAACCGGTATATAATTTGGTTTTAGAAGAATAGGTATGTTTAGGATTGTGCGTTAAAACAACCGCTAATAATCCTGCCAAAACTGGAGCCACAAAAAGTAGTACTTTGTGTTTTAAAATTAGTTTTATAAATTCTATAAGTTTCATCTTGCAACTATTTACACGTTAACTTTTTTCTTTTCTAAATATATTCCTCTTTTAATCAAGGAATTAACATGTATCAAAAGTAGTCGCTACAACTTGCTTTTACCTGTATATTTCGACGAATTGAACGTAAGTGTAGTTGAATGATTCTTTACTATTGTTTGATTGTTTTTCTATTCTATATGAAATCGAAGTTAGAAAGAGGAGAATACATTTCTATAAAGAAAAAGGCTCCTACTTCTTGTCTTCACAAGAAATAGAAACCTTAATGCAATTTTTCAACTTACTTTTATGCAGCTCTGCTTTGCAAGATAAAATCTTTTTTTTCGGATTGAAACCAATGAGCAACCTTTAGATTACATTCATTAATAATATAGAATACTTTATTCTTTTCTATCGCTTTTTGATAGAAATCCATTAGTAAATTAAAACAAGCTTTATCCATATCATTCACTTCATTAAGCGATATCATAATAAAGCTAGATCGAACAAATAATGCATCAAAATAATTTTTTAGTGAATTGGTGTTTTGAGCCGTTAAGTCTCCTTTTATTTCTAAAACACCTGCGTTTTGTGTAATTTGTAGTGCCATAATCGTATATTTTAATTTATATTAAAAAACATCTCTGCGTAAAACATAGAACATTTTCAGTTCTTTGAATTGATCTCTTACTTTCTTGTTTTCTGAACCAATGATGTAAAAAACTTTATTTTTTACAATGGCTTTTTTATAAAGTGTACCTAAGCATTTTACGGCTACTTTATCAATATCTTTAACTTTATCTAATGATATGGTAATCATTTTTTCTTTATCGATAATGGTTTCAAAATAGTTACTTATCAAACCCGTATTAGTAGCATTCAACAAGCCATTAATCTCAAAAATTCCTTGATTATTTGTAATGTGTAGTGCCATAATTTTTTCTTTTATGAGTTAATAATAGTACAAATATCCAGTAGATTGGATTGTTTTTCTGTTCTTTTCGATTACTTACGGATTTGTATAGACCAATTGAGGTAAAGCAATGATAGATAGAAAATCTTTATATGAGGAATAGTTTGGATTTTAAAAAATGATATTTAAATCCACTATTTTGTGTAGCAACTAAAAAAGCCGAAGGTGTTCCTTCGGCTTTTTCTCGGTTAATAACATCATTTAATCCATATTCCGACTTACTTGATGTCTTTTTTTAGTAAAATGTTACTTTTACATTAACATTTTATTATATGTCAAATCTAAGCACAAAAACAACAACCTTTAAATCAAATAGATAAAACATAAAGAAGTGTCGATGAATGTCAAAAAAGTGTAGACGAATGATTTATAATAAATTCAATCGCTTCATTAATTCAGGTCTATTAGCACGACTAACAGGAACTACTTCTTTCCCTATCAGTACACTATTGTCTTCAATATCAATTATTTTTTGAGTATTAATGATAAATGAACGGTGCACTTTTAAAAATAAATGCTCGGGTAATTTTTCTTCTATCTTTTTTAAAGTAGAGTGTACGATATAATTTTTACTATCTGTTTTTATATGTATATAATCGCCTTTTGCTTCTACGACCTTAACCGATTCGAATTCAATCTTAATTAATCTTCTGTCGATATTGACATAAAACTCTTTGGTCGTATCCTCTGAAACAGGCTGCTTAGTAGCTACTTTAGAAGAATTCGACATCACTGTTGCAGTAGCTTTTTGAAGGGCTTTTTGAAAGCGATCTTCCGTTATTGGTTTTACTAAATAATCTACGATACAATCGTATTCAAAAGCTTCGATGGCAAAATTTTTATCGGAAGTTACCAAAATAATTTTTGGAGGATTTTTTAAGGTTTGTATAAAATCAAACCCCGTAAAATCAGGCATATGAATGTCTAAAAAAATAAGATCAACCTCATTCTGATTCAAAAATTTTATGGCTTGAATTGCGTTTGAAAAACGCTCTACAAGAGTTAATTCGTTATGATTTTCAATCATTTGAGCAATGATTGCTCTTGCCATTTCTTCGTCATCAATAATAATGCAATTCATGTTTGTTTGTTTATAGGGTTTTTACAAAATTTAACATCTCTTCTAAAATAGTTTCAAACTCCTCTTGAAAAGATACGCTTCCATTTTTTAAATTTTCTTCATAGGTTTCAGCAAGGTAATAACTTTTTTCAAGACCTAAAATAGATATCTTATGCTTCAGCTTATGCACACTTTGAGCCGCTTGTAAAACGTTCTTTTGTAGCATTTGATCTTCATAAGCAAGGATTTCTTCGGGTAATTCTGATTTTAAAATAGCAATCATTTTTGCTTTAAATTCTGAATTGTCTCCTGCTAATTGTTCGATATAATTGAGGTTTGGTTTTTCCATATCATTTTGAAATTGTAAAGAAAAAAGTGGTTCCTTCTCCTTCTTGACTTTCGACCCAGATTTTTCCATCGTAATAATTTACAATTTTCTTTACGATAGATAGGCCTATTCCAGAAGAGGACGTATTACTTTCTAATTTGGTAAATACTTTAAATATTCGGTCGAAATAATGTGCTGCAATTCCAATACCATTATCTTTAACAAAGAACTCGTAACATTGTTGCATTTCTTTACCACCAATTTCAATTTTACCTTCCGATTTGTCATTATATGTAATGGCATTTTGAATTAAATTTTGAAAAACCTGCTTAAAACGCCAGGCATTCCCATGAATTTTAGGCAAATTATCTTGAACCGTTACAGTAATGTTTTTTGGAATATTTAAGGTTCGTAAGATTTCATCAATAATTAAATTTAAATGCAACAAACGATCTTCCGATTCTAATTTATCAATAGTGGAATAATCCAAAATCCCTTTAATTAACAAATCCATTTTTTCTACATTTGACAAAACATGGTAAAGAGAATTCAAACAATTTTCATCCATACTGTCCTTATTATCTTCAATACACCAATTTATTAAAGTGTCGATATTGCGTAAAGGCGCTTTTAAATCATGAGAAACCACATGAGCATACTCATTTAATTCTTGATTCTGTTTCTCTAAGCTTTTTAATAATTCTTCTCTTTGGTTTGTTATAGCAATAATTTCAAGGGCTTGTTTTTTTAAATATTCCGTTGGATTGAATTCTTTCTCATCGGCTAATTTTGTAGCGTCTAAGTTCATTGCACTCAAAATAGCAGACAAATTTTGATTCACTTCTTTCAGATTATTGGCTTCTTCTCTTAATTTTTTGTTCGCCTCAAAAAGTTCGTCTGAACTTATTTGCATGGCTCTTTGTAACATACTTAATTGATCCTCATAATTTTCATAAGAATCATTGACTGCATTTAAAAAAGGTTTTAAATCTTTCAATAAAGCAGGGTTGTTTTGTATTAATTTGTCTATTTGTCTTTTTAAAAGTGATTTCATTATTCACTAATCAGGGTTAATGTCATCGTTTGATTGTGTAAATCACAAAAGGTATTATTTGCAAAAGGGGCCATTTCGCCATAAGAATAAAATCCAGTAATCGCAGTGTGATTGCCTACCACCTCCTGTACACGTTCAATTTCTTCTTCCACTCGTTGATTCATCACTAATTTTCTTCCTACACAACTCACTAACAAAGCAATTTGTGGTGCCGATTTTCTATTTTCCATTGCACGTTTCGCTGCTTCATTTGCACCTTCGGCAATAGCGTCTACTGAAGCCATCATTAATTGCACTTTTGAATTTTCAGGAACATCGCCCGCTAAGGTCATCGATTGCTTTTCATTATCAATACCTAAAATAGTTCTAACAACAGGTTCTTTTTTCCCTTCAGGAGTTACATTTAATGGATATAATAAAGAAGCCTGAGGCAATTCTTTGGCCTTATCACCTAAATATTTTTTATATAAATCCAATGCAGGTTGGCCATCTATTTCATACAAAATATTAGCTTCTGATTTTGTGATAATTCGTTCGGGTCCAAAAGAAGTCCATCCTCCAAAACTTGCAAATGAAATTTCTAAAGTATCTCCATAAAAACCAATTAAAACGACTTCCCCTTCTTTGGGATTTTCTTTATAAGAGGCCAATGTTTTTTCAAATTTTGCATCATCCCCACACATGCCACCAGAAATGGGAATTGCATTTTCAATATTTTTTTCCAAGCCTTCAATTAAAGAGCTTCCGTTTACAAAGCTACCCTCAGAAAGTACAAATAAATGTCTTAAATTTTCTTTAGGTAACGCATTATATAAATATTCCCCTAATTGTTTAGCATCTTTATGATGGTTGAATATATTTTCTGTACGAATTTCAAACGTGCTTTTTTCAAATTCAATGGCTGTCACGACAACCGAGTTATCCAACACATTACTATCTATAATTTCTCCAGAAGTAGAGCCAAACACTAAATGTTCGTAAGAAAATTCTTTTCGAACAGCCTCTATAACAGTTCCTTTTTGCAGTTCCATTCGATTTCCAAACACAAAAACTAAAGGATTGTGCAACGTGCTCTTTTTTTGAAGATACGTCCAATTTTTTCCATCTAAAGTATAGGCTTGATTAATTCTCATAAGCTAATTTTTAGGTAATTTAATAAAAAAAGTTGTTCCTTTTTTCAATTCGCTTTCAATCCAAATTTTTCCTCCATAATTATCTACAATACGTTTTACAATAGACAAACCTATCCCAGTGGATTGTTCGTGTTGCGTAAAGGATTGAAAAATTTTAAAGATTTTTTCTTGATTTTCTTTTGCGATTCCTGGTCCGTTATCTGCTATGGAAAAAACATAGCTATTTGTTTTCTCTATACAAGCTATAGTTACTAATCCTTCAGGTTTATCAATATAATTTACAGCATTGCTAATAATATTTTGAAACAATTGTTGCATCCTAAATTTATCTGCTTGAATGACTGGTAAAAAACTATCAATTTGAATTGTAATATTTTCAGGAATATGAATAATGTTAATACAATTTTCAATTACCTCTTGTATACTAATTTTTTCATCTGTTACTTCTTCTGTATCCACTTTTGAATAGGTAAGAATCCCCTGAATTAGATGATCCATTTTTTCCACTTTACTCTCAATCATATTCAGATACTGTGACGTTTGCTCGCTAAACTCCTTTTCATTATCTTCTTTTATCCACGTAATTAAGGAATGAATACTTCGCAAAGGAGATTTTAAATCATGCGAAACTACTTGAGCATATTCGTTTAATTGATCATTTTGCTTTTCTAATTTTTTTAGAAGCTGTTCTTTTTGAAGCTCTAGGTTTTTTTGCTGCGTAATATCTAAGTGAATTCCTATAGAACCTGTAATTTCACCATTTAAATTATAATTGGGTGCGCCACTAATTAACCAATGTTTGATGTCGCCTGTTTTCGTTTTAGAAGTAATTTCGTAAGAATCGGAAACCCCTTTGGTTCGGATTGTATTTTTATTTTTTATAATGGTTTTCCCTTCTTCAGTTAAGACTAAATCGGAAGCCTTACTTCCTAACAAATCCAATAGCGTATAACCACTCATCTCACAAAAGGATTGGTTGGCAAAAAGGACGATATCATCATTATCTACCTCTAGTAATCCCATATTCATATTCGCAATAATACTGCTGTATTTTTGTCTTTCTGCTTCTAAACTTTCTTTATACCTTTTTTGAAGCGTAACATCGTCATAACTCCATAGATGACCTGCATACTTACCTTCTTTGTAAATAGGCAGAAAACTCCTTTCAAAAATTCTTCCATCAATTAATTCAATTTCTTCCGAAATAATATTTTTTTTATCTTTTAAAATAACATCGATTCTTTCGAGAAATTGATTTGGATTTTTAAAAAAATGTTTGGATTCTTGAGCCGCTAATTCACAGTCAAAACCTTTCATTAATTCGGGTTCCACTTGAATCCCAAACATGGTACAGAATTTCTTATTTACAATTTGAATTTTTCTATTTTCATCTTCTAATAGAATACCCGATTGCAGGTTTTCGATTAACGATGTGAGTCTGTTTTCAGAATCAATTAATTGTTGGTTGAACTCTTTTTCAAGCGTTATATCTTCTTCTATGGCAAAGAATTTTATGATTTCACCATTTTTATTGTGTAAAGCTTGACCTTGTATGCGAACCCAATATTTCTTTTTATTTTTTGAATAATTAATTATTTCGCAATTAAAGGGTAGCCCTTGTTTTATTTGATTATTTAAATACTGTACAGTCTCAGGATTAGATTCAGGACCTTGTAACAAATGACCTGGTTTTTTACCAATAAGTTCTGCTTTTTCAAAACCAGACATCTCTACAAAACTATCGTTAACCCATTCAATTTCACCTTCTTTATTACAAATAATTACCGAATTTATATTGGTTTCAGCAATTGAAGAAAGTACTGAAAGTTGTTCTTCTCGCTCCTTTTCATCATCATGATTTTCAACAATAGCAAAATATTGAACCAATTTTTTATTTTCATCATAAACAGGTTGCCCTTTTATTTTTGCCCAAAAAGGACGCCCATATTTATGAGCATGATATCCTTCTACATTAAAGAATTCACCTTTATAAAAAGCGGAGACCATTTTTTGCAACTCTTCTGGTGTAGACCAATCACACTTCCCTATTTGAACAGGCGTTTTACCAATAATTTCATCTAAAGTATAACCTGTTAAATCTAGGTAAGATTGGTTGCACCAAAAAATAGTACCCATTGGATTCGTAAAAACGACCCCGTTTTTATTCGCACTAGCGACTAAAGAAATTTTATTTAATTCTTCTTTGTCTTTTTTTAATTTTTTTCTTTGGGAGTTTACTGTTTCTAACAATTCTTTAAGCTCCTGATTGTTAATCTCTTGATTTTTTAAAACATGAAGTAAATCTAGCAAAGGATCAAAAATAGCAAAGTCATGCAGCGTTAAGTTTTTTTCAATAACATGCTCCATGGATTTAAACCAAGGTGTTCCAATGAAAAGATAATGATCATTATGTTTATTAATTTGGCCTCTAAGAGAAATAGTTGTATCGAGGGTTGACTTTAGAACAACTAAAGTTTCAATAGTGTCCTTAAAATTTTCAAGGGAAAAAGAAGTAATGTGCGGTCGTTCAGCTGAAAAGACTTCGGTAAAAAGACTATTTTCTGTTAAGCTCGGAATAATTTTTTGCAGACTTTTACCCAAACTAACAATTTGTAGATTTTTATCAATTAAAATGTAAAAAGGAAAAATTTCGTTAAAACTAGAAACATTAAAATTGAATTGAAAATCTTGCATATGCTTACCAACTTACATTAAAAATTTCGTGACTATCACCTAAATCTCTTGTTTGCAAAAGTGTAATAGACGCAGTAACACCAAACATAATGGCCAAACCCTGTATTAAACCTCTTACAAATTCTTGCAACCCTTCTCTTTTAGAAAAGTAATGTAAGTTAAGACTATTTTCTGATATATCCGAAATTTTAAACTCAGGAGGTGTTAATTTTGGATAAATTAACATGACTCTGTTGTGAAATAAGGGTAAATTAATTAAAAATTCTTTAAATGTACTTCCTCCAGATTCCATTAATCCACCGTATTTTTCCTTAGTCGTTTTCACCACCCACCATTCTCCAAACGCGATTAGCACTTCTTGTAGCGACAGGTTCATTTCTTCTGAAACCGCTTGAGCTAATTTAAAAGTGATCGCATCGTCATAGGCTTCACCACTAATAAAAAAATCTTCTTCTATGCCACTTTTCTCTAAGATGATTTCCCACTTTTCTTGTCCAAAATTAGATGTAACTAAATCTTGAATGGCTTTATTTACAATTCCGTACATAATTTATTGCGATATGAGTTCGGTAATACTCCAATAGTCTAGCATTCTTTTGATTCTATCGGTATAATCTTCGTATTTTAAAGGCTTTAAAACATATCCCGCAATCCCAATTTTATAACATTCAAGCATATCTTTGTGGTTACTTGAAGTGGTTAAAATAATAGCTGGAATATATTTTAATATTTCGTCGTTCTTTAGGATTGTAAGAAATTCAATTCCGTTTAATTTTGGCATGTTTAAATCCAACAAGATAATATCTGGAATAATTTCTTTATCTTTTAAAATTGTTAAAGCTTGCTCTCCATCATTCGCTTCAATAATTTTATGATTCAATTCTAATGTTTTAACCACACGGTTAAATTTCATTACTTCGATTGCATCATCTTCGATTAATAATATGTTTAGAGATTTTGTCATTTTTTTATTTTTTTATAGCAGACACTTATTCAATGACAAAATTAAAAGTAAAGTCGTTTGACTTATTTTATTTTCGATTAGGAAGGTAGAAGTATAGACGAATGGAAAAAAAGTGTAGCTGAATGGTATAAAAAAAGCTTATTTTAAATAAGCTTTTGTTTTATATTGTATTACATGTATTTTAGAATTTCTGCTTTCAACTTATCATATTCTCCTTGTAGAATTAAGCCATTATCGAGTAGCCTTTTATAATTTTGGAGTTTTTCAAAAAGCTCTTCTTGTGATAATTCACTTACTTTTTTTTCCTTTTTTTCTAATTCATTTGTAATGGTAAAATTGCTTTCCTCATGAGAAACTGGTAATATCTCAGCAAAATCGATTACTTCTTCCACTACAGCTTCTTCAACTTGGTCTGAAATATTCTTTTCTTCCAAACTATTGACTTCTACGTCTTCTACTTTATTCAAAAGTTCTGAATTATCTTCGAATATGCGGATGTTATTGACAAAAGTATTCTTTTCTTTATTTTTATAGATATCCAATTGCTCTTTTGAATAGGTATACAGTTTTCTCGCTTGATTTTTGGGTAAATAATCAATGGTTTGTGTGAGTTGCGTTTTGGTACTAAACGTAAAATCAGAACCCAAAATTCCTTCTTTTACAAACGCGGCTTCAATGTCTCCCCAATCATAATCTATAAATTCCATCGATAAGCCTAAATTCTTAGGTTTACAAAGAATAATTCTCTTATTAGTAACCACAATACTATCTGGAAAAATAGTAATTGCTGGTTTTTTTTGAACAGCGATATATCCTACTTCTTCATTAGTCATGATTAAATTTTCTAGTTTAGAAGTAATTTTCTCTATCGCTTTTGGATCTTGATCTTCGTTTAAAATTTTTTTTAAGTGGTCTAACATAATTGAAAAACTTTAGTAGATAAACAAAGATAAAGGCTAATTTTCTAATTTTTCTATTTCTTGTTTGATTTTTTTAGGAAGACTTTCGAAAACCAAATCATAAGAATGATTAACCAATTCAACCATCATTTTTGTAGCCACGTCATTATGAAAAAATACAGTATTCCAATGTTTTTTACTCATATGATACCCTGGTTGAATAGCTTCATATGCTGCTCTTAGTTCGATTGCCTTTTCAGGATCGCATTTAAGATTTAATGAGGGATTGCCTTTTTCCCAATTTTGTAATGAGGTTAAACAAAACATTTTCCCACCCACTTTAAATACCAAAGTATCTTCGTCGAAGGGAAAATGTTCTGTAACTCCTTTTTTAGAAAGGCAATATTCGTATAACTGCTGAATATTCATACTTTCAATTTAAAGGAATAAAAGTACTAAAAAATATGGCAACCTTTTATACTCTTGGCAAATCGTTTTCATCTTTTAAAGGCAAAAGAGAAGTACCCATTAGATATTTATCTATATGATAGGCTGCCTGTCTTCCTTCTGAAATAGCCCAAACAATTAGCGATTGACCTCTTCTCATATCGCCCGCTGAAAAAATTCCTTTTACATTGGTAGCATAATCCTTCGTAGAAGCTTTAATATTGGTTCTAAAATCCATTTCAACGCCAAACTGTTCAGCTAACGTTTTTTCAGCACCTACAAATCCTAAAGCCAACAACACTAAATCACATTCCCAATCTTTTTCTGTATTTGGAATTTCAATTAATTGAGGTCGTTCTCCATCTTTAAAAACCCATTCTACCTCAACGGTTTTTAATCCGACTACGTTCCCATTTTTATCTCCGATGAATTCTTTGGTTGAAATACTAAAAAAACGCTCTACTCCTTCTTGATGAGATGAAGTGGTTTTTAATTTCATAGGCCAATAAGGCCAAGGTTGATGTGCAGGTCGACCTTCAGAAGGCTTGCTTAAAATTTCAAAATTGGCAACCGATACAGCACCATGACGGTTACTCGTTCCAATACAATCAGAACCCGTATCTCCTCCACCAATTACAATTACTTTCTTATCTTTTGCTGAGATAATTTCGTCAAAAGAAACCAAACCATCTACCTGCTGATTATTCAATTTTAAGAAATCCATAGCTTGATAAATTCCTTTTAAATGTATTCCTTTGACAGGCATACTTCTTCTTTCCGTTGCACCACCGCATAATAAAACCGCATCAAAACTAGCTTTAATCGTTTCTACACTTATATTTTGGCCCACATGTGCTACTGTTTGAAAAGTAATTCCTTCTGCTTCCAAAATTTGCAAACGTCTATCGATAATGTGTTTTTCCAATTTAAAATCAGGAATACCATAACGTAATAAACCGCCTATTTTAG
>PKDY01000002.1 GCA_002862755.1 Flavobacteriaceae bacterium | reverse complement strand
GCTTTGGCCTCTGTGTCCATTTCTTTTCCGAAATCTATTTTGCCTTTGCTTTCTATTTGTTCTTGGGTAATCCCTGCTTTTTCTAGGCTCTTACTCAAAAAGTTTGCGCTCACTCCACTAATGGCAGCAGTGTAGGTAACATCTTTTGTTTGAGATTCAATAATCATATCTCTATATTCTTTATTGGCGCTGCTTTCTGTGGTGTTAATAAAGCGCGTGCCCATATAGGCTAAATCTGCTCCCATTTGCATAGCACTAGCTATGTCTTGGCCTGTGCTCAATGCTCCAGATAAAAGTATAAAGCCATCAAAAATCTTTTTGATTTCATTTATAAATGGCACTGGGTGAAGGGTTCCTGCGTGTCCTCCAGCACCTGCACACACTAAAATTAAACCATCAACACCAGCCTCAATAGCTTTCTCTGCATGTCGCCTTTTTATAACATCATGAAAAACCAAACCACCATAACTGTGAACAGCATCTACCACAAGGCTAATAGTGCCTAAGGAGGTTATAATTAATGGCACCTTGTGTTTTACACACACTTGCATGTCTGGCTCTACTCTTGGATTAGTGAAATGAACAATAAGATTCACGCCAAAAGGAGCTGCTTTTTTTCCTGTTTCTTTTTCCCAGGCCTCTAGCTCTGTTTTTATTTGTACTACCCACTGCTCGAAACCTTCTGTGGTGCGTTGGTTTAATGCCGGGAAAGTACCTACGATACCATTTTTACATGCTTCAATAACAAGCTCTGGTCCTGAGATTAAAAACATAGGTGCGGCCACTAAAGGAAGGCTAAGATGTTGTGTGAATTTATTTTTATCCATAGTAATATTTGCTTTTTACACTATTTTTTTTTCTTAAAGAGTTTTGTAATTCTTCCAACAAAAGTATCAAGGTCAAAAACTCCTTGATCTGTGGTGGCTCTGTAGGTTAGCCAAATACTAAGTGGGAACATAATAAAAGTACTAAGCCATGTGGCAATAAAAGGATGCAGGGTACCGTCCTCGGCGCTATTTTTTGCGAAAATACCAATAAAATGATAAGTTAAAAATAATAAAATTGCAACAACCATTGGCAGGCCCATCCCACCTTTACGAATAATAGCGCCAAGTGGAGCTCCAACAAAAAATAAAATGATACATGCAATGGGGAGCACCTGCTTGTCATGTAAGGACATCTCATACTTGTTGAGACGTTTAATTTTTATTTTATAGGCTTTTTTCTTTGCTTCTATAGTTTGAAGGGTGCCTTTTGCATTATTTAATGCCATTTTTGCAATTTCTGTTTGTCTTTTTTCTGAAAATAAGTCCATATAAGAGTCTAGACTATCTGGCAGCTTTTTTGCTTTGATTTTCTTATTGTTGAATTTAGAAACTCCGGTTCTATAGTAACTATTGTTTGCAAAAGTTTCTATGTCTTTTGTAAACCCTTTAGAGAGCGAATCTATTTCTACAAATAGCTCCCGAATATTATACATGTTTTGGTTGCTTAGGTCATTCTCCCTATCTATATCGGTATTGTTTAACTCTGTGAGGTCTATGTTTACAGTGTATTGTTTAAAGTCTGTTTTTGCAAAAGGCATGCGCTTTTGTTTTTTGATATCTTTTTCTTGAATATCTTCATACCTGGACCCATCGTTTAAAATTAATGATACTGTATTACTGCCCTCTTTACTTTTAAATTCTCCGGTTTGAGCTATGGTTACGATATAGTTACCGTTAGGTTTTGATGGATACTTTTCATGAATAATAACACCTGTAAGAAATTGATTATTCTCCCCATATTTCTTATCTACTTTAATATTAAAACCTTTCCCAATTTGGCTAAATTGACCTTCACTAATAACCATAGAAGGGCTCACCTGAGCTAAGTTTCTGCGCAAGTTTTGCCATTTATATTCAGAATAAGGAATAATATTATTTGCAAAGAAAAAAGCAGTTAAGGCTAGAATAGATATAAAAACCGTAAGGCTTCTCATAGCCCTTTGCAGAGAAATACCTGTAGATTTCATTGCAGCAAATTCATACCGTTCAGAAAAACCTCCAAAAACCATTAATGAGGTTACTAATATTGTAAGAGGAAGTACCAGAGGTATTAGTTTAGGTGTGAAAAACCATAAAAACTTTAAAATAATTACGAAGTCAATGTCTTTACCAGCCAATTCTGCTATGTACAACCAAATAGTTTGTAACACAAAAATAAACATCAAAATAACAAAGACGCTAAAAAACGTCTTGAGGAAAGAGATCAATATGTATCTGTCTAGTATCTTCACACCCAGAGGTTAATCTAGCTTATTAATATAATATCCATTGGCGGTGTACTTTTGCTGGTCAAAAACAAACACGGTTTTTGAGAGGGGTAGATTGGTCTTAAAAGACTGTACTGTTAGGGTATATTTTGTCCCTTTGCTATCTATCTGTATTAATTTATAGATGTGCTTTGTTTTTTTGTCAATACCTAGATGAATTTTTTTTATTTCAGCATTACTGTCAATAGGAGTTAATTTTACATACTGAATTTTTCTTCCTTTTATGTTTTCAATAATTCCCATTTTAGAATCATAGCCCTTTTCATAGAAAGTTAGCATTTGTGATGGAGTTATGTCTTTTTCATCTTCCGGGTTGTATAAAGAGATGGTTACCTCCTGGTCTTCCGGGACAATGGTGTATATAGATGTGCCATCAAACATACGGGTAATATCTAGCATGTTTATTACATACTTATCATCCAAAAGAGTAAGATCTCCAAAGGTTTCTTGATTAACTCCTTCCTTTTGGTTGTTGAGATTGTATTTAAATTTAATCTGAATATTATCATAGCTTCTAACTTTTGCAGAAACTTCACCCAGCAAGGCGTTTGCTTGTTGCCCAAAACTAGAGCTAGAAATTAAAATAATAAGAATGCTTATAATTGTTTTCATGATTTTATTCGTTTTCCAATAATTGGTTTAAAGCCTCAAGGGTAGGTACAGAAACGCTTCTAGCCTTACTACCTTCAAAAGGACCAACAATACCAGCGGCCTCTAATTGATCAATGATTCGACCCGCTCTATTATAACCTAATTTTAATTTTCTTTGAATTAATGAGGCACTACCTTGTTGAGCAGTCACAATTACCTCAGCTGCTTCTCTAAATAATGTATCTCGGTCTGAAATATTAATATCAAGAGTCGTGCCACTTTCTTCCCCAACATACTCTGGTAATTGATATGCTTCAGGATATGCTTTTTGACTACCAATAAAGTCACATACTTTATCTACCTCAGGAGTATCAATAAAAGCACACTGAACACGAACCATATCGTTTCCATTAGTATATAAAAGATCTCCTCTTCCTATAAGTTGATCTGCACCACCCGCATCTAAAATAGTTCTGGAATCAATTTTTGACATTACTCTAAATGCAATTCTGGCAGGGAAATTGGCTTTAATCATACCTGTAATGACATTTACAGATGGTCTTTGTGTGGCAATGATAAGATGAATACCAATTGCACGTGCTAATTGTGCTAAACGAGCAATGGGAGTTTCTACTTCTTTACCAGCTGTCATAATTAAATCTGCAAACTCATCGACTACCAGTACAATATAGGGTAAAAAACGATGACCGTTTTCTGGATTTAGTTTACGTAATTTAAATTTCTCATTGTATTCTTTAATGTTACGTACCATTGCATCTTTTAATAAAGAATAACGGTTGTCCATCTCGATACATAAAGAGTTTAGCGTATTGATTACTTTGGTATTGTCTGTAATAATAGCATCTTCTGTATCGGGTAGCTTGGCTAAATAATGTCTTTCAATTTTATTAAATAAGGTTAGCTCCACTTTTTTAGGGTCGACCAATACAAATTTTACTTCAGCTGGATGTTTTTTATAAAGTAAGGAGGCTAAAATAGCATTCAAACCAACTGACTTTCCTTGTCCTGTTGCTCCAGCCATCAGTAAGTGAGGCATTTTAGCTAAGTCCACAACAAAGGTTTCATTAGAGATTGTTTTTCCTAAAGCCACAGGTAATTCCATTTCTGCTTGTTGAAATTTAGGAGAACTAATCACACTCTTCATGGGAACCAAAGTTGGATTGTTATTTGGTACTTCAATACCAATAGTACCTTTTCCAGGAATTGGAGCGATGATTCGAATACCTAAAGCCGCTAAAGATAATGCAATATCATCTTCTAGGTTTTTAATTTTAGAAATACGAATTCCAGCATCGGGAACAATCTCATAAAGCGTAACAGTAGGTCCAACGGTTGCTTTTATTTGTGAAATACCAATACTGTAATTTTTAAGTGTTTCTACAATTCGGTTTTTGTTTTCTTCTAATTCTGCTTGATTAATAGTAATTCCACCTGTTGAATATTCTTTTAAAAGATCAATAGGAGGGAACTGATAATTGGATAATTCTAATGTAGGGTCAAATTCTCCAAAATCTTGAACTAATTTAGCTGCTAAATTGCTATCAACAATTTCTTCTTCCGCTGCAGTTTCAATGACAAAATCATTATCGTCGGAAATAATGGTTGTTTCAGGCTGACTTATTTTTTCCGTTATGCTAAAATCTTCTTTTTTAGGTTTAGGATCTAAATTGAGTTCAGAAGCATTTGAAATAGTGGGTTTTAAAGCTTCTTTATTGATTTCGAAAGGAGATGTTTTCAGTTCAATTTTAGAAATGGCTTCCTCATCTTCTCTTATGATAAAATCAGCATCATCGGCAACCGTAATGTCCTCTAAAGTATTTACAGGCGTTACTGTCGTTTCTTTTTCAACTTCTTTTTCTTTTAGTAAATCCTCTTGGAAAGCAGTATTGGACTTTTCGAAAGCTTGTTTTACACGATCTGGAGAAACTTTGATTTTAAAAATCAAATAAATAACGATTCCAAAAAATAAGGTTAAACCCGTTCCAATTTGACCGATATAATCTTGTACATAAGTGTTAATTTCAAAGCCAATAGTTCCAGCTAATTCTGGTAAATAATCCCAGAAAAATCCAAATAGTACAGAAAGCACAATAATGAGATATAAATCCCAAAAAAGTGTTTTTTTAAGTTTTCCTAAACTCAAATCTAAAATAAGGTAAGCACCAGCTAAGAATAAAATGCGTACAAAAACAAAAGAAGCTACTCCAAATCCTTCATAAAGAAAGAAATGGGCTAAATAAGCACCAAATTTACCCAACCAGTTTTTGGTTTGGATGCTTCGGTCTAAGAGATCGTTAATCTGACTTTGATCATAATTTCCCGTTTCCGTTAAGAAATAAGAAATAAATGATAATAACAAAGCCACAGCAAGCAAAACAAACAAGACACCAATAGTAAATTTTTGCTGTCTCGACAGTCGCCACGATTTCTTTTCTTTTGTAGTTGTCTTATTTTGTGATTCTTTTTTGTTTTTTTTAGCCATGTAGCAAACACTATTTTACAAAAATAGAGAATTTAAAATAAATATGGGATATATATTATACTTCCAATTACAATTGCAGTTAAAGCAGCAAAAAATACAGCACCAGCGGCAATATCTTTTATGAAACCAATTTTTTTATGATAATCAGGATGAATAAAATCAGCAATTTTTTCTACCGCTGTATTCAATCCTTCAACCCCTAAAACCAATCCTGTTGCAAGTGTTTGAATTAACCATTCTTCTTTGGTAATTTTAAAATAAAAACCAGCTATGATTAATAACAATCCAATGCTTAACTGAACCATTACACTATGTTCGGTGGTGGCTAATTTAAAAGCTCCTTTTACAGCAAATACAATACTTTTTAATCTTCCTTTTACGAAAGTATTATCTTTTTCAAAACTCATTTATAATGATGCTAAAGCAGATTCGTAATTTGGTTCGTCTGCAATTTCTGCAACTTGTTCTGTATATTTCACAGTTCCGTTTTCGTCTAAAACGATAACCACTCTAGAATGTAAACCAGCTAAAGGACCGTCTACAATTTCTAAACCATAATCTTTACCGAAAGTTCCCGTACTAAAATCAGATAAGTTAATTACATTTTCTAAACCTTCTGCTCCACAGAAGCGTTTCTGTGCAAATGGTAAATCGCGAGAAATACATAATACTTTAGTGTTTTCTAATTGGCTTGCTTTTTGGTTAAAAGCTCTTACAGAAGCTGCACAAGTTCCTGTATCTACACTAGGGAATATATTTAATACTAATTTGCTTCCTGCAAAATCTGTTAAATTAATGGTGCTTAAATCTGTTTTTACTAATTTGAAATCAGGTGATTTTGATCCCACTTTTGGTAATTCTCCTGAAGTATGTATTGCGTTTCCGCCTAAGGTTACTGTAGCCATAATTTGTTTTTTAATGAAGTTCAAAAGTAATAAATTATATTCAAATGGTATTTATATAATTATTCTTTTGCATTTTTTTATGTTTTTTAAAACCAAAAAAACATTTTTCTCGTAAATGCCTATATAACTTAAAATATAAAACATGAAAACCAGTAAAAAATTAGCTTTTGCATTTGTTCTGATTACTTTTTTATCAGGAATTGAAATGAATGCCCAAAAAGAAAAAACAGTTGAAGTAGGTGGTGCTCCTATGTATCCCAGTAAAAACATTGTTGAAAACGCAGTAAACTCTAAAGATCATACGACTTTAGTGGCAGCAGTTAAAGCTGCTGATTTAGTAGATGTGTTAGCTTCAGATGGACCTTTTACTGTTTTTGCACCAACGAATGCAGCATTTGAAAAATTACCAAAAGGTACCGTAGAGACTTTATTGAAACCAGAAAATAAAGCCCAATTGCAAACCATTTTAAAATACCATGTAGCTGCTGGAAAATGGAGTGCTGCAGATATTATAGCTGCTATTAAAAAAGGAGATGGAAAATATAGTTTTAAAACAGTGAGTGGAGGTACTTTAACAGCTTGGATGAAAGGAAAGGATGTTTACATTACAGATGAAAATGGAAATAGCTCTAAAGTTACAATCGCTGATGTGAATCAAAAGAATGGCGTTATACACGTGGTAGATTCGGTTTTACTACCTCGTACATAGTTGTTTAGTTTTAGTTTGTTTTTTTGGGGAAGGCGCTACTGCTAGGTAGCGCCTTCTTTTTTATCTAAAAGTATTTTTTCAATAACTGAAAATAAAACTGCAGTATTCCAATCTTCATTATATTCAAAAATGCAATAATCATTCTTGTTGGTTTTGGATGAGACACTGTATTTGGTATAGTAATTTTTAGTATATAAATCTTTCCAAAGAATTGTTTTTTTGTTTTTTAATTCGATTCCTTCGGGTGTGATTTTAATTGGTCCAAAATTAAATTCTTCTTTGTTATAATATAATTGGATATGTTTTTCAGCTATAGGGATAAAATATAAATCTAATAAAGAATTAATTATAGAAGCATATTTTTGGAATAGTTCATTTTTTCTTATTCCATAAATTGATTTTAATTTGAGATGTATTATTTTACCTTCGTTATTTTTAATTTCAATTGAATATATTCTCCCAAATGTAAAGGCATAACCGTTGATCCATTTCACACCATATCTGAATGAATTAATATCTTTTGTTTCAAATTTTGTATTTGATCCATTAGCCAAATCATTATCTTCAAATTCGATATAATTTGGAGATAGAATTAGTTTTCTTTTACGGTCATAAAAGCTAGATTTAATACTAAATTCAGTATGTTGTTCCATTATTTATTTCGTATGCTCCAACCAATTTTTAAAGTCGTAAAAATTTTGTGGAGAAACGCCATGACCAATTGGATATTCTTTGTAGGTTACTGAAAAGCCAAGATTTTCTAAAAAAGGTTTTGCTTTTCGGGCCCAATCTACAGGAATTACTTGGTCAACCGTACCGTGTGAAATATAAAATTGTAAGTGTTGGTTTGCTTTATTTTGATACTCTGGAGCCAATATGTTTTCGTTTAAATAACCACTTAAAGCCACAACACGACTAATTTTTTCTGGGTAACTCAAAGCAGTTGCATAACTTAGAATACTCCCTTGACTAAAACCAATTAAGGTTACTTGATCTTTAGCAATGGGATATTTTTCCACTACTTTATCAATAAAAGAAGCAATTAAATCTCTGGATTGTTGGGCTTGAACATCATCTGAGAATTTGTTTTCATCCGCATCAAAATGAATGGCGTACCAAGCATGACCATAGGGTTGTAAATTATAAGGTGCACGTACAGAAATAACATAGTATTCCTCTGGTAATTCTGTAGCAAATGAGAATAAGTCTTCTTCATTACTGCCGTAACCGTGTAATAATAGTAAAAGAGGATTTTGTGCTTGTATGTTTTTTGGTTCTCTAACGAGATAATGTAAACTCATGGTTTTGTATTCTGATTATTGGATGTCAAAAATAGCACTAATATTTATTTTTCTGGTCTTAAATTGAAAAAGTTGTAGGTTAGCCCCGATAATAGTGGCATCCTTTTTATTTTCTTTTTTTCCTCATTTAAATAAAAGAAAATAAAAAGATAGAACGAATAGCGGGAGGATTTTGCTATGAATACGATTTATGTGCTCCTAAGAGTTCTCGATACACCTCAATTGGAATTGAGGCACTCGAACTGACGGTTTTACTTTTAATTACACCAAAGACTCGATAGAGAAGAAATCAATTTTAGACTGTTTAAAATTCCTGATTTTGTTAAGAACGGCATTTCCGTTGCTGGAGCCATCGGCATTGGTGTTGCCTTCGATGGTTTCAATAACGTCGCCTTGCACACTAATTACGATACCTGTGTGAAACCAATCGTAAGTAGATTTTTGAGAAAGAAACAAATCTCCAGGTTGGATTAAATTAGGATTGGTTCGTGCTGTTTGGTACCGTGTGAGTATTTTTTTTTGTAAACCTATCGTACCAATCGTATCACAACTGTAGGATAACGGCATTAGGGTTTTGAAATTTTTTCCGACGATAGAAGCGGCTTGATCCAAAATGGTTTGTGCAAATCCCATACACCAATACCAGTAGGTACCTTCGTTGCCATCCATATAAGCACGTACCCAAGGACCTGAATTACTCTGATTGCGAATGATTAATTCGTAGGGGTTGTATTTGGTGTGATTTTTAGCTGTGTTGACTACTAATTCTCTTAAATTGTTTCCCGTAATAGGTGCTTCAAATGCATTTTTAAGAGGTGCTGTTAGTTGCGCAAACAAGTTGGTGTCTACAATTCCTGTGGGTCTTTCTCCAATTGCGGTTTGAAAGTTCATGACCGCTTTTTCAGTAGCGGGACCAAAATCGCCATCGATGCCTGTAGCTGTTCCAGCATTTGGATTTTGCATGGCAAAAAGGGTGAGCCACGATTGAATTTTTTCGACATCTTTTTTGACCTTAGTAGTGCCAAATCGTTGTTGGGTACTACTAATGCTTATTTCTTTAAGGTATGATTTTTTTTGCATGATTTGTTTTTTTAGGTACTAAAAATACTCATACTTAAAGAGTTAATTTCGGGGAAAAAGCCTGATTTATTTAGGATGTATTTCCTGTTATTTAGGTTTGTAAATAAAAAAACCTACCCATAAAAAATATGGGCAGGCATAAAAAAATAACTAACGAGGGGTTTTTATTATTATTCTTCTTCTTCTTTTGCGTCGAAATTGATAGAGTTGTATGCTGCATCCGTTAAGGCGTAATCTGCGTCTTTTTCTTCTTTAAGTGTTTCTAAAAGTAGTTTTAAAGCTTTTTCTTCTTTTAAAGTTTTGGCAAAAGAAGCAAGTGTACCATAAGTTGCTATTTCATAATGTTCAATCTTTTGTGAAGCTGCAATTATTCCCGCATCTCTAACAGCTCCAATTTCCGTTTCCTTTACAATTTCTTCTCCTTCTCTGATTAAACCATCCATTGCTTCACATTTCTTAGCACTTGCTTTTTCGCCTAAACTATCAAAAACTTTTTCAAGTCTTTCAATTTGATGATGTGTCTCTTCTAGATGACTATCTATGGTTTTAATTAATGTTTTGCTAGTTGCATTTTTAGACATTTTTGGAAGTGCTTTTGAAAGCGCTTTTTCCGCCCAATAAATGTCTTTTAGAGAATCGATAAATAAGTCTCTTAATCCTTCCGCAGCATCTTTTTTAGGAGTTGCTTTGGTAGTTGTTTGTTTTTTTTCTTTGGTTTCCATACTGTTTATTTTTAGTAATTATTAGTAGGGTAAAGGTACTTGTAGTTTATAACGAACGCGTTATAGGATTTGGAGAAGATGTTATATAATTATAGTGCTATTGGAGTATTTTACAATAGCTTATTGAAATGGAACCAAAAGTTGTTGCTTATTTACGATAGGTTTTTGAATTCTTCCCATTCGTTTTTGCATTTGTACGATAGGTATTTACTTTTTTACCATTCGTTTTTGAAAAGTTACGATGCGTTGTTGCATTTTTACGATAGGTATTTGCATTCTTCCCATTCGTTTTTGCTTTTTTACGATGCGTATTTACTTTTTTACCATTCGTTTTTGAAAAGTTGCGATGCGTTGTTGCATTTTTACGATAGGTAGTTGTTTTTTTACCATTCGATTTTGAAGAATTGCGAGAGGTTTTTTTACGATTGGTTTCTTTTAGTATACAAAGTGGTTAGGGTTCTTGCCCAATATCTAGGAACTTGGTATTCCTCTTGAAGATATGCGACCACTTCATTGGATTTTTTTTCAGCAGCTTTGAATTGGTCTAAAATCGTAATCCAAGTGGCGATTTTTTTTCCTGTTTTTTCAATTACTTGTTCGTCTGTTACGTCCCAATATTCTTTTTTCATGGTGTTTCTAAATTTTTTAGGATTGTAAATTTACATTTTTTATAGTATAAGACACTTTTATTTAGTTTTAAAAATAGATTCTAAAAAAAATATGATTAATTATGAGTAAGACTATTATTAGTAAAGGAAATGCTATTAGAAAATCGACGAGAGCCTTTTTTTTCTGTTTCTTCTTTATGAGAATTATACATTCTACAAAAAGGAAAATAATAAAAAAGGAAATGAGTAGTATTCCTAATGATAATGAGATTATACTAGCACCTAAAGCAGCACTTGGTTCACTGAAAAGTAGTAAAAATAATAAAAAGGGAATTAAAAATATTCCTAGAAGCACTGCTAGGCGCTGAATTATAAACTTTGTCATGTTAAAAGTAAAGTGGAAAGATACTTTTTTTATCAATTATGATTAGTATATCATTAAGGATTAATATACGTTTTAATGTTTTTCTAGGGTAATCTGATAAAGAATCTAAAATAATATTGGTAACATATCCCTCAAAAGCCATTTCCAATCGTTGTTTTTTTTCTGCTTTCTGTCTGTCTTCTTTTGTAAATTGTAGATATATAAAGATTATCAAGGCAAAAGTTATTACTATTATACTAACTCTATCCTGATCTTTTTCAGGGATTATTTGTTTCATTTACAAGCTCTTAAATAAATTCTGATAGAATTCGCCTACTAAAGGAACCAATTTTTTTTCACCGTTCAAAGCTCCTAAAAAGCCATAAATCCATAAGATAAAAATAAATAACCAAAAAGCTGAAGTGACCATCCAACTATTGAAATAACCAATCGGATAACCTAATAAAAAGAAGGTTAAAAATATGCCTAAACCTTGGCGAATATGAAAGCTTGCAAATTCACTTTTGTTTTCGTCTTGGTTCATAAAAATAGCAATTACACTACCAATAATGGTGATGTAACTTACGATAGCTGCGTTTTTTCCTTTTTCGATATCGGTATTCATTTTGTTTAAAGTTTAAAGTTGTTGACTGTTGTCAGTTATCTTTTGACTGTTATCTGTTATTTGGTGAGGTTTTTTTTCCTTTTTCCTTCTTTCTTCTTAATTTCTAGATTATCAATTTACCGTTGTTGTAAATTCCGTAGGCTTTTCCTTTTACTTTTTGTCCTAAGAAAGCTGAATTTTTGGATTTGGATAAAATGTTTTCTTTGGTAAACGTGCTTTCGCCTGTTGGTGTAAAGAAGCTTAGTTCGGCTGTTGTGTTTATTTCAATAGCCTGTTTTGGTAAACCAAAGATTTTTTTTCCTGCGGTTAATTTTTCCAGAACCACTTCTAGAGGTAAAACTGTAAGTAAGGCTCCAAAAGCACTTTCCAAACCAATGGTTCCATCTTTAGCCATATCAAATTCCAATTTTTTATGTTCAATGTCTAATGGATTATGATCGGAAGTGATGCAATCTATCGTATTGTCTAAAACTGCTGCAATCAAAGCTTTTCGAGTGACTTCATCGCGTAAAGGTGGTGCTACTTTGTATCGAGAATCGAAACCTGTTAGTACCTCTTCGTTTAACACCAAATGATGCACGGCAACACTACACGTTACTTGCAAACCTTTGGCTTTGGCTTCTTTAATTAAGGCAATCGATTTTTGAGTGGAGATGGTAGGGATGTGTACTTTTCCACCTGTATATTCTAATAAAAATAAGTTACGAGCGATATGTAATTCTTCCGCTAAGGTGGGTATTCCTTTTAAACCTAAACGGGTAGAGGTGATACCTTCATTTACAATTCCTTTTCCTTTTAAGGAGTTGTCTTGGCAATAGCTAATAACCAATCCGTCAAAATCTTGAACATATTGTAAGGCAATTTTTTGAATATTGGCATCTTGAATGGCTTTGTTGTAATCTCCAAAAGCGATGGCACCCGCATTTTTCATATCGAACAGTTCTGCTAAATCGTGTCCTTCGCTATTTTTGGTTAGTGCGCCAATGGGAAATAAGGAAGTAGCTTGCTCTTTGGCTCTTTCCAAAACAAATTTTACTTGCGCTTGGTTATCGATAACTGGAGAGGAATGGGGTTGCAAGGCAATAGCTGTAAAACCACTTTTAGCGGCTACTTGTAAACCGTGAGCAATAGTCTCGCGATCTTCATAACCTGGTTCGCCCAAGGATACAGAAGTGTCGAACCAACCTGGAGATACATGTAGGTTTTCTTTTTCTACTACTGTTGCACCTTCAGGAACGGCTAAGTTTTTTGCTATTTCAGTAATGCTTCCGTTTTCAATTTTAATATCTACGGTTTGGTTGTGGAACGAACTGTTTTGATCTTGTATAGTTGCTTGTTTAATTAAAACGGTTGTCATTTTACAAATTTTTGTATTAGTAGTTCAATCAATAAAAATAGGAGAGTTCCTAGAATAAACCATTTCCATAATGCAGTATCGGTTCGTTTCGATTCTAAATCGTTAAGAACTGTAGTTACATCATTTACGCTGGTGGCTTTATCAAATAGTGTGTTGTTTTCGTTGTTTAAATCGCTTTCTGTTCGTGCGTAATTAAAGCTAATTTCTTGAATATTGTTTTCGGCTTGTTTTACCGAGTAATTTCCTGCTTTTTCAGGATAATCTCCAAAAGAAAGTTTCACTTTTGTGTTTATAATTTGCTGTTGCGGAATAAAGCTATACGTAGCATTGGTTACACTTACTACTTCATCTTTGGATAAAGCAGCCTCAAGTATTAAAGTTTCATTTTCGCCAATAGTGAAGGTATTTGTTTTCGAATTGTTCTTAGCCTGTGCCATGTTATAAATAGTAGGTACAATTAAAGGAGAATTCTGAAAATTAGAATTTTGTTTGTTTAAAGGCGCTGTAAAAACATAGAGATTACCTAACGTATTGTTTACTGAAAAGGCAAAATTAGCTTGATCTTCTAATTGTAAAATAGGCAATCCTTTTCCAGAAGAAGGAAAGTATTGGTTTACTTTTGGATATTGAAAGTTAGTGATTTTCTTTTCAAAAACATTCTTATATAAAGGATGATTGAAGCTGATTTTGGTAATTTGTTTTTCGGTTTTGTTGATGGGAGCAAATTGTAATGAACCAAAATTTTTCAAAAAGCTATTGATATTTTGAACATTCGTTTCTTCAGAAGGAATAACAATAACACTACCACCTTTGGAATAAAAAGAAGCTAGAGTAGTGGCTAAAGCTTGTGGGATTTCTTTAATTTCGTTAAGAATGATGGTTTGTTGGTTTTCAATGGCATTGTAATTCAGTTTTGCCAATTCGGTATTGGTAACGACGAATTCTTTATCAGTTAGAATTTTATGTAAAAATTTATTTTTTTCGGGAGTACCAATGCAAATTACATTTTGTTTTTTAGGTTGGGAAATACTAAAATAAAAGGCATTGTCATACTCGAGACTATTATCTTCTAGAATTACTTTACCATGAAAAGCAGCTTTAGGAATGTTTATTTTTAATTCTTTATCCGAATTATCAAAAGTAACTTGTGATTTAGCGACTACATTTTCTTGATTATATACGGCTACAGAAGCGGGTTCAGTGTTTTCTCCATAGGATTTCAGCGCAATTGTAATTTCATAAAAAGTTTCTAAAACTTGTGATAATGTTACTTTTTCAATACTAACGTTGTTTTTATTCACCGCTTCAGGATGCATAAAATACACTTCGTTTTCAGCAAGCACATTTTCTATTTTTTTAGATTGAACTCCTATCGCATCTGTAATAATTATATAATCTTTTTTAGTATTTGGTTTTTTAGTAGCTACTTGTGTGAGTAAATAATCCAATTCAAAAGGTAAAGCCGAATAGTCTATTTTTTGAAGTTCCGTTTGGATAGTTTTCCGATCCACATCCCAAAAAGCTGCATTTGTAGTAAGGATTGAAAAAGTTTGATTTTCAGGAAAAGACTCTAAAATATCTTGAATGCATCTTTTCAACAATTCTCCACGATTTCCTTTGGCTTGCATGGAAAAGGAATTATCAAGTAAAATAATTAGTTCGTTGTCTTTACTCTTACTCTCTTTAGCGGTAAAAAAAGGTTGGGCAAAGGCCAAAATTAAGAATGCTAAAAGCAGTAAACGTGTTGCTAGCAGTAACCATTTTTTTATTGTACTGCTTTTTCGAGTTTGTTGTTGGAGTTGTCGCAGGAGTTTTACATTGGTAAAAAATTCTTTTTTAAAGCGACGTAATTGAAATAAATGAACTAAAATTGGTATAACCAATAGGAACAAAAAGTATAAAATCTCAGGATGTTTAAACTGCATGTATTTTAGGTTTATTTCAGGACCATCAAGTTACGGTGTTCAAAAATACAAAAATGAAATGGTTTTTAATGAAAAGAGTTTATTGATGTTTATTTTTTTTTATTGTTGTATTTATAAAAGAAAAATAGGATAAAAATGAGTGGAATTAGCATTATAAAATTAAGACCGTAGTACATAGTAAAAAATACAACTAAAGTTGATAATGTACCAAAGTACAAAACGTTTAATATTCCTTGTTCTAATCCTTTTCTTTTATATCCTTCATAAAAAAGGGCGACAATGGGAAGTAAAAGAAATATAAAACCGAATAGTCCAATTACCATTACTCTTTTGGCTTGTTTTTTCCGTTTTTAAAGCGAATCTTTTCAACTACAGGTTCCTTTTTAGGAAATGGTTTTTTCTTAGGTTTTCCTTTAAAAGAAGTTGTATTTTTCTTTGGATTGTCTGATTTAGGTTGGGTTTCCTTGTCTTCTTTTGAAGGCGTATTTTTATGACTTTTAATAACCTCCATAGGGTTTTTAGGATCTTCTTTTGTGCCTCTTAAATGAATGACTAATCCGTTTAAAAAATTGCGTAGCAACTGATCGCCACATTCCATATAATTAGGATGGTTTTCATTTCTGAAAATGTTACCTAATTCCCCTTTAGACACTCTAAAGTCTACCAATTGTAAGATTTCTACGATTTGATCGTCTCTTAATTGTAGGGCAACACGTAATTTTTTGAAGATATCGTTATTTGTCATTTTAATTTTTATTATTTAATTTAAGTTCTCGATACATTTTTTATTCCATTTCATTCCATAAAAAACACTAGAACTGACGAATGAATATCCTACTTAAACTAATTAAATTATATTTTTTTATTTAGAAAAGCCAAAGATACGCTTTTGCAAATTCTTTTGACCAAAGTTTTTCATTGTGTTTTCCATGGGCAACAATTTTTGTTTTATGTAGGTGCAAACAATCGCATCTTTTTTGTCGGATAAGGTGAATCATTTGATTCATATCGTCGACCATAGTTTCACTTTCGCTGTCTCCACACATAAAATAATATTTGGTGTCTATTTTTTTAGTTTGTTCTGTAAGGGTATAAATGTCATTGGTAAACCAAAAAGAAGGAGAAAAAACACCCACTTTCCCGAATACATCAGGATATTTTAAACTGGCATAAAAAGAAACCAATCCACCGAGTGAACTTCCCATGATTCCTGTATTTCTTGAATTTGTTTTGGTACGATATACCGAATCGATATGCGGTTTTAAAGTGGAAACAATAAAATCTAAGTAATTGTTGGCGTTACCACCACCATACTTTTCATTTTTATAAGGTGTAAGTTCGTCTATTCTTTTTTCATTACCATGTTCTATTCCTATGACAATAATTTTAGCTTGTAAACTATCTAGGGTTTCATCTACTTTCCATTCTCCAGAAAATGCAGTTTTTTCATCGAAAAGATTTTGTGCATCGTGCATGTATAAAACTGGATATTTTTTTTCAGATTGATTGTAATCTAATGGTAAATAGACCCAAATGCGTTTAACGGTATCGAGTTGAGGTGCTTTAATTTCAAATTGCGTATATCTTTTTTGAGCCCAAAGCGATAGTGATGTTAAAAAAAAGATACTGAAAAGAAAGCCAAGTTTTTTCATTTTTAATTATATTTGGGTTATAAAACTTAATAAAAGTACTGCTTTGATGGAAACCTACCAAGAAAAAATAAGTTTGTTGCAAGAAATGATAGCCTTTGCCTTAGTCGATGGTGAATTGCATGATCGAGAGTATGATTTCATTGAGATGATTTCTCTCGAATTAGAAATTGATAAAGAAACGTTTCATAAATTATTTGAAAATAGATCGGAAGTTAAAGTTATAAAAGATGAATTCAATCGTATTTGTCAATTTTACCGTTTGGCTTTATTGATGCATGCAGATGGTGTTTTGCATGAAAGAGAGCAAATAAAAATTAATGAAATAGGCATTAATATGGGACTGAATCCTTATGCAATGAAAAGAGTATTGCAGATGATGAAAAAGTCGCCTAATAGAATGATTGATGGACAAACCTTATTATCAGTTTTTGCAGAACAACATAATTAAAAATAAAAAAAGCCTTATTTAAGGCTTTTTTTATTTTTGAAATCATTGTAATTCCATTAAAAAACTATTTTTTGGGTGGTTACTTGGTTTTGGTAATCTGTCACTTTTACAAGGACTACCTGTGCATTTTTCGGTAAACTATTCACAACAAAAGTAGTTGCGTTTACATTTTGGTTTTGATATAAGGTTTTTCCAACTACATCATAAATGGTGATTTCCTTAATTTTTTCATTCGAGTTCACATTAATTCCTACATTGTCAGAAAAGATAGTAATTGCATTGGTTGCAGTTATACTATCATTTGATAGCAGTGTATTTCTATATACAATTTCGAAACGATCTTCAAATGTTCCTGCATTAGAATAAAAATGATAGGTATTATTTTTAATATCTGTAACGATATTGGATAACTTATCCTTTATAAAAATATCTTGTGTATCAAATAAACCTTCTACATTTTCGATGGAGATAGAATAATTTCCTTCATTGATTACTTTGTACCCTAAAGGTATGATATCTTCATCATTAAAAGGCAGCCCTTTTCCTTGAATTACATATTCTGTTTCATCGATTATACTGTACATTGAAGGTTTGGAAGTGTCAATCATTTTTCCATCGATAAGATTATCAAATCCATCGGTAGCCCCATCTGTATATCCAATTAAGAATTGGTTATAGGAAACATTTTCGTCATTAAAATTAAGTCTGAAAAGATGTTTTTCAGAAGGAGTTTGATTGAATTTAAAAAACTGTGTAGAAACCGATGCATTCACTCGTTGCGTATTTTTAAAGAAACAATCCTGATAAGCTGTAGATTGTACATAAAATCCTTGTCCTGTTTGAATGGTTCCATTTGGTATTTTGGCACTTCCAAAAGCAGCCACACCACCTAATTTAGTATAGGAAGCAAAGTTGTTTTGAGGATACGAACCACCAGTTGCAGGAGTTGTATTGGTCCAAAAATACAATGTGCTCGCATTTAAATTATCATCTAAAAAAGTATCGGCACTAATAGGAGAAGCATAAGGATTTCCTAAAACATTGAAACCTTTACCTACTCTTTGCGCCACATCACCATTAAAAGGAACACCTTCAAATTGTCCGTTGTAAGCACTTGGAACAGTAGAAGACCAATTGTTATCTACGCGAATCATATATCCTTTTCCTTTTTGGAAATTTGTTGATGGATCCACTGATTGATACGCTGTTGGCGTAGTGGTACCTGTATACAAATATTCATAAAAGCGAGTTGGGATGGTATTCGGAGAAAAATCTAATAATTGTTGGTTTGCAACAGGAGAAGACCATGCCGTATAATCTTGTCGAATCATTGGAGAAGAAGTTCTTTTCACAACAATAGATCCCGAATTATCATCTTTATTAATTTGTCTTAAGGCTGCATTATTTTCAATAACTAAGTTTGCACCAGTATCTACAGTTAAACCGCCTCCAATAATAAAAGTATGTCCACTATTAAAGGTGACTGTAGCATTGTTTGTAATGGTTACAGTACACGCTTCAAGATTAGCAGTTGAACTAAAATTTCCTGTAAAAATGGCTTCTCTGGTTGCTGTAGGAACCCCATTTGACCAAGAAGAACCATTCCAAGTTGTTGTTATACCATCACACAATGTAATTTTTGATTGATACATTCCATTACCATGTGTTCCAATTAAAAGCGTGCCATCAGCATGTCTATATGCTAAAGAACTTACTAAAGCATATCCTATTTCATTAGCACCTTGTCTTACCCAATCAGTAGTAGTTGGATCAGTAGTACTATATAATCCTCTTGCGGTTCCAACATAAAATAATGTTTGACCATTTACTTGTGTAATAGCTGCAGAGCGAATAGAGTGACTGGCTAAATTTCTTTCCACTAATGTCCATGTTGGAGTAGCAGCAGTTGCATTTGTAGTATAAAAAATACTTTGTGTGCCGTAATTAGAATAGGTTGCTAAGACAATATTTCTATTTGTTGGATGAATGGCTAAACCTGTTACAATTGAAGGGAAACCAATTGTTGCTCCAGGAGGTGTAATTTCTACCGCAGCGGAAAAACTTGTGGCATTTCTAGGATCATTTAAGCGATAAATATGTCCTTCATCTCCACCTAATAGTAAATAACTGGTACTCGCATTGTAAGTACCTCTAGTAGTTGAAAAGGTTTGAAAATAATCGGTATGACCTTTAAGTGAAGTTGCTCCCATATTGGTCCAAGTTCCTGCTGTTACAGTAGAGGAACTATTGGTTTTCCAAAGAACGTCTCTACCCGCATAGTATAAATTACTATTGTTATCTGGATCTAAATGGAAATACGTTACGAATTCACTAACAGAACCAGTAGGAGTTATAATTGCACCCGTTGGACAGTCTCTATAAAGATTTCCACCTTGTGACCCCATAAAGAAAGGAACACAAGCATTATCTCTTGAAATAGCAGCTGCTACACCATCACCACTAAACACACTAGTCATATTGGTTAGGTTTGTTAAACCAAAAATAGTTCCGCCAGCAGTTGTACCATTATCTTGCGCACCACCAATGACACCATCTGAACCCGATTGTGGATCCATGTTTACATGATAGTATTGATAGGTTTGGTATTTATTATTTAGGTTTACCCAACTCACAGAAGAGGCATTAATATCATTGGTTTGATGAATCCCTCCATCAGTACCAGATAATAAAATACTAGTTGTGATTGGATTAAAGACTAGTGTATGTACATCAGGATGATGCGTTACGCCACCCACATTCCATTGTGCATAATTATTAGGATTTCCATAGCCACCAATTCTTACAAAGCTACCTGTATTTATATTACTTATTTTATATGCATTGGTACCCCCAATAACCACAAAATTTTCGTCATCAGGTTTCACATTTACTACTAAATCATAGGCACCTTGAGAATTGAAAGGGTCATTTCCAGCACTTCCACCCGGTTCATCAGGAATTTTTGATGAAAAGTTAGTCCATGTAGTCGTAGCTTGATTCCATCTCCATAAATCACTATCACCTGGAGAAGGTGTGGTACCCGTTTTTAAATATAATGCATATAAAATATTTTCATTAGAAGGGGCAAGACCAAGAACCACTCTACCACTTGATGTATTCATAGACCATCCTGTTGGAGTACCATTATCTGCAATTCTGGACCATCCACCAATTCCAGTAGCCGACGTCCAAATACCTCTAATTGTAGTTTGGCTATTACCAGAAAAAGCACAATATACTCTTCCAGTTGATGTAATTATTACATCAACTAGTTTGCTACTAGATGCAGCCGTATCATTTCTTTCAGCTGTCCAAGTCGTTCCATTATATCTAGCTAATTGTCCAGCAATACCAGCATATAAATCACCTGTAACGGGATGAACGGCTAATCGGTGTACAAAATCAAAACGACTATCAAAAGTTTCTTGAACGGAATTTGAAGTAGTAATTTGAGTCCATGATAGACCACTATCTACAGATTTCCAAATACCTCTTCCATAATAAAATGCACCACTTAAGGAAGCACTATTTCCTAAAGATTCTCCCGTACCATAATACCAAATATTTTGGAAACCTGGTCTAGGATCTTGTGCAATAGTAGTTACATTATGAATTTCATCTTGAGCCGATACTTTTGTCCAGCTTGTACCACCGTTTGTTGTTCTAAATACACCGCCACTAATAGCACCTGCTAAAATGGTGTTTCCTGTTGGATCACTTTTATCATATACTAACGATCTCGTTCTACCTCCTAAGTTTCCAGGACCACGATTTACATAATTTGGTGCAGAGACTCTTGAAAAGCTACCATCATCTGCTAAGGGTACATTTTTAGATTCTTCTCTTTCTATTTCTTTATCCCTTGCAGAAATTCTACCTGTATTGGGATTTACCTGTCTATAAAATTCATATAATAAACGGCCTTCATTGAATTGAGCTCTTTCTTCTAACGTTTTTTTCTTTCCTTTTTTGGTAGCATTAATAACCTTTCTAACCATTTTGTGTTGGTTACTAGCCAATTGATTTTTAGAAACGGTTCCTTTTTTTTCTACTTCTATTGTCTTTTCAGTGCTAGTTCTTACTTCAGTTGAAGTTGGTTCCTTTTTTGAGTTGGTTTGTGGTGTAGCAATTTCCTTTGGTTTATTTCCTTTGGTTGTATTGTTTTTTAAAACATAAAAAGAACCAACGCAAATACTTAAAAACAAAAGAAATACGAGTATAATTTTTTTCATTGAGTGAATGTTTATTTTTACAAATATATAAATATCTACAAATTATTACTTTTATTTCTTGTTTTGACTCTTTTTAAAGTCAATAAAAAAGGAAAGGATATTGTTTTTTAAATTAAATAGCTGAAATTTAGTCAGTTAATTTGCAAATAAAATCTTAAATATAGGTCAAATTGTCTTTTTAAAACTTCATTTTATAGACATTTTGACTTTTTTTCATTTTGGAATAAATTTTGAATTTTAGGAAGAAATGTTTAATCAAAAATTTAAAGATATGAACTTAGTAAAAACAAATCCAAAGTTATTTTTTCCATCAGTAATGGAAGATTTTTTAAAACCCGATTTTATGGGTGGCGTACAAAGTTTTTCAAATACAATTCCTGCGGTTAATATTAAAGAAACCGAAACGGGCTTTACCATTGAGTTAGCTTCTCCAGGATTGAAAAAAGAAAATTTTAATATTGAAATAGATGAAAATGTGTTGACCATTTCATCCGAAAAAAAATTAGAATCGGAATCTCAAAATGAAAGCGGGAAGTATACTCGAAAAGAATTTAGTTTTTCTTCTTTTAAACGTTCTTTCAATTTACCAGAAACGGTTAAAGAAGATGATATTAAAGCGAATTACGAAAATGGAGTTTTGTATGTAATGCTTCCTAAAAAAGATGAAGCTTTGCCAAAGCCAAAACGGTTTATTGAAATTGGTTAATTAAGAAGTTAAGATAAAAAAGCCTAATGGAAACATTAGGCTTTTTTGTAAAAAACTAACTCAAATTTTAATTCGTTATATTAAAATAATTACATATTTCATCGTAACTCATATTAGAATAATCGATAGTATTATTGCGCCCTGCAGTTACACCACCAGGAATAATTACATATCTAAACTTAGCTCCTAAACTTGGGCTTATTTGTTGATCAGTGAGACTACCACTAAGTGCTTTAGCTGTAATATTAATATCAGATGCAGAGATGCTTCCACTGCCGAAACCACAAGTAAATTGAGCACCTCTAAAATCTATAACGGGTAATTGGTAAACATTTCCATCACCATATCCTGTAAAATAAACAATGATAGTATGTGTGTTTTTTATACTAGAAGCAGATGGCATTCCTGCAGGAAAATCGATGCCCATATATTTTATTGAAGCAGATGAACCGGTGAAATTAGCAGGAATCCAATTGGAATAAATAACATTTGCGGTTCCAGCAGGACCTTGAGGGCCTGTTGCGCCATTAACGCCATCAATACCATTTATTCCATCGATTCCATCAATACCATCTTTTCCATCTTCTGCTGAGCAAGAAAGCATCATAATTATTACTACTAGTGACCAAATTTTTAAAATTGTTGTTTTCATGTGTTTGATTTTTATTTAATTAAAGTTATTTACGTGTATAAAAAAAGTTTTGAGAGTAAGTACCACCATCTTCATCGGTAATGATTACTTTAGTTGGATAACCAGCCGTATCATAGGTATATTCATAAGAAGCATTCGTTATAGTTCCTCCAGCTGCTACTATAGTGATATGCGTAAGGTTATTATTGCTAGAAAAATTGAATGCATAAGCCGATAGATAATTAAATTTAATCGTTTCAAATAGAGAAAAAGAGTAGGATGGACAGACATAAAAGTTTTCTAACGAAAGACGCTCAATCACTTTTTTTAGTGGGTTTACCTTTGAATCATAAGTATATAATCGCGTTTCGATAAGATTATAAGTGCTATTATCTGTACTCGTACTTAGGTTGGTTTCTTTTATGTTATTTTGTGAGTCATAGCTAAGATTATACTTGTAATATTCGTTAATGGAACTACTAACGATATGAATGATAATTTTAATAACCCTATTATTAGAATCATATGTCATATTTTTAGTTTCTGTAATACTTCCACCAAAGTAGGTAGTACTTTGATTAATGAGCCTTCCGGCAGTATCATATTCTAGTTCGGTTTGTCCGTTTCCAGTACCATCATTTATTGAAGCAATTTGTTTTAAAGCATTGTATGTAAGAGTGGCATTGCCAATTGCTGTTATTTCATTATTATTTCGAATAATTTCATTATTAATTTTTGTCAAGGTGGAACTACTAGGATCTAATGTTTCAAAACCCGTTACTTGATTTTCTGAATTGTAGTGTACTTGGAATTCTTCAGTGGAAAAAGAAAAGGTATAACTACTCAAATAGGTTTCTTCGGTTGTATTGTCATCGTCTTTACTGCAGGATAGCAATCCTAAAAGCAGTATGAAGCAGACAATTGTTTTACTCATTTTTCTCATAATTTTCTTTTTTATTTTTTCTTAAAAGTCATTTTCGTTAAAAGCTTATTTTTATGAATAATATTTAATTCATATTCTCCTTTTTCTAAGTGATTGATATTTAAATAAATTTTATTGGAAGGGATTTTTTCAATTTTTGCCTCATATTTTGTAGGTTTCTTAGGCATATAATTTTATTTAATTACCGAAAATTCAACTCTTCTATTTTGTTTTTTACCATCTTCTGTATCGTTATTAGCTATAGGATTTGCTTCTCCTTTTCCTTCTGTTAGCATTCTTGACTTTTCAATGCCAAAATTGACACTCAAATAATTTTTTACACTTTCTGCTCTTTGTGCCGATAGTTTTTGATTATCCGTTTCTTTTCCATCACTATCAGTATGTCCTGTAATTTTAATTTTTACAGTTGGATTTTCTTGTAAAGCGTTCCCTAAATCGGATAAAACAGTTTTGCTTGTGTTTTTAATGGTAGATTTATTGGTGTCGAAAAGAATTTCATTGGTTGTGAAAGTACCCGTTTCAATGAGTTTATGGCGTGTATCTGCGCCAGCTTCAGCTAATTTTAAGTTGGAGATATAATATTTATCCTCAGGATTTCCATAGGTATGTAGGTAGAAAACGATACTGTTATAGGTAACATCTTGGAAAGCATTGGGTAAATCCCAAATTTTCTCACCATTCACATACATTCTAAGTCGGTTTTTTTGTCGCCAAAACTGTACTTTTGCTGTGTTTCTATTGTTGTTAAAAGATTTTAAATCCACATTGTTTTCCATGGCAAGCGCATGATTTGTAATTACTTTAAAACCAGAAACACCAATTTTTCTACTACCAGCTCCTTGTGGATGAAGACTTACAATAACGCCTTCTTTGCCACTTTTGAAATCACCCCATTGTGTATAATCGGTTTTCTTTTGAGAAGCCACAAATGCTATATTTAAACCACTTGAGTAGAACGAAAAATTTTCTGTGGTGTAAATGTCGATTTCAAAAGTGCAATTTTCAGGAAGTTTTGAAAAGTTTATAGGAGTATAGTTGCCTTTGTCGTTTAATTGCAACCATTTTTCATTGGAATCGGAAAAAGTAACCACCTCACCACTGCTGTTAGTGTTCCAATTTACCGGAAAATCACCAATAGCATCCTGATTGAAATTTTCAGTAGCGATTATTTTTGTTCCTGCTATAAAATCTTTAGCACTAGTAATTGTTGTTTTTTTATTTCCTGTTTTTGAATTCGTTTCTTCAGTTTGTGAATTATTTCCTTTTGTTTTTTTCTCTTTCTTTTTTTTCTTTTCAAAAACTTTATCTATCGATTCATCGGTTGTTTCTTCCGATTTTTTTTCTACACGTCTTTCTACAGTTCGTTCTGCCGCTTTTTCTGCTTTTTCACTTAATTTTTTAAAGAACTGTGCCTGGGATTGGGTTACCAATAAAAGTAAGCCAATGGTTAGTATAAATTTCATATAAATAGTATTTTATATTATGGAAAAGTAATTTTAAAAGACCCTTCAGTTATGGCTTTAGTTGAAGGATTTAAACATGATTCTGACATAGAACTTCCTGTAAAACTAAATGTACCTGTAACCGTTTTGCCATTTATAGAAGTAATTGTTAAAGTTCCATTTGAAACAGAGCAAAAACCGCTTGAAAAATTTTCACCAGTTAATCGGTAATTTAATCTACCTTGAGTAGTAACATTTGAGGAACTAAAATTGTATGTGCCTTGTGAAACATTTCCAATGATATAAAAATCCATACCTGTTCCGTTGGTATCTCGACTGTCAATATCTAATCCTTCTTCATCGAAACTTCCATGTAATCCTGAACCTGTGGCTTCGTAAGAAACACCGTTAATTTTAGCTCTAATAAAATTATCATTTGTAGTTGAAATAGAAGAATCATCATCACTACTGCAAGAAAATAATGCGACTATAAAAAGTAACATTATAAATGGTTTCATAATTGTTTTCATATGTTCTTTGTTTTAATTGTTTTTACGAATTTCTTTTATTTGATGAAAATAGAATATACTTGTTGGTCATTTAAAATGGATTCATCAATAGCAGTTGCAGTACTATTTTTCCAGAATTTTGCTGCATTTTTTGTTCCGTTAAATTCTGAGCCACCAACATAAATATCTGTTTGAGAAATGAATATGGAAGAAGCATATGCATTATTTATACCGTCTGTTAAATTGGTTGCTATTCCATTTTTCCAGACTTTTGCAATATTTTTTGTGCCATTAGACTCATAGCCAGTCACATACACATCATTATTGGATACAGCTATAGAATTTCCATAGGAAGTATTTATACCATCCGTTAAAGTTGTTCCGATACCATTTTTCCATACTTTAGCGACAAATTTTGTCCCATTAAAAGCATATCCGCATGCATATATATCTGTACCCGATATTGCAATTGAAGAAACGGAATTATCATTGGAGCCATCACTTAAATTAATGGCAGCGCCATTTTTCCATATTTTTGCCACTTTTTTGGTGCCTATTGTTTCATAACCACCTACATAAACATCAGCTTCATTTACAAGTACACAACTAGCTATAGCAGATTTTGTTCCGTCGGTTATATTTATTGCAGTTCCATTTTTCCAAATCTTGGCTACATTTACGGTTCCATTGGATTCAAACCCTGCGACATAAACATCTAATCCCGAAACTGTAATAGAATACGCATAAGCAAATTCACTACCATCGCTTAAGTCAGTCACAACACCATTTTTCCAAAATTTAGCAATTCTAGAAAGACTGTTTTCTTCATAACCAGCAACATACACATCATTACCAGAAACAAAAACAGATCGTGCTATGGTATTTCTTGTGCCATCTGTTAAATTGATGCCTATTCCATTTTTCCATACTTTTGCTATATTATAAGTACCATTAGATTCTGTGCCGCAAGTATAAATATCTCTATTAATAGGATTTTGAATCACATTACTATCATCATCACTACTGCAAGAAAATAATGCGACTATAAAAAGTAACATTAAAAATGGTTTCATAATTGTTTTCATATGTTCTTTGTTTTAATTGGATAAGACAAATTTGAACATAATCAAACAAAGGTGATAGGAGAATTGTAACAAGGGCTATGACATATGTAACACGCTTTTATATGTCAGTGAAATAAGGGGTTTGGGAGGTTTATGCGTTTTTTTCAAGATATTCAGAAGGCGTGCAATGATACATTTCTTTGAAGCATTTTGAGAAATAAGACACATCATTAAATCCAACGGAATAGGCAATTTCTGAAATATTACCATTCCCTTTTTTGAGTAATTCTACAGCAGTTTTTAAGCGTTCTGTTCTTAAAAATTCGGTGGCACTAACTCCTAAAAGTGTTTTTAATTTGCGATGTAATTGCATGCGACTCATACCTACAGATGATGCAAAATTATCAGATGAGAAATCGGCATTTGCTACTTCTTTATGTAAAATTTCTTGTAGTTTTTCTAAGAATTTTTCATCCACAGAATTAATGACAATGTCTACTGGTTTTAAAACCAGTTCTTGGCTGTAACGTTCTTGTAGTTTTTTTCTTTCTTTGATGAGCTGTGTTACCGTAAGTTTTATAATTTCGTTGTGAAAGGGTTTGGTAAGAAAAGCATCAGCTGTACTTTGTAAACCTTCCAAATGTGCTTCTTCAGATGTTTTTGCAGTAAGTAAAATAACGGGTATGAAGGAAGTAAGTTCGTTCGATTTTGTCGCTTTGGTAAACTCATAGCCATTCATTTTGGGCATCATAATATCCGAAATAATACAATCTGGAATCTCTTTTTTAGCAATTTTTAGCGCGTCTTCACCATTTTCCGCTTCCAATATTTGAAAATCTCCTTTTAATACATCTTTTAAAACCGTTCGTATTTCTGCATTGTCATCTGCGATTAAGACAATTGGCAAATCATTTTCTTGAGTTTGATTTTCTATAATAGCATTGGCTTCTTTGTTTACAATCAATGTGTTTTCAGGAAATTTTTCGAGAGGAAGTAAGATTGTAAATTGGAGGTTTTGATTGGAAACTTGTGTTTGTATTTCCCCTTCATATAATTCAATTAACTCTTTAACCAATGCCAATCCGATACCAGCTCCCTTTTCACTTTCATTTTTTTGGTAAAAACGTTCGAAAAGTTGGTTGATTTCTTCTTTTTTTATGGAAATACCAGAATTACTACAAATTAACTTTAATTTTTTATTTTCGATGGACGAATGAAACTCAATTCTTTCTCCAGGAGGAGTGTATTTGAAAGCATTGGATAAAATATTGGTTACAATTTTTTCTAGAATATCTTTATCGAAATAATGAGAAGTTGTATTTTTTTCAATGTGAGTTTCAAATTTCAAATTGTTTTCTTTGGCTTGAAATTCAAATGGCTCAGTTAGACTATGTAAGAACGAACTAACATTGCCTTCTTTTACTATTAATTTCAATTTACCACTGTCTATTTTGGAAAGTGCTAATAATTGATCCACCAATTCCAACATTCTATTGGCATTTCTATCAATGAGTTGCAATTGTTTTTTTTCATCCTCATTTGAAATAACTTTTTGCAGACTTTGAACCGGACTTTTTATCAGGGTAAGAGGTGTTCTAAATTCGTGAGAAATATTGGCAAAAAATTTAGATTTTAAGCTGTTTAATTCTTTGATTTTTTGAGCTGTTTTCAATTGATTTCGATATACAAAAAACAATGTAAAACCAGCTAGAAAAAGGAATCCAGCTAAGCCAATATAAATATATTTTTGCTTTTGTGCGAGTTTATTTTCGGCAGATAAAAGTTTAATTTCTTGTTCTTTTTTTTCAGTTTGAAACTTCTTTTCTAATTCGGCAACACTTACATTGGTTTTCTCATCTACAATGCTATCTCTGTAAGTATAATATTTTTTTTGAGCTTCTAGAGCCGCTTTATAATTGTTTTGTAGTGTATACGCTTTGGTTAAATTTTTATAAACTTCGGATATATTTGTTTTACTATGAATGGCTTCACTTATTTTTAATGCCTTATTATAGTAAAAAATCGCTTCTTCCGGATTTTTTTTCAAGGCTACTAAATGCATACCTATAGCTATATAGCGTAGCGCAAGTAAACTGGGGTTATTATTTTTTTCTTCTAGAATTTTGACTGCTTTTTTCTCAAATTCTATAGCTAAAGTTCTGTTTTCAGCATCACTAGCAATTAAGGCAGAAGTCATGTATGCCTGTGCAATACGATCTTCATTTTTCGACAATTCAGCATATTTGACACATAATTCTTGATATCTTTTAGCTTCTTTTGCGTCGATTTGACGATACAATTGACTCATGTTGCAATATCCTAATGCTAGATTATCAATATCACCATGTTTTTCTCTGTAGTAAATGGATTTTTTAGCATATTCAATAGTTTTATCATTGTCTTTCAATCGGTAGTAAACTAATGATAAGTTGTTGTAAACGACTGCTAATTCTCCATTATACGTTTCGGGAAGACTTTCGTATATTTTAATCGATTGGATCAAGCATTTGGTTTGATTGATTAAATCATCTTGTAATCCATAGGTATAGCCAAAATCATTATAGGCCAAGGCAGCATGATAGGAGGGATGTTGATCAAAATAATTTTTAGTACATTTTTGAAAGAGCGGAATCGCTTCATCCATTTTGTTTTGGTACATTTTTATTTGAGCTGTATGTAAGGTAGCATATGCAATGATTTTTGGGTCATTCAGTTTTTCTCCAAGTGCCGTTACTTCTTTATTTATAACTTCTGCTTTGTCTAATTCATCATAATTGATAAAAATATCTTCTTTTTTAAGTAAAGCATGAGCATAACCTATTTCATAATTTTTTGCTTTTGCTAATTTTTCAGCTTTAGTGGTATAAAATACAGCCGAATCATATTCTGAAAGATTATAAAAATCTTCTGCTTTTTGGATATAGTTGAATATTTTTACAGAGTCTTTTTTTGTAAATGTTTGTGAATGAAGTGTAACGGGTACAACTAATAATAAGCTAAATAAAAGAAAATAGCCATATGAAACAGCTTGGTTTAGTTGTTCTTTTTTCATAGTTTGTTTACTTGATATGTAAATTTAGACAATTATAATAAGAAAAAACTTTTTTTTATAAAAGTATTGTAACATAGTGTGTTACATATTTTTTAAATGAATTTAAAAAAATAAAAGTACAACAACAGCATCCTTTTTTTAGGCTTGTTTTTGTACTTTTTATATAACTTATAGAAAAGAAGCTTACTTCATGGGAGGCATCATTTGAGTTGCCAGCTCTTTTGCTCTAGAAGCAATTTCATCTTGTACTTCCTTTATTCTCTTTTCATAATTTTTTCTACAATCGCTTCCTGCTTGATGTGATGGGCAGTTTTTTCTTGCTGCTCTTAATTGGGCAATTTCATCTTGTTTTCCTTTTAGCCAATTGACAATATTCTCTGTTTTAGCTTTACCAGATGGTAAATGAAAATCAAAAGATAGTATTTTATAACCATCCGTATTAATTCCCCATTCTTCAATTTGTTCTAGGTGCAATAATTTAGAAATGCCATCTTCAGCCTCAGTTACCGCTAAAAATTTTTGTTTTTTTTCTAGTACATCTTTAAAAACACCTACTCCAAATCCCATTAGAGGAACACCCGTTGGAATTTGAGCTTCATCTTTGGCAAACCAAAATGTAATTCTTTTTAACGAACCGTCCTCATCAGTAAATGTGCCTCTGTAAGGCTCGAGCGGACTACTATTGGTAACGCTGTTTGCATTTGCTTTGGCACTATTTAAAACTTCTAAACTTTTACTATACATATCCGTAAATACATTTGAAAAAGTAAAACCAGAAGGTATTTTAATGCAGATTTTTCCTTTTTCTTGATGTTCTACAAAAGCATACCAATCATTTTGAGCATTACGAATGATAAAATTAATTTTATACTGCTGCACATACGGATTGTTTTTTAAAGGTTGGAACAAGTCGTTGTTTTCAATGTCTGTTCCGTGAATGTACATAGAGTTATCATTGCTGTTTACCTTATATGTGAAATTTCCTGATTGATTGTTGATGGAAATATATTGCTCCATTTCATAATCAAACTTAAAGATACCGTGAGGTTCAATAGGATTAATGGATATTTTTGCCTTTAAATCAAAATATTTAGAATCGTCAAAAGGAGTACCTTGTTCAATAGTGGGTAGAGATTGCTGTTTGCCGTCATAATTCCATACCACTTTCATTTCGTGTTGTAAATGAAGGGGAACATCTGTAGGTATTTCAAAAGGATTTGGAATGACACCTGTAACCATTCCTAATGTGGTTGTTGCTCCTAGACCGAGTATAATTTTGACTGCTAATTTCATTTCAAGTATTATATTTTTTGAAATTCTACACGTCTGTTTTTAGCTTTTCCTTCTGCAGAATTATTTTCGGCAACAGGTTCGTTTTCACCTCTTCCTTGAAACATAAAGCGAGCTTTGTCTAATCCTTTATTGTCTATAAAATAGTTCATTACTGCGGCAGCTCTTGATTTAGATAAAGTCATATTTTTTACGGAATCTCCATCGCTATCGGTATGACCAATAATGTTCAAGCGAAGGGCCTTATCGTCTTGTAGTACTTTTGCCATTTTATCTAAAAAATCATATGATTCTTTTTTGATTTTATCCGAGCCAGAATCAAATAAAATTTTTGTAGTTGAGAAACCTCCTTTTAGAATTAACGAGCGTAAATCTTCTCCTTCCTCCGTTATTTTCACATTTGCAATAGCTGCAATATGGTTTTCTTTTGGATCGGTTCCTTTTAAATAAAATTGAATATAATTACCAAAATTATTACTTAAGAAAGAAGGTAAATCAATTGCTTTTTCATTATCAATAAAAACACGCAAACGATTCCCATTTACAACTACAGTAAAATGTGTAGAAGTATTAAATTTTTCTTGCATTTTGAAGGGAATGTTATTGTCAATTTTGGCATTCGTTTTTCCCCAATTTTGCACATTTATTTGATTACAAACGGTTGATCCTTTCCATAAGGAGAAGCTAAATTTACCACCATTTTTAGGCCTGTTTAAAGTTTGTTCACTAGAAAAGTTTATGCCAAATTGAGAACCAGATAGGCCTTTGTAATCTAAATTTTCTGTGACTAAATCAAATTCTAAAGCATAATTTTCTGGGAGTTTATTTGTTTTAGCTGAATAGGTTCCGTTTGGATTCAATTTGAAAGCTTTGTTTTGTCCCACTTTTATAACTTCCCCACCAGAATTTGTATCCCAATTGGCTGGGAAATCCCCAAAATTATCTTGGTTGAAATCATCTGAAAAAATAATGTCTCCATTTGGGAAAAAACTACTTCCTGTAACGATATCTTGCCCTTTTTTTGAAGAAGAAGATGAAGAACTAGAGCTTTCTTTACTTGATTTTTTTTCTTTTTTAGTCTTTTTTTTATCCGATCCGAAAACACTATCCATTGCTTGATCAGTCTTTTTTTCTGTTTCTCTTTCTACTCTTCGTTCAACAGTTCTTTCCGCTGCTCTTTCCGCTTTTTTCTTTAATTTATCAATTAATTGTGCATTACAAATTTGGGTGCCTAAAAGAAGCAGTAAAACGATATTATAGTTTTTAATTTTCATAATTTTAGATTTTTAAGATTTTAGATTTTTAAGATTTTATATTTTTTTTAGTTAATGGGTTGAAAGTCATTATTTTGTTTGAACTAATGAAACTATTTTTCTTTAAGTATCATACAAGCGATTTATTTTTCTACTTAATTAAAATTTCTTTTCATGATACGTTATGTTCTTTATCATGAAAGGGTTGGTGTCTGAATTTATTCTAATTTCCGTCTTAGAAATATGATTTTGGGCATCCAAAGTATGTGTGAAATGTGATTCAATAACATCTGATGATATCAAGTCTTCATAGCGCGTTTCTTTTACATTTTGGGTGCTTAGAAAGTACAAATCTTGAAAAAAGTTATCTCTAAAATAGGTATCCAAAATGGCGAGAACAGGTTGCGGTTTCATAAAATGATTGAACCCATTTTCTGTATCATAAGTAACTTCTAGGGTTTCATCGCTTGAAAAATAATAATATTCTAAATTATTTGCCGAATTGAATTTCCAAGTGTAAGGAAAGTTGTATCGATAAAGATTTGTATTACTATCATGATCAATATTATATTCTGTACTTGAACCAGATTGATTAACTGTAATTTTAGTTACAATTCCATTGGTATACGAAATTTGATAATTTATTTCTTCTCCAGAAGGTAAATCTGTGATTTTTAAATTGGAAAGTAATTGAAGATTGTTATAAGTACAATCATAGCTTATTGTTGCACCTCCAGAAAGATTTCGAGTTACATTTTGAATTAAAAATTGGGAGTTGTAACTAATATCTAGTGTTTGGTAAGAAGCTGCAGCGGCTGGATAAATGATTTCCATGTTCACAGGCAACCAAATGGACTGACGATCATTGTCATTATTGCAACTCAATGCTACAAGTGCAACAATAACAAAAACGGATTTTAATATATACTTTTTCATAACTCATTAATGTATTTAGAATCTATTTCTTTTTTCGTAGGTAACATCTAGTTGGCTTCCTCCACCACTAAAATTATATACTACAGAAGTAATATTGTTTTCAGAGTCTCTTGTATGTACAAAGTCAAAATCTTGAACCCCATACTGGAAATGATTGATTTGTTTTTGACTGAAAAAATAGAAGAGATGACCTGTATACAAACCTAAATCGAATTGCAGTGCGATTTGTGGTGCCACATTTTTAAATACACCCACATTCGAACTATCTAATGTTAGTATTAAATCGGATGCAACAAAAGTGTTGGAGTAAGTGGTTGGGTTGTCACTAGCATCTAAAACAACCGTATTGGTATCGCCACCATCAGTAAGTGTATAGGTATTTGTGGAAGAATTATAAGTAATTGGAAAAGTTTCAGTTGTACCACTCACATCATCAATAATAGAAGACAATTTTCCAGCAGCATTATATACAAACGTACGAACCTCTGGTCCTGAAAGAAAACCAGAATTGCTAACGCTCGTTATTTTACCATTGGTATACACATATTGTTTGGTTTTTACACCTTGACTATCCTGAATGGAAATACTAGCAATAGTGTTATCATTGTTATAGGTAAGTGTTACGGTTTTATTATTAACTGCATTGGTATAGTCTGTGAGTGTTAATTGGGTTGGAAAAGCATCTTTAGGTGTGGCATCATCGTCATTGTTACAGGATAATAACACTAAAAAGCAGCTTACTAGGAAAAATGTTTGGATTGTTTTCATGATCATTTTTTTTTGAAATTTGTTTTTTTTAAGACTTTATTTTTGTGAATAATATTAAGTTCGTATTCTCCTTTTTCGAGATGGTTAATGTTAATTAGAATTTTTTGAGAAGGTATCTTTTGTAGCTTACCTTCGTAATTGTATTTCTTTTTATTAGCCATTTTTGTCTCAATTTGTTTTCCAAAAGTACAGCCTAATCCAAAAGATGTTTTGTGATAATGTAACAGGCTTTTGTAACATTGTAACAAACAAAAAAAGCCTCTAAAATGAGGCTTTACGAGGTTTTAAAAGGAAATTTTTATTTATTTTTTATAATATTCTGAAGGTGCTTTTTGATACAAATCTTTAAAGCATTTGGAGAAATAATAGACATCGTTAAAACCAACAGAGTAGGCAATTTCTGAAATAGAAAGTTTTTCATTTTTTAATAATTCGACTGCTATTTTTAAACGTTCATTTCGAATAAATTCTGTAGTAGTCACACCAAATAATGATTTTAATTTTCGATGCAATTGCATGCGACTCACATGCATTTTTTCAGCGAAAGCTTCCGTATTGAAATCTTGATTGGTAATTTCAGCATGAATAACTGCTTCTATTCGAGTAATAAATTTTTCATCTACAGAATCGATAACAATTTCGGTTGGTTTTAAAATCAGTTCCTGACTATATCTTTTTTGTAATTTTTTTCTTTCATTAATTTGTTGGTATACCAATTCTTTTAATAAATCATGTTGAAACGGCTTGGTTAAAAAACCATCTGCTTGATTTTTTATAGCGTCTAATTTCGTTTCAGGAGTCGTTTTTGCCGTTAGTAAAATAACAGGAATAAAAGAAGTTAATTCATTTGTTTTAATTTGCTTGGTAAATTCTAAACCGTCAATTTTTGGCATCATAATATCAGAAATAATACAATCTGGAATTTCTTTTTCTGCTATTTTTAAAGCCTCTTCACCATTTTCAGCTTCATAAATTTTAAATTCTTCTTTGAAAATATCTTTAAGAACACTTCGTATAGAAGCATTATCATCTGCGATTAATAGAATAGGTAGTTCGTCATTTACTTCATTTGGTTCTTGCGATGTTACTGCAGCACTTACAAGTTCATTATCATTGGTATGACCAATAACAGCATTTTTAAGATGTGTTTGTAATGGAATTTCAAAAGCAATAGTTAATACATCATTTTCTAAATTCGTATGAATAGTTCCTTCATACAAAGTAATGAGTTCTTTTACTAAAGCTAAACCAATACCTGTACCTGTTTGATTGGTGTTTTTTTGATAAAAACGTTCGAAAAGTTTTTGTAAATCGGTTTTTGTGAGTGTTGCATTAAAATTGCTGATACTTACTTTAAGAATTTGGCTATCAACTGAAAATTGTCCTTTAATGGTTGACGCCTCATCACTGTATTTAATGGCATTATGAAGTAGATTGGTTGTAATTTTTTCTAAAACATCTTTATCAAAAGGATAATTTTCGTTAGGAATATCGAACTCAAGTTCCAGTTTTTTATTCGATTCCTGCGCTAAATATTCAAAAGGTTCAGCAATACTATGTAGAAAATTAGTTAGATTTCCTTCTTTTACTATCAGTTGTAATTGGCCACTGTCTATTTTGGAAAGTTCTAATAATTGATCTACTAATTCCAGCATTCTATTTGCATTCCTGTCAATTAGTTCTAAGTGTTTTTCTTGTTCAGTTGTTGCGTCTTTTTGAAGTTGTTGCACTGGACTTTTAATAAGTGTAAGAGGTGTTCTGAATTCGTGTGAAATATTGGCAAAAAAACGTGATTTTAAGGTGTTTAATTCTTCTAGTTTTTGAGCCGTTCTAATTTTATTTTTGTAACCAAAAAACAAAAAGAATCCTGTTGCTAATAGTAATAAAGAAATAATGATATAAATGTATTTTTGCTTTTCTGCTACTTGATGTTTAGAAGTAAGCAAAGCAATTTCTTGTTCTTTTTTTTCGGTTTGATATTTGGCTTCTAGTTGATTAAAATTGATACTATTTTTTTTAATGTCTACACTGTCTTTATAGACAATATATTCCTTTATTTTTTCATAAGCAGCTTCATTTTTACCTTTCTGATGGTATAAATTTGAGAGTTGGTACAAACAATCAGAGAGCACTCCTAAATCGGTATTTTTTTCTTGCTTTAGAGTTGAGATTGCGTTTTGATAAGCGGTTATTGCTTTATCTTGGCTTTCAATTGCATTTAAAAAACTGGCGTAAGCCCAATACGCTTTTCCTAAATTTATAGTATTGGCATGAATTTTATTTTTTTCAATATTTTCTAAATAATAGGTTTCCGCTTTATCATTCTGACCTAATCTACGGTATAAAGAAGCAAAAGCCCAATAGGTATCATTTAATTCTTTAATCAGATTATTTGTTTCAAAATATTTTTTAGCGTTGTTGTAATACGTAAGTGCTATTTCAGGTTTTGGATTTTCAGTTTCCACAAAAGTTGAACCATAATACAAACCTGAAAAATGCATTTCAGTTAAGGAATTACTTTCTTTAGCTTTATCATAAGCTTTTTTAAAATAGTCTTTTGCTCTTCCGTAAGTAGTTTTAGTTGGACTTTCGTATCCTCTAAGAAACATTAAACCGATGTTTTGCAAAGCTTTAATTTGTGAATCATTGCTATAATGATGTGCTTCACTAACAGAATCGGCTTTTAGGTAATTTGTAATGGCTAAATCGTCTTCATATTTAGAATAATGAATGTTTCCTCTCGCATTTAAAACCGTTGCATATTGAATTACTTCTTTTTGAGAAGGTTTGTTTTTTAAAGTTATGGATTCAATGGATTTTAAAGCATAATCAAACAATCTTAATTTTAGATAGGCATTTGCGACTTTTATTTTTGCTTCATTAATTGAATAAACATCTTTTTTATTTTCAGCCAATTCCAATGCTTTTTGAGCAAAGGTTAACGAAGCATTATAATTTAGAGTATTGAATGTTGAATCGGCTTTTTTTATATAAATGGATATGGAATCAGAATCGCTCTTATGTTGCGAAAACAAAGGGAAAGAAACGAATATACTAAATAGAATAAGAGAAATGTATTTCATGCTGATTGTTTGTAAAGGACAAGTATACAAAAAAATAAAATTGATGCATGGATTCCTGTAACAAGTTAAAGTTACATATTTTTAATGTATTGACAACCAGTGTTTCATGAATAATGCCCTATTTAGATTACTTAACAGCGTTTGGATACAATATTTGGAATAACATTAGAAATATAGTAGTTCATTTTTTCTACATTGGATTTGTGTGAATCATTCGTATTGCGTTCTTGAATTTGGTCTATTTCTTCTTGTGCGTTTTTATAGTCTATTATTTTGGTTTCCAAACAGGCTTTTTCATCTTGAAGTTTCGTATAATCTGGATTTCTATTAGTCATTCGATCTAATTTTTTTTCAATAATTAGTATCCTTTTTTCGCATTCTAATTTTTTAACTTCAATGTCATCTTTTGGATCAAAACCTTCCAAAGCATAGCGACTATTTTGTTCCGAAGGGGCACCATCTTCAATGTATTTATTCATGGCTCTTTTACGTTTGGATTCCATTTCCGATTCTGTATTTAAAATTTCTTGCTCTTTATTCGCAATCGTTCGTTCTGAATTAGTAGCTCGATTGATATTTTCTTGTTTTTTCGTTAAATAGTCTTCCTTTACATTAGTAACGCGCTCGTGGTCCTCTGCTACGATATTTTCTCTTTTACGATAATTACTTCCGTCAAAGCGAATGGAAACATTTTCAATGTTTTCTATTTCAGCCGAACCTTCTTCATTTTCAATGCGTGTAACCAATTGGGTTTTGTTATTATTATAAATATAACCTAGACCTAAAAAACCTGCTGTTTTAGGATTGGAATTAGGATTGAGTTGTGTTTCATTTTGGTTAGACAAGTACACCAAATTTTCATGCCCAGTTGCATTAGAAACATTGTGATATTCTTGCGAATTATAATTCTGACTGCTTACATTTAAGTTGTTTCCAGTAGGAGAGTAGTTCCGATTGAATTTTGCTACAGACATATTGGTTTGATCTACTGCAATTTCATTCATGGGCAATCTATTTACCACTTGTTTTATACCATTCAACTCAATATAATAATAGGTCTTTCCATTGGTATGGGTTAATCTATAATAAACTTTTACATTTTCATTATGTGGAAATTCAATACCAATCATAGCTTCCATCATTTCTTTGTTCATGCCCATGTAGCCTTTATTTGTATTGACTAAAAAAGAGGTTGTGTAAGAGGTTCCGGAATTGGAATTAAATGAAAAAGTAATTTTTTTATCGAATGTGATTCTTTCGTTCGGATTAAAATCAAAAAAAATAACAGGAAGGTTTCCAGAAGGAGTATGTACCGTATCTTTTACTGCTTCCTCTTCAGGATTAAAAAACAGATTGTTTTGCGCTTGAAGATAACTCAAACCTAAACAAAAACAACATAAGAAAAGTCTTTTCATAACTTATTTTTTTAAATAAACGATTTATTAGTAATTAGAAATAGGTAAATTAAAAATACAATCCATTTTTTATGTCATTTTAGAGTTAATTACAAGTAGTTGTTGCATCCTTAATGATGGTAGTCCCCGTTGTTTCTAAATCACAAACACTTTGTGGAATAGTAGTGATAAAATTATCGGAAACATCTAAAGTTGTTAAATGGGTTAGATTGCTCAATTGCGAGGGAACTTGGGTTAGCGAATTAGAATAGAAACTGAGATAATCTAATTGAGTTAATTGTCCTATACTAGAAGGAATTGCTGTAATTGTATTGGCTCCAAAATCCAATCGCGTTAAAGTGTTTAATTGACCTATTTCAGCAGGAATGGTGCTTAAACTATTATTATAGACAAATAAGCGATCTAAACTTTCCATCTGAGAAAGAGTAGTGGGTAAACTTGTAAAATGATTGTTGTTTAATCCTAAATAAGTGACTTTTTTTAGATTCCCAATTTCTGTTGGAAGTTGCTCAATGCCATTATTTCTAAGTTCTAAATAAGTAAGTTCTGTTAGAAACCCAATAGCAGAAGGTATTGTTGTTAATCCTTTGTCTATTAGGTTTAAACTTGTGACTTTTCCTTCACTGTTTACACCTACATGTTCCCATGAAGCTATTTCAGTAGCATTTGTATCCCATCCTAAAGTGTTTCCAGGGTTAGCATTGTAAAGGGCAAGCAGTGCTTCTCTTTGAGATAAGGTAACAACTTGCGAACTTTCATCATCATTATTGCAGCAGATAGTTATTACAGAAAGTATCATTATTGCGAAACGAGTTACTGTATTTTTCATGATTTTTAAAATAAAGAGTTAATTGTATTTCCTTGTAATACCAAAGTATTATTATTCATGTTAGCATCATCATTATTAAGGTTGCCATCTATAAAAATATCGGGATCATAACTAATTCTTAAAATAAAGTCATTTTGAAATTCGATAGTTGTATCCCAATTTCTAGTATAACTAAATGTGATTTCTTCGTCTACATTTATAACAGCTGGAAGGTTAGCAGTTGCCACAACCGTTTCAGTAGTTGTGCCTAAAGGACGTTCAATTAAATAAGCAACTTGCTGACCTAAAGAAGAATTGAAATTAGCATTCCCTACATTTTTTATATGCCCTCTAATTCTCACTTCTCCAGTTGTAGGAGAGGTTTGAGAAACCATTTCATAGCTAATTTTATCTGCTTTTAAATCTACAATTGAAGTGGTTGTTGTATCATCATCTGAATTACAAGCTATAGCTAAGTAACACATACTTAATAATATGGTTTTCATTTTTTTCATAGTTTTATTTTTTAAAAGTTGTTTTTTTTAAGATTTTATTTTTGTGAATAATTTGCAATTCGTACCTACCTTTTTCAAGGTTATTGATGTTGAGATAAATCTTTTGAGAAGGAAGATTTTCTAAATGTCCTTCAAAATAATATTTTCTCTTCTTCGACATTGGTAATTGATTTCAATCAAAGGTAAACCCAATAAAAATCTTATGAATGAACAGATGTAACAAAAGCATGAATAGATGTAACATAGAGTGTTACTCCTTTTTCTTAAAGAAATTCACGCTTTTTAAAAAAAATTAAAAGAATAAACTAAGGCTGTTTTTGAATGGAAGAAGGCGGAACTGAAAAATAATCTTTAAAACATTTTGAAAAATAAGTGATCTCATTAAACCCTACTGCATAAGCAACTTCAGAAACCGTTACGTTAGGTTTTTGAAGCAATTGATAAGCTAGTTTTAAGCGTTCATTTCGAATAAATTCAGTTGCGGAAACACCAAATAGAGATTTTAATTTTCGATGTAATTGCATGCGACTGATGTTGGCTTCGTAGGCAAAATTTTCAGTTGTAAAATCAGGATTTGATAAATTCTTATCTAAAATTATTTCCAAACGAGCAATGAATTTTTCATCGTATGAATCCACAACAATTTCTGTAGGTTTTAGAATTAATTCTTGACGGTAGCGTTCTTGTAACTTTTTGCGTTCTTGTAGGATTTGCTGTAGAGTCTCTCTTAGAATTTCGTTGTGAAAAGGTTTGGTTAAAAAAGCATCTGCTGCACTTTTTAGACCTTGAAGCTGTGATTTTTCTGAAGCATCGGCAGTTAATAAGATTACAGGTATAAATGAAGTTAATTCATTTGATTTTATTTGTTGCGTCAATTCATAACCGTTTAATTTGGGCATCATAATATCAGAAATAATGCAATCTGGAATTTCTTTTGTTGCAATTTCTAAGCCTTCCATTCCATCTTTAGCTTCCAAAAGGGTATAGGAATCCTGTAAAACGGAAATGAGTAAGTTTCTAATGTCTGTATTATCTTCTACAATTAGAAGTATTGGCAAATTAGATTCTTCCGTTGTGTTTTCGTGAAGCGGAATTGAATTTTCTTTTTCTTCAATACGAACGGCGTTGTGATTTTCTTTCTGTAAGGGTAAGGTAACTTGGAACGTTAAATTATCTTTGTGAACCTGAGCTTGTATGGTGCCTTTATATAGATCGACTAGTTCTTTTACTAAGGTTAAACCGATACCAAAACCCTCATTAGTATCTTTTTTTTGATAAAACCGATCAAATAACTGAGGCAAATCTTCTTCATTAATTTGGGTTCCTGTGTTAGAAACAATTAGTGTTAAAACAGCATCATTAATTATCGCTTCAAAAATTATAGTATCTTTTTCTGATGTATATTTGAAAGCATTTGATAATAAATTGCTGATTATTTTTTCCAACACATCCTTATCAAAATAATAAGTGTTTCTGTTTTCTGTAAAACGAACTTCAAAAATTTTATTATTTTCATTTGCTTCAAAGCGAAAGGGGGCAATTACATTTTGAAGGAAATCAATAACCATTCCTTTTTTCAAAAGTAATTTAAGGTTGCCGGAGTCAATTTTTGAAAGTGCTAATAATTGATTGATTAATTCCAGCATTCGATTCGAATTTTGATCAATTAACTGTAATTTTTCCAGTTGATTTTTCTTAGTGATCTCTTTTTGCAGGCTTTGCAAAGGACTTTTTATAAGGGTTAAAGGCGTTCTGAATTCATGAGAAATATTGGTAAAAAAACGTGATTTTAATTCGTTAAGTTCTTGAATTTTTTGAGCTGTTTTAATTTTATTCTTATAATGATGTCCTAGAAATAATGCTGAAATTAGCAACAATAACATCAAAGTAACTACAACATATAGTTTGTTTTTTTCCAGTTTGTTTTCTGTAGCGAGAAGTTGAATGGCTTGTTCTTTTTTTTCAGTTTGATATTTCGTTTCTAATTCTAACACTTGTGCATCATTTTGAGCAATTAGGGTGCTGTCATTCTTTTTTGTCGCTAAAGACAAGGTAGCGTAAGCTTGTATGGGTTGGTTGTTTTTCGAATAAGCTTTTGCTAATGTTTTTAAGGTTTTGATTTCCAATTCATTTCTTTGATCGACCTTTTGTTTGAAGATATTTCGAGCCTTTTCTAAAGCGACTACTGCTTCAGGAAAACGTGCTTCTTCTAAAAGAAAATCACCCATATTAAGGTAAGCAAATCCTAATTCCTTTTTTTGTGTAGAGGTTGAAAGTATTGCCACCCTTTTTTGATAGTAGAATAAAGCAGAATCTTTTTGATTTTTAGCTTCTTGAACTCTTGCCAAACTTAAATAAATACTCGATTCTCGGAGTGTATCTCTTACATTTTGAGATGCTTTTAAACCTTTAAAAAGATATTTTTTGGCTACATCATATTCTTCTTTAATCGCTTGTAAATGTGCATATTTTTCATATACAGCACCTATTGCGGTATCATTTTGTATTTCTTCTGCTATTTGTAACGCTTTTACAACATATTTTTCTGCTCTGTCAAAATTTCTTGAATTGGATGTTTTTTTTGAGAAAATTAATAATTGAGCGATGCCTGTTAAGTTAGAAACCACAGTTCTATTTTTAATTTGGTAAGCCGTGTTGATTTCATCTGCTTTTAAGCGAAATTGCATCGCTAAATTATCATTTTGAATACTATAGAAATAGGTTCCTAATTCCATGAAGGTTTTGCTAACTATTTTTTTATTGGATATTTTTTTAGCTTTTTCTTCAATAAGATTTAAGTAATACGTATTCTCGTTTTGGTGTGTTTTAGAAGTTATTTGAACTAATAGTTGTGTAGCTAGAAATGATAAAGAATCTTTTTTTTGAGATTCGAAGACTTTCCCACTTTTAGTTGCATAATGATATGCGCTATCGAACTGACTCTTTGTAAAATAAATTTCAGCTAATTGATAATATACATTTCCTTTTACTTGTTCCGATGTTTCATTTTGAATTTTATACTTTAAAATTGCTATGGTTTTTTGTTGTGAAAAGCCATTCATTACAATTAAACAGAGTACTATTGAAATCCAATTTTTCATCGAAAATAATTATAGAGTAAATTTATACAATTATACTTTTAATCGTTACTTTTTCAATTATTGATTTGTAACATTTTTAATGTTACATTCTTTAAAATGTTTCTTTAAAATAAAAAAGAGCACCAAAAGTGCTCTTTTTTATTTTAATTAGAATTTATTTTTTTATAAAAGGAATCGTTTCTTCATACTTGGTGATAGTATCGTTTATCTTAAAAAAATAAACTCCAGAAGGAAGAGAACTTATATTAATAGATTCACTTATAGCTGGTTGTAAAGAAAGAATTTTTTGTCCGAATTCATTGAAAATAGTTACTGTAGGGTTACTTATTTTTTTGCTGTATTGAAGAGAAATGTTTTCAGAAGCAGGATTTGGATAAAGTACTATTTGAGAAGAAGTGTAAGTTTCTTTTTTTCCTATTGTATTTATTTCTTCTATTCTTGAGGCAGAAGTAGTTGACCAATCAAAAGCTTCCCAACCTGAAACTGTTTCTCGATTGCAATTCATTCCTGAGCTAGAACCACCTTCCGAACTTACAAATTTGCCATTGAATCCTTTTAGAGCTATTTGTCCGTTGATTTCAATCCATTCAAATGCTTCCCAACCCGCAATGGCATTGCTTGAACATGTCATAGGAGTAGCACCATTTTGAGAATTAACATATTTTCCATTGTTACCTCTAAGCGCTATTTTACCATCGCCAGCATTAACAACAGTAAATTTTTCCCATAAACTAACATTTGTACGATCTGCAGTAATTGGCCCCACACCATTATTGGAACACACATATTGATTGTTGTTGCGAAGCCAAATGGTTTGATTCAATGGTTTTGAAGGAATTAGTAAATCTTGTAGGGCATTTCTATAAGTAGTGTTCGTTAATTTTATATTGTTAACCAAGCCATTTAACCAAGATTCAGTGTTGTTAGCAGAAGGTTTTGTTCCTCCATATTTAAGATAATTAGTTATGGTGTCCCATCCAGAGGTACTATTAAAGGAATAAATGGAACGGTCTGTATTTTGTCTTTTCCATGCCCAAAAAGCCCAACCTACATTTTGTGTATCATAATCGATTCGAGCTGCTTTTACCCATGTAGCTGTATTTTCTCCAAATTCTCCTGTCCATAAAGGAATGTTTAAATTGTTTGCCAAATTTTTTATGGTAGTTAAACTTGGATTGGGATTGCTTTCCCCTTGAGAACCATAATAATGATTCGAAAAAACTAAGTTATTGTCCCAACGTTCTTGCATATCATAAAAGTCGCTAGAATAATAATTTCCTTCAGCAAAGATTAAATGATTACCGTCTTCAGAACGTATTTGAGCAGTCATTTCTTTGTAAGCTAGTTTCAGTTTATATTTTTCTGATTGAATGTCTAATTTAGGCTCGTTTAGTAAATCATAACCAGCAATCCATTCGTTTCCTGCATAGTTTTTGTAGTGATTTGCAATATGTTTCCAAACTTTTTTAGCTATTTCTACATTGGCCCAATTATTTCCCCAGAAAGCCACATTCGTTCCTGGATTGTCGGAATGATGATCTGGGTTTTGATAACCTGGTGCTGCATGCATACATAAAATTACATAAATAGAATTGACACTTGCCCAATTAACCGCTTTATCTAGCCAAACAAAACCATCATTTTTAACTGTATTCGTACTGCTATTCCAAAACATATTATAATGATACGGAATTCGGATTACGTTATAACCTAATTCTTTTGCTCTAGCGAAATCAGCATTGGTAATATAATTGTTTCTCCAATTGGTTTCAAAGTTTTGGATTTTTGACTCATTATTGCCTAATAAATCTTTTAAACCAGCTCGTATTTGAGAATGGGATTTTATACCGTTTTGGTCTAAATTCATCATGTAGCCTTCCCACAAAAGCCAATTGCCAAAATTAACTCCTCGGAGTGTAATAGGATTTCCCTCTTTTAAAATTTTACTTCCTGTTGCCGAAACAGTTAAACGCTGTCCATAATTTATGGCTGTACACAATAAGAGTATACTAAGCCAAATTGCCTTCCTGTTTTTTAATGTTTTCATGTGTTTGTTTTGAATTAATTGAATTAATTTTTGTTTTGATCTATTAAAAAAAGCGACAATTGACTAGTATATGTCTTATAGTATTAAATAATAGATTTCTTGGAGTAATGCATTGATCTAGTTTAATTAAACGATATTTTTATTTATCTATTAGTTTATTCACTTATGATTGATTGAATCGCATGAGCGGGAATTTCAATACTGATTTCTTTATTTTGTATAATTAATTTATAGGTAATTGGTGCATTGGTTAAATTCATTACTACAGTTACAATTTGTCCATTTGGATTTTTAAAAGAAGTACTTTCTAAGGAACTTCTGCTAGTTGCTGTACTTATTCTTTTGGCATTGGGTTGAATAAATTTTGAAAAATGACCAATATAAAAGTAGGATGGTGTATAAATTAATTCGTTTTTACTTAAATCCGCATGAATAGGCGCAAAGCAAAAATTTCCTACATGATTTGGACCACCATGTTCATCTAATAATATATTCCAATCTGTCCATCCTACCGTTCCGTTATTAAAATCGTTAATCATGGCTTTACCATACTTTTCTCCATGACTCCATTTTTGATACTCTGTTGCGTTAAAAACTTCTTTGCAACCTTCAGTAAATAAAAGATTTTTTGTTGGATAGGATTCATTCACAGTTTTAACATTGTCAAATTTTGGTTCGGCTCCTGTCCAAGTTTCGTACCAATGAAAACCCATACCCCAAGCATATTTAGCAGCTTCTTGATCTTCAAAAATGGTGTTTGCACGATGCACCATTAAATCTCGATTATGATCCCAAACAATAATTTTCTTTTCTTGAAAACCTTCTTTTGCCATAGTAGGTCCTAAATGATTCTTTAAGAAATCTCTTTCTTCTTCAGCAGTATAAATACAAGATTCCCATGTTTGTGTAGCCATTGGTTCATTTTGAATGGTAAATCCCCAAACAGGAATGCCTTCTTGCTCATAAGCTTTAATAAATTTAGTATAATAACTTGCCCAAGAAGCATAATATTTTGGTAGTAATTGTCCGCCTTGAAGCATGTTTTGGTTACTTTTCATAAATGCTGGAGGACTCCAAGGACTGAAATAGAAAACCAATTCTTTACCAATTAATTTTTGTGCGCTTTTTATTAAAGGAATTTTAAACTGCTTGTCTACTGCAATTGAAAAACTATTTAATTTTTCGTCGTTATCTTGTATGTAAGTATAACTGGTAGTACTAAAATCACAACTATTCATATTGGTACGAATGATATTGTAATTGTTACCATTTTCACTAAAATAGGCATTTAAAAACTCTTGTTGTTTCTCTTTACTAAGTTTTGCAAATACTTCAGCGGAAGCATCCGTAATAGCACCTCCAATTCCTAAAAAAGTTTGGAACTCTACCGCATCGTTTACAGTAATAAAAGTTTCAATTTCTTTAGGCTGTTGCGTTGTTCCAAAACTTTTTGTGTCTGACAAACTTAATCGTGAAGTAGTATTTTCAGCCGTGGTATAAATTTGAGCTTTTTCTATAGTCGTTTTTGTTACTTCTTGTTTTTCAATTACAGGTACTTTTTCAGTACTAGATGAATTAGATTGCTGGCAAGAATTTGTAATTAAATTAAATAGGGCAAATAGTAATAAGGGTGTTTTTTTCATTTTTATTTTCATTTTACCAAACATATGTAGCAACTGCTCCAGCAGGTAGAACAGTAGTTACAGGTTCAGTTGAAACATTTATATTAAAAGATTTTTGTGTGTCTGTATTATTTAAAACCACAACTACAATTTTATTGTCAGGCGTTTTATAAGCTACATTGGGTAATTCAATTGAGTAGTTCGATTGAATTCTAACAGAGCCTGTAGGTACAAATTTAGAACTGTGTGCAATAATGTAATAAGCAGGATTTCTTTCATAGGTATTTCCATCAATAGTAATTGCTCCAAGACATTCAGTACAACCACCTGGTGTATGAGGATTATTAGTAGGATCTGCGGCTAAATTCCATTGCAATACCGTTTTACTCCAATTGCGTGGTGCCCCAATCATTAATTCTCTAAAATGCCATTTAATATCAGCCGCAAAATTGCCAGGTGCTTGAATCCATTGTTCTGTAAAATATACATTTTTATCTGGATGCGCATTGTGAACCTGAGTCATATTATCAATTTGACCAGCATATAAATGAAAAGCAGAACCGTCAATAAAATTTTTGGCTGCAGCATCATCTAAAATTGAAATAGGATAATTAGGGTGGTCTAGATTGTGGTCAAAAAGGATAATTTTTGTGGTAATATTGTTTGAAGCAAAAGCAGGACCAAGGTGATTTTTGATAAAATCAGCTTGTTGCAGTGCTGTCATTACCATACTAGGATTGTTGTATGGATTTTCGGGTTCATTTTGAATCGTTATGGCATCAATAGTAATTCCATTCGCTTGCATTGCCTGAATATATTTTACAAAATAATTGGCATAAGTAGCATAATAATTGGTTTGCAATTCACCACCTATTGTAGCTTGGTTGGTTTTCATCCAAGTAGGAGCAGACCATGGAGAACCTAAGATTTTAATATTGGGGTTAATTGCTTTAATTTGAGTTAAAACAGGAATTAGGTTATTTAAATCTGGAGCAATAGAAAACTGATCTAAATTTACATCTGTTTGTCCGCTTGGTAAATCGTTGTAAGAGAATACAGAGGCATCCAAATCGGAAGCCCCTATACTAATTCTCAAATAACTAACACCTATACTATTTTCTCCTGTTCCAAAAAGTTCTTCTAATAAGTCATTTTTAGCAGATGGAGACATAGTATTAATTAATTGGGCACTTCCACCAGTTAAGGAATAGCCAAAACCATCCATAGTTTGATACGTTGTGTTTTCAGAAACCGTAATGGTAAAATTGTTATTTTGTGTTAAGGGTTGAATGCCACTACTTTGTAAAGCAATAAGGCTAGATTTACTTGGTGTGGTTAAATAAAATTTTGCATTTACATTTTCTATTGTAGGTGGTGGATAATAAGGATAATTTTTGTCATCGCAACTGTTCTCAGAAAGAACAATTAAAGGAAGCATGATAAATTTAAAAGTATTTAAAGCAATTCGATTAAGCATAAGTATATTTTTGAATTATTGTTGTACAAAAGTGTAAGTTCCAGATTGGTAATCATCATCTAAGGTTATAGTAACCAAATAATTACCTGCTGATGTAATATTGTTAATGTTTGATCCTCCTCCATTTGTAATAGCACCTGTTAAATTATTTGGAGTAGTTGAACCCATATCAAAATCCCATGGACTGATGAATTTCATATCATAGTTAGCACTTAAAGCAGTTGTAATAGTATAGGTGTTAGGGTGTTGATACGTCATAGCAAATTCATTTCGGTTTTCCCATACTTGCCAATGAAACAACTTGAAATTGTAGTATTCCCAATTTACTTTAGACTGACTAAAATCAATGGTTAATCGTAAAGCACGATCCGTAGCAACTGTTATGGCATTAGTACTTTCTGTAATAGTATTATTTCCAATTACTTTATCCGCATCTGGAGTGCTAGAATCACCAAGTACTCCATTAATAGCATAACTAATTCCCGAACCATTTGATTCAGAATTTAAAGAGTAATTTACAGATGCTTGTAAAGGAATAAATTTATCTAAACTAAAAACGTCTCCCGATTTATTAAATTCTTCAATCATAGTACCATTTGCAAATAGAAATAATTGGTTTGGTGTAGCAATTGGATCTGGAGCAGTAGTATCGATTTCCATACTATAAGTATACCCTGTTGCAGATAAGTTCAATGTAATGAAATAATGTCCTAAATTAGTTGAAGGAATATCTTCATAGCTAAGTCCTTGAGATGTAGCTTGAGATTCCATAATGACACGATTTGTTGTTCCAGTAACTCTTTTTAGAAGATACCCCCAATTTTCATTGGCACGAAACGCAAAATTTCCTGTGTTAACAAGTTGTATAGAAGTTTTCCAAATGCCACCACCTTGGTATGTTAAAGGTTCGTCACCACCCCAACCGTTATTTATAGGATCACCCACAATACTCCATTTCTCTATTTTTAATAGATTATAAGTACTATTATCTAAATCAACACTAATTCGATATTCTCCAGATTCTGTAACTGCTATAGGAATACCAGATTTTACTAAATCACCATTCGAATTTGTCCCATATTGATGGCAAGGTAATTGTTTTTCACTGTAGAATTTATAAGTATTACCTGCTGTTAATTGTGTATATACTTCATGTGTATTTGAGGGTGCACCAGAAGCATTATTTAAACGTTTTAATGCAATAGCATTATTTAAATCGTTGTTGTTTTCTGTTGCTGTTCCTGAGATATATAATTTGATAGGAATAATTTCCGTTGAAAATCTTTTAAATGAAATGGTATGGCTCGAAGCATATACTACTCGATCTAAACATTTTGCTTTAACAGTCCAAGAGATATTCGAAAAGGCATCAATAGGGTAGCCACTAAACGATAAATATTCATCTATTGTGCGGTGCGATATCGCTAAAGAATGATCTTTTCCAGCACTTCCAGAAGGTAATTCTAAAATTGGAGTATCAAAAGAAGTTGAGCCTAAAGTGTCAAAAACAATACTATACGTTATAGCAAAATCTGCTGAAGATGAAGCAGGAGACCAATCAAAAGTTACGGTTTCATTAGGTGCTTCTTCCTCTAGTTCTATGCTGATATCATCCGTTGGGATTATTAATGTAGCAGGGGTTAAATTCCAATTTCCTAATGGATCTAGATTGTCTTTTTCACAACTTATAAACAACCAACTAATAATGATAACGGAAAGTATTTTATAATAATGTTTCATAATAACAGTTTTATAGTGGATTTTGAGTTAAAGCAGGATTTCTATCTCTTTCTTGTTGTGGAATAGGAAGTAAAATCTTAGCTTGAGTCATATTATAATTAACAGGATTACCAGTTCTTAAATCAATTTCAACGAGGTTGCTCATAGTTGAAACAGCCAGATTGAATCGAACTAAATCATCCCATCGGTGTCCTTCTTGAAATAATTCTAACCTTCTTTCTTTCAAAATAGTTTCTCTCAAAACCATTTTTGAACTTTTTTGACTGGGTGTTAAATCAGGAAGATTTACTCTTGTTCTTATACGATTAACTTCTGTAGCTGCTGGTTCTAATTGATCCAATTCGTTCAAAGCTTCTGCTTTTAATAAAATAAGATCACCTAATCGTAATAAATACTGACGATTAGAACTTGCAAAACCGCCAGCAATTTTCCATTTATAACTAAAAGGAATACTGCTACCCGTTGTATTACCCCAATATTCATCCACCCATTGCACCGATTCAAATTTTATACTTGCATTTTTTCGTACATTATCAGTTTGTTCATCAAAAGCATCAATCAAATTATGAGAGGGTGTCACAAATTTTCTCCAACTGTCTCCAGATAGTGTAGGAGGTAATAATAACTGTGGTCCATAGTTTCCTTCATTTCCACCTAAGTATTGAACCTCAATAATAGATTCTGCATTGTTGTAATTATTTCCATCAAATAAATTATCATAATTGATTAAGGTATAATTTGCTGTGCTACTCTCTACTAATTGAATATGATTTAATACTTTTTGGTAATCTGGGTTAGGTTTTTGTGCATACACTTTAGCTAATAATGCGTTTGCAGCACCTGCAGTAGCTCTAGCTTTGGTAATACTTGCATCTGAATAAGTGTCTGGTAATAAATCACTAGAAAGCAAAAGATCTTCAATTATTTTTGCATATACTTCTTCTACTGAGGCTCTAGGTATATTTACTGCTGAAGGTTCGGCAGAAGTACTATAATTTGTAATTAATGGAACACCTCCCCATAATTTTACTAAGGTAAAATAATGATATGCTCTTAAAAAATAAGCTTCCCCTTTTATTTGTTGCTTTCTTTCATTACTTAATAAAGGGTCGTTAATGCCTTCAACATTGTCAATTACTAAATTTGCTTTAGCAATAGCATTGTAAAGATTAGACCAATTTTTAAATAATCTTGAATTGGTAGGAGTTACTTCTAATTTATCAATGCTAAAAATTTCAGGATTGTCTCCACCAGCGTATGCATTATCTGCTCTTACATCTGAAAATAATATGTTATCCCAAACATAATATTCAGCTGACTGAAATGATTCATAAACACCAATTAACGCGGCTTCAATTTGCGAACCTGTTTCATAACCATTTCCGCTTGTCTCTTCTGATATTGGTTTTAAATCTAAAAAATCATCACATGAAATGATTGAGAGAATCGTAAGTAATAAGATTGTTATTTTAAATTTTTTCATAATATTTTTTTTTAAAAAGAAACATTCATTCCAAATAATAGTGTTCTGCTTTGCGGATAGGTACCAAAATCGATTCCTCTCTCCACATTAGCTCCTCCATAAGCATTTACTTCTGGATCGTATCCACTATAATTTGTAAGCGTAATTAAGTTTTCACCGGTTACATATAGTTTAAAGTTGGATAGCTTTAGTTTTTCGATAATTTTTTGGTTGAAATTATAACTGAAGGTTACAGCTTTAAATCTCAAATAAGAACCATCTTCAATAAATCGAGTTGAAATTCTTGAGTTGTCTGTATTTCCAAAGCTTGCCCTAGGAATATCGGTTATATCACCTGGTTGTTTCCATCTATGAAGTACTTCGATACTTTGGTTTTTCGGATCAATCATTCCTTCCGTTTCAATGCGTGTTGCATTTAACATGTCGTTTCCATAACTTCCTTCTAATAATATTTGTAAACCAAAACCTTTGTATGAGAAGCTGTTATTAATTGCATAAATGAAATCTGGATTAGCGTCACCTATAACCACTCTGTCATCATCAGAAGGTGTAAAAGTAGAATTTCCGTTTTTATCGATGTAGTAAGCGTTACCACTTGCTGGGTCAACACCACCAAAAATATAACCATATAAAGTACCTAACGGTAAACCTTCTTTTAAGAGAACCGCATTTCCTCTACCAGCTATGGAACCTAATAAAATATCTTCACCAATTAAGTTAATCACTTCGTTTCTATTAAACGAAATGTTTAACCCGCTTGACCATTTAAAATTTGAATCTAGATTAATAGTGTTAATTCCTAATTCGAAACCTTTATTTTCAATTTCACCAATGTTTTGTAAAGCACGATCAAAACCTGAAGAAGTAGGTAAAGGAGCATTATATAGTAAGTCTTTAGTTCTTTTAACGTACGCATCGGCTGTTAGTTTGATTCTTCCGTTTAAAGTTTCAAAATCAATTCCTAAGTTAGTTTGAGTTGTTTCTTCCCATTTTAAGGAGAGATTTTCTAAAGTAGATGGATAGCTTCCAGGCTGAATTGAACCACCAATCGGATAATTTGCACCATTACCAATTCTTCCATAGTAAGCATAGTTTCCAATTTGATCATTACCAACAATTCCCCAACCCAATCTTAGTTTTAAATTATTGACTACGTTGCTCTCTTTTAAGAAATTTTCATTGGAGATTTTCCATCCTGCGGAAAATGAAGGGAAATAACCCCATCTGTTATTCGGGCCGAAGACACTAGAAGCATCTGCTCTAAAATTTGCTGTTAAAAGATATTTGTCATCAAAAGCATAATTTATCCGACTAATAAAAGAAACATTCGATTTTTCACCTTTAGTTGCAGTTGCACTAATAATTTCTGAACCTCCATTTGGTGTAGTGATACTGGCACTAGCAAAATTTCTAACTTCTAAATTAGAGTTGTCATATGTGTTTTTTTGGATAACCGAACCTGCTAAACCTTCAATACTGTGTTTTTTAAATGTCTTTTTGTAACTTAAGGTATTGTCAAAAATGTAAAAGAAATTTTCATTTGTACTTCTAATAGCACGTCCTTTAATAGCTCTACCATAACCTGTTCTAAAAGGGTCTAAAAATGAATTATAAACACCATGACCATTATCGATACCAATATTACTTTTATAAGTAAAATCTTTTAAAATTTTTGCTTGTACGTATAAATTTCCTAATATTCTTGTGTTTTCATATTTTCTATCTAAACCATCTGTACTAGCTAATGGGTTTTCCCAATTTTGAAATGGATTGCTAGTAAAACTTCCATCTGGGTTATATACATCAATAACAGATGGAGTAGTTAATGCACCTAGAAGAACACCACCTACATTTACATTATTATTATCGTTAATATCAACATCAGAATATTTAGTGTACGTAAATCGAGTACCCATAGTTAACCAATCGTTGATTTCTTGATCTAAATTAACTTTAAAATTGTATCGTGTCATTGCTGCACTTCTCACAGCACCTTCTTGGTCAATAAAACCTGTAGATACATAATAGTTAGTTCCATTGTTTTTACCTGAAACAGCTAATTGATAATTTTGAGAATAACCGTTTTGGAAAATTTTATCTTGCCAGTCAGTATTATAAGTATACTGAGCCCAATTAGTACTATACCCTAATTCGGTCATTAAATCACGATATTGTTCTCCATTTAAAACTTTCTGGGTTTTCCAAACCTGTGAAATACTAGCATAAGTATCAAAAGTAATAGTTGGTTTTGCACTAGTTCCTTTTTTAGTTGTAATTAAGACAACACCATTGGCTCCTTGCGCACCATATATTGCGGCTGATGATGCATCTTTTAAAACTGTAATGCTTTCAATATCACTAGGATTTAATGAGCGTGTATCCGAAGTTGGTACACCATCTATAACATATAAAGGTTCGCTACCTGATGAAATTGAGGAAGTACCTCTTACACGCAAGCTTAACCCTTGAGAGGGTTTTCCACCACTGCTTAATACTTGAACTCCAGTGACTTGTCCTTGTATTAAGTTTCCTATTTGTCCAACTGATCTCGATTGCAGTTTTTCATTATCTATAGTTGCCACAGCACCAGTTAAATCCCCTTTCTTTTGTGTACCATAACCTACGACAATGACCTCTTTAAGGTCTTCTACATTTTCAGAGAGTGCCACATTTATTTCTGTTTGATTGCCTACCACTACTTCTTGTGCTTTCATACCTATATAGGATACTACTAAAACAGTATTGGGGCTATCATTTATTTGTAATTCAAATAAACCATCAAAATCGGTATTTGTACCAATGGAAGTGTTTTTTACTATAATAGATGCACCTGGTACTGGAATACCATTAGTATCGGTTACTTTTCCTTTAATTTTCTTTTCTTGCGCAAAAGAAGTGAGTACAGATAAAAGGAAGAATAGAAGTAATAATTTTCCATTTTTGTTGCCGTATAAAATCATACAATTATATAATATGGGTTAATAATTTTTTTAATTACCGTTTTAAAATTTAACCAACTCTAACGTTGTAGTTCTTTGTTAAATTATTGTTAATCCAAAAGTATATAATTGTCACTTACTCTTTTTTTAAGAGTAGTAAAAAAGTAGATTTATTTTTTGTATTTTATGATATAATATTATGATTATCAATATTTTATTTGTTTTTGTTTTTCAAAAAAAAGTAGTCGTAAGTAGAAATAAAAGTAAATAAAATGAGTTGTTTTTAAGTTTTTTAGCTGTCAAAAATGAAATTTTATTCTATTTTTTTTACTAAATTTTCAAATTCAGAACGATTAATTGCGCTATTCTTAATTTTTACCCTGTAATTATAAATTGTATTTACAGAGTATCTTAATATTTTTGAAATTTTTGCGCTATTTGTGATGCCTAATCGAATTAATGCATAAATTCTTAATTCGGTGTTTAAAAGTTCTTCACTATTTTTTACAGTTATCTTTTCGTCTTCTTTTAAAAGTTCGTTAAACTGTTGGATAAAATTGGGATAAATATGAAGAAAAGACTCATCGAAATTTTTATAGAAAATCTTTAACTCGTTATCAATTACTTGTTTTGATTTGGTTAAATCCAATAGTTCATTAGTCTTATTAGTAATAATATATTTGGTTACTAATTTTCTATAGATGTCTAATTTGTCAATATATTCGGAATATAAATTTAAAAATGTTGCAATGTAATGCTCTTTTATATCATTTGATTCCGCTAATAATTGTGTTATTTTACTTAAATCTTCATTACTGAAATTTAATTCTTTATTTAAGTTGTTTAATTTGTCATTTACCTCTTTTAAATTATTTTTTGCTTGAGATAATTTTTTGTTTTGTTTGAATATATATATCACTACTATTAATAAAACAAGTCCAAGTGCACTAATTAGAATAATAAATTTCTTAAGTGTTGTTTTTTGATTGTTTATTTTATTTTCATAGGCTATAGTTATGGTGGGTAAAATATTAGATATGTTTACAAAACGAAGATGAGAATTGTAAAATTTTGCATCATCCATAGAGAATGTAATAAATTTATGAGCTCTTTCAACATCATTTTCTGAGTATAAAACCATAGCTAATTCTGTTAACGAAGCATTGTCTTTTACATTGGAACGAATGTCTGATATGGCTGATAAGCATAAATATTTTTTTTGATTATTTGTATCGGCTTTAAGTTGGTACAATAATGATCTTTCAAAAGTGACTAATGAAAATTCTCTAGTTCCCATTTTGCATTCCTTCAATCGTTTTGAATTAATTTCTAAAGCTTTATCAACATCTCGATTATCACGATATTTTTTTTCTAATAATGACAGAATTTCAAAGGAAGATTTTTTTAATCTTTTGGACAGAGAATCTTCATATTTAGAATATAAGATATTATAATCAGTTTTTCGATTTTTCACCATGGTATAAAAACTTAGACCTGAATAAGCTTCTTTATGAATAAAATAGTATTCACGAAGTAATGTATCCTTTAGTTTTTTTGATTCAATGCCTTTTAAAATATCTAATGATTCTTTATATCTTCCAGAATCTACCAGAAGTCGACCTAACTTGAGTTTCGATTCTAAAATTTTGAAACCGTCGTTTAATTTTAAGGCAATGTTAAGGTTTTTTTCAGTGAAGTTTAATGCTTTATCAAAGCTATAATATTGGTATTCATCAATAATTTTAGAAATTATAAAATATTGATTATTTAGGTTTACTTTTTCATCTTGTAAAAGCGAAATTAAATTTTTGATTTTATTTTCTTTAGATGCGATATATTTTTTGCTTAATAGTATTTCTTGTTCTAAAACCGAAATTAAAGAATCGGTTTTAACTGTTGCGCTTTGCATACAGTTGAAAAAGAAAATAAATGCGAGTAGTATAAAAGATTTCAAAGACATGAATTTTTAAGAGATATTAATTTGTACTTAATCAATATAATTTTACTATAAATTAAGTAAAAGTTATGGTATTTTCAAAAAAGGATAGTTTGAATTGTATAGCGATTCTTTTTTTGTTTAAATAAATTGAAAAAAGATTCAGATAAAATTCTTTGTTATTCGTTTTTTTTGATGTAGAAAAGATAGTATTACACAGTTATAAGATAACCAGGTTGTGCGTCTATCTTATATTGTATTGTAAATTTTTGTACCGTTTTTAAATCAATTTCTTTTTTTAGTAATATCGGTATTGTTAAACCACTTTCATTGATAGCAATTTTTTCATTTTCAAAAACGGTAATTCGTGTAAGTAAGGCTACATTGTCATATGAAGCCATTTTATCCTTGGGTAACTCAATTTGTTTTTCAGCAAGTATTTGTGTGTTTGAGGTGTTTAATTCTAATTGAAATTGATTATGAATCTTATTTGAGATTTCAATTACACGTTCCAAAACATAGCAAAACGATTCCTCAGGAGTATTTTCAGCTCTATCTTTTAACCTCGTATAATTTAATAAACAAATATCTAAAGCTAAACTTTGAGGAATTAAAATGGTATTTTCAGGAACTTGTTGTAACAGATTATAAGTTATAGGAATTTGTTGCTCTTTTATTAAACCGCATTGTAAGGTTTCACTCAAAACGATATCAATTGTTTCTGGATTTTTTATGCGAATTGTAGTTGCATCGTCATTTTCATAACTTAGAATATGTGAGTCAAATCCTAATTTGTTGATGAGACGTTTCATATTTTCAAAACTCTCTGTATTAATTTCAATTACAGTAGCTTGAACTTCCTCAGCAGTAAGGGAAGCAAAAACAGGTAATAACAAGGTTGCATAAGGTCCTGTTCCAGCATACAAAATGTGAATAGGTTTTGTGTTTTTCTTTTGCAATTTTTCAATAGCTTTAAACACACCCTTAATAAACATTTTTGTTCGTAAGACATCGTCTAAACACAATGCGGCCCAAGTGGTTCCTAAAGCTTTTCCATTCGTAAGAAAAAGACTTTTTCGGGTCGTTTCATTTTCTAAATCTATAGTTGAAAGTTCGTTTACCAAATTTTTAAAATTGGCAATGGTTTTCGATAGTTCTGCAAAATTATTTTCTTCTTTTTGAAATATGCGACCTATTTCTTGTAGTACTGCAATTGGATTTGACATTACATTTAAATAAAATAGTGATAAAGAAAGAAATAGATTTTGGAAATAAAAAATTTAAAGGTAAAAAAAACACAATTCCCGTAAGCTTTTTGCCTATTTGCTTGATTTAAAGGGAGTGAATTCCTAATTTAAATGGGAATTGTGTATGAGTTATGAAATTATAGGAACAAAAGTAGAAAATTATTTTACTTATGAGTTAGCAATTTTTCTTTATTTTAAGATTTTATTAACAAATTTTATTAATAATTAAATTGGTTTGGATTATTCCTAATGTAATTTATAATTAATGCCACCACATCTTCTTCTTGCTCGTCATTGAAAAAAAGTTCGTCCAAATCTTCCCAACCTGAAAATACTTTTTCATCGAGCTTAGCCATACTTTTTACTCTAGGTTCTGTAACTTCGTGATATTTATTCATCCCAAACAAACCGATTGCTTTAGAAATTAAATGTGCTGTTTTTGGAGCACCAATTTTTTGATAGGCATTTATTATTTCTTTTGCATAATCACCTGCTTCTTTGCTAAAAAAGAATGAAAAACCACCTTCATTCATAGCGCCTTCAAAAATGTCAATCAAGACAAAATTCGTTTCTCCTTCAGTAAGGGTTTCGTCTTCGTCTTTTTTATTCCAAATGATATTTCCAATGGCTTCAATGATTTCTATTTCATCGTTTAACTGAAGAATTTCTTGTGTTTTCATTATTTTAAGGTTTAATTTTCCAAATTTTGTCAGAAACTTCAATGTATTCAGATAAAGCTGCTGAGCCATACCAATTATAAAGTTCGACTGTGAATAATTGTTCTTTTATTGCTTTGTCGTTTTGAAGTAACGTATTGGCTTCATCGAATGTAGCAACATCTAAAATAAAGATACCTCGCATATTAGCCTCATTTTTATTCATTGGTCCAGCGACAATTAATTTTTTGTCTTCTACCATTTTGTGTATGTTATCCATATGACTTTTGAAGCATGAAGCAATAAAATCTTTATCAGTAGTAGTATTGCTTCCTGTTTTTAAAACGACAAAAACATAGGATTTCATGCCATAATCGTCTGCCTTTAATTTCTCAGCTAATGAGGCATCATAATTAGGATTAGTAGTTTGTGCATTCGTAAAGAAAGCTAAAAATAATAAAGCGAAAAACAGTTTTTTATATAGCATAATTATATTTTTTCTTGTAATACTTTTATTTCGTCTCTTAGTTTTGCTGCTTGCATAAAATCAAGTTCTTTCGCAGCTTTCTCCATTGCTTTTCTTTTTTCACGAATTTTCTTTTCAATTTCAGGTTTAGATAAGTATTCGCTTTCAGGTTCGGCTGCTTTATATTCTAAATTTTCATAGTAATGGGTTGAAACCGAATTACCACTCAGTGCATTGCCTAAACTTTTATTTAAGGCTTTGGGAACCAAATTATTTTCTCGGTTATAATTCATCTGCTTTTCCCTTCTGTAATTTGTCTCATCAATGGTTTTTTGCATGCTTTGTGTTATTTTATCTGCATACATGATGGCTTTTCCATTCACATTACGAGCCGCACGACCAACGGTTTGAGTTAAGGAGCGGTGACTTCTTAAAAATCCTTCTTTGTCGGCATCTAAAATAGCCACTAAAGAAACTTCGGGCAAATCCAAACCTTCTCTTAATAAATTTACTCCAATTAACACATCAAACAGTCCTTTACGAAGATCTTGCATAATTTCAACACGCTCTAAAGTGTCTACATCCGAATGAATGTAACGGCATCGAATCGCCACTTTAGTTAAGTATTTCGTTAATTCTTCTGCCATTCTTTTAGTTAAAGTAGTAACCAAAACGCGTTCGTCTGCTTCACAACGCACTTGAATTTCTTCTATTAAATCGTCAATTTGATTGGCACTAGGGCGAATTTCAATGATGGGATCTAACAATCCTGTTGGACGAATAATTTGCTCCACATAAATTCCTTCTGATTTTTCTAATTCATAATCGGCAGGCGTTGCAGAAACATAAACCACTTGATTTTGAAGCGCTTCAAATTCTTCAAATTTTAACGGACGATTATCCATAGCAGCGGGTAATCGAAAGCCATATTCTACTAAATTCTCTTTTCTACTGCGATCACCTCCATACATCGCATGAACTTGAGAAACCGTAACGTGACTTTCATCAACTACCATTAAATAATCATCTGGAAAGTAATCGAGCAAACAGAAAGGTCTGGTACCAGCTTCACGACCGTCTAGATATCTGGAATAATTTTCAATTCCAGAACAATAGCCTAGTTCTCGAATCATTTCCAAATCAAAATTGGTGCGTTCTTCTAAACGTTTGGCTTCTAAATGTTTGCCAATTTCTTTAAAGTAGTCTACTTGTTTTACTAAATCTTGTTGAATCTCCCAAATTGCTTTTTGTAAAACATCTGGAGAAGTTACAAACATATTCGCTGGATAAATATTCAGTTTTTGATATTTTTCAATTACTTGAGCCGAACGCGCATCAAAGGATTCGATTTCTTCAATTTCATCTCCAAAAAAATGAATGCGAAAAGGTTCGTCTGCATAGCTTGGAAAAACTTCTACCGTATCTCCTTTAATACGAAAAGTTCCTGGAGTAAATTCTCCTTCAGTACGAGCATATAAACTTTGTACTAAACGATGTAAGAATTTGGTACGAGAAATCACCTGATCTCTTTCAATACTAACGACATTTTTTTGAAATTCTACAGGATTACCAATACCATACAAGCATGAGACTGAAGAAATAACGATAATGTCTCTTCGACCAGAAAGCAGAGCAGAAGTAGTACTTAAACGCAACTTTTCTAATTCTTCATTAATAGACAAATCCTTTTCTATATAGGTTCCTGTTACAGGAATAAAAGCTTCAGGCTGGTAATAATCGTAGTAAGAAACGAAGTATTGTACAGAATTATTTGGAAAAAATTGTTTGAATTCCGAATACAATTGGGCGGCCAATGTTTTATTATGTGCCAAAACTAAGGTTGGTTTTTGCACTTCCTGAACCACGTTAGCTACCGTAAAAGTTTTTCCAGAACCTGTAACTCCTAAAAGCGTTTGATATTTTTCTCCACTGATAATTCCTTTCGCTAATTTTTCAATGGCTTGTGGTTGATCTCCAGTGGGTTTATAATCTGATACGACTTGAAACTTCATGTATTTTTAATTTTTACATTCGTTTTGATAATGTTTTTTATTGCATTATCTAACTAACAAAGATAGTGAATTGTATGCTTTTATTTTATTTTAACAGAATTCAAATTTGAAATCGTTATTTTTGATTGTATCCAAAAAATGAGCGCCATGAAATTGAATTTTTTAGTCGTATTAGCCTTTATTTTGTTAAGTTTTCAATGTTTTGAAGATAAGGAAAAAGATTTAGTAGAGGAATCCAAACCCAAAACAGTAACTTTTATAATAGAAGAAGAAGAGGCTGAAATACGTTCACCAAAAGAAGAAACTGTAAAAGAGGAAATCCGTCAGGGAACTAGTCGCGTAGCTTTAGTTGATTTTGCCAAAACCTTTATAGATGTTCCTTATGTCTATTCTTCACAAGATCCCAAAAAAGGTTTTGATTGTTCTGGATTTGTGAATTATGTTTTTAAAAATTTTGATATTCAAGTACCCAGAAGTTCGAGTGGTTTTAAAAATTTTGGAAAACCAATTTCAGTGGAAGACGTTGCTTTAGGTGATGTTTTGGTTTTTACGGGATATCAAGATAGTACCTCAATAGGTCATGTAGGTATTGTGTGTGAGGCAAATGGAAAGAATTCAAAGTTTATTCATGCTTCCTCAGGAAAAGTGATGAAAGTGACCATTAGTGAATTAAATTCTTCTCATTATACCAAACGCTTTTATCAAGCGGTAGATGTTATTAATCAATAGAGATTTATTGTGTAATTTCTACTATTTTAGTATTATTGTTTTTGCAAACATAACATAACATGAAAACTAAATCTATCTTCTTATTAGCAGGATTATTTCTTGCGAGTATAGCTTATTCACAAACTTATATTCCCTATTATGCAGAGGTTTCCAATCAAGTTTCTCAAACCAATATTACAACATATTTAACCGAATTTGAGAATTTAGGAGTGAAAAGAAGAGGCACACAACCTTTGGAAAATACTTACAATTGGTTGCGAAATAAATACTTAGGATTTGGATATACGGTTGCACAATTTCAGGAAGATTCCTTTACAAATGGAGGATATAATTGCAAAAATCTTGTTGTTACAAAAGTTGGTACGCTTTATCCGAATACCTATGTTATTATTTGTGGGCATTACGATTCTATTGTTGGTACTGGAACAAATGATAATGGAAGTGGTATTGCGAGTATATTGGAAGTAGCTCGATTGTTACAAAATATACCAACAGAATATTCGATTAAATTTATCAATTTTAGTGGTGAAGAAGATGGATTAGTAGGCAGTCAACATTATGTAAATTCAGTTGTTAACGCAACCAATCCTAAATTAGATATAAAATTAGTGTTTAATTTAGATGAAGTAGGAGGTGTGGCTGGAATGACCAATAATACGATTACTTGTGAAAGAGATACAGGGACACCAACCACCAATAACGCAGCATCAAATGCAATTACCAACGAATTGATAACTTGTGTAGGTTTGTATTCACCTTTAAATACTTATTTATCTTATGCTTATGCGTCTGATTATATGCCTTTTGAAGATAATAATGAGGTGATAACTGGCTTTTTTGAAAAGAATGAAACTTCTCATAAGCATTCTGCTACTGATTTGTTAATCAATATGGACCCTGTATATAATTATAATGTTGCTAAAGCCGCTACTGGCGCTATGATGCATTTTGCAGTAGCCACAACTACCTTAGATGAAACTGCTTTTACTAATTCTGCTTCTGTTCGTTTTTTTCCAAATCCTGTAAAAGAAAATTTATACATCAATTTTGGAACTCTACCTGCAAAGGAATATGAAATTGAGATTTTGGATACATATGGTAAAAAAGTTTTTAAAAATAAGATTCATTCACCAAAACAGCTCGAAAATATAAATATTAGTCATTTAAATCAAGGTATTTATTTGATTCAATTGTCTTTTGAAGGAACAACAATACGAAAGAAAGTAATTATAAAGTAATGATGGATGTTTTTTTAAGTTTTAATCCCAACATTCCATTAATAATAAATCTCCTTTTTGATGTTCTATTACGACAATACCATCTTCAGTAACATGATTACTGCTTCCTGTTCGGTATCCAATAGTTAAAGTGTCATTTTGTAAAGGGTAAAATAAATTTTTGGATGAAATTCCGGAAACTTCACCTATAGGAATAAGTGATAGTGGTGTGTTTTTAGGATACCATTTTTCGAATTTAGTTGGGAGTAAGAAAATTTTGGAATGGTCGTCTAAAATTACAATTTTTAAGGCATTTCTAAAACGTACGATGTTCGTAACATTCGTAATGGTATGATCGGCTCTTTTTCCAGTTGCCCAAACTACGTTAACCGCAGGAATACCTCGTTCCATTAAATAATCAAATGCTTTTTCTAAATCGGTTTTATCTTGATTGGGGGTGTGCACAATTTCAATAGGATATTGACTTTCTTTATAGTGTTGTGGATTAAAACCACGATCGAAATCACCTAATAAAACATCTACTTTTATACCTAATTCCAATACACGATCAATAGCAGAATCTAAAACAATGACCAAAGGAGACCATTCTAGTAATTGTCCTAATAATTCTTCACTACAAGAAGCGCCATTTGCAATAATTAATGCAGGCTCTTGATCATCTCTAACTATATGATGGGAAGACATAAAATGGTTTTTATATTAAAGTACGAATATAAGAAATGATCTTTTTATTGAATGGTATAATTTTCTATATCTACTTCACCTAAACTAAAATAGCCATAAGGGAAATTATTTGGGTTCGTTTGATTGACCATGTTACCTCTTAAGGTTGCTGGAGCTGTAGTAAAAGGGTTGCCACCATCTGTACCCGCAATATTTAATAATTTGTCCATATAATTGGCGTATCTTGAGGAAACACCTTGTAGTGATAATACCAATTGATCATTGGGCTCTAATTCATCTATATACAATCCGAACATTTGATTTCCTTGAAAGAATTCGTCATCAACAACACCATATTCTGGAAAAGCAACCAAACTATTTTTAAAACCAATTAAATAGAAATTATCTTGTGATCCATCATCTTGAAAAAAGAATTTTACTTGTGTGTTTTCTTCTCCTCCAAAGCCTGTAGTAACGGTTTGTTCAATATTGTCGATATCTGGTGTTGGATATAAAGTTTCTGTACCAATATAGTTTTCACCTTTATAAATTACGGTTAATGTATAGGTTTCATTTAAAATAGGATTGAAATTAGAACAAGTATAGGTATTTGTTCCAATGTTTTCAACAAAAGTATAGGTTTCTGCACCATGGGTTATAAAAACAGTGGCACCTGAAGCAATTGGGGTTCCATTTTGGTAAAAATCACCAGTAGTTGACAATCGAATGATTTGTTCGTTTCCTGCGGTTCCTTTTTGCCATTTAATAGAGGCATCAATTACTAATTTGGGTTCAGCAGTATCTAAAACAATGTCAACCACGTCTTCACAAGAAAGCATTGATACTAAAGCTATGATTAAAAGTGATAATTTTAGGAGAATTCGTACCATGATTTTAAAATTTAAAATTATACGTTACACTCGGTACAATCCCGAATATAGATAAGCGAACCGCTTCATTATTTCCTGAATCTGCATTTTGTCTAAAACTAATTGATGCCGCATTTTTTCTGCTATATACATTGTAAATACCAAATACCCATTCACCTTTCCATTTTTTATTCGCATTATTTCTAGGCGTTAAGGTTGCAGATATATCTAAACGATGATAAGCGGGCAGATTATTTGCATTTCTTGCACCATAACTAGGAACCGAAATTCCCTGATATACATATTGTCCGTTGGGATAGGTTACTGGTTGTCCTGTTTGTAAAGAAAAAATACTTCCAAAACTCCATTTTTCATTTAATTCATATACACCAGTAACAGATAAATTGTGCGTTTTGTCCCAACCGGTTTTGTACCAGTTTCCATTATTGATACCCGTTTCTTCAGCGGTTCTTCCCTCTGTTTTTTGCTCTGATCTTGAAAGGGTGTAAGAAATCCATCCATTTAGTTTGCCCTCATTTTTTCGAGCTAAAATTTCCAAACCATAGGCTCTTGATTTTCCAGCTAAAACCACTTGCTCAATCGCGTTATTAGCTATTAAATCAGCTCCATCAATATAGTCTAAACGATTTTTCACATATTTATAGAACGATTCAACTTCAAAAGAATATTTGCCGTTTTTTGTGTTTCTTTGGTATCCAATAGCAAATTGATCTAAAATTTGTGGTTTTAAAAAATCATCACTAGGAGCCCAAACGTCTAAAGGAGTAGGAGATTGAGTGTTGGAAATAAGATGTAAATATTGTGTCATTCGATTATAACTAGCCTTAACCGATTGCTCTTTGTTGATTATGTAAGCCATAGAAAAACGGGGTTCTAAATTGCTGAAATTGGCAATTACTTCATTGGTACCATATTTTTTAGTGCCTATTGGAGTTGCCTTTTCATAAATTTTTAACTCATTATCATAGGAAACCGCTTCATTATTGGCGTATACATTTATTTCTTGTGAACCTAAACGATAGAACAGACTATATCGTAAACCATAATTAATAGAAAATTTTTCTGAGAGCTTTTGTTCGGCATCAATATAGAAAGCAGGTTCAAAGGCATATTTTTTATCCAATTGATCCGGATTGATGGAAGATTCATCATTATTGGGTTCAATTTTTCCTGGATTGAAATCATAATATACCGCATTTAAACCATACGTCATTTTTGTCTTATCGTTTAAATAATGTTTGAAATCATATTTTATATTGTAATTTTTAATACCACTATCCCAATTAAAACCTACAAAATCTAATGTTAATCCGTAATAATAATCACTATATATAAGGGATAGATTAGAAAATAATTTGTCATTATATAAGTGGTTCCAACGTAAATTTAATACCGAATTACCATAGGTGTTTACAAAACTTTTGTTTAAACTAAAAACGTCTCTTCCAAAATAACCAGAAAGATATATATTATTATTATCGTTTAGTTTGTAGCTTAGTTTGGTATTCAAATCATAGAAATAAGCAGAATTTTCATTATCCGTTAGTTTTAAAAAGAGATGTGCATACGAACTTCTGCCTGCTACTAAAAACGAACCTTTGTCTTTTACAATAGGTCCTTCCGCTAAGATTCTACTAGATATAAGACCAATTCCACCATTAATATGAAAACCATTACTGTTACCATCTTTTTGATAGATATCTAAAACCGAAGCTACACGACCACCAAATCGTGCAGGAACACCCCCTTTGTATAATTTTAAATCTTTTATCGCATCGGCATTAAAAACAGAAAAGAAACCAAATAAGTGTGAGGAATTATAAATAGTGGCTTCATCTAATAAAATTAAATTTTGATCTGCCGCACCACCTCTTACATTAAAACCCGATTGTCCTTCACCAGCATTGGTTACCCCTGGTAAGGTTAAAATGGATTTTAAAATATCAGTTTCTCCAAGTACAACAGGTAGTTTTTTAATCGTATTTACCGAAATTTTATTTACACTCATTTCTGGTTTTTCAATATTCGGTTTTTCAATGTTTTCAGAAACTATAATTTCATCTAATTGATAGTCAGTTTCTTTAAGGCTTACATTTTTACGAATGTTTTCCGTTAAGTTTATTTGTTCTACGATATCTTGAAAACCAATGTAAGTATAGCGAACTGTATAATTTCCTTTAGGGAGCGTAATTGAATAAAAACCATATTCATTTGTTGTTGTCCCTGTTTTTAATTCTTCAATAATGACAGTAACGCCAATTAGTGTTTCATTGGTATTACTATCTGAAATGGTACCGCTTAAGGAAAATTTTTCTTGAGAAGAAACACTATTAAAAAATAAGAAGGATAAAAATAGTAAAACTAATTTCATAGATTTGCCCATGGTATGATTTTTGTTTTACAAAATTGAATAATTTTTTTTGTACTTTTAGTATAAAATCTGTTAATGTATGGTTAATTGTCATGCTAAATTAATTCGTAAATGATACGTTTGTTGAAAAAGAATTTTGTGATGAAAAAGTTAGTAATAGTAGGTGTTTTATTTTCTCTCAGCTTGCATGCGCAAGTTGATAAGAAGAAGCAAGCTTTTAATTTACAGCTCAATAATCCTTTTGATTCAAACCCTACGAGTACTGCACCCTCTTCTTTACCATCTTTACAGTATAAAAGTATTTTGGATAAAGATGATAATTATCTGAAAAAATATTCTGATTTAAATACTACAACACCAAAGAAAAGCGTGTTAGAATTAAATAATGATAAAAAATTTATCAATCCAGGAGATGAAATTAGAGATAAACTCAATAAAGAAATAGCCAAAGAAGGAAATTGGGAAGACGTTTTTTTTGGAAAATACAAAGTTTCTACACCTATTATAAAGATTATGACGCGTGATTACGCTGACCCTGATGGAGACAAAGTCCAAATTTTAGTAAACAATATCACAGTAGTTACGAGTTTACTACTAGATACGAGTTATAAAACCACTTATGTAGATTTAAGAGAAGGAGATAATTATTTAAATATTTTGGCTTTAAATCAAGGTCTTGCTGGGCCAAATACCGCTAATTTTGCCATTTATGATGGTAATGGAAACTTATTAACTAATAATGATTGGAGCTTGAATACGGGTGTTTCTGCTAAATTTACTATTGAATATATCAAGCCAATTGAGGAGAAAAAAAATAAGTAATAAGAATAGAAATTACACAATTTAATTAAAGTATATAAAAAAAGCGACCCATTTAAGTCGCTTTTTTTTATTGTAATAAACTGATTCTTAATTCAATTTTGATAAAATTGCATTAAAAGTAGCACTTGGACGCATTGCTTTATCAGTAGCTTCAAAATTGGGGTGATAATAACCACCAATTGCTTGTGGTTTACCTTGTGCAGCAATTAATTCTTCATTAATTTTAGCTTCATTTGCATTTAATTCTGTTGCAATAGGAGTGAAAATAGCTTTCAATTCCGCATCTTTATTTTGGTTTGCCAAAGCATTTGCCCAATATAAAGCTAAATAAAAATGAGAACCTCTATTGTCGATACTTCCAATTTTTCTAGCAGGTGATTTATCCGTTTCTAAGAACTTTTCAGTAGCTTCATCTAATGTTTCTGATAAAACTAAAGCCTTTGGATTATTGAAAACATTTCCTAAATGTTCGTAAGAAACTCCTAATGCTAAGAACTCTCCAAGAGAATCCCAGCGTAAATAACCTTCTTCAATAAATTGTTCTACATGTTTAGGAGCTGAACCACCAGCACCTGTTTCAAATAAACCACCACCGTTCATTAACGGAACAATAGATAACATTTTTGCCGAAGTACCAACTTCTAAAATAGGGAATAAATCGGTTAAGTAATCTCTTAATACATTACCTGTTACCGAAATTGTATCTAAACCTTTTACAATTCTTTCTAATGAAAATTGAGTAGCTTCAACAGGATTCATGATACGAATATCTAATCCAGAAGTATCGTAATTATTTAAATAGGATTTTACTTTTTTAATTAATTCACGATCGTGCGCTCTTTGGTCATCTAACCAAAAAACTGCTGGATCACCAGTTGCTCTAGCACGATTAACTGCTAATTTAACCCAGTCTTGTATAGGTGCATCTTTCACTTGACACATTCTGAAAATGTCGTCTTTTTCTACTTTTTGCTCCATTATAACAGTTCCATTAGCATCTTTAACAGCCACAGTTCCGTTTTCAGTCATTTGGAATGTCTTGTCATGTGAACCATATTCTTCTGCTTTTTGAGCCATTAATCCCACATTTGGAACACTTCCCATTGTTTTAGGGTCTAAAGCACCATTCTTTTTACAAAAATCTATAGTTGCTTGGTAAATTCCAGCATAGCAACGATCTGGGATAATCGCTTTTGTGTCTTGGGATTTTCCTTCCGCATTCCACATTTGACCCGAATTACGAATCATAGCAGGCATAGACGCATCGATAATTACATCCGAAGGGACGTGTAAATTGGTAATTCCTTTATCAGAGTTTACCATGGCTAATGCAGGACCATTTTCCATTGCTGTTTTTAATGCAGCTTCCACTTCTGCTTGTTGAGGATGTCCTTGAATTTTTGCATATACATCTCCTAATCCATTTCGAGTGTCTATTCCTAATGCTTCAAAAAGGCTTGCATATTTAGCGAAAACATCTTTGAAATACACTTCTACAAAAGCACCAAATAATAAAGGATCTGATACCTTCATCATTGTAGCTTTTAAATGCACAGAAAATAATACTCCTTTTGCTTTGGCATCAGCTACTTGTTCTGCAATAAATGACTTTAAAAGATTCATATTCATTACAGAAGTATCGATAATTTCCCCTGCTTTTAATGGAGAGCTCGATTTTAATACGCTAGTAGTACCTGCAGCGTTAGTGAATTCAATAGTAAAACTTCCTGCTTCAGAAATAGTTACTGATTTTTCAGTACCGTAAAAATCACCTGAATTCATGTGAGAAACATGTGATTTTGAATCTTTTGACCAAGCACCCATACTGTGTGGATGTGCTTTAGCGTAATTTTTAACAGCTTTAGGAGCTCTACGATCTGAATTTCCTTCACGAAGTACTGGGTTTACAGCAGAACCTAATACTTTGGCATATTTTGCTTTTATTGTTTTCTCTTCCTCATTTTGAGGTTCTTCTGGATAGCTTGGAATTGCGTATCCTTGTGATTGTAATTCTGCAATGGCTTCTTTTAATTGCGGTACAGAAGCAGAAATATTTGGAAGTTTAATGATATTTGCTTCTGGAGTTGTAGCTAATTGCCCTAATTCAGTTAGCGCATCTGCTATTTTTTGATTGTCTTTTAAAAACTCAGGAAAATTGGCTAATATTCTTCCAGCTAAAGAAATATCTCTCGTTTCCAAAGTAATATTAGCCGGTTTAGAAAAGGCTTTTACTATAGGCAAAAATGAATGAGTTGCCAGCATAGGAGCCTCGTCAGTAATCGTATAAATGATTCTTGGTTGGTTTGACATGAATTATGTATTTTATTTTAATTAATTTTTAGTGAGGCAAATATAACAAATAAAGACCTTTTTTTTGCCCTTTTCTTGCGAAAACGTTTGATTTTTAGATTTGATAATTTTTAAATTATATTTTATCATATTCATAATTTATTGGGGTTATAAAAATCGTTTTCTTTATTTTTTTTTAATATTTTATTATTTTGAAAATAAACAAATCACTTTGAAAAATCGATTCTATAAAATAACGTTAATTAATTCTTTATCATAATTTTAATCTTGTACTTTTGTGCCGCTATTAACCTATTTTATTTTTATGAAAAAAAGAATGCTATTAACCATTGCATCAAGTTTTTCATTTTTTGTACATGCACAAGTTGGAATTGGTACTACTTCTCCATCTCCATCTTCGGCTTTAGAAATAAAAAGTGCAAATTCTGGATTACTTATACCTAGAATTACGTTACAATCTACCACAGATGTAACTACTATTGTAAATCCTGCTGTAAGTTTACTAATATACAATACCGCTACAGTTTCAGATGTAACTCCTGGATTTTATTATTGGGATGGAATTTGGAAAAAATTAGACAAATCAACTGCATCAGCTGGAGTTTCAACGGATGCTTGGAGTTTAACAGGTAATACCCTTACTACTGGTAATGAATATTTGGGAACTAATAATTATAATTCGTTAACTTTCAAAGTAAATAATAATGCTTTTGGAAAGTTTCATCCAAATGGAGGTGTAGCTCTAGGAAGAGGAGCCGCTTCGCATAATGACAATTCGATTGCTATTGGTACCAATGCCACTGCTACAAATTCGAATGAAGCTGTGGCTATTGGAAATGCTGCTAATGGAAGTGGGTATCAATCTTTTGCATTAGGAATAAATGCTACAGCTAGTAATAATGAAACCGTAGCTTTAGGTCGTACTGCTGCGGCGTCTGGATATCGTTCCATTTCAATTGGTGTAGGTGCAACATCATCAAATAACAACGCCTTGGCACTAGGAAATGCTTCAGTAGCTTCTGGAGAACAAGCTACAGCCCTCGGAACACAAGCAAATTCAAGTGGTCAAAATGCAACAGCTATTGGATATCAAGCTACTGCTACTCAAGCTAATTCTATTGTCTTAGGAAGTTCCAGTAATGCTAATAATAAAATAGGTATTGGTACTAATACTCCTGATGAAAGATTACATATTGTAGGAGGCGTGAAAATTGTAGATGGTAATCAAGCCAATGGTAAAGTTTTGGTGTCTGATGCCAGTGGAAAAGCAACTTGGACCGATTTGAATGCAAAAAAATATTATGGAGAAATTTACAGTAATTCAAATACTACTTTAAATTCGGGTGCTGTTACCATGGGAGCAAATGGTGTAAATTTTGGTGTTGCATTAAATAGTACCAATATTCAAGTGCAAAATACTGGATTGTATCGTATTTCGTATACAATTTCTCTCAGAAAAAATTCTGGAAGTGTTATTAATCCAGAATTTTATTTAGGAATTTATGGTTCAGAAGTTGCAGGAACACGAACGTATACATCTGTTTCAAATGGTGAAACCAAAACAATTTCTATTATTAAATTAGCCAATTTAAATGCTTATCAAGCCATAGGTGTTTATTCTAATTTGTCTGACTCAAATACGGTTTTATTGGCTAACGGATGTAACTTAATTGTCGAATTTATCAAGTAGATTCTTTTTTAATTGTAATTTTGGAACTTCTAGTTATGATTTACAATTGAGAACAGCTATTACAAAACATATTTCAAAACCTCAAGAATTTAAAAGCCAACTTTTGCATTGGGCCAACCAATTTAGAGAAGTTGTCTTTTTAGATTCTAATGAGTATCAGCAAGTCTATAGTTCTTATGATTGTATGGTAGCCGTTGATGCTTTTACTTCAATAACTACCGATTATCAAAATGCTTTTGAAGATTTGTACCAATATCAATCACACAGTAAAGATTGGCTTTTTGGTTATCTTTCCTATGATTTAAAAAATGATACGGAAACCTTGCAATCTCACAATTTTGATGGTTTAAGTTTTCCAGATTTGTTTTTTTTTCAACCCAAAAAAATCTTTTTTTTAAAAGGGAATGAGTTGACTATACACTATTTAAATCTTTGTGATGATGAAGTGGAAGAAGATTTTGAAACGATTTCAACGATTGAAATTCCTATTTCTCTTTCAAACCTTAATAAGCCCATTATTCAACAGCGGGTTTCTAAAGAGAGTTATCTTCAAAGAATAGAAAAAATGTTAGAGTACATTCATATAGGATCTATTTATGAAGCTAATTTCTGTATGGAATTTTATGCTGAAAACGCAGCAATTGATCCTGTAACGGTTTATGAAAAATTAGATGCTATTTCGGAACCTCCTTTTGCTACTTTTTTTAAAAATAAAGAGCAGTATTTGCTTTCTGCTTCGCCCGAGCGATATTTGAAAAAAGTAGGTGAAAAAGTAATTTCTCAACCTATAAAAGGTACAGCCAAAAGAAGCTTTGATATAGAGCAAGATGCTTTTTTGAAGAAAGAGTTAAAAAATAGTGTCAAAGAGCGTTCTGAAAATATTATGATAGTCGATTTAGTGCGAAACGATTTATCCCACACGGCTACTAAAGGCTCTGTAGTTGTAGAAGAATTATGCCAAGTGTATACTTTCAAACAAGTACATCAAATGATTTCGACCATTACTTCTAAAGTAGATGCTACGGTTTCGCCTGTTGAAATTATTAAAACGACTTTTCCTATGGGGAGTATGACGGGTGCACCTAAAATTTCAGCCATGAAAATCATTGAAGAGTTAGAAGTTACCAAAAGAGGTTTGTACAGTGGAGCAGTAGGTTATTTTACTCCTACAGGAGATTTTGATTTTAATGTAGTTATTCGAAGTATTTTATATGATGCTAAAAAGCAATACCTCTCATTTTCTGTTGGTAGTGCCATCACTGCGCAATCCATTCCAGAATACGAATATGAAGAATGTTTGTTAAAAGCCAAAGCCATGTTTGAGGTTTTGCAAAGCAATTAATTTCTTATTTTTGGCTATGCTACAAAAAATCCAGAAACATTTAGAGGAACATTTTTCTTTTGTTAAAGAGAAGAAACTGCTTTTGGCAATTAGTGGCGGTATCGATAGTATGGTTTTACTGAATGTTTTTAAAAAATTAGGATTAGAAATTGGCGTTGCTCATTGTAATTTTCAATTAAGAGGCCAAGATAGTGATGCAGATGCGCTTTTTGTGGAAGAAAAAGCTGAAGCGTTACAAGTTCCTTTTTTTTTGCAAACATTTGCTACAAAAGATTATGCTAGTGAACACAAATTTTCTATTCAAGTAGCTGCGAGAAAATTGCGTTACGATTGGTTTGCTGAAGTATTGTTACAAGAAAATTATGATTTTATTGTAACGGCTCATCATTTAGACGATCAAGTAGAAACTTTTTTAATTCATTTATCAAGAGGTACAGGTTTAGAAGGTTTGGTGGGCATTCCTGCTAAAAATGGAAACATTATGCGTCCGTTTTTAGAAATTTCAAGAGAAGAAATTGAAGTTTATGCCAAAGAAAACCGTATTAGTTGGAGAGAAGATGTGAGCAACGCTTCTGATAAATATCTAAGGAATAAAGTAAGACATCACATTGTTCCAGTTTTAAAGGAATTAAACCCGAGCTTTTTAACTAGTTTTCAAAATACATTGGAGCATTTACAACAAGTAGCTGATTTGGTAACAGATTCCAGTGAAAGAATTTTTGAAAAAGTTGCACTAGTAGAAAAGGGAACTATTAAAATTGATTGTAAAAAATTAGTGCGATATGATTCGTATCAAGCCTATTTGTACCAATGGCTAAAAGAATATGGTTTTACTGCTTGGAACGATATTTATAATTTGGTAGAAGCGCAAACAGGCAAACATGTTTTTTCAGCAACTCATTTGCTTTTAAAAGATAGAGATTTTTTACTACTTTCTCCAAAAAATAAAGAAGTAGAAGAAAAGGTGTATTACATTGAAAAATTAACTGAAAATCTTAAATTTCCCTTAAATGTGTCCCTTTGTCAGACAGATGACATTTTAGAACCAACGAACAATAGTATCTTTGTAGACCAAAATAAATTATCTTTTCCACTTGTACTACGTAAAAAGCAGGAAGGTGATTATTTTTATCCTTCAGGAATGAAGGGAAAAAAGAAGTTGAGTAAATATTTTAAAGATGAAAAATACTCGTTGTTAGATAAAGAAAAACAATGGTTACTCACTTCAAATAATGAGATTGTTTGGGTCATTGGTAAACGAGCAGATCAACGTTTTTTAGCCCAATCAAATACAAAAGAAATAGTAAAAATAGAATTAAAATAATGAAAAAATTACTTGTTGCTTTCGCATTTTTATTTTCATTTTTAGGACAGTCCCAAATTGTCGATATTGTAAAATGGAAAACTAAATTGATTCAAAAATCCAATACCGAATTTGAACTGGTTATGGATGCCCAAATCGATTTTGGATGGCATCTATATGCTTTAAATACACCTGATGGAGGTTCGCAACCTTTAGTTTTTACCTTTAAAAATGCAGGAAAAGACTATGAACTCATTGGGAAAACTAAACAAGGAAATTATCAAAAAGAATACAGCGACGTTTTTGAAGTAGATGAGTATTTCTTTACGAATACCGCTCAATTTAAACAACTTATAAAAGTAACCAATCCAGCTTTAAAAGAGATAAAAGTTGCTTTAGAAGGGCAAACCTGTATTGATGGAAGATGTGTACAAGAAGATGATGTTTTAATTTTTACTTTGCCAACCATAAAAATAGAAGAAGAACTTGCTGAAAAAGTGGTTGAAAAAGTCACTACAATAAATTCTAATGATGAGAATACGGAGAAGAAAGTAGACCAAGTAGTAATTATCAATGAAGGTAAGATAGAAGTTGTAGCTTTAGAAAAGGATACTTTAAAAGAACAGGAACAAATCATAAGTGCTGAAAAAGAAAAAACAGTTGAGACAGTATCAGAAAAAAGTGAAGAGGAAATTAATATTTGGATATTATTTTTAAGTACACTTTTAGCAGGAATTCTGGTTACTTTTACTCCCTGTGTATTTCCAATGATACCAATGACGGTTAGTTTTTTTCTTAAACAAAGCGCAAAAGGAGATACAAAAAAAGGAAGATTTAATGCCTTAATGTATGGCTTTTTTATTGTTTTAATTTATGTTTTAATTTCTTTACCTTTTCATATTTTTCAAGGAATAAGTGGCGATGTTTTTTATGAGATTTCTACAAATCCGTATGTGAATGTCTTTTTCTTCATTGTTTTTGTGATTTTTGCCATTTCTTTTTTGGGAGCTTTTGAAATTACAATTCCATCTAGTTTAGCTAATAAAGTGGACAATGCTTCAAATAAAGGAGGGCTAGTTGGTATCTTTTTTATGGCATTAACTTTAATTATAGTTTCTTTTTCCTGTACAGGTCCAGCTTTAGGTTTAGTTATTGGAGGAGCTTTGTCTACAGATGGTGGTGCAACTTTATTAACTATTGCAATGTTAGGTTTTGGTTTAGGTTTAGCCTTACCTTTTATGATATTTGCTCTTTTTCCAAGTATGATGGGTGGTTTACCTAAATCAGGTGGATGGTTAAATACCGTAAAAGTAGTGTTTGGTTTTATCGAGCTAGCTTTGGCATTTAAGTTCTTGTCTATGGCAGATTTAGTTATGGATTGGCATTTAATAGAAAGAGAAGTTTTTATCGTTATTTGGATTGCCATTTTCTTGGGATTAACGTTTTATCTATTTGGAAAAATAACCTTGCCACACGATAGTCCTTTGTCTCATATCTCAGTTGGAAGAATGTTATTAGGTTTATTGTCACTTTCTTTTGCCTTGTATTTAATTCCTGGACTGTGGGGCGCTCCTTTAAATATAATTAGTGGTTTTCCTCCACCAATGAGTTATAGCGAAAGTCCTAATGGAGTAGGTTTTAAAAATGAAATCATTATTGCCAATGTAGAAGAAGAAGAGACGTTACCAGATGATGCTCATTATGGTCCGCATAAAATAATTGCGTTTCATGATTACGATAAAGGATTGGCGTATGCAAAAAAGGTGGGAAAACCAGTCTTAATAGATTTTACAGGTAAAACCTGTGTAAATTGTAGAAGAATGGAAGAATTGGTGTGGGCAAAACCAGAGATTCTTTCGATATTAAAGAATGATATTGTTTTGGTTTCTTTATATGTTGATGACAGAACAGAATTACCTGAGGATAAAAAATACGTTACCTCAAATGGAAAAGAGATAAATACATTCGGACAAAAATGGAGTGATTTAGGAATTACAAAATACAAAGCAAATATTCAGCCCTATTATATTCTTATGGGACACGATGAGGCTAATTTAAATACTCCTGTAGGTTATACACCCGATATTGAAGAATACAAAGCATGGTTAGAAGAAGGAATTGCTAATTTTAAAAAGCAATAAATTTGATTAATAGAATAAAAAAAGTCCTAAGATCAACTTAGGACTTTTTTTATTCTACTATTTTTTCAATGTAATCTGAATTCAATAAGTATAAAGCGCCCATATATTGTAATTTAAAAGCAACTAGATCGCCCACTTTGTAATTTTTTGTACTTGTACTAATGTCTATTACAGTCATGTCTGAACTAGAATCTATGATTGAAATATTTTCATCCATTGGAGATAAATATTGCGGTTGCATGTCTAATAAACCAAAGTCTAAAATGGCTCGTAAAGAAGTTTCACTTAAATCTACATTATCAGCCATTTCATAGGTGTTTCCAGCCACATTTTCGCCCAATTCACCAATAGGATTATTCGTTTTTTCTGTGATTTCAATAATTTCTGCATAAAGCATAAAAACATCATTGTGTAATCCTGTGATCGTTTCATTGGTAAACAAATCTTTACCAAAGAATAAGGCTTCGCCAATTCTAAAATGATTTACAGCCATAGGTCGCGCATTTTTCAACATCAAGGGTACCGCTACAGATGTACCTCCAGAAACCCAAGGAATGGTCACATTGAATTTAGCTTCAATTAATTGTTTGTACAAACTCAACTGAATTAATTTATCTTGTGTTGGCATCACACCACTCAAACAATTTAAATTGGTACCAATACCTCTAATTTCGATATTAGGTAAACTAAATACTTGTTCGTAAAAACTTAGGAGTTCTTCCCCTAGAACACCTTCTCTCAGATCACCCATTTCAATCATAATAATAATTCCGTGGGTTTTATTTTGTTTTTTGGCTTCCTTGGAAATCATTTGAATGGTATAAATTTCGGTATTGAAACTTACATCAGCAAATTTTACAATGCTTTCAATATTTCTTTTTGAAGGTGGTTTAATATATACCGTTTGTATATTAGGGTTTAATTTTTTAATCTTTTTTAAATTACTAATTCTAGAATCGTGCATTTCAGTAACTCCTAAAGCAATGATTTCTTTTAAATAAATTGTATTCCCACAAAGCAACTTGGTTACCACACCCCATTTAATTTTTCGTTCTTTAAATAAAGTGTCTAAAAAGGTATAGTTCTCTTGTAATTTTTTTTTGTATAATTTTAAAAAAGCCATTTTTATATTATTTTTCTTGGAATTGTTTTTGCGATTCGCGTTAACAACTCATAATTTAACTGATTGCTGTAATCGCTAAAAGAAGCTACAGTTACTGTAGCATTTTGTTGTGATCCAATGACCACGACTTCATCTCCTTTTTTAACATGTTCTAGCTCAGAAACATCAATGGTAAGCATATTCATATTAACGGTTCCTATAACACGGCAGGATTTTCCCTGTACCAATACACGACCTTGATTACTTAAAGAGCGACTGTATCCGTGTGCATAACCTAATGGAATTGTAGCAATTTTCATCGCATCTGTAGCCATAAAACTGGTTCCATAACCAACAAATTCACCAGTTTTAACACGTTTAACACTCATTATTTCTGTTTTCCAACAAATCACCCGATGTAATGGATCTTCTTTTGTTTTTTTAGTATTGAGGTAAGTTACAAAAACTTCAGGACTAGGCCATAAACCATATTGTAAAATTCCTATTCGAACCAAATCCATTCGAGTTTCTGGAAACATCATTGCAGCAGCTGAGCAGGCGGAGTGTTTTATTTCAGGACGAATGCCAAAAGAGTTTAAGATGGCTTCAGCTTTGTTAAATTGTTGAATTTGTTGTGAAACACGGTAATAATTGGAAATACTTTCTGCTCCAGCAAAATGGGTGCATAAGCCTTTGAAATAGATATTCTCTTTTTCCTTTATTAAGAACTGGGCTACACGTGAAATATTTTTTAATTCAAAACCAGTACGATGCATTCCTGTTTCTACTTCAAGATGAAGAATCGCTTTTTGTTGTATTCTTTTGGCTGTTTTTGCTGCTTTAGCCAATCGATAACGTTCAAATACAAAAAATTCAATCTGGTTTTGAATCACCCATTCCATATCTTCATCGGCTACAAACCCCATGATAAGTATCGTTACTTTGTTTTGAAGGGTTTCAAAAACTATTTTTGCTTCTTCCACATCAAAAACAGAAAAATGTTGGATACCATTATCAAACGCCATTTGTACAAATTCTGCTAAACCATGACCATAAGCATTGCCTTTTACTACAGAAGAAAGAATCATTTTTTTACCGAAGATTTTCTGTAAAAAATCGATATTCTTTTTATGCGCTTTTTGACTAATTTCTATAACCGAATTTTTATGCATCCAGTACTTCTTTAGCGATTTGATAAAACAATTGAATACCTGTTGGTATAATATCATCTGGGAAATCATAATCAGGGTTGTGTAAAGCGGGTGTTGCTTCACCAGCACCTAATCCGAGCATGGCTCCTTTAAATTTTTGGGTAAACCAACCAAAATCTTCACCAAAAGTAAAAGGAACTTCTTTTTCGATTAGGTTATTTCCCAATGTAGTTGCAGCGTTCTTTATATACTGAACTGCTTTTGAATCATTTTCATTGGCTTGAAAGCTTTGTGTCCAGTGTATTTGGCTTTTTAAACCAAAAGAAGTAGCAATTGCATGTGTTTCATCTTCTAAATCTTCGGCTATCTTTTTCATGTTCAAATTGCTGTTACTTCTCACTGTAAAATGTACTTCACCGTAACCTGCTGAAACTCCATAGGCTTTTTTGCCCATAGTAATATGAATTGGGGTAATCAGGCAATACGCATTCGAACATACATCTGTATTTATTTTTGCATTAAAGCGATTTATAATTTGAGCAATCGCTAAGGCTGGATTTATCCCTTTTTCAGGTTCTCCCGCATGAGCAGTTTTTCCGTTGAGCTGAATAATCATGCTATGAACGGCACAAGTAAATGTACCTTCTTTAACTACAATTTGGTGTTTTGGATATCCTGGAAGATTGTGTAAAGCAAAAGCAAAATCGGGTTGGATATTTTTGAATTTTGGATCCTCCAATACACTTTTGGCCCCATTGCCTTCTTCTTCAGAGGGTTGAAATAACAATAATACAGTTCCTTTTTCAAGAGGTTGTAACGTTAATTCTCTTGCCAAACCACATAAAATAGCCATGTGCCCGTCGTGGCCACATTTATGAGAAACTCCAGAATAGATGGATTGATGTTCGAATGTATTGATTTCAGTAATGGGTAAAGCGTCTAATTCACAACGAAACAATACGGTTTTGCCTTTTGTTTTGCCTTGGTAAACCGCTAGTATGCCTTCACCACCCAAATGTGTAATTACTTCATCAGGTTTGTATTCTGACAAAAAATCAAGTATACGTTGTGCTGTTTGGGTTTCCTTTCCTGAAATTTCTGGATAGCGATGTAACTCTTTTCTAAATTGAATAAGTGTCTCCACAATTTAAGCTTTGGTTAAACGCATTTCTAGATATTTATTGGTAAAACCTAATTTTTCATATAAAATTTTGGCTGGATTATCAGGTTCCACATGTAAAGCAATATCACCTTGAGCTGTTTCAATTGCTTTTTGCATCAATTGTTTGCCATAGCCTTTACCACGTTGACTGTTATCGACGGCTATGTATACCAAAATATTTTCAGGAATAAAACCACCCATTCCAGTATTATTTAGGATAACGACTCCCACTATTTTTTCTTCGTCCAAACCTACGATAATGGTACCACCTTTTTCAGGGTTCATAGCATAATCAATGCATTTTAAAATATCTTCTATTTTATCGCCATATTGCTCTAAATGTGTAAATAAAAACTGAGCAATGGTTTGATGATTGTATTTTTTATGTTCTCCTGTTTCTGGAGTAATTATTTTAAATTCCATAGTTTCTTTTTTTTATATTGACAATGATTTTTTATGATAATAGTTGGATAAAAGTAGAAAAGTGACTAACGAAATACTAATACCAAAAATATTTGCATCTAATTCTTTAGGTAGCGTATAGTTAAACGGAAGTTTGTTTTTAGATAAAATTAATCCGATAGTTGTTGAACCACCTAATAACATACTCCAGAAAGCAGCTGTGGGATTACTTTTTTTCCAGAATAAGGCTCCTAGTACAGGAACAAATAACCCTGAAACCATAAAAGCGTAAGAGTAGAGCATTAATTCTAATACGTTTTGCATTTGTGAAGCCAATAAAATAGCAAATACACCTACTGATAAGGTTACCAACTGTGAAACTTGAAGCATTTTTTTCTCTGTAAACTCTTTTTTGGTAAACTTTTCAATAATATCTGTTACGATATTACCAGAAGCAGCCATCAAACAACTATCTGCAGTGGATAAGATAGCGGAAAAGTAAGAAGATAGCATTAATCCCATTAAACCTACAGGAAGAATTGTACTTAATAAAATGGGTAATCCCATTTCGCTATCCATGGTGGTTGCATTGGCAATACCATCAAACATACCTTGTGTGGCAGCCACTTTGGCTAGCATTCCTAAGATAACTCCCATAAATGCCATAATAGGCCATTCAAATAGACCAGCAATAAACCATGCTTTTTTCGCTTCCTTTTCATCTTTACAAGCATAAATGCGTTGGTACAAAGTCATCCCAATAAACCAAATAGGAATAATGGTTACCGCCCAGTTTAGAAGTTGGTGCCAACTTACATTGGTTAATGATAAAAATTCAGGAGCCAAAGTAGATTGAATGGCATCATAACCGCCTACAGCATGATAAGCCATTGGTATACCAATAAAAACTAATCCTGAAATTAAAATTATCCACTGAATTGTATCGGTATAAATTACCGCTTTTAAACCACCTACAGCCGTATAAATTACAGCAATCGCTCCCATAATAAGAAGTGCCCATTGCAAATCTAAACCTGCAATAGTTGCAGAGGCTAATTTGGCTCCAGCCAAAACTTGAGAACTCGTAAAACCAATGTAACCAATTGCAGAGATAACTCCTGCCAATAAAGCTACTTTTGGAGTATAAAAATGATTGAAAATTTGGGGAAATGTGAAAAATTTGTGTTGATGTCCCAGTTTACTAACTTTAGGAATTAAAAGAACTGCACTTAGCCAAGCCCCAATTAAACCAGTGAACAACATCCAAGAGCCCGAAATTCCCATGGTAAAACCTAAGCCTCCTAAACCAATAGAAAAGCCACCACCTACATCGGTCGCCACTACTGATAAACCAATGTGCCAACTACTCATGTTGCGTCCGCTAACGTAAAAATCTTCTGAAGAGGTGTTTTTTTTGTAAAAATAAAAGCCTACACCTAGCATCACTAGCATGTAAACCACAAAGATTAAATAATCTATCGTGTGCATTATATTCTCAATTTCAAATTTTGTTGCCTGTATAGGATTTTCCTAAGGCCAGATGCAGTAAACTACTACAAATCGAATGATTAAAAAGAAAGATTCTACATATAGAATCTTAATAGATGTTTATACGAAATAAACAAAATCATAAAGTGCAAAGGTACGAAAAAGGAATGGGAATGCCTAATTTGGGGTTAAGTTGTTAGTTGTTAGTGGTTAGTTGAAAGCGTGCAACTCCCTGAAATAAGTTGATTGCAAAAGTACATTTATATGAAAACTATTTTAAAAATGGACCACTTTATTTAGGTATTGATACTAAAGAAAAGACAACCTGACAATACATAATAAAAATTCCTATTATATTCCATAATAGGAATTGAGTTTGCAAACATTTTTGTTTACTAAAATAACACGTTAAAGTTTAATATTTCTCTTTTTGAAAGCCCCAATCTCTTAATTCTTGTTTGTATGTATCAGGATAATTGGCTTTTATAGTATGAATAATGGCATTTAAACCTTTATTTAGATTTTTCTTTAAGATGTTTTTATCACCTACTTTAACCGAAACCTGACCATCTGTTGTTGTGGATTCTTTTACGCCATGTTGGCCCTGATATGCTCAAGCTTGTCGAGCATGGCCATGTCACGGTTGTAGCTTCCTCTGGTCATAGCTGCACTTCAGGGTGCTGCTTGCATGCCGTTCGGCCGCAAGATGTTTGCGTCCAGTCATTTTGGGTTGGACGGTTCCGCCCCAACCTAAAAGAAGAGACAAGTTTACAGAAAACAAAAACTGCCAATGTTGGATGTTGGTGTAGATATGGAAATGCACAGTACTTCATATCGCGCCGCTGGCTTGGTTCCTGCGCTCCTCTCACAATTTCAAACCTAACCCTGAAGGGCCA
>PKDY01000055.1 GCA_002862755.1 Flavobacteriaceae bacterium | reverse complement strand
TTGTCCGGCTTCAAAACGAGTGCTAATTCCTTTTAATACTTTTTGATCACCAAAAGTTTTTTCTAAATTCTTAACTTCTATCATGAGCTTAAAAGTATTTGTGTTAAAATATAATTCATTAAAATGATCACTACCGATGTCCAAACAAATGAAACTGTACTTGCTTTTCCTACTTCAAGTGCTCCTCCTTTCATGTAAAAACCATGAAAAGACGGTATTGTTGCTAAAATTATAGCAAAAACAATCGTTTTAATAAAAGCATAAACAATATGAAAAGGAATAAAATCTACTTGAATACCGTTTATAAACTCTCCACTAGAAGAAAAACCGCCATAAACGGCAGCAATCCAACCGCCAAAAACACCTAAAAACATACTCAATCCAATCACAAAAGGATACAATAACAAAGCAATTATTTTTGGGAAAACCAAATAATTTAAAGAATTTACTCCCATTACTTCTAAAGCATCAATTTGTTCTGTAACACGCATGGTTCCTATACTTGATGTAATGAAAGAGCCCATTTTTCCAGCCATAATTACTGAAATAAAGGTTGGTGCAAACTCTAAAATTACCGATTGCCTAGTGGCAAAACCAATTAAATATTTTGGTATTAAAGGATTGGTTAAATTCAATGCTGTTTGGATGGCTACAACTCCACCTACGAAAAAAGAAATGAAAGAAACAATCCCTAAAGAATCTATTATTAAATCATCAATCTCTTTAAATATTAGTTGTTTCATCATGCTCCATTTGGTAGGTTTGTTAAAAACCTCTTTCAACATAATGAAATACCTTCCTATTTGGGATAAATAACGAATTAGCATCATGGTTTATAAATATCTGCTAAAATAATAAGAAGTTGTGAGTTGTAGGCGATAAGTTGTAAGTTTTTTTGAGCGTTCCCTTTCAGGTCGTGCTGTACACTGTATCTTTCGCTCCCTTTCATGTAGCAAAAGGATGCCGTTTCCATCACTAACGCAATTTCCAATATCAATCAAAAATTTTTTCTTTCATCTTTTTCCAACGATAATTTCTAATAAACTGCGCTTGGTCTGAGGTAACTAATAATTCTTTTTTGGCTTTTTTGGCTTTCCAAAACCCTTTGATGTAATCTAGAAATAATAAAGGTTTTCCTTTTCGTAAAGCCAATTTTAAAGAGGCTATTGAAGTAATTAAAAAACCATATCCTAAACTGTAAAATGCTTCACCTTGTTTGTAACGAGACGCTTTGTTGTAATTGGCTCCTGTAGGTTTCAAATGTTTTACCTGCAAGTTTGGATTGGTAACTACTTTCCAGTTGTAATACTTACAAAGTAACTCGTCTACTGTATCCCAACCCATAGCGGGTTTTAAACCTCCTATTTCTTTAAAAGTGTTTTTGCGATAGGCTTTAAAAGCACCTCTAATATGATCTTTGTCGGTTAGGTTTTCTAAAATCCAAGTTCCATTACGTTCAATATAAGCAAACCCGCCCGCCATGCCAACCGTGTCATCGGCTTCAAAGTGTTGGATTATGTTTTCAAAATAATGGGAAGGAAAAATCAAATCAGCATCTGCTTTAACTAAGACGTCGTAGTCATCTGAAATAAATTGCAATCCAAAATTAAACGCATTAATTACTTTACTTCCTGGTAAATGAATAGCTTCTGATTGTATGGTAACAGAAGAAATGATGTTTGGATAAGTAAAGCAAAATTGATCAATAATTTTTTGAGTACCATCTGTAGAAGTATCATTCACCACCAAAATATTTTTTGGGAGGAGTGTTTGTTGTACTAAAGAAGCTAAGGTTAAACCTATAAACTGTTCTTCATTGTGTGCGGGAATAATAATTTGATACTTCATCTCAAATAAATTGTATTATTTCACTCTTTCTGCATATACCAAATAATATCTTGGTGTAAAAAAACGTAATAAAGGTCTAAAACCTATCTTTTTTACAGGATGCGTAAATTGAATACGGTCAATAATTTTAAATCTTGTTTTTTCAAGCAACCAATCAAGTTGCCAGTCTTCAAATTCATGATAATGTCTGTCCCAAGCATCCGTTTTGCTTCTATAAGCTGCTGAAAACCATAAGCGCATCGGAATAGAAATTAAAATTTTATCACAAGTAACATTTTCTAAAACGGTATAAGGATTTAGTAAATGTTCAAAGATTTCAAAAGCCGTAAAAACACTGTACGTCTCCTTTTGTAAGGTACTTTGATCTTTATCTACATCTTCTCCTCTGGTATTGATAACAGTATATCCATTGGTTTGCATAATCTTAGAAAAAGGATTGGGTACTCCTAAATCCAATATAGTTTCAGAAGTAGTAATATGTTTTTTTAGAAATTCTAAAGTAAGTTTAAAGCGTTTATTGGGATAGGTTTTCTCGTACATAATTTTATGAGGAACAGTTTTATTTTGTTCATGAATTTAAAAATATTCGCTGTAAAGTTACAAAGAATTCAATGCTTTTAAAATGATTATTATAGCAACTTCTTTTTTTGTATTTTTAAACCTATCAAATACTTCAAAAATGAAAAAAATAATTTCTGTTATCTTGCTTATGACGGTCACGATTGCATTGGCACAAAATAAAACAATTCTACGCTGTGGTAAATTTGTAGATGTAAAAAAGGGTGCCATTTTAAATAATATCAGCATTGTTATCGTGGGTGATAGAATTGAAAGTGTAACTGATAAAAATGTAACAGTTGGGAAGAACGATACTTTTTTAGATTTGTCTACTAAAACAGTTATGCCTGGCTTAATAGACATGCACGTGCATTTGGAGCATGAAACGAATCCCAAGCAATATTTGGAAGAATTTACATTGAACGAAGCAGATATTGCGTATCGTTCCGTAGGTTATGCTGAAAAGACTTTATTAACTGGTTTTACTACGGTTAGAGATTTAGGTGGAACCAATGTTAATATTGCACTTAGAAGAGCAATCAATGCAGATTTAGTAAAAGGGCCAAGAGTTTTTACTGCTGGAAAATCAATAGCTTCAACTGGTGGACATGCCGATCCTACGAATGGTTATCGAAGTGATTTAATGGGGAATCCTGGCCCAGAATCAGGAGTGGCTAATGGAGTTGATGAATGTGTAAAGGCAGTAAGACAACGCTATAAAGATGGAAGCGATTTAATTAAAATAACGGCTTCAGGTGGTGTTTTAAGTGTAGCAAAAAGTGGAGAAAATTCTCAGTTTACGATTGAAGAAATTCAAGCTATTGTAAGTACTGCTAATGATTATGGTTTTAAAGTAGCTGCACATTGTCATGGAGAAGAGGCTATGAAAAGAGCGGTTATTGGTGGGGTTCATTCTATTGAACACGGTACTTATATGAGTGAAGAAGTCATGCAATTGATGAAAGAACATGGAACGTATTTAGTACCTACGGTAACGGCTGGAAAAGCAGTAGGACAATTTGCTAAAATTCCGAATTATTATCCAGAAATAGTAGTTCCAAAAGCATTGGCCATTGGTCCTAAAATTCAAAATACTTTTGAACGTGCCTACAAGTATGGTGTAAAAATAGCCTTTGGAACCGATGCAGGAGTGTTTGCTCATGGAGACAATTGGAGAGAATTTATTTACATGCATGAAGTTGGGATGCCTTTTATGGAAATTTTACAAACAGCAACTTTAAATGCATCTGATTTGTTAGGACAATCCGAAAATTTGGGCGCTATAGAAAAGGGAAAATTGGCAGACATTATTGCAGTTGATGGCGATCCTACTAAAAATATAGAAGTAATGGGAAAGGTTGCTTTTGTGATGAAAGGTGGGAAAGTGTATAAAAATGAATAATGAAAAGGGGTTGTAAAGAACAACCCCTTTTTTATTTTACATTCGATATACAATCGCATTAATATTCATTCCAGCTCCTACTGATGCAAAAATGATAACATCTCCTTTTTTTAGTTCATGTCCTTCTAACTCTCCTTTACTAAGTAAGTCATATAAAGTGGGGACAGTTGCTACACTTGAATTTCCTAATTTATGAATACTCATTGGCATTACTCCTTCAGGTGGCGTTTTTTTATATAATTTGTAAAAACGATGAATAATAGCTTCATCCATTTTTTCATTAGCTTGATGAATTAATACTTTTTTTACTTCATCAATTCCAATTCCGCTCGCATCTAAACAAGCAGCCATTGCTTTGGGAACATTACTTAATGCAAATTCATAAATTTTACGACCGTGCATTTTAATATAGCGAACGTCAGGATCATGTGTCTTATTAAATGAATTTCCAAAAAACAAATAGTAGGCTTCATCATACGTAAAACTAGCAGTTTCATGAGCTAAAATACCACCTTCTTCTTCTGTTGCTTCTACAATAGTAGCTCCAGCGCCATCTGAATAAATCATAGAATCTCTATCGTGTAAATCTACGACTCTGGAAAGTGTTTCTGCTCCAATAACCAAGCATTTTTTTGCCATACCCGATTGAATGAAAGCTTTGGCTTGGATAACTCCTTCAACCCAACCAGGACAACCAAAAAGCATATCGTAAGCAACGCATTTTGGATTTTTAATACGTAAATCAAATTTTACTCTTGTCGCTAAACTCGGTAAGGTGTCTGCTTGTATGGCTCCATTTTTTACATTACCAAAATTGTGTGCAAATATGATGTAATCTAGTGTTTCAGGGTCAATTTGCGCTTCTTCAATGGCTTTTTTTGCAGCTATAGTAGCAATGTCAGAAGTGTTTAAGTCAGAAGTTACATAACGTCTTTCTTGAATTCCGGTTATCTCTAAAAATTTTTGGGCAACTACATCATTAGGATGCGGAAATGGAGTTCCATCATCATTTAGGAAAACGTGCTTTGCAAAATCAATATTGGATACAATTTCGGTAGGAATATAACTTCCAGATCCAGTTATTTTTATATTCATGGTGTTCTATTGGGTTAACAGTACGAAATTATAGATTATTTCTTAAAAAGCATCTAAAACGTTGTAGTTATTGCAATAAATTGTGAAATTGTCAAAATAGGCTTTAAAAATTATGATATTGTTATTGCAATGTGATTTAATGCTGCTGTTGTCGGAAAATATATAATTCGTAATGGATCAAAACTATCGATTTCAGAAACTCAAAACGCATTTTTAAAAGTTTATAGCTAAAAGTAATTTGTCAAAACTGTATTTTTGATGTAATTAATGAATGAATGAAAAATAAACTACTTTTTTTTCTATTACTAACATATGCCTGCTTTGCACAACAGCCTTCACATATTATAATTGGTGAAGAAGAGTTAGCGGGTGTAAATATCTATAGTATCATTCAAGATGAGGATAATACCGTGTGGCTATCTACTAATAATGGTTTGTACCACTATGACGGATTGCATTTTAACGTTGTCTCGAGCGCTATCGTTAAAGATTTGTCTCTTTTTGGTTTAACCAAAGACAATAATGGGATGATTTATTGTTACAATCTCAGCGGACAAATTTTTAGAATTTTTAAAGGGGAGTTAGAATTGTATTGGCAAATTCCAAAGGAATATATTTCCAGTGTTATTTACATAAGTTTTGATACTGATAATGCACTTTTAGTGTCTGTAAATGCCTTATTAAAAATAAAAAAAAATAAGCAAGTTGAGTTAATTTATAAGTATCAAAAGGAGAGTGCTTGTCAAATAGTAAAGAATGCACAAGGACAATTATTTTTCTCTGAAAACCAAAAGCTTTTTCAGTATTTTAATAATCAACTTAAAGTAATTGAACCGAAATTACCTCAGATATCTACTAATCTATTAAAGCCTGAAATTACTTTTACTAATGAAATCGCACTATTTGTAAACTTAGAACCAAAAGCATTAGTGCAACAAGAAAAAGAGTATACTGTTGTTGATTTTAATGTTAGTAATGATAAGTCGATTTATTACACGGCTCTACTTTCTAAAAAAAAGGATTTGGTTTGGCTAACCAGTTCTAAAAATGGGGTGTACTGTTTTACTTTAAACGGAAATCCATTATACAACAACAAACTTTTATTTAAAGATTATTTCATATCCTCTTATTTAGAAGATACGGAAGGTAATTTTTGGCTGTGTACTTTTGGAAAGGGAATTGTACTAATTCCTAATTTAAATGTAATTGATTATACAAATAATGATTTGTTGGAAAAAGACGATTTAAAGAAAATCACAAAGAAAGACAACAATATTTATTTTGGAGGTACCAAAGGAACGATATACAAATTAAATAAAGACGACATTACAATTGAACTCAAAAATCAGAAAAAAATTGAGTTTTTAAAATATGTACCCAAGTCAGATTTCTTTTTTGTAAACGGTCAAATTTACGATGGAGCGCATCTTAATTTTTTAGCAAGTAATAATTATAATAAATATGATTTTTTTCAAAATCAGCTTTCCGATTCTATTTATTTTGTGACGCGTTCAGGATTGTATTATTTAGATGAAAAGTTAGATGGACAAAATTTAAATTACAGTGTGAGAAGTTATGCGGTATTCAATGATGAAAAAAATAAAATACTTTGGATAGGTTCTTCTACAGGATTGGAAACTTTTAAAAATAAAACTTTTTCTAAGCTTAAAGTAGATGGGCAAACGGTTTTTGCATCTCATATAATAAGAGTTGAAAATCAAGTTTGGGTGGCTTCTTCTAGTGGGATTTTAATATTTGAAAAAGACCAATTAATAAGTAAAATTACAACCAAAAATCAACTTTTATCTAATAATGTATTAAAGCTTGTATATGATAAAGGTTGTGTTTTTGTTTCTACCAATGAAGGTTTGCAGAAGTATGATTTGAGAAAAAAGACGTTTAAAAACTTTACTAAATCGGAAGGTTTATTATCGAATGCTATTTTTGATTTTGAAATTTTGGATAACCAAATCTACGTAATTACTTCTAAAGGAATTCAGAGATTCAATTTTGATGATATTAATGTTTCCAGAATTTTACCAACCCTTAAAATTGATAATGTAATTGTAAACGGATTTAAAAAAATTGGAACCAATGAATTTTTGTCTTCTACTGAAAATACCATAGAATTTAGCCTATTTTCAGTAACACATAAAGATAAAAGGAATTTGAAATATGTATATCAATTGAAAGGATATGATGAAAATTGGTATACAACCGATTATAATAACAATACTATAAAATTTACAAAATTACCAGCTGGGAAATATGAGTTTAGGGTGAAACTTAAAGATGATTCGCAAGTTTCCAATCAAATGGAAACCTTTTGTTTTGAAGTAGAAACGGTTTTTTGGAAAAAATGGCAATTTATTGTGGGTGCAATTCTATTCATGACATGTAGCGTTGTAATGTACTATAGAGCACGAATTCGTTATTTGATGCGTAAAAAAAATGAGGAAATTGAAAAAGAAAAATACATTCAAGAGTTAAATAAATCAAAGCTTACAGCTTTAAAATCACAAATGAATCCTCATTTTATGTTTAATGCATTAAACAGCATTCAAGAGTTTATTTTACAAAATAAAAAAGAATTAGCATCCAATTATTTAGGAGATTTTGCTGATTTAATGCGAAGCTATTTGCAATACAGTCAAGAAGATTATATTACCCTTAGAGATGAAATAGATACTTTAGAGCTCTATTTGAAATTAGAAAAAGTACGCTTTGAAAATGAGTTTGATTATCAGGTTACTTATAAGGAGAGTTTGGATATCGACAGCATACAAATACCATCTTTTTTAATTCAACCTTTTGTGGAAAATGCAATTAAACATGGCTTGTTACATAAAGAAGGTGCGAAATATATAGATATTCAATTTGTTCTTGAAAAAGGAACAGTTCTAAAATGCATCATTACAGATAATGGAATTGGAAGAAAAGCCAGTCAAGAAATTAATAAAAATAGAAAACATAAATCATTTGCAACTGAAGCGAGCCATAACAGATTGCAATTGTTAAATCAAAATATTGGTCAAAAAATTGGATTGGAAATTGAAGATTTATTTGACGAAAATAGTCAGTCTTTGGGAACAAGGGTTGTAGTGACTATTCCAATTTTAAATTAAAAATAGATTAAAATAAAGCATAATGAAAGTTGTAATTATTGATGATGAAAGTAAAGCGAGATCGCTTTTGCATACTATTATAAGTGAATATTGCAGTGAAATTGAAGAAATCTTTCAGGCAGAAAATCTATTAAAAGGTATTGAAATCATTAAGAGAGAAGAAATAAGTATTGTTTTTTTGGATATTGAAATGCCACAACATTCCGGTCTTCAGTTGTTTGAGTTTTTAGATATTAATGATATTACTTTTGAAGTTATTTTTACAACGGCTTATAGTGATTATGCCATTCAAGCGTTTGAGTTTTCAGCAATCGATTATTTATTAAAACCGCTTCGCCCTAATAAAGTGAAAGAAGCTGTTGAAAAAGCAAAGAAAGCACTCGAACAAAATCAGGTGCAACAACGTTTAACAGAACTCAAAAAAGCACTATCCTCTGAGAAATTTAACAAATTGGCTTTACCTGTGGAAGATGGTGTGTTGTTTGTAAAACTAGAAGATATTTTCCTTCTAGAAGCAGATAGTATGTATACCCAATTTTATTTGAAAAATGAAAAGAAAATGCTAATTAGCAAACCTTTAAAGTATTTTACAGATTTATTGGAAAGTAAAGAGATGTTCTATAAACCTCACCGTTCATATTTAGTCAATTTACAATATTTGCAAAAATTAGTTAAGAAAGAAGGAACTTACATTGAACTAGAAAATAAATTTTTAGTACCGGTGTCTAAAGATAAAAAAGACGAACTTTTAAAAATTATTAGCGAATTAAATTAACCTTACATGAAAGACTTTTTTGAGAATTACCGACTTGAAATAACCTTGTTTGTTTTATATACTTGCATCGCTTTGTTTTTGTTTTCTATTATGTTCTGATGTTTTAGAAGTTGATATACTCCATTCAGAAGTTGACGCTTTTAGCGACATTCATAAGAGATTATTTTTGATGTAAAATTAAATTTACTCGATTATGAAAAAAAGTTTACTATTTGCATTATTCCTTACGTATCAAGTATTTTCTCAAACGCCTTCTTTTGATTGGGGAAAGCATCTTGGCGGTTTAAATGATATTAAAGTTTGGGATAATGCTTTCGATTCTAGTGGGAATGTTTACCTTGTTGGTGAATTTGTAGGAACCATCGATTTTGACCCAGATGCAACTGGTGTTGAAAATAGAACTGCTGCTGGTCAAAATGATGCCTTTGTTTTAAAATTAAATACGCAAGGGAATTTTGTTTGGGTTAAAACTTTTGGAGGAACAGGTATGGAACTGATCTCTAGAGTGGTAGTAGATGATTTTCAGAATGTATATGTAGGAGGAAGATATCAAAGTGCCTCTATCTCTTTTGCTCCAGCAGGTACTGCTTCAAACTCTGGAGATTATGACGGATTTTTATTGAAAATGGATACTACCGGAACTCCAGTTTGGTACAAACGAGTGGCTAGCGCTAGTACAGATTTTTTTGTAGGTCTAGATGTAGATAGTAATGGAAATGTTTATGCAACGGCTAGTTATAAAGGAGGAACCGCTGAATTAGGTCCTGGAACGATATCTAATTTTGGAAATGCGGCGCAAGGATTTTATGATTTTTTATTGATGAAGTTGTCAAGTACGGGTGCAACTGTTTGGGCACATAAGTTTGGAAGCAATTCAAATGATATTGGATATAGTGTTACACTTTCTGATGATGAAACTAAAGTTGCTGTAACCGGTTATTTTAGAGGTATTATCGATTTTGATACGGCTGGCGCTTCCATTTATAATTTAAGTTCTGTAGGTAATGCAGATTCAGGTCTTTTATATGTTGTTGATTCTTCAGCGGGATTTATTTTCGCAAAAGCGTTTGGAAATTCTACTGCGGCTTGCGCTTCCTATGATGCTGCTTTCGATAGTGGAAACAATGTTTATGTTACTGGAAGATTTGCAGGAACTTCTGCTAATTTCAGTCCGGGTGTTATTGCGAATTCTAATGGCGGTTCTGGGTTTGATGCTTTTGTCGCAAAATATGATAGTGCAGGAAATTATCAATGGGTGAAATCTTTTCAAGGGATTGGATCTGGAACAAATGAACAAGGGAGTGGTATTGATGTGGATAATTTAGGGAATATATATGTCATTGGGACCTATAATAGTTTTGGAGGTTTGGATTTAGATCCTTCAGCAACAACTGTTAGTGTGCCGAATTATGGTAGTACAGCTGGAACTAGTGATATCTTCTTGGCAAGATTAGATGCCAATGGAGATTACAGTTGGGGAACATCTTTTACTAATAGTAATAATAATGATGATGCGTGGGGTGTACATGTAGATGATAATTATAATATTTTAATTGCCGGACATTTTACAGCTACTCAATTCGATTTGAATCCGCTTCCTTATGCTGGAGATCAATTAGTAACGGGTAATGTTAACGGAAGTAGTGATGTTTTTATCACAAAATTAGCACAACCTACTTTGTCTACTGCCTCATTTAACACTACTGTTTCATTTGTTTTGTATCCTAATCCTGTAAAAAATAATGTAACTATTGAATCAGTTGAAGCTTTAGATGAAGTTGCTATTTATACCCTTACAGGACAAAAAATAGCAGTTCCGCAAGTAAATAATACAATTGATATGTCTGAATTACCAAAAGGATACTATTTCGTAAAAGCATCTACTGTAACGGGTAAGATAATGACTAGTAGGGTAATGAAGGAATAATTTGTTTTTTTAAGTTTAATTTGAAAGCGACTCTTGAGTCGCTTTTCTGTTTAGAAGCCCAAATAATTCATTCAGAAGTTGGTGCTTCATTTTATTGTTTACCAAAGCTACTTTTGACTTAAAATTCTAAAATACTTTATTATGAAAAAAATACTACTGCTCCTTTCTTTGGTTGCTTTCTATTTTACAAATGCACAAACTCCTAATTATGCTTGGGGAAGAATGTTTGGAAACAACCAAAATTTATATGTCTATGATAATGCTACTGATGCCTTTGGAAATGTTTATTTGACAGGTGAATATTCTGGTACGGTTGATTTTGGTCCAGGTGCTGGAACTTCAAATGAAACGGCTAATGCAACTGGTGGTAGGGATATTTTTATTTTAAAATTAGATACTTCAGGTGCTTTAAGTTGGGTACGAACGTATGGTGGAACAGGAATTGATTTTGGACAAAGAATTGCAGTAGATAATTCGGGAAATATTTATGTAGGTGGACGTTTTCAAAATGCGGTAACCTTTACTGGTTTTGGAGGTTTTAGTAGTAATGGTGGTTATGATGGTTTTTTGTTAAAAATGGATGCGACTGGAACGCTGCAATGGGTGCTGGATCTTTCTGGAGGTGGAACCGAAGGTTTTTTAGGTATTACCACTGATGCATCAGGAAATCTTTATACAGCTGGTTTTTTTAATACAGCAACAGCTACCTTAGGAGGTTTAAATAGTACTTGGACAACACTAACTCGTGCTGGGGCTTCAACGAACTATGATTTTTTTGTAGCCAAATACAATGCGAATGGAGAAAGAATGTGGTCAAATACTACAGGAGCAGGTTATGATGAAATTCCTTATGGAATAACACTTACGGATGATGATAAAGTAGTAACAGTAGGTAGTTTTATAGGTACCTCAGTAGATTTTAATCCAGGAGCGGCAAGCAATTTATTGTATAGTAACAGTAATTCAACAACTACTGGCTTTATTCAAGTGCTGGAAGCTAGTAATGGTAATTTTTCTTGGGCAAGATCATTGGGTTCCTCCTCAAATGATACTGTTTTGGATGTAGCTTCAGCCAATAATAATATTTATGTAACGGGTTATTTTGCAGGACCTCAAGCTGATTTTAACACTACAGGTTCAGGTGGTGGAGATATATTGAACCGTACAGGAAGTATTGATTCTTTTGTAGCTAAATATACGTCAAGCTCGACTTTTGTTTGGGTGAAACAAATTAGAGGTACAACGGGTTCCGATAATAGAGGTTCAAGTATTGCCGTAAAAGGAAATCCGGAGCGTGTATATACTTCGGGAACCTTTACGAGTTTAGTATATTTAAATCCTACCTCAAGTGCTTCTATTTCTAGTTTTGGAGCGAAAGACTCTTATATTGCGAGTTATGATGATGCAGGAACTTATTTATGGGGTGGTAGTTTAAAATCAATGGATAACGATGATGCATGGGGAATTTCAGTAGATGATAATTATAATGTATATATGTCTGGGTATACGGCTAGTGGCAACTTTGCGATAAATCCTTTTTCAAATAGTACAGTGCCTAATAACAGTACAACTGGGAATGACGTTTATGTTATTAAATTAGAGCAACCCAATGCTTGTATTGTAAATATTCCAGATACCAATTTTAAAAATTATTTAGTTAATAATACAGCCATTAATACCAATGGAGATACTGAAATTCAATGTGGTGAAGCACAGGCATTCACTGGAAATCTAAATTGTAATAATTTAAATATAGCAGATTTAACAGGAATTGAAACTTTTACTTCTTTAACAGGATTACTAGTAGCTAATAATCAATTAACATCTCTTGATATTTCTCAAAATGCGGCATTGGTAACACTAAATTGTGGAAATAATGGTTTATTAAATCTAGATGTGAGTCAAAATATAAATCTAGAAAATTTGTATTGTTTTCAAAATCAATTAACGGTATTAGATGTTTCTAATAATACATCCTTATTGCTTTTAGGGTGTTATGACAATCAGTTAACAGGCTTAAATGTATCTGCAAATCTTGTTTTGGTGAATTTAAATTGTGATTCCAATTCAATTAGTGCTTTGGATGTTTCTACTAATACAAATTTACAATCATTATATTGTAATTTGAATCAATTAACAAGCTTAGATATAAGCCAAAATAATGATATTTTATATTTGCAGTGTTCTGATAATCAAATGACTATTTTGAATTTAGCCAATGGAAATAATGCCATGATACAAGGCTTTAATGCTACTAACAATTCTAGTCTAACTTGTATTCAAATTGACGCTGCTTTTACACCACCATCCAATGGAACTTGGGATAAAGATGTAACAGCGAACTATAGTGATGATTGTGCAGCATTAGGTAGTGATGATTTCCAAATTACTTCACTAATCTCTGTATACCCCAATCCGGCACAAAATATAGTAGCAATTCAGTCCAAGAAAGAATTGGCAAGAATTGAATTGTACACTATTACTGGACAAAAAATACCAATAAATGTAATTGATAACAATATGGATATGTCTCGTTTATCAACTGGTTTGTATGTGTTAAAGGCAACAACAATTGACGGTGATGCGATTGTAAAGAAAATAATAAAACAATAATAAGCTATTCATTAAAAACAAGGTTAATTTAAAAATAAATAAAAATGAAAAAAATAATTTTTGTATGGTTTCTTATGGGATTAATTTTAGTATCATGTTCTAAAGATGATGATACAACAACTAATACTGAAGATTTTTCAAAATACCATGCTACATGGATATTAAGTTCTAAAAAAGATGCAGACAATAATACAATTGCTATCTCTGGATGCGAAAATGGACGAAATAAAATAGTGTTAGAAGCGAATGGGAATGGTTCATTTACAATAGGAAATACCATATATAATGGAAATGGTTTTGTTTGTGGAGAAAATACAGAGACCTATCAATATACTATTGCTAATTCAAAAATGGAATTCAAAAATTCAGATGAGACGTATAAAATGACGTATGAAATCATAAGTGTAAATGAAACAACTCTTGTGGTAAAAAAGATTTCAGTTACAACTAATGGAACAGAAACTACAATTACAAACATCATAACTGAAACGTATACCAAACAAATTCTTTAAAATATATAAAACAAAACGGAAGAATTTTATTGTGTTTATTTTATAGATATGTTTTGAAAAGCAACTCCATTAGGAGTTGTTTTTTTATACACAAATTACGACTAGTAATTTTTAAATAATGAAACCATTACAATAAAACTATGTACTTCGTTAAATTTTATTTTTTTTAAAAATAATAAACAACAATAAATCAGTTGTTTGGTTAAATATATTTCTGTAAAAATGTTAAAACGAAAGACTATTGATAGGTAATCGTGTTTTTTGGTACATAACTTGTAATGTTTTGGGATTATAAACAATTAATTTTAAAAACATGAATGCAAAAAATCAAATTAGTATCGAAATTCCACAGGCGGTAATTGATACAGTAACACAAAAACTACAAGAGTGTAAAACAGCTTTATCTCCTTATTTACAAGGTTTAACAATGGAAGAACGTATTTCTTTATTTAAAATGGGAGACAAAACTGTCGCTACTGTTCAAAAAACAAAATCTTATGTAGATACCAATCCAGAATTTGTTCCTTCTTATATGGATAAGGATGAATTTCTAAAAGATGAAGCCGTTGTAACTGTTTTAAATCCTATTGTGAATTTAGCGAATCAATTAGCCGCTGATGTGAACGATACCATAATGTTAGCAGGAAGTGAAGCTTTACAGGCAGCCATGTTATACTATGGTCAAGTTAAAGAAGCGAATAGCAAAGGTATTGTTACAGCAAAACCTATTTATGAAGATTTAAGTCAACGATTTATTAAACGAGGTAAAAAAATCAATACGAATAAGGCAGAATAAGCATTGCTATCATTCCAAAATAAAGACTCCAATAATTGGGGTCTTTTTTTATGCTTGTAGTAAAAAGCTGTTGCATGTGGTCTAAATGGTAGTATTGCTAAAGGTTTAGTTCATTGAAAGAAGCTAAAAGCTATTGGTTAGAAGCTAAAAGCTTTAAAAAATAACCTTTGAGCTATTCCTTAGAACCAAAAAGGTATTCGAAAGAAGCTTTTTGCTCTAAATTAGAATCAAAAAGCTAGTATGAAGCAGCTAAAAGCTGTTACTAATAACCCTAAAGCTTGTAATTATATCCTTTTTGCTAGTAGGTAAAAGCTAAAAGCTATTCCAAGGAAGCGTTGCGGTATTAATGAATCTTTGAGAATTATTTTTTTATTGCAATTTAATTTGCATTACGGTTGCCATACTTAAAGCGTTGGTCTTCATTTGTTCGGCTACTTTTCCTTTAAAATGAGCATCGATAGTTGTGTAAAAATGATGGAGCCAAATGTCAAAATGCGTTTTTGTAAAGGCATGTTTGTGATGTACCTCTTTATGCATTTGGAACATATTGTTTGTATAACCTCCTTTCATAAACAGAGATTGCTCCCAAAAAGTGGCTAAGATTTCAAAATGATGCGGTAAATGTTGGTCGGTGTGCGTTATTTTGGTAAAGAAAAAATTTATTTCATCATCCGCTAAAAGTTTGTCATAAAACTTTTGCATAAGGAACAGAAGATCTTCTCTAGTAGCTATGTCTTTCATATTCATAGGGTAAAAATAAAAAAGGGTAGGACTAAAAAAAAGTCATTTCGAAGAAAAGGAGTTTCTTATGGGATAAAGAGCACTCAACTTTATTCGAAATGACAATTATAAGGTTAGATTACTGTCTAAATTTAATTATTTAGTCATTAATCACTATTCTACATATACGCTTCAATAGGCGCACAGCTACAAATTAAATTTCGATCGCCATAGGTCTCATCTACGCGACGTACACTAGGCCAAAATTTATTTTCAGCAATGTATTCCAATGGATAAGCTGCTTTCTCTCTTGTATAAGGTAAACTCCAAGTATCAGCGGTTAACATTGCTAAGGTATGCGGTGCATTTTTTAGAACATTGTTTGGTTCTTCTGCTGTTGCTTCTTCAATTTCTTGACGAATGGCAATCATGGCGTCACAAAAACGGTCTAGTTCCGCTACATCTTCAGATTCTGTTGGCTCTACCATTAAAGTACCTGCTACTGGGAAAGAAACCGTTGGAGCATGGAATCCATAATCCATTAAACGTTTAGCAATATCCGTTACTTCTATACCTTTTGCTTTAAATGCTCTACAATCTAAAATCATTTCGTGAGCAGCTCTTCCTTTTTCACCTGAATATAAAATAGGGTAGTGTGCTTCTAAACGTGCTTTCATGTAGTTGGCATTTAAAATCGCATATTTAGTAGCATTGGTTACTCCTTCAGCTCCTAACATACAAATGTAGCCATACGAAATTAAACACACTAAAGCAGAACCATAAGGTGCTCCAGAAATAGCAGTAATTGCCTGTTCTCCACCCACCGCTACAAACGGATTACTTGGTAAGAACGGTAATAGTTTTTCGTTTACACAAATTGGACCTACTCCAGGACCTCCACCACCATGAGGAATAGCAAAAGTTTTATGAAGGTTCAAGTGACAAACATCGGCACCAATAGTAGCAGGATTGGTTAACCCTACTTGAGCATTCATGTTGGCACCATCCATATATACTAAACCGCCATTATCATGGATGATTTGAGTAATTTCTTTAATAGCGCTTTCAAATACACCATGTGTAGAAGGATAGGTTACCATTAAACACGATAACTGATCTTTATATTGAATTGCTTTTTCTCTTACATCTTCTACATCAATATTACCGTTTTCCATGGTTTTGGTCACGATAATTTGCATGCCTGCCATTGCAGCAGAAGCAGGATTAGTTCCATGAGCAGAAGCCGGAATTAAACAAACATTTCTTTCTTTGTCTCCACGTGAAAGATGGTATGCACGAATTGCCATTAAACCAGCATATTCACCTTGTGCACCTGAGTTAGGTTGTAAAGTAGTACCAGCAAATCCAGTAATCACACTTAATTGGTGTTCTAATTTTTTAAGCATTTTGGTATATCCTTCCACTTGATCTAATGGAGCAAATGGATGAATGGTATTCCAATAGGGCATACTTAAAGGTAACATTTCAGCTGCAGCATTCAATTTCATGGTACAAGAACCTAACGAAATCATAGAATGGTTTAAAGCTAAATCTTTACGTTCTAATTTTTTGATATAACGCATCAAACTCGTTTCAGAGTGGTATTTGTTAAACACTTCATGTGTTAAAAACTCTGATTTACGGTTCAAGTGCATTGGGTAATTATTTTCTAATGCATATTCACTTACTTCAAAAGCTTCTTTGCTAAGGGCTTCAGCAAAAACAGCAATCACTTCATTCACATCTGTAAATAAAATGGTTTCATTTAGAGAAATTGAAATCGTTTCTTCGTCTATGTAATAGAAATTGATTTCATGTTTTTCAGCTATTGCTTTTACTTTTTTAGCATCTGCTTTAACTACTAAAGTATCAAAGAAGGCGGTATTGGTTTGGTAAACGCCTAATTTATTTAATGCTTCTGCTAAAGTAGAAGCCATTCCATGTACTTTATCTGCAATATATTGTAATCCTTTTGGACCATGATATACTGCAAACATACCCGCCATAACAGATAATAATACTTGAGCGGTACAAATATTTGAAGTTGCTTTTTCTCTTTTGATATGTTGCTCACGAGTTTGTAAAGCCATTCTCAAAGCTCTATTACCATTTGCATCTTGAGAAACACCAATGATTCTACCTGGCATGGAACGTTTGTATTCTTCTTTGGTAGCAAAATAAGCAGCATGTGGACCACCATAACCCATTGGTATACCAAAACGTTGTGTTGTTCCTACTACTACATCAGCTCCCATTTCACCTGGAGGTGTTAATTTTACTAAAGATAAGATATCAGCAGCTACGGCAACTTTTATTTCTTTTTCATTGGCTTTCGTAATAAAATCAGCATAATCATACACCTGACCATATTTTCCTGGATATTGTAAAATAGCACCAAAGAATTCATTTGAAAAATCAAATTCTTGATGATTACCTACCACTAATTCTACACCAATTGGAGTAGAACGTGTTTGTAAAACAGATAAAGTTTGAGGTAAAATTTCTTCGGAAACAAAGAATTTACACACATTATTTTTCTTTTGATCACGAGAGCGAACATCAAATAACAAAGCCATTGCTTCTGCTGCTGCAGTACTTTCATCTAATAAAGAGGCATTTGCAATTTCCATTCCTGTAAGTTCAATCACCATCGTTTGGAAATTTAAAATTGCTTCTAATCTTCCTTGTGCAATTTCTGCTTGATAAGGAGTATAAGCGGTGTACCAACCTGGGTTTTCAAAAATGTTTCTTTGAATTGCAGGAGGAACAATCGTTGGGTGATATCCTAAACCAATATAAGATTTAAAAACTTTGTTTGTTCTACCTAATTGACGAATATGATTGGCATATTCATATTCGGTCATAATGTGTTCCAATTGTAAAGGCTGTTTTAAGCGAATATCATCTGGAATGGTTTCATAAATTAGTTGATCTAAGGTTTCAACACCTATGGTTTCTAACATTTTAGGTAAATCTGTCTCTCTTGGACCTAAGTGTCTTAAAGCAAATGAGTCTGTTTTCATTTATCCAAATATAAAGTATGTGAGTTGTGTTTTAATAACAATACTACCTTCAAATACAATTAAAAAAGGAGTATCATTATTTCCTGCAAAAGTAATTATTAATGTTGTAATTTTTTCCTAAATTAAATTGAAAATTTGTGATTTTTTGAACAAATGACCTATCTTATTAACACATTCGTTATTTTTGTGGTATGAAGTATTTTAAAAACCTTCTCGATTTTTATATTGAAAGCAGTCTGCATGTGGCTTTGGCAGTGTATGCTTTAATTCGAATCACTTTTTTAAAGTTAAACATTCCCTATAACGAAAATGTAGCCTATTTTGGATTTTTTGGAACTATTGTAGGATACAATTTTGTCAAGTATGATGATTTAGCTAGAGTTAAAAAAGTGAAGTTGAATGCTATGTTTAAAGCTATTATTGCATTAAGTTTTGTTTCTTTTTTAGCAGCTTTATATTGCTTCTTACAATTAAAAACAAAAACAAAGTTTATAGGTTTTGTCGCATTAGGCCTCACCATTTTGTACACTTTACCTTTCTTTCCTAAAAAATCTAATTTGCGAAATTGGAGTGGTGTAAAGATTTACTTAGTAGCGATTGTTTGGGTTGCAGTAACCGTTTTTTTACCTGTATTAAATGGAAATTATAGCTTTGATAGTCTTGTTCTTTTGAAAAGTATACAACGGTTTATATTTGTTTTTGTGTTAATGTTAATTTTTGAAATAATAGATTTGCAGGTAGATGCAAAAAATTTACAAACTATTCCGCAACAAATCGGTATTAAAAATACCAAAGGATTGGCTTATTTTTTACTGTTCCTATTTCTAGCTCTAGATTTTTTAAAGGAAAATGCTACCTCAAAACATATCCTTGCCACATTTTTAATTGCTGCTTTAATTTCGGGTTTTACTTGGTTTGCCAATGCAAAACGGAATTCGTATTATACCAGTTTTTGGGTAGAAAGTGTACCCATAGTTTGGTTATTGCTATTGCTTTTACTTTAATTATTTTGGGTATATCTAAAATAAGTTTGTAACAAGAAGTATTTCTATTCGTCAATGGGGTATAAAAATATATACCATCATGCGTTTTCTCTTTACCTTATTTTTGTTGGTTTCTGTATGGAATGTGTTTTCACAAACTGACGATTCTGATTTTGTAAAAAAAGATAGCTTACTTTATATAAGTCAACAACCTAGTAAAGGTTTTTTTAATGATTATATTTTATTTATACCGAAAGATACCCCTTTAAATAAAAAAATAGTTTTATTAATAGAACCTAATAATACCGGGAAAACTTCAGATAGTATAGAAGTTCATAAAAAATCTGCCGAAGACTTAGCTACAAAGAGCTCCGTTGGAAACAATATAGCTACGCTGCTGAAAATTCCGCTATTGGTTCCTGTTTTTCCAAGACCTACAGCTCAAGCGATGATGTATACTCATGCCTTGGACCGAGATGTAATTTTAGCAACAACACCTACTTATAAAAGATTAGACTTGCAACTGTTAGCGATGATTAAGGATGCAAAAGCAATTCTAGAAATGAATAAAATAGTTGTAGATGAAAAAGTATTTATGAATGGTTTTTCAGCATCTGGGACATTTGTAAATCGGTTTTCATTTATTCATCCAGAAACCATAAAAGCTTTAGCTATTGGAGGTTTTAATGGTGAATTAATGTTGCCTTTAAATACCATGAATGCAACTATTTTAAATTATCCCATTGGAATTTCAGATTTTCAAAATTTATTTTCTAAGCCTTTCGATGTAAAGTCTTACAGTACCATACAACAATTTATATATATGGGAAAATTAGATGAAAATGATGCTGTACAGTTTGATGATGCTTACAATAAATCTGAACAAAAAATAATAAATCAAAATATAGGTGCTACTGTATATCAAAGATTTTTAAAATGTCAGGAAATCTATAAAAGTCAAAATTTACATCCAATTTTTAAGTCTTATGAAGATGTAGGACATTGGACTACCTCTGAAATGAATCTTGAAATAGCAAAATTTTTCTTTAAAATTTTACATTCTGAAATAGCTAGTCAATAATTTTTCGCTCTCTTAAATTTAAAAGAGCGAAAAATTGACTAAATGTTGTTTTATATATAATGGTACAATCTTAAGATTCGTCTTTAGTAGTACGAATTAAACTAATTCCAGAACTGAAAAAAACCAATCCCAATACAGCATAAATAATTAAATTTCTAATTGCTTGATTGCTACCACCACCTGTATTGCTGAATACAACTCCAGCATATATTAGTGCACTAATTCCTAATATCGTTAAAACGGCTCCAAATATTCTTTTTAAGTTCATAATTTTTGAATTTAAATTAAAAATTGTTTAAGACAAATTTAGCTCCTCTGTCTAAAATTTCTCTTATATCATTTTCTTACAGTGTTGTAACTTTACCATTTCCTGTATGACATTTCGTTATAAAACTTTGGAAGAAAAAATATACTACTTTTAACTAAAAATTACAGATTTGTAAGAAAGTGTACGTATTTATACGTAGGAATTATGTAAAAAATACGTGTAATTACGTATTGACAAACCACTTTAAATTTTATTATCTTTATAAATGTTATACATGCATACTATTTTTTGGGTTGTATACTGTTTTGATAATTAATAATTTATAGTCGCTTATGATGAAAAAAATACTTTTAATAATTGGTTTAGTTGTACTCTATTCTTGTGCATCTAAAAAAGAAAAACTAACTTTTTCAAAATTCATAATTAGTGATGTTACTGGTCATACTGAAATTAAAGTTGAAGAAAATGGCACTATATATATAGGTGAGAATCTAATTGGTGTTATAGATAAAGAAGGAATGATAAGTACCAAAAACGGTACTGTTTTAGCTGAGGTATTTGAAGACGATGTAATTTTAGATGGAGAAGGTAAAATGTTAGTTTCTATAGACAAGAAAGGGTCAGTAGAAAATAGTGAAGGCGAATTTATAACTTGGTCAAATGAAGGCGAACTCCTAAAAAATGATGAGCCTTTAGGTTTAAGTATCTTTCCAGCAGATGAAAATTCGTATCAAACGGCATCTTTATTGCTTTATTTACACCTTGCGATTAAATAATACAATACTAAAATAATTTTAATAGAGAATAGTAGATAAGAAGAAATTAACCATTAAGTAAATGAAAAATGAAAAAAATTAGTTGTTTAATTTTATTTGTTGTAATGGGAATTGCTTGTGAAGAAAATGAATCGGAAAAATTGTCTTTTACTAAATTCAAAATAACCGATGCAAATGGTCAATCGATATTAAAAGTTGATGAAAAAGGAACCCTTACAAAAAATGGAGTACATGTTGGTTTTATAAAAAAAAGCGGTATAGTAGAAGATAAAAAAGAACGAACAGTTTTGCAATTAGCGGAAGGAGGTTCTTTGTTTGTGGATGGAGAAGGAAAAGAAGTAATTGAAATTGATAAAAATGGGACTTTTTTATCTTCATCTGGAGAAATTATTCACTGGAATGATTCAGGAGAGTTAATGAGGGGTGATGAAAATACTGGAATTTCCATTTATCCTGTTGAAAAAGAGCTCTTACAATTTGCATCTGTTTTATTGTATATCCATTATGTTATTTAGTGTAACGTGTAGTATACTAAAATCTTTTTACAGGTATTTTGTTGGTAATCAAAATTTTAAAAAATATTTTTTATCCATTTAGCGTATAAAAATTTTTTTATAAAAAACGATTTTGTATTTTAGCAGTCCCAAATCTAACAAATACACCTATGAAAAAAAATCTACTAGCCCTACTTGGGTTTGTTTTCATTTTCTATGTACAAGCTCAAGAATCAGATGTTTCCATTAAATTAAAACAAATTACTAGTATTGAAACCAATACAAAAACGGGAGAATATATTACTAAAAAATATACTTTTCAGGATGGGAAATTAGCTTCTATTAAAACTTCAGATATTATTCAATCGTTTTTTTATAATTCTAATGGATATTTAGAAAGAACAGTACGTGAAAATGAAATGAGCGGTTGGAAAGAAGTAGCAACTTACGAGTATGATACGAGACATAATTTAATTAAATATGTCAATGAATACGAAGAAGGAGGAAAAAGTGTAACCAAAACGATTACCTATAAATATGATGGTAATAAAATTAGAGCCATAACCAAAAAAAGCAATAGTCCTTTAAAATTTGTACAATGGATTGATTATACGCTGGAAAACGGAAGAATAGTCAATGAATCGGAACGCGATATTAACGAAAAAGTAATTAGTAATAAAAGAATTGATTATATAGAAGGCGATTTAATTGCTTACAAAGGCGTTTTTGGTGACCGCTCTACTGATAGTTATGATTATGACGATAAGCAATCGGCAATGCGATTAGTTGTCCAAAATGTATTTGGGAAAAATTACAAAACCATCGTTACTTTAATTGCACCCCACGAGAAAGAATTTCCCTTAGAAAGTATTTCGTATCATAATTTTTTAAAATTTTCATCGACTACACCTTCTAAAAAGGAATATCAGTATACCTATACCTATAATGAAATGGATTATCCCAAAACTCATGTTGAGCATACAGGACTTCTAAAAACCATAGTAAGTTATGAGTACGAATAATAAAAAAAGCGCCATTTTCTAAATGGCGCTTTTTTTATGGAGTTGCTTTACATTTTATATTCTAAAAAGAGACCCATTATTTTTACTGTAAAGGAAGAATAGGTACTTTTTATCTGAGTCTAGGTGATTGTACTTATTTGTAAATCAGTTATTTGTACGCTAGTGGTTTCCTGTGTTAAAAAGTAATTTTACCATGTAATATTACAAAAGCATAGGTGAAGTTCAGAAATCACATTAAAAAACGAGGCGTAACCTGAAAAGCCTTACGAGTAAGGAAACAAATAAATACAATTATGGATAACGCATCTCTTCCAAGTTCAACCGCAGGGTTATACAACACACTTTGCGAATCATTACATTTAAGCAATCAACAATTTCAATTAATTCAAGGTGTTTTACCAGTACAAACAAGTGCATCAGGAGTTTATAACTTTGTAGATGGAATTCCTCCAGAATCAGTTTCAACATTGTATACTAGTAATCCTGTGAATGGATTAAACGGTAATATGCAAATCGTTATAGGTGGCGCTATTCCTGGATTTTTAAGTAAATTAGCAGAAAACAACTATATGAACCCAAAATATTGGGTAGATGGTAATGTAGCTGTTGATCCTATTTATTCCCCAGACTTTGCAGATTTATATAATCAAGTTAATAATGGTTCTTCTGCAACAGTTAGTTTTGATTCTGCAACAGCTAATAGTGATATTAGTTCATCATGGGCTAAAAGTACAAGTTCAGCAGGTGTTGGTTTTTGGGGAACTTCATCAAGTACAGTTTCAACACAATTAAATGAAACAGCTTCTTCTTCTAGAATAACTGTTGATATCACTTTTGATAAATATGCTTATTTACAAGTCAGAGCTGGTGGTTGGTTTACACAAGGTTTCTTTACGGATCAATACAAAAATGTTTCTAAATGGACTGATGGGCAGGAAGCTTGGGATAAAGTTTTTGGACCAAAAGGTTCTTGTCAAACAATTGCCAACCAAGTTTTGTTAGTAAACGGTTATACTATTACAACAACATCTCATGCTTCTTATTCAGAATATGATTATTCACAGATTGTTAGTAATAAGAATACAAATGTTTGGCCTTTTTATACTTCTTCTTCAAGTTCAATGGCTACACAAACTCATACGCATAATGCAGACGGATCTATTACTACAACAATTACATGTAAACCAGGAAGTTTGCAAATTTTTGGGATGGGAGTTATTCCAACAAGTGTTGCAATGGGTGGTGTTTCAGATTCTAGAATGATTTAACATTATTTTCAATTTTAAGAGAGCATATTGTTTTTCTACTATGCTCTCTTTTTATTGGTGAATGTGAATTCGTTTTAATTTAATAGAAAATAAATAGTTATGATAAATACATACGAACAATACATTATAGCTCATATAGCGTCTAGTTTGTCTATAGATGATAAAAACTTAAGATGGTTTCCTTTTTTTCCAATACTTCCAAATAACGATTGTGATTTATTTTCTTTATTTGATGTTGTTCAAAATGAGCGTTTTTTTGTTAAAAAAAATAGTAAGCAAAAACAATTTAGTGCAATTTATGGAGAAATATTGCAAGCTCAAAAGGCAGCTTTCGTAACAGATATTGCTAAGAAAAATTATATCAATAAAGAGAATTGGTTACAATGCAATACTACCGATATTCCTTACTATAGTCCGAATTTAAATCAAATTGATACAGCAATTGCTAACGGAGTGTCATATGATTTTACTTTTGATTCTTCAAATTTCACTTTTAATGAGAACGATAAAGTTCCATTTTTTTCTAGTTTAATAATGCCTGCAACTGCACTAAAGTTAGATAATGGGATTAAACCAATTAAATTTGTTTTTAAATTACATTTTGATAAAGTAGCTCTTATATCTATACAATATGGTAACTGGTATAGCAGTGCTGCTTTTACAACCGCTTATAAAAATCAGAATAATTGGATTACAGAATCAGGGCTAATCACTTGGGATAGTGTATTTGGTACTAATGGTATCTTGAATTATATTACTACAGGAGTTTTAGTAGCTTCAGGAATGGAATTAAAGCTTCAAATTGTTGGAGATTACAAAGAAGAATATTTGGATAGTTTAAAATACAATTCATATAATTTAGATAATTCATTTTGCCCGAATGTTGAAAATTCAAATTTTGAAAAGAAACTAGATGAGGAAAACAACTTGATTGTTAGCATTAGTTCTGTTAAAAAAAGTGTTTTGATGTTAGCACTTCAGGTTGAAAAAACACAGCAATTAATGAGTTAAAACAACTCTTTTGTTCTTTTTTCTGAGGCGTCTTTTAAAAACGCATTTCTATAAATTATAAAATTTATCAAATGCTTTTTTAAAAACAATTTGTCAAATAACTTTCCAAAAATGCCATAAGGGGTTTCATATTCTAAAATATCTTGCATTATTGTTATTCCATTTTGTTCTTCAAACATATGCGTATGTTTAAAAGTTTTAAAATGACCTTTTAGTTGTTCATCCACAAATAAAGAAGGATATTTCATTTTACTTATAATACTTTGATGTTTGATATAAAAACCAAAATGTTTCCCTTTCCAGGTTACAGTTTCTCCTAACTCGATTAATCCTGAAGTTTTACCTGCAATGGCTTTCTCTTTTGTTTTGGAGGCAGATTGTTGATGCATATCAATGTTTCTTGCCGTATCAAAAACAATGTGACAAGGTGCTTTTATCACGGTATGTAGATGCAATGTGGTCATGATTTTACTAAATCTGTAATTGTTTTTTCTAAGGTATCAAATTGAAACTGAAACCCTTCTTGAAGCAATCGATTCGGAATCACATTTCTACTTTTTAATACTAACTCTGTTTCGGTGCCAATAATTTTTGCCCCTAACTTCAATAGGGGAGTTAGAGTAGGAAGACCAATGGGTATACCAACACCTTTTCGTAATTGCTTCATAAATGTTGTGTTTGGTGTAGGTATTGGGCTTACAATATTAACAACACCAGTTAATTGATGTTCCAAAATAAATGCTATAGCGCTAGCAAAATCATATTCGTGTATCCAACTAATATATTGGTTACCCTTGCCTTGTTTGCCACCTAATCCCAATAAAACCAATCGTTTTAAAGGTACAAATGCTCCTCCTTTTTTACCTAGGACAATAGAAGTGCGTAAAGCAGTTTTTAAGCTGTTTTTAGTAGGTACTTCAAAAAAGGTTTGTTCCCAAGTCTTGGCCACATTCATCGAAAAATCTTCTCCAATTTCTCCATTACGTTCTGTCATTTGTTTGTCTTCCGAATGTCTGTAAATGGTAGCTGTTGAAGAGTTTAACCAATGTTGAGGTGGATTTTTGCAACTTAAAACCGCAATATTTAAAATGGCAGTACTATCAATCCGAGAATCTAAAATCTCTTTTTTATTCGCTTCAGTATAACGACAATCCACCGATTTCCCTGCTAAATTAATTAAAGCGGTTGCATTTTCTAATTCGGTTTCCCAACCGGTAAGTCTTTTTGCGTTCCAATGTACATATTTTATGCTATTTTTAATTTCAGATTTTCCACGCGTTAACACCACAATTTCATCACATTTATGTTTGAAATAGCGAATTAAAACGTTGCCTAAAAATCCAGTTCCAGCAGCTATAACTATTTTTTTCATTTTTTTAAAAGATTATTAAGAAGGGTAATGCTAAGATGCGATACAAAATCCACGTTAATGTTAGGTGTTTTGGTAATTGTAACAGGTTGATTCTTCTGTAATGTTCCAGAATCATTAGGTTTACGGTGATACCAAACCAACCTAGAGCAATGTATTCATGGAGAGCTACAAATTGATTTAGAATAAGTATTGGAAGTAAAAGCAAGCTTCCCATTACAGAAACAGTAATTAAATTTCCGATATAATGGAGTTGATCTTGTTTGTTAATCTTACGAATAAAAAGATATTGAAAACCTATTTGTCCTAGTGCTAATGCTAATTCTTTACCAAAAAGAGCATTTGATAGGAATGGTACTAATTTAGCATATTGAAACAATGCAAAAGCTGTAAATAAAGTGGCTAAAACAATATATAAAATACGATAATGAACATTGAAATCAGGGGTGCATTCTAGCTTATTTGAATCGGTTATTTTGCTTGGAGCTATTACTTTTCGATTATAGGAAATGAATTTGTATAGCTTTTTTAAAAAGAAATTGATAGGTTTCCAATTGCCTACTTTTTGAATCCAAGGAAAAGAAGTGCCTATTATTTGTAATAAACTATCTATTCCATAGAAAACGGTGTTATTCGTATTATCTACTAATGCAATTTCATTTTTGGCTTTATCTACATCTATATAGGTTAGTTCTTTATCTGTTAGGGTAACAAATGCTTTCCGTCCGTTTTGGTCTAGCATGTTGGCTTTGATGAATCCAGCAGTGTATAAGTTGCACATAGGGCAATCTTCGTCATAGAGTAGTGTATGGTTCGTTAAGGTTTTCATGATATTCTTTTTTTATTTTCAACACTTATTTCAGAACCTTTAGCCAGAATAACAGAAGTTGGTTCTGTATTTTTTAAAAACCCAAAGTCTGATCCATAAACGGCTTCGAAATCAACTTTTATTTCGGTTTTAACTACTTTATATTGTTTCCATCTTGGATGTTTCACTTCATACTCAAAAGTGATTAGATTATTTTTTTTGGTATATCCAAAATAATGTTCACAAATAAATTCGGCTTCTGTATTTTTCTCAATGGGAAGCAATTCTTTTTCTGTAATGAGTTCGATTGTATTCCAAAAATTATTGTATTTCCATTGGTAACTTAATTTAGAATTATTTCCTAAAGGCATACTACTATGTTTCATAGGTAAGGTTTTATAATGTTCCTTATAAATGGTATTGGCAACTAATGTTAGGGCAGGTTTTGGAACAATTTCTTTAATGAAAACAACCCCACGTTTCCATTCGTTATTTTCAAAACGTTTTACATAAAAACGCAAGTTTACTTCCTCAAAATTGGTATGGAAAGGAATTTTCCAACCTAATAGTTTGGTATTTTGGAATAGAAAACCAACTAAACTCACGTAGTGTTTTTCATTGTAAGTATCCAGTTCGGTTCCTTTAGGAAGATATTTCTTTAAAATAGAAGGATTAATTTCATAATTAATTAAAGCCAGATTTTTCCAGTTTGCCGTTAGAAAACTCACAGAGATTCTTTTGTAAAAATGAATAATATAGGTCAAAAAGAAAATCAGAAAGAGAGGAATTAAAAAGAACCATCCAAAGCCACCATCCCAAGAGGTGAAAAATATAATAACTAAAGTAAAATAGATATAGATTAATTTGCTTTTAGGATTATGTAATAAAAAAAGAAAGGCTGCAATAACTTGAAAAATTCCAGTAAAAGCAATTCCATAACCGCCAAAAAGTAAAAAGAGAAGTGCCGTTATATTAATTAACTTGATGTGTTTTAATGAAAATTCCATGATTTAATTTTTAGTGTTATAAATAATTACTGAAAGATAAACCGTTAAAATAAATGGAATGGGTAAGAGTATATAAGTGATGATGTCAATGTAATTGAATCTGGCATTTATTATCCAAGTAAAAAAGAATAAACCAACGCTTCCTGCATAAAGTTGTAAACTCTTATTGGAAGGGTCTTCAAATAGCATTTTTAGCCCTAAAACAATTTGAATTAGACCTGTTAGCATCGTAGAAATAGCAGCGTAAAACAAAAATACTTCATCTAAACAGCCTAAAAATAAGAGTATAATAGGTAGTCCTATAGCAAAAGTATTCCAGTATTTAATTGTTTCCATGGTTCTTGTTTTTTTAAAACTTTCAGAAAAAATTGAAAGTTAAGATTAAATTTTTTTAAATTATTTTTTCATTATTTTAACTACTAATCTAGCTAACCAATTGTCTTTGTATTCGGTAATTTTATCCAAAACATTATCGGCTTTTAAAACAAAGTCATAAAGTTTAGTAGTTTGCTCTACAAAATGTTTTTCAGCCTCACTTTGGTTGGCTTCAATAGAAGAAACTTCTTTTAAAACTTTCAAGGCAGGTTTAATTTCTCTTTTACTTCTTTCTTTTGAAATTTTTACGGCTAGTTCATCCAAATCTTTTTCTGCTATAAAAAACTCTCTTCTTTCTCCAGCTTTAAATTCTTTATAAACTATGCCCCAATCCATTAAAGCACGAATATTCATACTTGCATTTCCACGAGAAATTTGCAATTCTTCCATAATATCTTCCATAGAAACAGGTTCGTTGCTTACCATTAATAAAGCATGAATTTGTGCCATAGTTTTATTAATACCCCATTGAGAACCTAAGGCTCCCCAAGTTTGAACGAATTTATTTTTTGCTTCTTTGTATTCCATTATTATGTGAAAGACTCTTTGATGAAACAAAGATATATAAAAGTTTTTAAACTTTCAAAAAAAAATGAAAGTTTGTTTTGGCACAGTATTTGGTTTTATACTTATACTAACAAATAAAATTATCTATTATGAAAGCGATTAGTATAAAAAATGAGACCAGTATCAGTACTAAATTGACGGCAATTTTATTTTTAATTTTTGTCTCATTATTTACCGTTAAGAGTAACGCACAAATTTCAATAGGAGTAAGTATTAATGCGAATACCAATCGTGCTTACACTCCGCAATATAGACATGTACACACTACACACTGTGGGCATTATGAACCCGTAGAATACTATTACTATCCAGAAATTGAAGCTTATTATGATAATAACGCATCGGTTTATATTTATTATACTTCTAATGGATGGGTGAGATCTAGATATTTGCCAAGTTATTGCAATCACTATGATGTAAGAAGAGGATATAGAGTTGCTTTAGATTATCATGGAAATAGACCTTATAGATATTTTGATGATCACAAAAGAAAGTATAAAGCAAAAAAACACTATCATTCTAATGGAAAACATAAAGGACATAGAAAGCATTAAAAGTAACTCTTGAACATGTTTTTTGAAAACGAATCGCCTCAGTTGGTGGTTCGTTTTTGTTTTTTAGGAGTTTGCTTTTGATTCTCGCTTTAATTTTTTTCTGAGTATTTCTTTACGTTCTTTATACCGCATGTGGGTGTAATGATGCTGTATCGTATTGATAAAACTCAAAATCATTCCAATACCTATTATAATATACAATACGGTAAATAATTTGCCACCATCCGTTTTAGGAGCAAAATCTCCATAACCTATGGTGGTTAAAGTCACAACAGAGAAATAAAGGGAATCTATTATACTCCAACCCTCTAAATAATGATAGGTAAGTGTGCCTACTAAAACAATCATTATTGTGGTGATGAGTAAATCTCTATATTCATCATCTTGCAAAAATGAAATTAAGGTTCTGTAGAAAAACATAGTCTTGCTTGTTTAGATTTCTAAAGTACAAAATTTTATTAATATTTATGATTTGTTTAAGAAGATAAGGTAGCCAAAAAACGTAATTTTGAGATAAAAATAAAAATATGAAAAAAATTTTAATTCTTTGTGTGATAGTCTTTTCTGTACAACAAAATATATGGGCACAAAAGAAAAGACATAATTCGAATGATAATAAACAAACTATGAAAGAAAATATATATCAATTTAAAGTGGAAGATATTGAAGGAAATACCTTTGATTTCGCGGCTTTAAAAGGTAAAAAAATTATGGTAGTAAATACTGCTTCAAAATGTGGTCTAACTCCTCAATATAAAGATTTGCAAGCATTATATGATAAATATAAGGATCAAAATTTTGTCATTGTAGGTTTTCCAGCTAATAATTTTGCTTCACAAGAGCCAGGGAATAATGAAGAAATTGCAACTTTTTGTGAAAGAAATTATGGTGTTACCTTTCCTATGATGAGTAAAATTTCTGTTAAAGGAGATGATATGCATCCCTTATATCTATACTTAACTCAAAAAGATAAAAATGGAGTCGAGGACAGTGAAGTTTCTTGGAATTTTCAAAAATATTTGATCAATGAGAATGGTGAAGTAGAAAAAGTTATTTCACCCAAAACATTGCCTACAGATGCTAGTGTAGTCAATTGGATTGAAAATAAAGGGTAATTTTATGGATGTAATAGGAGTTGCATAATAACAGAATTTAACCAACGATCAAATTTATACCCTGATTGTTCGATTATTCCAACAGTTTTAAAACCCGCTTTTTGATGGAATACAACACTGTTTTGATTTTCGGAATCAATCACTGCAATCATCGTGTTTTTGTTTTGTTTTTTTGCTAACTGTATTAATTCTGAGAGTAGTATTTTTCCTATTCCTTTGTTGTGGTATTGGTTAGATACATATACGGAATGTTCAATTGTAAATTGGTAAGCAGGACGTGTTCTAAATTCGCTATAATAACCAAATCCGACAACTTCATTATTTATTTCTGAAACAAGTATTGGAAAACCTTTTTTAAGTTTGTCTTCCAATTGCTGTATTTGTTCCTCAAGTGTTCTTGGAAGATACTCATATATATTAGTAGTGTGATTAATATTGTAATTCACAATTTCCAAAATGGAAGAACAATCTTGGGTTTGGTAAGGTCTTACGTTAAGTTGCATACTTGAAATAAATTATTGAAGTAAAATTATTAAAAAACACACTAACTCTTTACCTTTGTCAATCAATTTATCTGTTCTATAATAGAACTTTACTGTAAAGATTTGATGTTACCAATAAAATATCCTAAAATTCCTTTAGCTCAAAGTCTGATAGCAATTTGTAAAGCAAAAGGACTGAAACATATCGTTATTTCTCCTGGTTCAAGAAATGCACCCTTAACCATTGGTTTTGCGAGTAATCCTTATTTTACTTGTTATAGCATAGCTGATGAACGTTGTGCAGCTTTTTTTGCATTAGGAATCGCACAACAATTAGAAGAACCTGTAGCTGTAGTTTGTACTTCAGGTTCAGCTGTTTTAAATTATTACCCTGCTGTTGCTGAAGCTTTTTATAGCCAAATTCCATTAGTGATAATTAGTGCAGACAGGCCTCATGATAAAATTGATATAGGTGATGGACAAACCATTCGTCAAGAAAATGTTTTTTCCAATCATATTATTAGTAGTGCCAATTTAACTGAGGAGGTTTCAGATGAAAATGATATTGCCATTCAAAATGTACTGCATCTAGCAGTGAGTGAAAAAGGACCAGTGCATATTAATGTTCCTTTTGAAGAACCTTTGTACGAAACTGTTGATGCGCTATCTGTTGAAACGAAATGGATTTCTTTTGATGATGAAATAAAACAAACTTTTCAGTTAGAGAGTCAATATATCAATCAATGGAAAAACAGTAAGAAGAAATTGGTGTTAATTGGTGAAAGTAGACCTGGCGTAATTCAAAATGAAATTCTAGAGCAATTAGCAGCTGATTCTTCGGTAGTTGTAATGACTGAAAAAACTTCTAATCTTTATCATTCCAAATTTGTTTCTAATATTGATACGATTATTACCCCATTTACTGATGCCGAATTTTCATTTTTTCAACCAGAGATCTTAATTACTTTTGGAGGTATGGTTGTTTCTAAACGAATCAAAGCCTTCTTAAGAAAATATAAACCTGCTGCACATTGGCATATCGATGAAAGGAGAGCCTACAATACTTATGGATGTTTAACGCAACATTTCAAAACCAAACCCAATGCTTTTTTTGAGCAACTTTTAGAAAATTATACAGAAACGATTAGTGAGTATGATCTAAAAATGCAAGAAATTATTTCATTAAGAAAAGTTAGAACAGCTGAATATTTGAAAGATATTCCTTTTTCAGATTTTAAGGTTTTCGATTGTATTAGTAAAAAGTTACCTCATAATATACAATTGCAAATCAGTAATAGCTCGGCTATTCGTTATTTACAATTAGTCGATATTGATCCTTCTATAACTGTTTTTTGTAATCGTGGTACGAGTGGTATAGATGGAAGTACTTCTACTGCAATAGGTGCGGCTCGAGTTCAAGAAAAACCAACTTTTTTTATTACGGGTGATATTAGTTTCTTTTATGATAGCAATGCACTTTGGAACAATTACATTCCTAAAAATTTCAAAATTATTGTGATTAATAATGGCGGTGGAGGTATATTTAGAATTTTACCTGGACACGAAGAAAATAATGTGTTTACGACTTTTTTTGAAACCTCTCATCAATTGACCGCAAAACATTTAGCAGCTATGTTTCACTTTAATTATAATTGGGCTGATAATGAGGCAGATTTGGAAAAAACTTGGTCTCTTTTTATACATTCAAATGAACAGCCTAGTTTGTTAGAAATTAATACTCCAGAAAAATTAAACAATAAAATTTTATTGGATTATTTTAAAAATTTAAAATAAAATTATATTTTTATGTGAGAATTAATCGTTTTTTTATGAAAATAGGTTAATTTAAAAAATCTACAAACAAATTAAAACAACAGAGTTATGAGCAAAAGAGATGAATTAATTACGAAGTACGCAGCTGATTTAAAAGAAAAATGCGGTGTTACTCCAGACATGGATTTATTAACCAAAGTAACTATTGGTTGCGGACCATCAATTTACAATGCTGATTCTTCAACAGTATCTGGATCAGATGATAAAGAATTGGCAACAGTTAAAAATAATTTTTTAATAAAAAAGTTAGGTTTAAAAGATGGACCAGAATTAGATAAAGCTATTGCAGCAGTAATTGACCAATATGGGAAATCCAATAAAAATAAATATAGAGCTGTCTTTTATTATTTATTAACAAAACATTTTAAAAAAGAAGCTGTTTATAAATAAAACACAACATTTTAACACATTCCCGATTCAATCGGGATTTTTTTTGCATTTATGTTAAAATTAAAAATTTTGTAAAATCGAATTCTTACTTTAGCAATTCAAATTTCAAAAAATGATTTCAGAAGAACAATTTCAAAAAGAATTAAATATAATTATTGAGAATGCCATAAGGGAAGACGTGGGAGATGGAGACCATAGTTCGTTGGCTTGTATTCCTAAGGATGCAAAGGGAAAAGCAAAGCTATTGGTTAAAGATGAAGGTGTTATTGCTGGAGTAACTTTTGCCGAAAAAGTTTTTGCTTATGTAGATCCTGAATTAGAAATCCAAACGTTTATTAATGATGGTGAAAAAGTTTCTCATGGAGATGTCGTATTTCATGTAATGGGTCGTTCTCAGTCTATTCTTAAAGCAGAGCGGTTGGTTTTGAATGCGATGCAACGAATGAGTGCAATTGCTACTAAAACAAAATACTTTGTGAATTTATTGGAAGGTACTTCTACCAAAATTTTAGATACTAGAAAAACAACACCTGGTTTACGAGCAGCTGAAAAATGGGCAGTAAAAATTGGTGGTGGTGAAAATCATCGTTTTGCGCTTTACGATATGATCATGTTGAAAGACAACCATATTGATTTTGCTGGAGGAATTACACCTGCTATTGAAAAGACAAAAAAATATTTACAAGAAAACAACAAAGATTTAAAAATAATTGTTGAAGCTAGAGATATTGCTGAAGTAAAGGAAATTTTGCAAAATTCTGGAGTATATAGAATTTTATTGGATAATTTTACTTTTGAGATGACGAAAGAAGCAGTAGCTTTAATTGGAAACACTTGCTTAACAGAATCTTCAGGTAATATTAATGAAAAAACAATAAAGCAATATGCAGCGTGCGGAGTAAATTATATATCTTCCGGAGCATTAACGCATTCTGTTTATAATATGGATTTAAGCTTAAAAGCCTTTTAATGTCTGAAGCAATCGAACATAAATTAGATAAAATTCCAATTATTAAGCAGTTAGTTGGTTTTGGGAAAAAAATTACTTTTTCTTCTTTGGAAGGTTTGTCTTTGTACGATATAGTTGAATTATATGTTCTTGGGATTTTAAAAGGAGCCTTTTCTTACAGGGCAAGTGCAGTAGCTTTTAGTTTTTTTATGGCATTATTTCCATTTGCATTATTTATTTTAAATTTAATTCCTTATATTCCCATTGAAAATTTTCAAGATGATTTTTTGTTCTTTGTAGAGAAAGGAGTTCCGCCAAATACCTACGAAGCTATTGAGTTAATCATTAAAGATATTATGAATACCAGTTATAAAAGTTTGTTGTCTTCTGGTTTTATTTTATCTATTTTTTTAATGACTAATGGAGTAAATGCGATTTTAGGAGGTTTTGAAATGTCGACACACATAACCATAACAAGAGGTTTTTTTAGACAATATTTCATTGCTTTGGCTATTTCAATTGCCTTGTCGCTAATTTTAATTATTACGGTAGCTTCAATTGTAATATTTGAAGTAATTATTCAAAAAATAAAGTCACAAGGATTAATAAGTAATGATGTGCATTTGATAGAATGGGGTAGATATTTATTTGTTATTTTAATGATTTTAATTACGACTTCCATTTTATATAAATTTGGTACAACTGAAACAAAACATATATCATTTATTAGTTATGGAGCCGTGTTTACAACCTTGCTTATAGTGCTAACTTCCTTTATATTTGGGGTTTATGTAGAAAAATTTGCAAGATATAATGAGCTGTACGGATCAATTGGCACGCTTCTTGTTTTAATGTTTTATATCTGGATAAATTGTATGGTTCTTTTACTCGGTTTCGAATTAAATGCAACTATTAACAAATTAAAAAGAAAAAATTTATATATTTAACAATTATTTAATGAATTTAAACTATGAGAAAACTTTACCTACTGCTAACTTTAACATTATTACCCCTTGTTTACACAAGTGCTCAATCGAAGTTGTCTGGTGTTAGTGTTTATGAAACTTTATCTTTTGGAGGCAACCGTTTAGTACTTAATGGTGCTGGTATAAAAGAAAGAATGTGGATTGATATGTATGTAGCATCTTTGTATGTTCCTACAAAAACAACCAATGCGGATCAAATTATTAATAGTACTGAACCGGCAATTATTAAAATAAATGTGGTTTCTGGATTATTAAAAGCAGAACGAATGAAAGAAATGTTTGATGAAGGATTTCAAAATTCTATGAACGGAAGTACTGCTGCTTTAAAAGCGGAAATAGATAAATTTATTTCCTTTTTTGATAGTACAATGAAAGAAAATGATGAATTTATGATTGTTTATAATCCTAAAACAGGAATCACCGTTTTTAAAAACAGTGTGAAACGTGGTGTGATAGAAGGTCATGATTTCAAAAAAGCTTTGTTTGGGGTTTGGTTATGTGTTAAACCCGCAGATGAAAAGCTTAAAAAGGCAATGCTAGGTTTATAATTTAATGTTTTGAAATTTTTTTGAACACAAAAAATAATATTCATAATTATTTCAACAAAAAAATATAAATTAGCAAAAAAACAAAAAACAAGTTATGAAAAAGCATTTAGTTACATTTATTATTATTTTAATTACATCGATTTCGTCAGCGCAAACGACAGTGTCTGGAGTTAAGTTGGATGAAACAATTACTGTAGAAGGTAAAAAATTAGTTTTAAACGGTGCAGGTATTCGTGAAAAATGGTGGATTGATTTGTATGTGGGTTCTTTGTATTTACCAAAGAAAAGTACAAATGGAACTGAAGTAGTTAATAGTACTGAAACGGCTGCTATAAAATTAGATGTAGTATCGGGAATGGTATCATCAGAAAAAATGATGGGTGCTTTAGATGAAGGTTTTATTAAATCAACTAATAATAATGTGGCTCCTTTGAAAGATAGAATTGAAAAATTTAAATCTTTCTTTACAGATAAATTTACTAAAGGAGATTCTTTTACTCTGGCTCACGTTGCAGGAACAGGTATAGTTGTTTATAAAAATGGTGTTAAAAAAGGGTCTGTTGAAGGACAAGATTTTAAAAAGGCATTGTTTGGAATTTGGTTATCGAATAATCCAGCAGATAAAGATTTGAAAAAATCGATGTTAGGAATGTAAAATCGATTTTCTTACAGAAAAATAATAAAAAAACACTTCATATGAAGTGTTTTTTTATTCCAAAAAATGAACAATTGCTTCAATTACTTTTTCGTTTCCTAATATTTTTCGATGACCTAATTTTTCTGTTAATAGTAATGTACTATTTTTTAAATTTTTGTGTATGTTTTCAGAGGCTGTATAGGGAACATCTTCGTCATTTATATCATGGATAATCAATGTTGGAATTGTACACGATTTGGCTGCAATATAGGCGGAGTAACTTTCCATATTTATCTGATATTTCTTTTCAAAATGTGCTCTCATCTTGGAAGCGATATTAGATTTTAATTTTAAATTAGAAACAAAATCCAATAGAATGTCATTCACGCTATCTCCACTTCCAATAATCACAGCTTTTTTAATTTGTAATCCTTCTTTTATTGCATTCAGTATAGACATGCTACCTAAGGAATGTCCTATTGCATATTCAAATGGACCATGTATTTTTTCAAGTTCGAGTATACTTTCTATAAATTCAGGCATTAGTGTTGTGCTGCCAGGAGATTTTCCATGTGCTGGTGCATCAAAGCTAACGGTCGAATAGCCTACTTCTAATAATTTATCTGCAATTTTCACAAGTTGAGTACCTCTTCCAGACCAGCCATGAACTAATAGTATTTTTTTGAAACCTTCTCCATATTCATATGTCATTATTTGTTTTTCAATCTTAGGAATGTAAACCAATTTCTGTTTGCTTTTTTGGTCCATCAAATATTCTCTTTTGGGTACTTTATATTTTATTGGACTTTTAAATAGTAGGCTTGCGAACTTCACAGTTAAAGCAGTTGAAATTTTTTGTAAAACGGAAAAAAAGAATAGTATCGTTTTAGGAATAGAATTACCGGTTATGGGTTTTTTTCTTTTTGGCATTTGGGTATTGATTTAAACAATTTATGCAAAAATACTATTAAATTTTGTAGGAATATTTGAAATGATTTTTTAAAAATACTAACTTTGTTAAAAACAATTAAAAAATGAGCTATAAAATAAAAATCGTATTCGTAATGTTAATTGCGCTGGCAATGTCTTGCGCAACTAACCCTTTCACAGGAGAAAAAACAATGGCTTTGGTACCAAATAGTCAAATTTTTCCATCTTCTTTTCAACAGTATAATCAGTTTTTATCAGAGAATAAAGTTATAAAAGGGACTCCTGAAGCAAAGAAAATTGAAATTATTGGGATGAAAATTAAAACCGCAGCGGAAAGATGGTTAAATGCCAATGGAAAATCAGATTATTTAGATGGTTATGCTTGGGAGTATAATTTAGTAGATAGTAAAGAGTTGAATGCTTGGTGCATGCCTGGTGGTAAAATCGTTTTTTACACGGGTATACTTCCAGTTTGTAAAGACGATGCAGGAATTGCTGCTGTTATGGGACACGAGGTGGCTCATGCTTTGGCTAATCACGGACAACAAAGAATGAGTGCTGGATTGATTCAGCAGTTGGGTGCAGTAGGTGCACAAGTTGCGGTAGGCAATAAAAGCGAAGAAACACAACAATTGGTTATGCAAGCGTATGGTGTAGGGACACAAGTTGGTGGTATGTTGCCTTTTAGTAGAAGTCATGAAAGTGAAGCAGATATGATAGGTTTAACATTAATGGCAATTGCAGGCTATGACCCTGTAAATGCGGTTAAATTATGGGAAAGAATGTCAGCACTTTCATCAGGTTCTGCCCCACCAGAGATATTAAGTACACACCCAAGTAATGAAACTAGAATTAGAGACTTAACGAATTTAATTCCTCAAGCAAAAAAAGAGGCTGCAAAATTTGGAGTGACATTTAAATAATATAAAAAAAAGAACTATATTCAATCCCGATTTTAAAATCGGGATTTTTTATTTCAATATTATGGAAAAATTACAAAAAGGGGAAAAGAAATTATTAAATGCTTGGGCATTTTATGATTGGGCCAATTCAGTTTATTCATTAGTTATTTCTTCAAGTATATTTCCTTTGTATTTTGGTTTTCTTTACTCCAAAGACCATCCAAATATATCATTTTTGGGACAGGATTTTAAAAGTACAGCTTTAATCAGTTATGTAACCGCATTTGCCTTTTTAACAGTAGCTGTTTTGTCACCATTACTTTCTGGAATAGCTGATTTTGTAGGTAATAAGAAACGTTTTATGCAGTTTTTTTGTTATTTAGGAGCCTTGTCTTGTATTGGTTTGTATTGGTTTACACCTGAAAATGTGTATTGGGGAATTAGTTGTTTTTATTTTGGGTTAATTGGTTTTTGGGGAAGTATTGTGTATTATAATTCTTATCTTCCAGATATTGCATATGAAGAACAACAAGATGCTTTGAGTGCCAAAGGGTTCTCTTTTGGCTATATTGGTAGTGTTATTTTGTTAATTGCTTGTTTGGCATTAATATTAACAAGAGAAACAGATGCTGATTCTTTATTAGCAATGCGATTATCTTTTGCTTTAACTGGAGGTTGGTGGTTATTGTTTAGTCAATATACCTTTTACTATTTGCCTAAAGGGAATAAAACAAATAATAAAATGTCTAGTCATGTTTTATTTAATGGCTTTAAAGAATTAATAAAGGTGCAAAAACAGCTTTTTCATAATTTAGCGCTTAAACGTTATTTAGCAGCTTTTTTTGTTTATAGTATGGCGGTTCAAACCGTAATGTTAGTTGCCACTTATTTTGGAGAGCAAGAGATAAATTGGGCAACAGATAGTGAAAAAACACAAGGTTTAATTGTGAGTATTTTGGTTATCCAATTAGTTGCTGTTTTAGGTGCTTATTTAACTTCTAGATTGGCTTTTAAAATTGGGAACATTAAAGCTTTATTAATTATAAATATTATTTGGGCTATAATATGTGTTTTTGCCTTTTTTGTTACAGAACCTATTCACTTTTATGTAACTGCTGGTTTTGTAGGTCTGGTAATGGGAGGAATTCAATCTTTATCGCGATCTACGTATTCGAAATTTTTGCCTGTAACCGAAGATACGACTTCTTATTTTAGTTTCTATGATGTTGCTGAAAAAATAGGAATTGTAATTGGTATGGGAATTTTTGCAACCATTGATCAGATTTCTGGATCCATGAGAAATGCTATTGTTTTTTTAACTGCCTTTTTTGTAATAGGAATATTTTTATTAATCCGAGTGCCAAAAAAATAAAATTATTTTTTGGAAAACTCAATAATTTCTGCATAATGAGAAAAATCAACAATTTATTTGTTTTTATGATGTTAGTAGTGGCTTTTGCTTCTTGTAGCGAAGTGGAGCCTTTAGATCCAGTACTTTCTGGACAGGTTAATTCAGGAGGTGATAATGGATCTGGGTCGGGTTCAAGTGGAGGTAATTCAGGAGGAACTTCGTCTGGGGATTATTGGCCAACAGCAATCAATAATGAATGGATCTATGATTCAAATGGATCATCTTCTACTATGAAAATAATTGCAACAGAAACGGTTAATGGACAATTGTATTATAAATTTGCACCTCAAAGTGGTAATGGTAGCGTAAGTTCGGGTATTGTTAATAGTAGTGTGAATAAAAATTCGGGTGTTTATAAATTAAAGACAGATGATGTTGTTATAGATGCTGGTGGAATTACAGGGACACAAACAGGGTATGAATATATTGTTTTGAAAGATAATATACCAGTTAATGGGACTTGGAATGGAAGTTATACTCAAACTACAACTTATACGGGTATACCACCTATTACTTTTACAACGAACTATGTAGGTACTATTTTAGCAAAAGGAGTTTCTGAAACGGTAAATAATGAAGTGTTTACAGATGTTATCAAAGTGAAAATTGATCAAACAACTAATGTGCCTGGAGTTCCTGCTACAACAATAGTTTCTGAATATTGGTATGCAAAAGATGTTGGGGTTATTAGAGCAACTAACATTGGAAGTGGTGTAAATTATGAGAGTATACTAGTAGATTACATCTTGTATTGATTTTTTAAAAGTTTAAAAATCCCGAAAAGTTACTTTCGGGATTTTTTTTATGGCACAAATCTTGACTTTATATTGTACTTGTAAGAAGTAAAATTGTGTATTATTATTGATAATCAATGTTTTAATATTAATTTTGTAATTCAATGATAACAATTTTTAATAGTTATTAATGACAAAATGACCCTTTTATAATTATGCCAAATCAAAAAATATTAACATTTGACAACTTGTCACTTCAAGAAATCAATTCAGATGCGGAATTAATTCCATTATTAACACCTGAAGATGAAGAAGAAATGAATAATGAGCAGTTGCCAAATGATTTGCCTATTCTTTCTCTTCGAAATACAGTTTTGTTTCCCGGTGTTGTAATTCCTATAACTGCAGGTAGAGATAAATCTATAAAGTTAATTAATGATGCGAATGCTGGTGGGAAAGTAATTGGAGTAGTTGCTCAAATTGATGAAGAGGTAGAGGAACCAACTCCAAACGATGTGCATCATATAGGTACTGTAGCGCGAATCATTCGTGTTTTAAAAATGCCAGATGGAAATACCACGGTAATTCTTCAAGGGAAGAAGCGCTTTGAAATTGACGCATTTACACAAGAGGAACCTTATTTAAAAGCAACTATTAAAGAAGTTAGTGAAGAAAGACCCAATGCAGATGATGTAGAATTTAATACTATAGTTGATTCTATAAAAGATTTAGCGATACAAATTATTAAAGAGAGTCCAAATATTCCAACTGAGGCTACATTTGCAATTAAAAATATTGAGAGTAATCCTTTTTTAATCAATTTTGTTTCTTCAAATATGAATCTTTCAGTATCTGAGAAACAAAATCTACTTTCGATACATAATTTAAAAGACAGGGCTCTAGAAACATTGCGCTTTATGAATTTAGAGTTGCAAAAATTGGAATTGAAAAACGATATTCAATCTAAAGTTCGATTTGATTTAGATCAGCAACAAAGAGAATATTTCTTGCATCAACAAATGAAAACCATTCAAGAAGAGTTGGGCGGTGTCTCTTATGAGGCGGAAATAGAAGAGATGAGAGAAAAAGCTAAGGCTAAAAAATGGGACGAAAAGGTGGCTGCTCATTTCGAAAAGGAAGTTTCCAAATTACAACGATCTAATCCAAATTCACCAGAATTTGGAATTCAAAGAAACTATTTGGAATTGTTTTTAGATTTACCTTGGAATGAATATTCAAAAGATAATTTTGATTTAAAAAGAGCTCAAAAAATATTAGACAGAGATCATTTTGGCTTAGATGAAGTAAAGCAACGCATCATAGAACATTTAGCAGTCTTGAAATTGCGAAATGATATGAAATCACCTATTTTATGCCTTTTTGGTCCTCCTGGTGTTGGTAAAACTTCTATAGGAAAATCTATAGCTGAAGCTTTAGGTAGAGAATATGTTCGTGTTTCATTAGGAGGAATGCGTGATGAAGCGGAAATTAGAGGTCATCGAAAAACATATATTGGTGCCATGCCAGGGCGAATTATTCAAAGCATTAAGAAGGCGAAAACCTCTAATCCAGTTTTTGTATTAGATGAAATTGATAAATTGTCAACGAGTTTTAATGGCGATCCTTCTTCTGCATTATTGGAAGTTTTAGATCCTGAGCAAAATGGAGAATTTCATGATAATTTTTTAGAATTGGGCTATGATCTATCTAAAGTGATGTTTATCGCCACATCTAATAATATGGCTACCATTCAACCTGCTTTAAAAGACAGAATGGAAATCATAAAAATGTCGGGTTATACCATTGAAGAAAAGGTTGAAATTGCTAAAAAACATTTGTTGCCAAAACAATTAAAGGAACATGGTTTAAGTGCTGATGATTTGCAAATTGGCAAAAAGCAATTGGAAAAAATAGTAGTAGGTTATACCAGAGAATCAGGGGTAAGAGGTTTGGAAAAGAAAATCGCTCAAGTGGTGCGTCATGCGGCAAAATCCATAGCGCTTGAGGAAGATTACAATAAAACTTTGACAGACGAAGATGTTCTTACGGTGTTAAAAGCGCCTCGTTTAGAGCGTGATAAATACGAAAACAATGATACTGCAGGTGTGGTAACGGGTTTGGCATGGACTTCTGTAGGAGGGGATATTTTATTTATTGAATCAACCATTTCTAAAGGAAAAGGAGCAATGACTATGACTGGGAATTTAGGTACAGTAATGAAAGAATCGGTAACTATTGCTTTAGAGTATATTAAATCGAATAATGAAATATTAGGTATTCCAACGGAAGTAATCAATAATAACAATATTCATATTCATGTTCCTGAAGGAGCCACTCCAAAAGATGGTCCAAGTGCAGGTATTGCGATGTTAACTTCTATGGTTTCAACATATACCCAAAGAAAAGTAAAGAAAAGCATCGCCATGACAGGTGAAATCACTTTGAGAGGGAAAGTATTGCCAGTAGGTGGAATTAAAGAGAAAATACTGGCAGCTAAAAGAGCGAATATCAAAGAAATTATTCTTTGTCATGAAAATAAAAGAGACATTGATGAAATTAAGCCCGACTATTTAAAAGGTCTTACCTTTCATTATGTAGATCGAATGAGTGAAGTAGTGGAAATAGCAATAACGAATCAAAAAGTGAAGAATGCTAAGAAGTTGCAAGCATAACTCAATATAAATAAAAATGAATACATTCCGATTTAGAAATAAGTCGGAATTTATTTTTATTATATCTATATATAATTTTATATTCGCAACAGCGTTTATAGCTTATACATATTAAGAATGGTTTCAAAAAAAATACTGTTTTTCTTTTTATTAACCACTAGTGTTCATTATGGGCAAATAGGTGGTAAATATGTATATCAGTTTTTAAACTTAGCACAATCACCTAGACAAGCTGCTTTAGGAGGGAAAACAGTAACTGTTGTAGACTATGATGTAAATCAAGCCTTTTATAATCCAGCCACAATTAACCAAAAAATGAGTAATCGTTTGGCGGTTAATTACGGGAATTACTACGGAGAAGTTTCTTATGGAACTGCTGCTTATGCTTATACTTGGGACCAACATGTGCAAACCTTTCATGCGGGAATTAATTATATTAACTACGGTACTTTTGAAGGAAGAGATGAATTAGGTAATGTAACTTCTGATTTTACAGGAAGTGAAGCGGCATTATCGTTAGGTTATGCTTATAATATTCCTTGGACAACGATGTATGTAGGTACTAATGTAAAATTGATTTCATCTACTTTAGAATCCTATAATTCTTGGGGTGTTGCTGCAGATTTAGGTTTCTTATATGTAGATGAGAAAAATGATATTAATTATGGTTTGTCGGTTCGTAATTTAGGTTTTCAAATTACACCCTATCAAGATGTAAGAGAAAAACTTCCATTATCGATAGATGCTGGAATTTCGCAATTATTAGAAAATGTACCTATTCGTTGGCATTTAACTTTGGAAAATTTACAACAATGGAATATTGCATTTTCTAATCCAAATAGAGCGGAAACTACTTTGGATGGAGAGACCAATGAGGAAAAAATATCCTTTTTTAATAATGCGTTGCGACATGTAATTATGGGTGCAGAGTTGTTTCCAGAAAAAGGGTTTAATATTCGTTTGGGATATAACTTTAGAAGAGGACAGGAATTGAAAATTTTGGATCAACGTAGTTTTGCAGGAATATCGGCTGGTTTTGGTTTACGATTTGGCAAAATAAAGTTTGATTATTCCTATTCGAGATATACATTAGCAGCCAGTACAAACTTATTTGGTTTAATGATAAATTTGGAGTAACAAAAATGAGTAATGAAGATAAGACTGAAGAATTTGAAAGAGATAATAAATTAGCCTTAATTATATTTATATGTGCAAATCTTTTTTTCTTTTGATGATTTTAGTGATTAATCGTTTTTTTATATTAGAATTACTTTTTTGGGAGAAAATAATGTTGAGTTTTGGTTTTTCTTTCCTTTTTTTTCTTTTTGTAAAAGTTAGGGTTTTAATAAAAAATAATGTTCTTTATTTTAAAAATTTTTTTGGTTTTACACTTAAGAGAATTAGTCTAAAAGATGTGAAAGGTAAAAAAGTAATTTATAGCACTATGCTAACTAATAGTTTTCTGTTTTTGTTTGGTTCAAAGTATAAAAAATTAATTCAAGTGAAATTAGATTTAAAAAATTCTAGAAAGTATGCTATTAACGGTCAGTTTTTTTCGATAGTAGGTTTGGAAAAATTTTTAAAACGAATTAATTAAAATCTGTTTTTTTACGAATGAATGTGAAAATTGAAAAATGAATAAAAAAATTACAATAGCGATAGATGGTTTTTCGTCTACAGGAAAAAGTACTTTAGCAAAGCAAGTAGCGAAAGAATTAGGATATGTTTATGTAGATACAGGTGCCATGTATAGAGCGGTTACGTATTATGCAATGCTAAATAATTTGGTTTCGGAAGATTTTTTAGACAAAGAAAAATTGGTTTCTAATTTAGCAGATATTCAATTGCAATTTCAATTCAATCCTACTTTGGGTTTTGCGGAAATGTATTTAAATGGTGAAAATGTAGAGCAGGCAATTCGTACCATTGAAGTTTCAAGGAATGTAAGTCGCATTGCTGAAATATCTCAAGTTAGAGCTAAATTGGTAGAACAACAGCAAGCGATGGGAAAAAACAAAGCTATTGTAATGGATGGAAGGGATATTGGTACGGTTGTGTTTCCTGATGCAGAGCTAAAACTTTTTATGAATGCTTCTGCTGCTACCAGAGCGCAAAGAAGATTTGATGAATTACTGGAAAAAGGGCAGAGTGTTACTTTTGAAGAGGTGCTTCAAAATGTGCAACAACGCGATTATATTGATACGCATAGAGAAGATTCGCCATTGGTAAAGGCAGATGATGCTATTGAAATTGATAACTCGGCTATGAGTAAAAAAGAGCAGTTTGAATTGGTGATGCAATTGGTAGCTGAAAAGTTATCCGTTTAAGAAACATTAGGTTCAATCAAATCCCATTTATTACCGTATAAATCTTCAAATACCACAACAGTTCCATAAGGTTCTTTTCTTGGTTCCTCTAAAAAATGAATTTCATTGCGTTTCATTTGTTGGTAATCCTCCCAAAAGCTATTGGTATATAAAAATAAAAATACGCGACCGCCTGTTTGGTTACCAATGTATTGTTTTTGTATTTCATTTGCTGCTTTGGCAAGTAAAAGACAACACGCTTTACTGTTTTTGGGAGCAATACGAACCCATCTTTTCTCAGAGCTGATAAAAGTGTCTTCTATGATTTCAAAATGTAATTTTTTTGTGTAAAAAGCAAGTGCTTCATCATAATCTTTTACGATTAAGGTAACGTGAGCAATATATTGATGCATACGGTTTTTACCTATAAAAATACATTTTTATCCTACGTCTTTTATTATTTCCTTAGGAAATAATTTTTTACATTCATTAACAGTGGTTTTTATTGTTCTAAATGTTTGTTAATTAATAAATTATTTGTAATTTTGCACACCTTTTGACAGAATTGGGTTTTCATTAGGAATCAATAATTTATACAAACACTGTTGTTGTTTTTAATCTGTATAAAAAACCCGTAAGAGCACAACATACAAATTTTTAAATCAGCATATGTCTGAAATTAACAAAACACAAGAAGAGTTTTTAGCAAATTTTAACTGGCACAACTACCAAGAAGGTATTGATGTAGTAGATGAGAAAAACTTACAAGAATTTGAAGACCTAGTATCTAAAACTTTTATCGATACTAAGGATGAGGAAGTAGTAGTAGGTACTGTAGTTAGAATTACTGATAGAGACGCTATTGTTGATATCAATGCTAAATCTGAAGGTGTTATCTCTTTAAACGAATTTCGTTACAATCCTAACTTAAAAGTTGGTGATAAAGTAGAAGTACTTATTGATATTCGTGAGGATAAAACAGGTCAATTAGTATTGTCTCACAGAAAAGCAAGAACTATCAAAGCATGGGATAGAGTTATTGCTGCTCATGAGTCTGGAGAAATCGTGAATGGTTTTGTAAAATGCAGAACTAAAGGTGGTATGATTGTTGATGTTTTTGGAATTGAAGCATTCTTACCAGGTTCTCAAATTGATGTAAAACCAATCCGTGATTACGATCAGTATGTGAACAAAACTATGGAATTCAAAGTGGTAAAAATTAACCATGAGTTCAAAAACGTAGTTGTTTCTCACAAAGCGCTTATCGAGGCAGATATCGAAGAGCAAAAGAAAGAAATTATTGGTCAATTAGAAAAAGGACAAGTTTTAGAAGGTGTGGTTAAAAACATTACTTCTTACGGTGTGTTCATTGACTTAGGTGGTGTAGATGGATTAATCCATATTACAGACTTATCTTGGTCTAGAATCAATCACCCAAGCGAAGTTCTTGAGTTAGATCAAAAATTAAACGTTGTAATCCTTGATTTCGATGATGAGAAAACAAGAATTCAATTAGGTTTGAAACAATTAAACGCGCACCCTTGGGATGCTTTAAGTGCTGATTTAAATGTTGGTGATAAAGTTAAAGGTAAAGTGGTTGTTTTAGCTGATTACGGTGCTTTCATTGAAGTAGCTGAAGGTGTTGAAGGTTTAATCCACGTTTCTGAAATGTCTTGGTCAACTCACTTAAGAAGTGCACAAGATTTCATGAAAATTGGTGATGAAGTAGAAGCAGTTATCTTAACTTTAGATAGAGAAGAAAGAAAAATGTCTTTAGGTATCAAACAAATGACGCAAGATCCTTGGACTGATATCACTGCTAAATACCCAGTAGGTTCTAAACATACAGGTATCGTTAGAAACTTCACAAACTTTGGTATTTTCGTAGAGTTAGAAGAAGGAATCGATGGTTTAGTGTATATCTCTGATTTATCTTGGACTAAGAAAATTAAACACCCATCTGAATTTGTAAACGTAGGTGACAAAATGGAAGTGGTTGTTTTAGAGTTAGATGTTGAAGGACGTAAATTATCTTTAGGTCACAAACAAACTACTGAAAATCCATGGGATAAACATGAAGATGCTTACGCTGTAGGTACTATTCATAATGGAACTATCGGAGAAATCGTTGACAAAGGTGCAACTGTAGATTTCGGTGATGATGTAGTGGCTTTCATTCCAACACGTCATTTAGAGAAAGAAGATGGTAAAAAATTGAAAAAAGGAGATACTGCAGACTTTAAAGTTATTGAGTTCAATAAAGAATTCAAAAGAGTAGTAGCTTCTCATACAGCTATCTTCCGTGAAGAAGAAGAAAAAGCAGCTAAAGCTGTTGAAACAAATGTTTCTTCATCAAATAATGTTGAGAAATCAACTTTAGGAGATATTGATGCATTAGCTGAATTAAAAGCTAAAATGGAAAAAGGAGAAAAATAATAATTCTTTTTCTTTATAATAATGAAAACTCCCAATGTAACATTGGGAGTTTTTTTATGGTTATTATTTGGTCATAAAATCATAAATCCCATGATAATTTTGATGTGTGGTAACCGTGTTTAATAAAAAACTAGGATAAGGTGTAATACAAGGTTTTATATTAGTATTGTTAGATATAATAGCTTGTGCGCTACCTATAACACATCCTTTACCATAGCAAAAATCAAAATGTATTCCCAGTTCTTTCATAGTATAACTGGCTACGGAAGACTTATAAGAATATTTATTTATGTAGTCACCTCCTGTTAATTCGTATTCAAAAATATCACCTCTTCTGGTTGGGCAAATAAAATTGGTATTGCCAGAGATGGCATATAGTTTTCCACTTGCAATGGTTAAACCGTTATATTGAGAAGGAAAACCACTTGGAGCAAAAGGGGAACAAGAGCCGGAAGAAAGATCTAATTTTAAGATTTGTGAACTGCCTTCTTTTATACCAACTAATGTTGCGGCGTCTAAATTTTCAATATCCTGAAGATAGTCGGTTGTAGTATAAGCGATACTAGAGTTGCCTGTTGGAATATGAACCTTTAATAATTTTTTAGGAAAGTTGGAATTTATTCCTGTTACAGCCCAAGCAAAATCAGTTGTCCCTGTCATGTCTGTTATTCCTGTAACGCACGTTACTGGTGTGCCTCCAATTTTTATCTGTGAGACAAATGTATAACCTACAGGACTTGTGCCTAAATCTATTTTAAAAATAAAAGATTGAATATTTGGCAAAATAGGACTGCCAGTTCCGTTTGCAGGTAATACTAATGCAAATAACGATGGGCAAGCTGATGGTCTTTCTTTTGAAGTGGTTTTTTTTACTTCTTTTTGTGTAGTTTCGATTTCCTTGAAATCATCTTGACAAGATAGTGCTAGCAAACAAAATAAGCTGCTAATACATAGGCTTAATTTTTTCATGTTTTTTGTTTTAAATGTTTGAATGGTAAATTTATAGGATTGTTTTTTAATTGCTGCCTATTCATGTAACAACTCGTTGTAAATATGTATCATATGTGTTAAAATTGATTTATTTGTTGTGTGTAATATTTTTATATCGTAATATTGCAATATAATAATAAAAAAATGGGAGTTTCTAAATCAGAATTTTTTACCGAGCAGCAAAATCAATTGGCAACACTTTTTAAAGCCATGTCACATCCTGCAAGAATTGCAATTATTCAGTATTTGCTACAAGTGGACACTTGTATTTGTGGCGATATTGTGAACGAATTGCCTTTGGCTCAACCCACTGTTTCGCAACATTTAAAAGAATTGAAAAATGCCAACATTATAAAAGGAACCATAGAAGGTACGGCTATTTGTTATTGCTTAAATCCAGATACGCTAAAAATGATTGAAGAGTACTTTGAAGGACTTACCAATCAGTTGCAAAATAAATGTTGCTAAACTAAATTTATTACTCAAAATAATACTATTATGAAATTATCAGAAATAAAAAACGCTTTAAAAGACTTGTCTGTAATTGCTTTTCAATTGCCTAATGGTCAATTAGTACCTTCTCACTTTCATGTTACCGAGGTGGGTAAAGTGTCGAAACATTTTATTGATTGTGGGGGAACAGTTCGAAAAGAAGATGTAGTAAATTTCCAATTATGGGAAGCGAATGATTATGATCATCGTTTGCATCCTGAAAAGTTAATTCATATCATTGAATTGTCAGAAAAAATTATTGGTATGGAAGATTTAGAAATTGAAGTAGAATATCAAATGCCAGATACTATTGGGAAATTTAACCTAGATTTTGATGGCAAGAACTTCTTGTTAACCTCTAAATTAACCACTTGTTTGGCAAGTGACTCTTGCGGAATTCCACAGGAAAAAACGAAAGTGAAATTAGGAGAATGGAAAGCAAAAGAAAATTCCTGTGCTCCTGGTTCGGGTTGTTGTTAAGTATAAGAAGCTTATCCAGCCTTTTGTACTATCTTTTTGGTCTCAAACGGTTTTATTCTTTTTTTAAAAGCTTCTGTTGTCGCTTTTAAAAAAAGATAAAACTACGTTTTTAACTGCTAAAAGGATAGTTACTCCAGTCTGGGCTAAATAAAAAAATATGTTAGAAAAATTAGAAAAAACCATACTGACTTTGTCATTTGATACACTTTCAAAAGATCGAAAAGAAGTGTTGCAACCTTTAATTGATTATATTCAAGAGAAAGTGAATCGTCAGGAAAAAATTAGACTCAATTTTATTTGCACCCATAATTCACGTAGAAGTCATTTGTCCCAAATTTGGGCGCAAGCCATGGCTTTTTATTATGAAATATCTAATGTAAATTGTTTTTCAGCAGGAACAGAAGCTACGGCTTTGTTTTATATGGTAGCAGAAACGCTTAAAAAACAAGGTTTTGAATATGAAAAGCTAGTTGATGCAACAAATCCTGTTTATGCTATAAAATTTGACGTTAATGAACCACCTGTTATTGCTTTTTCAAAAACCCTGCAACATACATTCAATCCCATTTCAAATTTTGCAGCTGTCATGACATGTTCTTCAGCTAATGAAGCTTGTCCTTTTGTTTCAGGTGCAGAAAAACGCTTTTCTATTCAATATGAAGATCCTAAAAAATTTGACAATACAGATGAAATGGAACAAGGATATTGGGATAAAAGCATTGAAATAGCAACTGAAATGGCGTATGTGTTTTCAAAGATTCAAAATGGAAAATAAAAATTATTGGGCTGAGTTTTTGGGTACTTTTTTATTGGTGTTTTTTGGAACCGGATCTATTATCATTAGTGAAGAATATAATGGTGTTATTCAGGCTTTTGGTATTGGTGTGGTTTTTGGGGTAACTGTCTGGATTTTGGTTCAGTTTTTAGGTAAGTTTTCGGATTGTCATATTAATCCTGCGGTAACAGTAACATTCTATTTTAATAAAAACATTGAAATTAAAAACACTCTATTCTATATTTTTTTTCAATTTTTAGGAGCGGTCTTAGCTAGTTTGTTGCTTCATTATATTTTTCCATCCAATCAAAAATTAGGAAATACCATTCCAAGTGGAAGTGTTTGGGAATCTTTTTTTCTTGAATTTGAGCTTAGCTTTATTTTAATGGGAGTTATTGTGATATCGAATGCTGTTTTGTCTTTAAAAAAATGGGCTCCTTTTTTAATAGGTTTTACAGTTTTTTTAGAAGCTTGGTTAGCAGGTCCTATTTGTGGAGCTTCAATGAATCCTGCAAGAAGTTTTGGTCCGTCTATTATTTCGGGTAGTACTGATTTTCTATGGCTCTATTTTTTAGCTCCAATAGCTGGAATGCTATTTTTTCTTTTAATGTATCATTTCTTTAATTCAAAAAGGTAAATCTTCTTTTAATTTAGCTTTATGTAAAAGAAGATTTACTCAACATTACCTATACATTTTTAATTTTAAAAGCTTTAAAAGGCAATTTAAAATAGTCAATAATTAGTCTTTTTTCTTTAAAGTGTATGAAATAATCGATGAAATACTTTTTATTTTAACATTTTAAGTTGTAGAGGATGTTAAATGACTATTGTATATTTTTTATAGCCTTTGTTTTGTTTATTGCTTATTTTTTTAACATTATTTTTGGGATATTATAAAAAATAAAGCTATTTTTTTTTGATACCATAATTTAAGTGGTGTTAATGGCGATTATGATTGAATTTTATGATAGCAAACAAAACAAACTCTATATATTATGAAAAAAAATGATTTTTACTACTTTTTAAGGAAAGGTGTTTTATCACTCCTAAAAGAATCTAAGATTAAATTCTGTTTATTTATTACTGGATTTTTATTGATAACAACTTCTTCGTATTCTCAAATTGGTCCTGTTATTTGGGAAGATAATTTCAATACTTTTAATACTGCGCAATGGACTAAAGATATTGGTGATGGTTGTAATATTGGATTATGTGGTTGGGGAAATCAAGAATTACAGTCTTATGAAGCGAATAATGTTTATATTGGAGATGTCCCTGGTGAAGCAGGGAATAAAGCTTTAGTATTAGAGGCAAAAAATCAAGTATCTGGTTCACGAGTTTTTACATCTGGTAAAATCAATAGCGATAATAAAGTTGCCATTCATTATGGTATGGTTGAAGTGCGTGTGCGTGTTCCTAATCTTAATCAAGGTTTGTGGCCAGCTGTATGGATGCTGGGAACTTCTAATTTAGCTTGGCCTGCTAAAGGTGAAATTGATATGATGGAAATGGGATTCAGTCAGGCAGCCAGAAATGAGCAAGGTGCAACTTCTTCTACCGTAAATACATATGTGGGAGCCAATACTTTTTTTCCTGTTCCTGGTGGTGCTGGAAATATTGCTTCTGATGTGAATTATAATAAACCTTATGTGGCTGCAGCACCTTTAAATGATCGATTTGTAAAATATAGAATTTATTGGGAACCCACACAAATTCGTTTTACGGTTGTGGATGGTGCCAATGAATATGATTTATATGAAAATCCTTTCCCAATTGATGTTAATAATTCTGTAACAGCTCCTTTTACAAGACCTTTTTATATGTTATTGAATTTGGCAGTAGGGGGAACTTTACCGGGTGTTTCTTCCAATGGAGCAGTAACGGCTCCGCTTCCTGGTAAAATGTATGTAGATTATGTGCGTGTACACAAATGGAATGGATATGGAAGCGTAGAACTTTCAGATGGGACTATTCCTGCTGAAAATGGAACTTTTGGTGTTTTTACCGATACTACACCTACAACTAAAAAACTGACTTTTGGTTCAGATTCAGAGTTTTATATTTTTGGTGAAACCTTAACTGAAAATAGTGCTATAGCTCCAGCTGAAGGTGCGAATGTGTTGTCGTTCACAAATGATAGTTCTAAAGGTTGGTTTGGAGCTGGAATCACAACGTTGTTTGGTAAGAATATGTCCAATTATACAGCGAATGGTTCGTTGAAATTTAAAATTAAAATACCTGCAAATGTGTCATTTTTTATCGGTGTAAATGATAATTATACGAATGCAGCCCAAGTAAATTTTCCTGCAGGGCAAACTAAATATGGCTTAGTTCGTAATGGAGAATGGGGTCAAGTTACAATTCCAATAAGTGATTTAGGTGGTTTGGTTGCTTTTCAGGATATGTCGTATATGTTTAGGATAGGAAATGACGGAGCAATTCCTGCTTCTAATTTTCAATTTGCAATTGATGATATTGTTTGGGTGGATGGAAACACAACGGTTTGTCAACCTACAGCAGTTACACCTTATTATGCTATAAATGGACAAAACTGGACTTCAAATACTACGGTTTCATTACAGTCTGGGAATAGCATTACATTTGGACCGCAACCTACGACAGGAGGAAATTGGTCTTGGTCAGGGCCAAATAATTTTGCTGCAACAACAAGAGAAATAACAATTTCAAATATACAATCAAATCAAGCAGGAAATTATACTGCTACTTTTACAAATGCATGTGGAACTGCAACTAGTGTGACTTTTAATGTGACAGTAACTACTGTTTCAACTTTTGTTCCCGACCCAAATAAAACCTATTATATAGCGAATCCCTTTCATAATAAAAGAATTGGTGCTAATGGTTCAGAAGATCCATTTAGTACAGCAATAACATCAACGGGGCCAACGGTAGAGTGGAAGTTTACAGCTGCTCCAAATAATAGTTACTACATTGATTGTGTTGGTGGTCAAGGAAATCCGAGATTGCGTTCAGATAACACCGATTTTACCGACATGCAACCGAGTAGCTATGCTGGTACTTGGGAAAGATGGCAAATTACTCCAGCAGGTAATGGTAAATTTTATTTGACTACCTTAGAAAGTAATTTAAGAAGGTTGCAGCTGAATAGTTCTGGTATTCTAAAACAAGTTGGTACCGATTCACAAGATACTTGGGAGCAATTTACATTTACTGAAGCTTCTCAAACACCTCCACCACCTCCAGTTGGATCCTGTACAAGAGTAGCGGCGAATGGAGATTTTAATGTTACGATTACCAATAATTCAGAAGGTTCTTTCTTAACTTTTGTTCCTAATAGAACTGGAATAGGAAATACAACCCTTATTTTATATTACAGCACTGCTTTAAATGCTACATATCCGGGTTATTTAGCGCAACCGAATGTTCCTTTTAAAATTAATGCTACTTCAGGTCAAACGATTTATTTTTATTATACCTACAGTTTGCCAACTGGAGGGGAAAATAATACCGCTAATGACAAAATGAATTTCGTACTGGGTAGTTGTAATACTACTACATCAAGAATAGCTAATGAAATGGGGAAAAGTGAAAATGTTTTAAATGATTTATATAGTGTGTATCCAAACCCTGTAACGAATGAAGCAACAATTGAAATGCAATCAGCAGGATTGTTTGAAAACATAGTAATTATGAACAGTGCTGGGCAAATAATACTTAAAGAAGAGTGTAATAATCAGCAAAAAATAACAATTAATACGGTTGATTTTCATTCAGGAATTTATTTTGTTCAATTATCTGGTAAAAATGGAATGAGCAATTGTAAAATTGTTAAACAATAAAGATTGTTAAGTTAATTTGTGAGGATTAGTTTTTATGCAAAATACAGTGTTGGAATTGATTTCGACGCTGTATTTTTTTTGTAAAGATGAAAAAAAACAGGAAAGCTTATAGCATTTCCTATTCTTTGTCAATTGAGCCTAAAACACGCTTCATAAAATCATTTAAAGCGGTCTTTTTATCTTTGCCTTCTTTGATTGATTTATGTACTTCAAGAGCTCCGTATAAATTGGATATTAGTTCTCCAATTACATCTAACTCTTCATCTTTTAAAGAAGGAACTTCGGTTAGATTTTCTAAAACTTCGATGGTTTCTACTAGATAATCAGCATCATTATCTTTAATAAACTGTGTTAGTTGTTTGATAACGGTTAATTTCATGTTGCTTATTTTTGAATGGATTCGTTAAAAGAATAATTTTTCCAAAGTTTACCAACTCGTTATATTACTTCGTTGACTAATTCTGTTAAAACCTCTGCTTTATTGGTTTGTGTTTGGTTCACCAAAGCGCCATTTTTAAAAGTAGCAAAAGTAGGTAAGTTGTCTACTTTAGCTAGTTTTCTTGATTCTGGAAATTTTTCAGCATCAACAACTAAAAAAGGAATAGTTTCATTTTCAGAAGCTAATTTTTTAAATTTAGGCTTCATGATTCTGCAATTTCCACACCATGATGCAGAATATTGAACGACCACAATGTCGTTAGAGTTAATGATTTCTGCTAAATTATCTTGTTCTATTTCTGTAAACATTTCATTTCAATTTTAATAAGCTCATCAAATTCAATAGCAATGTTTTAAATTGCTATTGAAAATGATAAGATAAATTTTGATTTTAGTTTTGACTTAAATATGCTGCAGTACTTAAACGATCTGCATTCATTGCTTCTTTCCCTTCTTCCCAGTTTGCAGGACATACTTCACCTTTAGTTTGAACGTGAGTGTATGCATCAATTAAACGTAAATATTCATTAACATTTCTTCCTAATGGCATATCATTCACGCTTTCGTGGAAAATTTTACCATCTTCATCAACTAAATAAGTTGCTCTGAATGTTACATTTGAACCTGCTAAAATTTCTTCGTCTAAATTTTCATCATAAACCCATTCTGCATCTAAAATATCTAAAGCAGCAGCTAAATTTCTTGTTGTATCTGCTAATAAAGGATATGTAACGCCTTCAATTCCTCCATTGTTTTTAGGAGTGTTTAACCAAGCAAAGTGAACTTCATTAGTGTCGCAAGAAGCACCAATTACGATAGTGTTTCTTTTTTCAAACTCTCCTAAAGCTGCTTGAAAAGCGTGTAATTCTGTTGGACATACAAAAGTAAAATCTTTTGGATACCAAAATAATAAAACTTTTTTGTTGTTTTTTGTAGCTTCTTCTAATACATTGATTCTTAAATTATCACCCATCTCTGAGATAGCATCAACTGTAATGTTTGGGAATTTTTTTCCTACTAATGACATAATTAACTAATTTTTGAGTTATTTTAATGATGCAAAATTACTAAATCCACGACTACTTTAATGAGCTTTTGATGGTTTGTTTTTATTGAATAATAGAGAATAATTATACCAATATTTCTTACAAAAAATTAACTTAATATTTATTGAATTAATAAAATTTAATTAATAAAATTATTAAATAAATAAAAAAAGCACTTCTGTATTTAAAAGTGCTTTTGGTTTTTTGTTAGGTTATTATTTATTGGTCAAATCGATCTGCATTCATTACTTTAACCCATGCTTTAATAAAATCTTTTACAAATTTTTCTTTAGCATCGTCTTGAGCATATACTTCAGCATAGGCTCTTAGAATAGAATTAGATCCAAATACTAAATCAACTCTTGTTGCAGTCCAATGTGCAACTCCTGTTTTTCTATTTACTATGGCATAAGAATTTTTTCCAGTAGGTTTCCAACTATAATTCATATCGGTTAAATTTACAAAGAAATCATTAGTCAGTACACCTACATTTTCTGTGAAAACACCTTCTTTTGTATTGCCATAATTGGTTCCTAAAACGCGCATTCCGCCTAATAAGACTGTCATTTCTGGAGCAGTTAATCCCATTAATTGAGCTCTGTCAAGCATTAATTCTTCAGGTTTTACAGCATAATCCTTTTTTAACCAGTTTCTAAAAGCATCATGAGTTGGCTCAAGGTCAGCAAAAGATTCAGCATCCGTCATTTCTGCGGTTGCATCACCTCTACCTGGTAAGAAAGGAACAATTACATCAAATCCGGCTTCTTTAGCAGCTTTTTCAACGGCTGCACTACCACCTAAAACTATAAGGTCGGCCATACTAATTTTTTTAGAGGATTGTGCTTGAACTTCTGATAGTTTTTGTAATACTTTTTGTAATCTTTCAGGTTCATTACCTGTCCAGTCTTTTTGTGGAGCTAATCGAAGACGAGCACCGTTTGCTCCTCCTCTAAAATCAGAGCCTCTAAAAGTTCTAGCACTGTCCCAAGCTGTCGTTATTAAATCGGATTTTGATAAGCCGCTATTTAATAATTGTTCTTTTAATTCTTTTACTTCTAAATCACTTAAAGTATAATCTACTTTTGGAACTGGATCTTGCCAAATCAAATCTTCTTTTGGAACATCTGCTCCCAAATAACGATCTTTTGGACCTAAATCTCTATGGGTTAATTTGAACCAAGCTCTTGCAAAAACTTCTGTGAAATAATCAGGGTTTTTGTAGAATTTTTCAGAAATAGCTCTGTAAATAGGATCCATTTTCATGGCCATGTCTGCATCGGTCATGATAGGATTATTTCTTTTTGTTGGGTCAAAAGCGTCTATAGGTTTGTCTTCTTCTTTAATATTGATAGGCTCCCACTGCCAAGCTCCAGCCGGACTTTTCTTTAATTCCCAATCATATGTAAATAATAAGTAGAAATAACCATTATCCCATTGCGTTGGATGGGTAGTCCAAGCACCTTCAATTCCACTTGTTACAGCATCTGTACCTACACCTGTTCTTGTAGGATTTCCCCAACCAAAACCTTGGCTTTCAATTTCTCCCGCTTCTGGTTCTTTTCCTAATATCGATGCGTCTCCATTTCCATGTGCTTTCCCTACAGTATGCCCACCAGCGGTTAGGGCAACCGTTTCTTCATCATTCATTGCCATACGTTTAAAAGTGGTACGTACGTCAATTGCAGTTCGTAAAGGATCTGGTTTTCCATCAACGCCTTCCGGATTTACATATATTAATCCCATTTGAACGGCTGCTAAAGGATTGTCTAATGATTCTCGATTTTCATCATTATCATAACGCTCTTTAGTAGCTGCTAGCCATTCTTTTTCAGATCCCCAATACACATCTTTTTCTGGGTGCCAAATGTCTTTTCTTCCTCCTGCAAATCCAAAAGTCTTAAGTCCCATAGATTCATAGGCCATGTTCCCAGCTAAAATCATTAGGTCTGCCCAAGAGATTTTATTTCCATATTTTTTCTTAATAGGCCATAGTAGTCGTCTTCCTTTGTCTAAACTTACATTGTCTGGCCAGCTGTTTAGTGGTGCAAATCTTTGATTTCCGGTATTACTACCACCTCTACCATCAGAAATTCTATAAGTTCCTGCTGAATGCCAAGCCAAACGAATCATTAAACCACCATAATGACCCCAATCTGCTGGCCACCAATCTTGACTTTCCGTCATTAGATTTTTTAAATCTGTTTTTACAGCTTCTAAATCTAACTTTTTAAATGCTTCTGCATAGTCAAAATCTTCTCCTAAAGGATTTGTTTTGGAATCGTGCTGATGTAAAATATCAAGATTAAGTGTTTCTGGCCACCAATATTGATTGTTGGTTGCTTTTTTAGTTACATCTTCTTTGCTGTGAAAAGGGCATTTACTTAAATCATTAGAATGTTCCATAGTTTTAGTGATTTTGTATTAATATTGAGAAATTTGTATCAAATTGTTTGTTATAATTGATAGTATCTCAAATTTACAAATAAAAAAACCATTACTCTTTTTAAGTAATGGTTAATTTTTATTTTAAAATAGATTTAAACTATAGTTCTCCTAGTTTTTAATAGTTGAAACTAATTGTCTTATTTTGATGTTAAATGCTGCAAATAACAAAGTCATAAATGGACTTAATAAGTTGAAAAATGCATAAGGAAGATAATCAAAAGTTTCTACTCCTAGAGTTCCCGACTGATATGCACCACATGTATTCCAAGGGATTAATACAGAAGTAACAGTACCTGAATCTTCTAAGGTTCTACTTAAATTTTCTGGAGCTAGTCCTTTATCTGCATATGCTTTGGCAAACATTTTCCCAGGAACAACAATAGCTAAATATTGATCGGATGCTGTAATGTTCAAGGCCAAACAACTTCCTACCGTTGAAGCAAAAAGTCCAAAAGTAGATTTTGCAAGATTTAATAATGCTTGACTTATTCTAGATAAAGCTCCAATAGCGTCCATTATACCTCCAAAAACCATAGCACAAAGAATTAGCCAAATCGTTCCTAGCATTTTCTGCATTCCTCCTGATTTGAATAAGTCTGTTAATGTGCTGTTTTCAGTAGGGATAACTGAATCAGTTGTGATGGCATTTAAAACCCCTTTATAGGCATTTGCAAAATTTAATGTTTTCCCTCCAGAAAGCATTAAAACAATTTCTGGTTGAAATAGTATGGCAAAAACCCCCGCTAATAATGTTCCTATAAGTAACGCAATTAAAGGCTCTGTTTTTTTAACAATTAAACCAATTACAATGATGGGAACAATAAATAACCATGGTGTAATATGAAATGCTTTTTCAATGTCTGCTAACAATACAGATGAATCTGCTATTCCAGTTGTATCTACTGTTAATCCAAGTATAATAAAAAGAATTAAAGAAACAATATAGGTTGGAACGGTTGTAAGCGTCATGTATTTGATATGTGTAAATAAATCAGTTCCTGCCATGGCTGGAGCTAGGTTTGTTGTATCTGACATTGGTGAAAGCTTATCGCCAAAATAAGCACCAGAAATAACTGCTCCTGCAACCATACCTAAGGGAAATCCTAAAGTACCACCAATTCCAATTAATGCAATACCTACTGTAGCTGAAGTTGTCCAAGAACTTCCAGTTGCGATTGAAATAACAGAACAAATAATTAAGGTGGCTGGTAAAAAAATAGCTGGGCTTAAAATTTGTAATCCATAATAAATCATAGATGGTATGATTCCACTAACCAACCAAGTGCCTGCCAAAGCACCTACCATAAGTAATATTAGAATGGCTCCAGCTGTAGATTTAATATTTTCAGCTACTTCATCAATCATTTTTTGATACGTAACTTTGTTAAAAAAACCTACTATTGCTGCAACTGCTGCCCCAAGTAATAAAATAAATTGATTGCTTCCGCCTAAAGCACTATCTCCAAATACATATACATTATAACCAAGCATTATTACTAATGCAACTACTGGGATTAAAGCTTCCCAAATATTTAATTCTTTGTTTTTTATAATTTTTGTGTCCATTTATTTTTTTTGAAGCCGCAATATAGCCAAAGTGTTACGATTAGCAAAAGATTATCGTTAAAACTATAATGAGTTGTTATTTTTTAGACTCCTGTTTTTTTGAGATAAATGATTACCTTTTTCTGAAAGTTTCTTTAATAATGTCATTTGGAAAAATAACGAGACTTTCATTACCATTTTTACCAACGGTTGCTACACCAAAATAATAATTATCAATGACAATGCCTTCTAGTTCAAAATTATCTGTTTTTCCTACAAATCTGTTAAATTCCCATTGAGGAGAGGTAGTTAGTCTCCAATATATTTTATATCCAAGAATATTGTCATCTTCTATTTTATCCCATTTTAATTTTACATTAGCTTGTACAATTCCTCCAATTTGAACATTTTTAGGTGCAGGTGGCGCCCAGGCTAAAGCAGCTAAATTTATAGCATTTACTGTAGTTAATTTTTTTGCATATTCGAAATTAACACCTTCTAAAACATCACCATACTTAATACCGTTTTCAGTCCTAATATTCTGATGTTGTCTGTTGTAATTTTCATGTGCTTCCATAATTCTAACGCCAGCAAATCCTAAATCGTTAAAGGGACGATGATGACCACCTCTTCCAAAACGATCTAAACGATAGATCATCATAGGATTCATTTCCGGCATGTAGGTTTTGGTAGTTTTTTCTATATAACGTGCTAATTGTCTTGAGTTTCCATCCACCTCTCCGCCGTAAAAACGTCTCAAGTTACGTTCTTTTTCTGTTTCATTTGCAGGTGTAGGTTCAGAAAAAATTCGAAAAGTTCGATTATCAATTACGCCATCTACTCCTTCTATATTTCCAATCATATCATTGTTGAGTACACCTATAATTTCCCATTCTTTTTTTTGAGCGTAATTCGCAAATCCTTTGCCACCGAACAATCCTTGTTCTTCACCTGATAGTCCTACATAAATAATGCTATTTTCAAATTGATATTTAGAAAGAACTCTTGCTGCTTCAATCGTTCCAGCCATACCCGAAGCATTATCATTGGCTCCAGGAGCATCTTTCGTGTAATCCATGGTGTCTGAATTCCGACTATCAATATCGCCACTCATAATAATATATCGATTCGGATATTTTGTTCCTTTTTGTATGGCCACAACATTGACAATCCATGTGTCTTTGGGAACACGTTCGCCATCATTCGTTGTAACGAAATCTTTTTGGTAAAATACCTCTAAACAATTTTTGCAGTTTTTAGAAATGGTTTCAAATTCTGATTTGATCCATCTGCGAGCCGCACCAATTCCTCTTTTGTTAGAAATAGTATCGCTAAAGGTGTTTCGAGTGCCAAATTCAGTTAATTTGGTAATATCATTTTTAATTCGTTCTGCAGAGACATTATTAATAATGTCATATATTCGGGTGTCTTGTCCGTAGAAGGATACAGAAAATTGAAGACAAAAAAAGAATAGTATTTTTTTCATTGTAGTTACTTTCTTTCAAAGATAAAAAAAATCCAACTACCGTATTTGTAATTGGATTTTATAACATATTAGGTGAATTTTATTATAAAACGTTTAATTCTTTCATACATGCTTTCATCATTTGATAGGTTCTTTCAATATCATTGTCAAGACCAATCGAAAAACGAATTAAACCATCTGTTAATCCCATTTCTTTTTGTTCTTCTAATGGTATTTCTGAAGATGTTGATGTTCCTGGAGCACTGAATAAAGTTTTGTAAAACCCTAAACTTACTGCTAAATATCCTAAATTTCTTTCTTGCATTAATTCCATTAATTCATTTGCTTTTTCTAGAGAACCTACGTCGATGGTCATCATACCTCCGAAACCATATTCAGGATTAATCATATTTTTATACGTTTCATGACTTGGGTGGCTTTTTAACCCTGGATAAACCGTTTTTAGTCCGTCTTGTTCAAATTTTTCAGCCAAATAAGCCGCATTATAGCTGTGTTGTTTAATTCGTAAATGTAAAGTTCTAAGATTTTTCATAACACTTGCACTTCTCATGCTGTCCATTGTTGGTCCTAAAAGCATGCTAGCTCCAGTATTAACATTTTTTAAGTCATTTATGAAATCTTGTGAAGCACAAACAACACCTCCAACTGTATCGCTACTGCCATTAATATATTTTGTTAGTGAATGAATTACAATGTCAGCACCTAATTGAATTGGAGAAACAGAAAGTGGTGAAAAAGTATTGTCAACCACTAATTTTAAATTATGTTTTTTAGCAATTTTAGATAAACTTGATAAATCTGCAACTTCCAATAGTGGATTACTCACGGTTTCACAATAGATTACTTTTGTGTTTTGTGTAATCGCAGCTTCCACGCTTTCTAATTTTGTAATGTCTACAAAAGAAGTTTGAACTCCCATTCTTGGAGCAAAATTCTTTAAAAAGGCATATGTACCACCATAAATGGTTCGGCTTGAAACGATGTGATCACCATTTCCACATAACTGTAAAAGAGTAGGAGTAATTGCACCCATTCCAGAAGCTGCTACATTTGCAGATTCTGTTCCTTCCATAGCAGCTAAAGCTTTGTCTAAATATAAATTACTTGGAGAAGAGTGTCTAGAGTATAAATAACATCCTTCTGCATTCCCTTCAAAGGTATCAAACATAGTTTTTGCAGAAAGGAAAGTATAGGTTGAACTATCAGAGATGGATGGATTAACTCCTCCAAATTCTCCAAAATATTGTAGGTCTTGAATTTTGTCAGCAGGATTGAATGCGCTCATAAAGAATAATTTTAATTTGATTCAAAATTGTGTAAATCAAATTAAATTTTCAATATAAATTAAATTATTTAGAATGTATAACTATTTAAAGTTTAAAAAATAGTTTTTTATGCTATTATTTTGTATTTTTGATTAAAATTGTAAAAAATGAAACTAGATAGTATAGATAAAAAGTTACTCGAATTATTACAAACCGATACTAAAAAGACTACTAAAGAATTATCTTTAAAATTAAATTTATCTGTTACAGCTGTTTATGAGCGAATTAAGAAGCTTGAAAGAGAGCAAGTAATTCAAAAATATGTGGCTCTTTTAGATAAATCAAAGATAGAGAAAAATTTTGTGGTTTTTTGTCATGTGAAGTTGATACAACATAATATTGATTTGATTGCACAATTTGAAAAAGAGGTTGTTAAGCTCGATGAAGTTTTGGAATGTTTTCATGTGAGTGGGGATTATGATTATATTTTAAAAATTTATGTTAAAGATATGGAGGCGTATCGGGAATTTATGGTTACTAAACTAACTACTATTCAGCACATTGGAAGTACGCATAGTACTTTTATGATTGGTGAAGTAAAAAATACTACGGTTTTTAGATTGCAAGGCAACTAATTTTTTTTGTATATTAGCTTCACTAACAAATAAAATTTTAAAAAACATGAAAAGTAAATTTTTAAACATTGAAGGTGCACAAGTACTAACAAAAGAAAATCAAAAAAACATTTTTGGAGGAGTTAGTGGAAGCTATGATTTATCTAAATGCGGATGTTCTTGTAGTGGTTCAGTAACAGGGCCATTTTACTGTCAAAAGTTTATTGCTTGTCCACAAGTATATACTTGTCAAGATGAAATCTAATTCATTTTGAATTTTTAAATTATTAGAAGTCTGTCATAATTGGCAGACTTTTTTATTTTTAAATATCTGTAAATAATGCAGAAAAAGGATTAATATTTCATAATTTTGTACTTTTAAATTAAATCAAAGAAATAATATATTATGAGTCAATTTGATGTTACCATTATTGGTTCTGGTCCAGGTGGGTACGTGTCAGCAATACGATGTGCTCAGTTAGGATTCAAAACTGCAATTATTGAAAAATATGCTACTTTAGGAGGAACTTGTTTAAATGTAGGATGTATTCCGTCTAAAGCTATGTTAGCCTCTTCACATCATTATGAGGAATTACAACATTTTGCGGATCATGGAATTGAGGTTTCAGGCGATGTTAAGATTAATCTAGAAAAGATGATTGAGCGCAAACAAGCAGTTGTGGATCAAACGTGTAGTGGAGTAAAATTCTTAATGGATAAAAATAAAATTACAGTTTTTGAAGGCGTTGGGTCGTTTGAAGATGCAACTCATATAAAAATTTCGAAAAAGGATGGTTCTTCAGAAGTAATTGAGTCAAAAAATACAATTATTGCAACTGGTTCTAAGCCGTCTAATTTACCTTTTATACAAATTGATAAAGAAAGAGTGATTACTTCTACTGAAGCTTTAAAGTTGCCAGAAGTGCCTAAGCATTTGGTAATCATTGGTGGTGGAGTAATTGGTATTGAATTAGGTCAAGTGTATTTGCGTTTAGGAGCTCAAGTTTCTGTAGTAGAATATATGGATCGCATTATTCCTGGTATGGACGGTGCTTTGTCTAAAGAATTGACAAAAGTATTGAAAAAGCAAGGAATGAAATTTTACACATCTCATAAAGTAAAAGAAGTTGTAAGAAGTGGAAACAATGTGACTGTTAAGGCGGATGATTCTAAAGGGAAAGAATTGATCTTAGAAGGAGATTGCTGTTTAGTAGCAGTAGGTCGTCGTCCTTATACAGATGGTTTACATGCTGATAAAGCGGGTGTAAAAATTTCTGAGAGAGGTTTGGTGGAAGTGAATGATCATTTGCAAACCAACGTTTCTAATATTTATGCTATTGGTGATGTGATTCGTGGCGCTATGTTAGCTCATAAAGCGGAAGAAGAAGGGGTTTTAGTAGCAGAATATTTAGCAGGACAAAAACCGCATATTGATTATAACCTAATTCCAGGTGTTGTGTACACTTGGCCTGAAGTAGCAGCTGTTGGTAAAACAGAAGAGCAATTGAAAGAAGCTGGTGTTGCTTACAAGGCTGGTAATTTCCCATTTAAGGCATTAGGTAGAGCTAGGGCTGGTGGTGATACTGATGGATTTGTTAAAATATTAGCAGATGCTAAAACGGATGAAGTTTTAGGTATTCATATGATTGGTGCTCGTTGTGCTGATTTAATTGCAGAAGCGGTTACAGCTATGGAGTTTAGAGCTAGTGCAGAAGATATTTCGAGAATGTCTCATGCACATCCTACATTTGCAGAAGCAGTAAAAGAAGCGGCTTTAGCAGCAACAGATAATAGAGCTTTACACGTATAAGTTAAAATATCATTAGTATATAAAAAGCCAAATTCATTGAATTTGGCTTTTTTGTTTTTAAAAAGCTTAGGCTTTTAAAATATCTTTATAGCTGCTCCAATGGGAATAAATTAAAAATAAGTTTCCTAAAAATAAGACCAATGCGATAGGAAGTGCTTCTTTTGTTGGGAATATATTTAAAAGTAAAATGTTGAGTGAAACAGGAAGTAAAACCAAATTGAAAAGACGTACAAATTTTCCAGACACATAAGAAAGACCAACTAGCAATTCTACAGATTTGGCTAATGGCATTAAATATTTAGTGGCCATAAAACCTGCGAAAACAGTTGCCATATCTCCAGTTGGTGCGGGTTGTTCTCCCATTGGAAAAAAATAGGTAATGGAAGCAAAAAGTAAAAATAATCCTAGAAGGATACGAATAATAATCGTTGCAATTCTCATATGAATGATTTTTAAGGTTAGTATATCAAATATAGCTAAATTAAGTATTCGTTTGATTTTGCTAGATTAATTTATACCTATAAAAAAAGTCGCAACTTTTGTTGCGACTTTTTTATAATTTTCAGAAAATGAGAGATTAACCTCTTCTTTTTTCTTTAATTTTTGCTTTTTTACCAGTAAGTTCTCTGAAGTAGAAAATACGAGCTCTACGAACTTTACCTCTTTGGTTCACTTCAATTTTTTGTAATGCTGGCATGTTTACTGGGAAGATACGCTCTACACCAACAGCACCAGACATTTTACGAATTGTAAAAGTTTCAGTTAAACCAGAACCTCTTCTTTGGATTACAACACCTTTGAAGAACTGAGTTCTTGTTTTTTCACCCTCTTTAATTTCATAATACACAGTAATTGTGTCTCCAGAATTAAAATCTGGGAAATCTTTTTTTGCAACGAATTCGTTATTTACGAAATCAACTAAATTAGCCATTTTGTATAAAATAAATGTTTGATTCAGAGCAACATACACGTCTTTCGCTAGAGGTTGGTCCAAATGTGGGTGCAAAGATAATTAAAAAAACCAATTTTCAAATTCCAAAACCTAATATTTTTAATTGAAATGCTTCTTTTTGAAAACTTTATTCAGATAGTTAAGTTTCTGAAAATTATTCCTTTAATAAATCAGGGCGTCTGTTTTTAGTATGTTCATAGGCTTTTTGTTCTCTCCATTCTTCTATTTTTGGGAAATTTCCGCTTAGTAAGATGTCTGGAACTTTCCAACCTTTATATTCAGCTGGTCGTGTGTAAACGGGAGGAGCTAATAAATTGTCTTGAAAACTATCGGTTAGAGCTGAAGTTTCATTGCTTAAAACACCAGGAATTAATCGAATAATACTGTCACATAAAACAGCAGCACCTAATTCACCTCCTGATAAAACATAATCTCCAATTGAAATTTCACGTGTTATGAATTGGTCACGAACTCTTTGATCCACTCCTTTATAATGTCCGCAAAGGATGATTATGTTTTTTAAAAGTGACATACCATTTGCCATTCCTTGATGTAATGTTTCGCCATCTGGAGTCATATATATTACTTCATCGTATTCGCGTTCCCTTTTTAATTTTGTTATACAATCATCAATAGGCTGAATGCTCATTACCATTCCTGCACCGCCACCAAACTGATAGTCATCCACACTTTTCTGTTTGTTTGTAGTATAATCTCTCAAATTGTGAAAGTGAACTTCAACGAGTCCTTTTTCGATGGCTCTCTTAAGTATAGAAGCTTCAAAAGGACTTTTAATCAATTCAGGTAAAACAGTAATAATATCGATGCGCATGGTACTTCTTTGTTTCAATTGCATTGTTTTCTAAAACAAGTATGCAAAGGTAAGTAACTTAAAACTCATACAAAAGATAATTAAACTCCAAATTGTCTTAAATGATGGTCTAAATGTTTCCACTGGAGATTGTTCCAATCTTTTTCTGTGAGTTTACCCCAAAAAGGATGCGTTTCTAATTGTACTACCTGAAAGCCTTCACTTAATTTTTCAACACTTTTTATTAATTCGTTCTTTGTGGTTTCAAAATCATAATTTCCCTTGCGGATAAATTCTTTAGCTGTAGGGGTGTTTTTTTTAAATTCTGGAGCGTCTAACCATGATTTTTTCATTAGTCTTCCCATGATTCTGAATGGAATTGGAACGTTGATTTTTTCTGTTCCAAGCGCTACATTAATAGGAGCAATACAATGGGATAGCATTTGGTCTACCGTCATTTTACCCCAGAGTGCTTTAGACTCAGGAGTTAAATTATGAATTCGAGCAATCATTTCTTGATTGTCTTTTGGATGGAATATGTTTTTCATTAGTGTATAACTATTTAATATTTGGTAAATAACGATATATTCTGTGTTATGGACTTTTATGTTTTATTGTATAGAAAAACGTTCATTATTTTGTTTGATAAACTTTTGATTGGGGTCGAAGTATAAATATACTGGTTTTTTCTCTAAAATAATTTTAATTGATGCATTATCTTTAAAAACTGGGGTTTCAATTATTTTGCTAGTTCCATCTGAATATTCAATGGCAATTTCAACACCATCATAAAAAAGAGCGTTTGTTTTTTTTCCTTTTCCATTTTCATAATATTTACGTGCTATTACATTCAAGTGTAATTCGAAAGTATCTTTGTTCTCTTTTACAATCATATTTTTTGCTTGGAAATTGTAAAGTGTAATTCTTTTAAACAAATCATCTATTTTTGGATGCATTTTTTTCTCAGTAATGGCATATAATTCATTTAAAAAATCAGTAGTTGTTGGATTGCGATTGGGATATTTGTTTTTGTTTAAAAAGTTTTTCAGTGCTTCATTTGTTTTTGCTTCACCTATTTGTTCACTCAGTTGATATAGTACAACCATGCCTTTTGAATAGTTAATATGTGTTTGATCATGATTAACTTTATATAGAGGCTTTTCCGTTTCAAAGTTTCGCTCATTTAAATAAATCCCTGTATGCAGATTTACGTTTTCCAATACTCTTTTTTGTCCATACATTTTTTTTGCTAACATGAGTTCAGTGTACATGGCAAAACTTTCAGTGAGCATTGTATATCCTTCTCTGTTATCGGGGTTAATTTGGTTGTTTCCCCACCAAATATGAGATAATTCATGACCTGCTAATTCATTAATAACGTCTTGTTGTTTATCCGCTTTGATATTGCTGTGAAATATAGTGTTTTCTGTCATGAAAATAGTATTGGGATAAGCAGTAGCGGCAAAACCTTTTGTAAACGAAGAAATTTCAGCAAAACGGATGGTTTTGAATGGATATTTGCTAAAATTATTTTGACAATAATCAAGAGTAGTTTTAATGTTTTTGATTAAATGCACTACATTTTCAGTATGTTTAGGATGATAATACACTTCAATTTTTTTTCCTTTATAAAGCGTTTTTTTTAAGGAATAACGAGCAGATGAAATGGCAAAACGAAAAGGGATAGGGCTTGAGGTCTCATATACAAAATAGTTTCTATTCTTCTTTTTCCATTGTTTTGTTAATTCGCCAACACCAATAGCAGTTTGATTTTGCTCCGTTGTGATTGTCATTTTTAGATGTATAAAATCATCTGTTTTTGTTTTTGGAGTTTCTAATTTTTGCAAAATAGTTGCCTCTCCAAGCTGGAAATTTGCTCTTTGTTCTTTTTTTTCTATTTCTTTATCGGCTTGGTAACCAAATTGAGGATAATACCTACTAATTCTCATGAAAGAGCCATTAGCTACAATTGCATTGAAGGGTTGATGACCGTTTACAGGAAACCATTGATAATCTAAAACAAAATTAAAAACAGCTTCTTCTTGCGGTAATAAATCTTTTTGTAAGGAGATGATTTCGTATTGATTCGTTACTGTATATAAAGTATTATGTAGTTGTAAAATGGCTTTTTTAATGTTGAAATCATCACTAAAATTTACTAGTATTTCTGTAATGGGTTTATTGGTTTTGTTTTGAATGTGATATTCACCTATAATACGGTATTTATTTTGACTAGGAAAAAGTGCTACATTTGTAATAATATCTGTAATTGAGGGTTGAGGTTTGTTTTGGAATTTTCGATATTGTTTTTCATATAGCGCTTTATTTTTTAATATCTCATCAGGATTTTTAAATTGAAAATCTTTTGAAAATAGAAATCCGCTTACTCCAGTTGTAAAAACCAATATAACTATAATAGTAAAATGGAGGAATGTTTTTTGTTTACTTAACATTTGTGTGGTTATATACAAAAGCAAACCCACAAAAGCAAACCCGAAGAGTAGTAGCCAAATATACGAAGAGGCATATACTCCAAAATCATTCATATCACTATAAACTGCTTTTAATGGGATTTGAAAACGGAGTAAAGGATGAATTAAAAAACTTTTTCCTATGGCTGTAGCTGTTAACAAAATAAAAATGGATGAAAGGGTTAAACCGATATATTTGTTTGGAATCCAATAATGTATAAGACAAATAAGTCCAGCGCTAAGTAATAAGGGGCAACTTGCAAAATGGAAGATGCCTGTATAAGCTTTCCAATCGAATAAAGGATATTGGTAACTAACCTGAAATAGTATACCTAAAAGTAGTAATAGACTACTTAATCCTATAATGATAAAGCACAAACTGAGCCATTTTGAAAGTAATTTTACAAATTCATGCACAGGTGTGGCATTTTCAATGAGATGAAAACGATTTGTTTTACTTCGCCAAATAATTTCATGTCCATAAAAAAGAATAATTATAAGTCCAAGAATTGGAAAAGTGTCTAAAATAGCATTGGTTGTTACTCCTGAAGTTACATATTTTTGAGGCAACCTAATTCCTTTTTCGATAGCGCCATAGATTTCCATGCCTACACTAAAAATCATGCCTAAACAAATTAAAACAAAAGGAATGCTTTTTACAATATATTTTAAATGTAAATAAGTTGAAAAAAACAAACTTTTAAATGTTGTTTCCCAATTGAAAATAGGATTTGTTTTTTTAATAGGTAGGGTTGTATTGTTTTTAATAACATCTGTAATTTTATTTTTACGAGATTTTCTGCTTTTAATTTGAAAAGAAAAAAAGCGATAGGTGCTTCCTAAAAAAAGAATAGAAAGTAATAAAAAGACAACTCTGTTAATAAGGAAATAACCTTCAGGAAATATAATTTCGGTGTTTTTTTGAGTGATGGAATAGGTGTTGGTTTGCATGAAAAAGCCAGAAAGACCAAATGGATCAATAAGCGCAGCTATTTTTCTTGCTTCTTCCGATTGAGGCATCGATTGTGCCATAAATGGAGAATTGGAAAAAAGCAAAGCAACCATATAGAGAATGTAGATAAAAAGACCTGAAATATAAGTCATTAGTTTATTTTGGGTTAGCCAACTAATGCTGCATATAAGCGCGCTACAAAAGAAAGTATTAATGCCGCCAAGGAGAAAAAGAGGAACAAGAAAAGCTAAAAGATTAAAATAAGTATAATCGCTAGGATTCCATTTCATTTGTTGGCCAAAGCCAAAACCCAAAACGAGAAGAGAAAAAAAGAGAAAACTGATGCCAAAGACTAAAATAAACCGATTTTTTAAATACACTTTTTTAGTAATTGGTGTGGTATATAGAATTAAATTAAAATGAGCTTCTTTCTCCTTAAAAAGGATTTGTGAAGCTAAAAGTGTAGTGAAAAGAATGCTTAAAAGGCTAAGAAATCCAATCATGTAGAATAGGGTATATGGTGCGTTTTTGTAGATTTCAGAGCCTACAGAAATAGAGAGTTTAGTTCCAGCAAAAAAACCTATACTTAAAATAAAAACCATAAGGATATGGAATCTTATTTTTTTAAAATAAGACTGTAATTCAAATCGTAATAAAGTATTCATGACTATTTATTTTTGATTAAGAATAGAGAAATACACATCTTCGAGATTAGGAAGGATGGGTTTAAAAGAAGTATCTGGTTGTGCATCCGATTGTACATGAATTGTTACGGTTCCCATATTTAATTGAGTTAGGACAACATTGTATTCTTTTTCATACTGTATGAGTTGTTTTTTGTCTATGGTTTTTTGCCAAAGTTTTCCAGTAAGTTCGGCAATAAAATCATTTGGTTTGCCTTTTACTAAAAGTGTTCCATTCTGAATAATGGCCATTTCTTTGCATAGATTTTTTACATCTTCAACCAAATGAGTAGAAAGAATAATAATAATGTCTTCACTTATTTCATTAAGTAAGTTATTGAACCGATTTCTTTCTTCAGGGTCTAAACCTGCAGTGGGTTCGTCTACTATAACTAATTGAGGATTGCCTAATAAGGCTTGAGCAATGCCAAAGCGTTGTCGCATACCTCCAGAAAAAGTATGCACTTCTTTATTACTATGTTGGTGTAGATTTACTTTTTCCAATAAGAAATTTACTTGTTCTTTACGCTCTTTTGTATTGGTAATGCCTTTGAGTATGGCAATGTGAGTTAGTAAATCATAAGCTGAAATTTTTGGGTATACACCAAAATCTTGAGGTAAAAATCCGAGTTGTTTTTTTATAAAAAGAGGGTCTTCAATACAGTCTGTTCCATTAAAGAAGATTGTGCCACTATCTGGTTGTTGTAAACCAGTAATAGTTTTCATTAATGATGATTTTCCAGCACCATTTGGGCCTAAAAGTCCAAACATGCCATTAGTAATTTCTAGCGAAATATCATTTATCGCTACGACCCCATTTTTATATGTCTTATGGAGGTTGTTGATGGTTAAACTGTTCATTTTGAGATTGATTTTGATGATTATTATTTTTGTTTTTAGACAATAGACTGGCTCTCAACTATATTTTAGTTGAAAAAAAGAGTGGTATTTGAAAAGATGTTATTCCGTAACGTATTCTAAAATGTCTCCTGGTTGACATTCTAAAGCGTTACAAATTGCTTCTAAAGTTTCGAAACGAATACCCTTGGCTTTACCTGTTTTTAGTATGGATAAATTGGCTTGAGTTATACCTAACTTTTCAGCCAATTCTTTGCTCTGCATTTTACGTTTAGCAAGCATAACATCTATGTTAACAATAATTGGCATATTTAAATAATTAAGTCTTGATCAGTTTGCAAATGTAAACCTTGTTGAAATATTGCAGCTATAAAGAATGCAAAAATACCAATAATTGCGTGTCCTACTATCATGGCGAAATAAGGAAAATCTTCTGTAGGATTAATGCTAATACAACTAAAAATAATGGGTGCCATAATTAGATTCGTTATGTAAAAAATTTTTAAATGAAATACACCACGAGCGGTAAATAATTTCGTTTGTTTAAACGTTTGAAATACATTGCTCAAACCAAAGAAAAACAAACTATAAAACGCTAAAGTAACTAACATTTCTGTGATGTAATGAAAAGTATAGGCGCTACCCAAGATGAAGTTTTTATCTGTAAAAGGATAACACACGGCAAAACGATTCTGTTCTAGTATTCGCAGCGCAGTAGTTTTAAAAATTGTTACTACGGCTACATAAACTGTAGTTAGCCCGTATAAGAACGCAATTACTCTTACAAAATAAAATAATAGGGTTGAAATGATTCTGGTTGTCTTCATAAAACAAATATATTATTATTGCAAATATATAAATAATTATTGTTTTACGATAAATTATTATAAAAATTAAATAATTTATTTTCTACTGCGACTAGACACAAAAAAATGCATAATAGATTTTTACCTCCATTATGCATTTTTTAAATTATAATCATTAAGGGTTTGTAGACCAAAGTGATGCTGCTTTCATCATGGCTCTTCTTGGTAATTTTAATCCTGCTACAATTAATGCTGCAAAATCTTCGGGTTGTAACACAGAATCTGGAGTGTCATTACTTGCAATACCTAAGTCAATAGACATATCAGAAACTATAGTGCTTGGTGTTAAAGTGCAAACTCTGATATTGTTTTTACGAACTTCTTTCATTAGGGATTCCGACATTCCAATTACGGCAAATTTAGATGCAGAATAGGCAGAAGTATTTGGATTTCCATTTAATCCTGCAGTAGATGAAACATTAATGATATCCCCTTCGTTTTTTTCTATTAAAAAAGGCAGTACTTCTTTAGTAACATAATACATCCCTAAAACGTTGGTTTGGATAATTTCTTCCCATTGTTTAACATCCATGTCGTTAAAAGATCCAAATGCAGCAATGCCAGCATTGTTAACCAAAATATCTACTGCACCTATAGTTGCAATTATTCTTTTAATGCCATTTTTTACTTCATCATAATTGCCTACGTCAAAAACAGCATAACTTGCTTTTACGCCAAATTGTTGTAATTCTTCAACGGTCTCTTGTAGCCTCTTTTCGTTTCTTCCGGTAATGGCAACGTCTATTCCTTCTTTTGCAAAAGCAATCGCAGTTGCCTTGCCTAAACCTCTACTGCCTCCAGTAATAATCGCTTTTTTACCTTTTAAATGTGCCATGTCTATTCGTTTTAATTTGATGGCAAAATTAGGAGTTTATAGGCTAAAACTTTGCCAATTTTGTATGAAATTTAGGTAAATTTAATTTGAATAAACAGAGATTTATAAAATGAAAATTATAACTTTAATTCCATTTGAATATTTGCTCGAGTGTAGTCGTTTTCTTGCATAGGGACTTCAATAAATCCATATTTTTCATATAAGCGTAATGCGTTTTCTAACTTTCGATTGGATAAAAGCATAATCATTTCCGCTTTCTTTGCTTTTGCAAAAGCAAGGCAGCTATCCATTAAAAGATTACTTAATTTAAGACCTTGAAATTTTTTTGCTACTGCCAGTTTGGCTAATTCATAAACAGTGTTGTTCACTTTTTGCATAGCAACTGTGCCTGCTACTTCATTATTAACTAAGCAAAAGAAAATCATTCCACCAGGTTCTAAAATATAACTTTCAATATTATTGAATACCTCATTGTCATGTGGTTCTACAACAAAAAATTCTTCTAACCAAGCTTTGTTTAAATCGATAAATTGATTTTTATACTCGGGTTGATAGGTAATGATAAGCGATTTCATTTGTAATAAATTAGAATAGCAAAATTAGATAAAGGAGAAGATATTTTATAGTTTATTTATAAATCTTTTAGATATAATATTAGTAAATTTGTAGCTTAAAATTTAAATAAACACGAAATGCAAGACGGAATTTATGCAAAATTTACTACTCCTAAAGGTAGTATATTAGTAAAATTAGCACACGATAAAACACCAGGGACAGTAGGTAACTTTGTAGGATTAGCTGAAGGTCAGTTAGATAACAAAGCAAAAGCAATGGGAGCACCCTATTATAACGGATTAAAATTTCACCGTGTAATTCCAGATTTTATGATTCAAGGAGGTTGCCCTTTAGGAACTGGTACTGGAGATGGAGGTTACAAATTTGATGATGAATTTCATCCAGAATTAAAACATGACAAACCAGGAGTTTTGTCTATGGCAAATGCTGGACCAGGAACTAACGGTTCTCAATTTTTTATAACGCATGTGCCAACACCATGGTTAGATGGCAAACACTCTGTTTTTGGTCATGTTGTAGAAGGACAAGATGTAGTGGATGCTATTGCTCAAGGTGATGTAATGGAATCTGTAGAAATAATTAGAGTAGGTGAAGAAGCAAAAAACTGGAATGCAATTGAAGCTTTTAGAACATTTGAAGGTTCTCGCGAGAAAAGATTAGCAGAACAAAAAAGACTAGCAGAAGAAGCATTAGAGAAATTGGCTGCTGGTTTTCAAAAAACGGAAAGTGGTTTGCGTTACCAAATTATTCAAAAAGGAAACGGTAAACAAGCAGAAAAAGGGAAAAAAGTTTCTGTACACTATCAAGGAGCTCTAGATAATGGACAAGTTTTCGATTCTTCTTACAAAAGAAAACAACCTATCGATTTTCAATTAGGCGTTGGTCAAGTTATTGAAGGTTGGGATGAAGGAATTGCATTGTTACAAGTAGGTGATAAAGCACGTTTTGTAATTCCTTCTTATTTAGGTTACGGATCGAGAGGTGCTGGAGGTGTTATCCCACCAGACGCTACTTTAGTATTTGATGTAGAGTTAATGGATGTAAAATAATCCTTAGTTCTAAAAAATATTTATTGAAATAAATTATACTAAAATCCCGGAATATTTTTCGGGATTTTTTAATTAAATGAATATGGAAACTCAGAAAGAATCTATTTTATATCATCATTTTGAAAAATTTATTCCTATAAGCGAATCTTTAAAAAGAGAATTGTTCAGCAGAATTGAATATCAAGAATTTAAAAAAGGTGAACTATTACATCAAAGTCATAAAATATGTACTAAAAGTTATTTTATACAAAAAGGGCTTGTAAGAAGTTTTTTTCTGAAAGATGGAAAAGAAATAACCGAGTTTTTTTGTTGTGAAAATGAATGGGTAAATTCTCCTAAAAGCTTCATGCAAAGAAAAGTTGATATTTATGATATTGATGCAATTGAAGATACAAGTGTATTTTGGTTGGAAATAAATGATTTAGGATTTTTATTTGATCATTTTCCTGAAATGGAAAGGTATGCGAGACTTTCTATGGGAGCCGTATTGGGGCATTTATTAGAACGCATAACCATTTTGAGATTTACCACTGCAAAAGAGAAATACAATCATTTTTGCGAAGTTTATAAAGATATTTATCATAGAATTCCTCTTGGAATGGTAGCTTCCTATTTGGGAATTACACAAGAAACACTCAGTAGAATTAGAAAATGATTTTTTGATATAGATCAAAAGTTTTGTTATTTTTTAAAGTTTTCTTTGATGTAATTAAAATTTGTAAAAATGAAAAAAATTTTAAAAATAGCGTCAATGCTTTTGTTACTTGTATTAGGGATTTATATTTTTTTAGAAAATTATAAACCAGCACTAGATAAAAATCATGGTAAAATAAGATGTACATTATATGTTGGTAAATCTGAAAACCAACCTTTAATAGTAGGCTTTGGAGGTTCAGAAGGAGGTAATCCGTGGGAAAGCAATTATTGGAAACCTACTAGAGATGAGTTTTTAAAAAGAGGATATGCTTTTTTAGCGGTTGAATATTTTGGTGGGAAAACCACTGCTTCAAATTTGGATCGAATTTCTTTGAATGCCATTCACGATAGTATCATGAATGCAGTAAAAAATTCTCATATTGACGCTTCCAAAATTGCGATTATTGGTGGGTCAAAAGGAGGTGAGTTAGTACTTAATTTGGCAAGCTTGTATTCAGATATAGATGCAGTAGTAGCAATTGTGGCAAGTAACGTTACTTTTCCAGCCTTAACTGTAATGAATAATACTTCATCTTGGACTTACAAGGATAAAGAAGTTCCTTTTATTTTGCCGCCATATGCAATTATACCCTACTTGTTAAAAGGGGATCGATTAGGTGCTTTTCAGATGATGTTACTTGAAGAAGAATCCGTAAAAAAAGCGGTAATTCCTGTTGAAAAAATGAATGCTTCTGTTTTATTACTGTCAGCAACTCAAGATGAAGAATGGCCTTCCATGGAAATGAGTGAGTCGATTGTAAAAAGATTAAGTGAAAAGAATTATAAAAAATATTATCAGCATACTCCTATTATTGGTGGCCATACTGAGCCTTTAAAACATTTTGATATAGTCTTTGATTTTCTGGAAAATCATTTTATAAACGAATAGATTTGTATTTGTAAATACTATGTTTTGAAAAAACTTGCATAATAGATTTTATATTTTCTTCATTTTTGTATTTTTACCCAAATACTAATTTAAATTATGAAAATAAAAATAAGTGCAGGACTCATTTTGGGTTTACTTTTAGTGGCTTGCTCGTCAAGTAAAAAGACAATTGAAACTACTGAAACGATAGAAAAGAAAGAAGTTGTTCTTTCTCCAGAACAGGCAGAAGGGAAAATGTTGTATGAAAATAATTGTGGAAAATGTCATGCTTTATTCAGCGCAGATAAATTTACAAAAGAGCAATGGGAACCTATTGTTTTAAGAATGCAAAAAAAAGCAAGAATCACAGATGAACAACGTGACTTAGTTTTTAATTATTTAGTAATGAATCAATAAACTTTTGGCTCGTTATTTGCTTTTCTATAGTAAATAACGAGCCTTTATTTAGTATGAAATCGCATTTTTCTTTTCTTTTTTTTCTTTTTTCCTTTCTTGCTATTGGCCAAATTCAGCATTGTGGTTATGACTTTACCTCTTACATCGTTGTGAATGCTCATGAAAATGGAGTGATTGAAAACCCTAAAGATTTAAAAATTACAATTGTATCAGAAAATGGTAAAGAAGTTATTAATATAAACAATATGTACAGTTGGAACAAAGGGAATGAACCTTTGGTTTTTACTCAAAACTATTTAGTGAATAAAGAGAGTGAAAAAGAGCGCTACTTTTTTCCTTATGCAAAGGATACTTATTTTATTTCAGTAACCAATACCTTTCCAGCTGAAGAGTTTAGTATTAAAATAGAAGACCCCAAAAGGATTTATAAAACACAAATTATCCCCTTGCAAAGTTTTAATTTATATGTATTGTGTTCTTCTGAAAATGAAAAAGCAAAGATGTTTGGTAAAAGAACAAATAATCCGGTAGAAGTTATTTTAGAAAAATAAGGAGAGTCTTACTTATTCATTGGGTTCCACATGAATTAAAACATGACCAAGTTCAAAAATTTCATTTCTTAACGTGTCTTTTAATTGATGTGCTAAATCATGCCCTTCTTTTACAGTGATGTTTGCATCTACAATTGCATGTAGATCAACATGATACTTCATTCCTGCTTTTCGGATAAAACATTTTTCAGTTCCTAAAATACCTTCCACTTTTAAAGAAATGGTTCTTATGTTTTGTTCTAAATCCTGATAGCGATGTTCATCCATTATTTCTCCCAATGCTGGTCTGAAAATTAAATAACTGTTGTATAAGATGAAAAATGAAGCAAGTAAAGCGGCCCAATCATCGGCAGATTCATATCCTTTCCCAAAAAATAAAGCAATAGAAATTCCTAAAAATGCAGCAATTGAAGTAACGGCGTCACTTCGATGATGCCAAGCATCTGCTTTTAGGGAAGAACTATTGGTTTGAATGGCTCTTTTCATCACTTTTTGAAACGAATATTCCTTCCAAATGATAATAATGGCGAGTACTAATAAAGTCCAAGATTTTGGTAATTGATGTGGTGTCCCAATATTCTGAATGCTTTCGTAAGCAATAATTGTAGCTGAAGTTATTAGGAAGCCCACCACAATAAAAGTAATTAAGGGTTCCGCTCTTCCGTGTCCATATGGATGGTTTTCATCTGCGGGGCGATTGGAATATTTTATTCCAAATAAGACTAAAAATGAGGAAAAAATATCTGCTGTAGATTCAATAGCGTCTGCAATAAGTGCATAAGAATTTCCGAAAAATCCAGCTAATCCTTTTATAGTAGCTAATCCGATATTGCCTAAGATACTAAAATAGGTAGCTTTAATGGCAGTTTCTTGATTCGTCATTTTTAAATATTTCGCAGATTTATAAGTGTTTTACAAAGGTAGGTATTCTAAAAAAAGTACACCTATGTTTTTTGAATAAAAAATGACACTTTACTTCCATTTAATCCCACATCCAATGCTGGGTTTTTGTACTTCGTTTAAATGTCTATTGTAAATAATACTGTCAATTGCATTTCTTAAATCGCTGCCACTTACAGGAATACCGTTTCCTGGTCTGGAATCGTCTAATTGACCTCTGTAAACCAATCTGTTTTCGGAATCAAAAAGATAAAAGTCGGGTGTGCAAGCTGCATCATATGCTTTTGCAACGGCTTGACTTTCATCAAATAAATAAGGAAAGTCTATTTTGTTTTCTAAAGCGAAATCGGCCATTTTTTCGGGACTGTCTTGCGGGTATTTTACAATATCATTGCTTGAAATAGCTACTACACCTATACCTTGCACTCGATAATCATTGGCAATCATAACAATTTCGTCAATAACATGTAAAACAAAAGGACAATGGTTACAAATAAAAATGACTAATGTTCCTTTTTGACCACGACAACTCTTGAAATTAAAAATAGTATTGAAATTCGTAGCAGGTAATAAAAAATCAGGAGCTTTAGTTCCTAATGCAAGCATATTAGAAGGGGTTTGTGCCATTGTAAATATTGAAATTTAAAGTTTTGAAAGAATACACTTATTCTTTAATTATTATACGTATTAATTTGTGAATTAGTTACAAAATAAGTAGTTTTATATAGAATATTTAGTGCTTAAAATATGAAAACGTTATCCGAATGGTTTCAAGAATATAGTGTTAGTCATCAAAATATGACCAACAAAAAAATTCATTATTTATGTGTGCCTGCCATCTTTTTTTCGGTTGTTGGTTTAGTGTTGAGTATTCCTAATGATTATTTAGTGAGGACTACAGAATTTCATCCAATTGTAGCCAATTGGGCATTTGTAATTTTAGTATTAGTATTGCTTTTTTATTACAGATTGTCATTAACTATGGGAATGAAAATGACATTATTTGCTACTTTTTGTTTAGTAGGTAATTATTTGATTGCTAGTGAAGTGTCATTGTTGTGGTTTTCTGTAGGTGTTTTTGTAATAGCTTGGATAGGGCAATTTTATGGACATAAAATAGAAGGGAAAAAACCTTCTTTTTTAAAGGATTTGCAATTTTTATTAATAGGCCCAGCTTGGGTAATACATTCTTTATTTAATGGAAAATAATTTAATTTCTTGGAATGATTTTGAAAAAATAGACATACGAGTAGGTACTATTATTGCGGTAAAGGACTTTCCTGAAGCTAGAAAACCAGCCTATCAATTGCAAATTGATTTTGGTGCAACCATAGGAATAAAAAAATCTTCCGCTCAAATTACAACTCATTATCAAATGGAAGATTTAATTGGTAAACAAATCATTGCAGTTGTAAATTTTCCAAAAAAGCAAATTGGTAACTTTATGAGTGAATGTCTTGTGTTAGGATTTGTTGGAGAAGGGAATGATGTGGTTTTGTTATCTCCCAATTTTTCTGTTCCAAATGGCTTAAAAATGGCATAAAAAAAGTCCGAAACAATCGGACTCTTCTATTTTTTTCTAAAGAAATGATTAAATATCGTCAAAATCTATATTAGTGAAACTGTCTGTAGAAGGGTTATCAGCAATCGCTTCTGAGTAAACTTCTTTTTTGAAATCTTTTTGATGTCTTTCTGAGATAACTTCTTCTCCTTTTTGAGAGACTACAAATTCGGTCATTTCGTCTAAAATTTCTTTAAAAGCTACAAAATCTTCTTTATATAAATAGATTTTATGTTTTTTAAAGTGATACGAACCATCTTCTTCTGTAAATTTTTTACTTTCAGTAATGGTAATGTAATAATCATCAGCTTTAGTAGCTCTTACATCGAAGAAATATGTTCTTCTTCCGGCTCTTAATACCTTAGAAAAGATATCTTCTTTTTCTAACATGTCATTTTCTCTCATAATCCTAACTGTCAATTTTTAGTTTTATCGTTTTCCAAAAGTCTAAAAAAAAATTGTATAAAGCAATATTTTATACAATTTCTTTTTCTGAGAGCTGTTTATTGTATAATTCTTTATAATAACCCTCTGTATTTATTAATTGATTATGAGAGCCTTGTTGAATGATTTTGCCATCTTCTAATATGATTATGATATCTGCATTTTTAGCTGACGAAACCCTATGACTTACTAATAATGTGGTTTTGTTTTTACAAAAATCCATTAGATTATTTAAAATTGCTTCTTCAGTTTCAGTGTCTACTGCACTTAAGCAATCGTCTAATAATAAGATAGGTGCGTCTTTAATTAAAGCTCTTGCAATAGATACACGTTGTTTTTGCCCACCAGATAAAGTAATGCCTCTTTCGCCTAAAATAGTGTCATATTTATTGGTGAAATTTTCAATATTATGATGTACATATGCTTTTTTAGCTGCCGCAATTACTTCTTCATCAGTTGCATTTTCTTTACCAAATTTTATATTGTTTTTTATGGAGTCTGAAAATAAGAAGGCATCTTGTGGTACGACACCTAAATTATTTCGAAGGTCGTCTAAATTTACGTTTTGAATTGGTTTGTTATCAACATATACAGTTCCTGAACTTACATCGTAAAGTCTGCTAATCAGTGATAAAATTGTAGATTTACCTGAGCCAGTTTTTCCTAAAATAGCTAAAGTTTGTCCCGATTTTACTGTGAAACTGATATTTTCTAAAGCTTGTATGTTTGTATCTTCGTATTTAAAAGATACATTTTCAAAACGAATCTCACCTTCTATATTAGTGTGTTCTACAACCGAATTGTAAATCTCGGGTTGGGTTTTTAAAAATTCATTGATTCTTTTTTGAGAAGCTTCAGCTTCTTGTACTAAAGAAGAAACCCATCCTAATGACGCTACGGGCCAAGTAAGCATATTGATGTATAAAATAAACTGGGCAATTACACCAATATCTGGAATGGTTCCATTAATGTACATCATGCCTCCTACATAGATTACAACTAAGTTACTCAATCCAATTAATAAAATCATTAGAGGGCCAAATAAGGAGTTGGTTTTGGCTAAACTCATGGCTTTTTCATTACTGTCTTTTGTTAGGTCTGTAAATTCTTTTGTTTTTTGATCCTCGATCGCATAAGCTTTAATAACACGAATACCCGAGAACATTTCTTGAACAAAAGAAGATAAAGTGGAAAGATTTTGTTGAAATAAGCCACTTTTTTCATGAATTTTTGAACTTATTTTAAAAACGCCATAAGATAACAATGGAAGTGGTATTAAGGAATACAATGTAAGCTTTGGTGAAATTAAAGCCATTTGTATAATGACCACAATAAAAATAATTAGTGTGTTAACAGAATACATTACCGAAGGACCAACATACATTCTTACTTTGCTAACGTCTTCGCTAATTCGATTCATTAAATCACCAGTTCTGTTTTGTTTATAAAATTTCTGGCTTAATGCTTGGTAATGACTGTAGATTTCATTTTTTAAATCAAATTCTATGTGTCTAGACATAACAATTAAGGTTTGACGCATTAAAAATGTCAAAAAACCACCAATTAAAGCAGCTCCTAAAGTATATAGAAAATTATCAACCAAAATACTGTAAGCGAGATCTTTAGTGATAGAATCGTTGTCAAGTGCACGTAAGGAATCACCAAAGAATTTTGGGATAAATAATTTGAAAATTTGAGCCGCTATTGTAATTATAATTCCTAGTAAAAAGCGGTATTTGTATTTTATAAAATATTTATTTAAATATTGTAATTCTTTCATATATATATTAAGACTTGAGTTTTTTTTATTAAAAAGTCATTTTTTTATGAATTATTCTTCATAAAATAAAATTAAAAAATCGACAAAAAAATTATCATATCTCTAAAAATAAGATAATATATTGAATTATTTTAAAATATTTCGTAATATTGTCTTTAATTATTGAATAATTTTCAACACATTTATCATATGTCAACAGAACTATTACAAGCAAACGAGCTACATAAAGTTGATCCAGTTTTTGGTCAAGTTTCATTTGACGGACATGAACAAGTTGTTTTTTGCCATGACAAAGATACAGGATTAAAAGCAATTATAGGAATACATAATACAGTTTTAGGACCTGCTTTAGGAGGTACTAGAATGTGGAACTATTCTAACGAATGGGAAGCATTAAATGATGTTTTGCGTTTGTCTAGAGGAATGACTTTTAAAAATTCTATTTCAGGACTTAATTTGGGTGGAGGAAAAGCTGTTATTATAGGTGATGCAAAAACGCAAAAGACTCCAGAATTAATGAGGCGTTTTGGACAATTTGTCGATTCATTATCAGGTAAATATATTACTGCAGAAGATGTAGGTATGGAAACCAAAGATATGGACACAGTAAGAGAAGTAACCCAATATGTTTCTGGTATTTCTGAAAGTAAAGGTGGTTCGGGAAACCCTTCTCCAATTACTGCATATGGAGTTTTTATGGGAATTAAAGCAGCAACTAAATATCAATTTGGTACAGATAACTTAGAAGGCAAAAAAGTATTGGTACAAGGGATTGGACATGTTGGTGAGGTTTTAGTGGATCATTTGACAAAATCGGGTGCTTTGGTAACTATTTCTGATATTAATGAGGATAGATTGCATGAAGTAGGAGCAAAATATGGAGCTAAAATTTTTACTGGTGATGATTTATATGGATCAGAAGTGGATATTTACGCGCCTTGTGCTTTAGGAGCAACAATTAATGACGATACCATTGTAAAATTAAAAGCTAAAATTATTGCTGGTGCAGCGAATAACCAATTAGCAAATGAAGTGGTACACGGTCAAATTTTAAAAGAAAAAGGAATTCTTTATGCTCCTGATTTCTTAATCAATGCAGGTGGTGTTATTAATGTTTATTCTGAATTAGCACATTTGACGAAAGCGCAAGTAATGGAGAAAACAGAAAATATTTATAATACAGCTCTTGAAATTTTTGATTTTTCTTCTAAGAATAATATTACGACACATCAAGCTGCTTTATCAATTGCTCAAAAGCGTATTGATGATAGAAAAAAAGAGTTACAGACTAAATAATATTTAAATAATATTGTATTTTTGCAAAGCGAAAGAGTTTCTTTCGCTTTCTTAATTTTAAAAAGTTCTTAAATAAGTATGTTAAATAGAAGACATATCCGCGTTAAAGTGATGCAAAGCATTTACGCCATGCACCAACATCAAGGGGAAAACCTTGATAAAGAAGAGAAATTCTTGTTTCAAAGCATTGATAATATGTTTGACTTATATCTTTTAATGCTTTCTGCATTAATAGAAATTCGCGAAAAAGAAGAGTCGTATTTAGAAATAGCTTCTAAAAAATATTTAGCAACTAAAGAAGAACGTAATCCCAGTAAAAAATTTATAAATAACAAAGTTTTAAAGATGCTTTCTGAAAGTAATTCTTTAAATAATGTTATTGAAGATCGAAAAATTAACAATTGGAAACGCAATGATGATATCATTTTGTTTTTGTTAGAAGCTATTAAAGAGAGTGTGTATTTTGAAAAATACATGCAAAATGCAACAGAAAATAACTTTATAGAAGATAGAGAGTTTATCGCTACTTTATTTACAGAAGTTATCGCTCCAAATGATAAACTATATGATTATTTAGAAGAGCATAAATTAACATGGTTGGATGATTTACCTGCTGTAAATACTTTAATTTTAAAACAACTGAAGCAAATTAAAGAGCAGGATGAAGATTTTGCAGTATCTAAATTATATAAAGATATTGATGATAAAGAATATGTGAAAAATTTATTTAGAAAAACGGTTCTAAATGAAATGGAATTATCTAAAGAATATATAGACAAAACTCCGAATTGGGATGCAGAACGAATTGCTGAAATTGATACTATTATTTTAAAAATGGCCATTTGTGAATTGTTAAAATTTCCATCAATACCGGTAAAAGTAACTATTAACGAATATTTAGAGATTGCAAAAGAGTATTCTACACCAAAAAGTAGTATTTTTATCAACGGAATTCTTGATAACCTAGTTAAAGATTTTCAAAAAGAGAACCGTTTGAATAAAGCGGGAAGAGGATTATTATAAACAATTAATTTTTTTTAGTTATGTTAAAAAAAACAGTAAGCCTATTCGTGGTAGCATTAGTATTATCTGTTACAGCTTGTAAGGATAATGGTAGCGCAAAAATTACAGAGGAAGATATGAAATCTTTTGAATCTGAAAAAGTAAGTGCAACTGCTGAACAACCAATGACTCAAGGTGAAAACGTTAGTGAAAACCAACCTTCAAAACCAGCAGATGGTAAATATCCTAAAATCCAATTTAATAAATTAGAGCATGATTTTGGAACCATTAAAGCGGGTGAAAAAGTAGAAACTGAATTTATGGTAAAAAATATTGGTGAGAGCGATTTAATTATTTTAGATGCACAAGGTAGTTGTGGATGTACCGTGCCAAACCCTCCAAAAGAGCCAATAAAACCAGGAAATTCTGCACCTATAAAAGTTAGTTTTGATTCAACTGGTAAAACAGGACAACAAAGTAAAACAGTTACTTTAACAACAAATACAGAAACAGGTAAAGAAATGTTTACCATAAAAGCAAATGTGCTTCCAAAAGAAGGAAGTGGTATAACACAATAAGTACAAAAATATGAATCCAATAATTATACAGGTAGTTGCTATCATAGCCATTTTTTATTTCTTTATTATCTTACCAGGTCAAAGAAGAGTAAAAAAAGAAAAAGCTTTTGAAACAGGCTTGAAAGTAGGAGATAAAATCATTACTAAAGCAGGAATTCATGGCAAAATAGCAGAATTATCTGAAACTACAGTTGTTGTAGAAACAATGGCTGGAAAAATCAAAATGGAAAAATCGGCTATTTCTTTAGAAATGAGTGCTAAACTTACAGAAAAAGATAAAAAATAGTCTTTATTTTTATAAAAGTAAAAACCCAAATTACATCATGTAATTTGGGTTTTTTGCTTAAAAACAAATCAGAATTTTTATTGAATTGTAAAACTTCTTACCGGAGTATATTTTGAAGTTCCTGTTTCAGCACTCCAAAGTCTTACTGTCCAATAATAGGTATTCCCAGAAATAGGTAAATTTTGTGGCTCTGTATATTGATTGGGCCAAGTGTAGTTTAATAAA
>PKDY01000045.1 GCA_002862755.1 Flavobacteriaceae bacterium | reverse complement strand
GTGTATTAGGAGGTGGTTTAGTCCCTGGTTCTTTAACACTTTTAGGAGGAGAACCAGGAATTGGAAAAAGTACGCTTTTGCTTCAAATTTCTTTAAAATTACCTTATAAAACTTTATATGTTTCTGGAGAAGAAAGTCAAAAACAAATTAAAATGCGTGCGGAACGTATTGTTCCTAACAGCGACAATTGTTACATTCTTACTGAAACCAAAACACAAAATATTTTCAGACAAATTCAGGAAATGGAACCAGAAATTGTCATTATAGATTCGATACAAACCTTACATACCGATTATATAGAATCTTCAGCGGGTAGTATTTCTCAAATTAGAGAATGTACCGCAGAACTGATTAAATTTGCTAAAGAGACTAATGTTCCTGTAATTTTAATTGGCCATATTACTAAAGACGGTACTATTGCTGGTCCAAAAATTTTGGAACATATGGTGGATACCGTTTTACAATTTGAAGGCGATCGCAACCATGTGTATCGTATTTTGCGTTCTCTAAAAAACCGTTTTGGTTCTACTGCTGAATTAGGTATTTATGAAATGCTAGGCAATGGTTTACGAGAAGTAGACAATCCATCTGAAATTTTAATTTCACACAAAGAAGAAGCTTTATCAGGAACAGCAATTGCTTGTACATTGGAAGGAATGCGTCCTTTAATGATTGAAATTCAATCCTTAGTAAGTTCGGCAGTTTACGGAACACCACAACGAAGCACGACAGGATATAATGCCAAACGCTTGAACATGATTTTAGCTGTTTTAGAAAAAAGAGCGGGTTTTCGTTTAGGCATGAAAGATGTATTTTTGAATGTTACTGGAGGAATATCGGTAGACGATACCGCTATTGATTTGGCAGTTGTTGCTGCTATTTTATCTTCAAATGAAGACATCAGTATCGAAGAAGGTTTTTGTTTTGCAGGTGAAGTAGGTCTTTCTGGTGAAATTAGACCTGTAAACCGAATAGACCAACGCATTCAAGAAGCAGAAAAACTAGGCTTTACTACTATTTTGGTTTCTAAACACAATAAAATTACTTTAAAAAATACCGCTATCAAAGTGGTTTTAGTATCCAAAATTGAAGATGTAGTTAGCGAATTATTTGGGTAATTCAAAACAATAATTAGACGGCTTGGCGTGAATTGGCATTGCATAAATAGCATGTAAAGCGGCTCTAATTTGCGCTTCATTTTCATAGCAAGTTACCTTCTTTTCCCACTGAAATTGTGGCAACAAAGGATTTTGCAAGTGGTAATAACTGGTGGCAACAGCTAACAGTTGGGTTCTATTTGCCACTAATTCAGCTGTATAAATACCTTCTGTAGCGACTTGTTTGGCTGATAAAAATTCAAAATAAATGACACGTCTTTTTTCATTCTTTTGCAAAATATCAGAACTATGCGCCAACATCATATCGTGAACCAGAATATCACCTGCGTTCATAGGTACTTCAATAGCTTCATCTTGTGCCAATTCACAAATGGTTTTTGAACTTAAATGGCTTTTGGGCACCACTTTTAAAGCACCATCACCAGCATGTGCATCGTCTACATAAATGCCTACCGTAAAACAATTGCCTGTGCGTTGATGCATCATGTCTTGATGCCATAAAACGGGTAATTGGTCACCCGAATTTTTAATTACCGCAAATTCTTGAATCGCAAAGAAATCTGAACCACAAATTTTTTGAGCCATATCTAGTAAAAAGGGCAAGCCCAACAATTCTAAACAGGCTAAATTATTTTTATAACACAACAATTCCACATTCGTAATGAACTTTTTTTCTCCAACAGAAATGGTTACTTTTTGAAGATCCTTTTCATCAGCCATTACCTCATCAAAAAAGGTTCGCAATTTTTGTAATAATGTTGGAGACAAACAATTCTCTATTTTTACAAAGCCTTGTTCGTAAAACTGTTCTAATTGCGCTGTTGAGATTTGTGGATGCATAAAATGGTTCTCTTTTACTTAAACTTACTCAAAAAATCATCTTTATAGGTACTCGAAATTTCAATTTCCGATTCATCTTGCAACGTAATAAAACCTCCTTTGTTATACGCTTTCACAAAATTAACATTGATAATATGTGATTTGTGAACCCGTAAAAACGGAAACGGTAAAATTTCGGAGAAATGTTTTAAAAACCGACACACCATTTTTTTTGAGCCGTCGACTAAATGTAAATCGGTAAAATTACCATTGCCTTTTAAGCGTACTATATCTTTCATTTGAACCACTTCAAAACCTTCCAAAGTTGGCAAAATGACTTGTTGTTTCTCGGGCTTGGGTTCTCTGAAATTTTCTACAATAATTTTATTCCGATTAATTAAATCGTGTGTTGCTAATTGTTGTTGGACTTTGTTAACGGCTACAATTAATTCTTCTATACTAATGGGTTTGAGCAAATAATAAGCCGCACTTTGATTTAAGGCTTTTAAAGAATATTCCGAGAAAGCAGTTACAAAAATGGTTTCAAATTGCAAGTCTTTACAAGCTTCTAACACATCAAAGGCATTTCCAAATGGCATTTCGACATCTAAAAAAACCAATTGCGGTTCCAATTCGTGTAGCAAAGGCACTGCTTCTTTGATATTAGCCGCTTCACCAATAATTTCGACTTGCGGACAATACTTGTTGAGATAGTTTTTTAATACTTCTCTAGCAGCTGTTTCATCTTCAACAATAACACTTTTTATCTTTTGTAATCCTGTCATATTTTATCTAATAAAGGTACTGTAATAACAACAATGGTTCCCATTTCTGGTGCTTCTTTTTCTGTAATAGAAAAGCTAATATTCATTTTATACAACTCATTCAATAATTTAATTCGTTCCAAAGTATTGGTCGTTCCTCTCGACTGATGCACCTTTTGATTAACGGTTTTTAGAGCTTGACTTTGGGTTAACCCAATACCATCATCTTCAATCGTTATTTGCACTTTTTTAGGAAGCAATTGAAATTGTAAAAGCAAGTTACCTTTGCCCTCTTTATAGCGTAATCCGTGCCAAATGGCATTTTCCAAATGCGGTTGCAAAATCATATTGGGGATAAAGGTAACTTCAGCATCAATTTGCTCGTCTATCCTAATTTGATACTCAAATTGATCTTGAAAACGCAAATGTTCTAACGCGAGATATTTTTTTAATTGCTCCAGTTCATTGCTAATGCTAATAAAGTCTTTATTAGAATTTTCCATCATGTTTCGCATTAAATGAGAATATGAACTCAAGTATTTATTGGCTTCTAATTCTTTATTTTCAGAAATAAATTGGTTCACGCTATTCAAACTATTGAAAATAAAATGCGGATTCATTTCTCTTCGTAAAGACTGTAATGCAATTTTTTTGTTCTTAGTTTTAATAGCGTATAAGGCTTTTACAATCAGGGCAAAAAAGATAAAAAGCAATACTAAAGAGCCAATCAAAAAATAATTGAATCGGTTCTTTTTGCTAATTAATTCGTCTTTTAAAGCCTTTTCTTTTTCTAATTGTAGAATTTTCTTTTCGGAAATTTGAAATACTTTATCCTCTATTAAAGAACTATCCGCAGCTACAATTTCATCAAAATGGGTCAAAAAATCATCATACAATAATACACTTTCTTTATCATTTCCTTTCGATTTGTAATAGGCTACTAGTTGATTTAAACTATTCTTAACTTCTTTGGTATTTCCTTTTTCACTCGCTAAAGTATAGGATTCTTTCAACGATTGTACGCCTTTTTCAGGTTGATTGAATTGAAAATAAATTTCGGCTACTTCTTGTAATTGCTTTATTTCAGTTTCGAAATCTTTATTTTTTCTCGCTTCATCTAACAAGTTCAATTGAATGGTTAGTGCTTTTTCATACTCATTCTCCTCTTTATAAACTTCGGCTATTTTATTTTTTATTTTAATGGCTTCCTCAGTATCATCTTTCACATAATCTAAAGCACTTTTATAACTTTCAATAGCTTCTTCCGTTTCAGCTGCAGATAAATCCGCTTCTGCTTTTTGAACATAAGCATTGGCAACTTCTTCTTTAAGAGCTACTTTTTTGGATTCTTTTACTAATTTATCTTTTGATTTTTCTTCTAATAATTGGATGTTGGAATTAATATAATCCGATTGTGCTTTTGGGTTGCTTTGATTGCGTAGCCTATTGGCATCATTATAATTCAACTGCTGAGACATTTCATCATCTGCAATTCGACCTGCACTTTCATAACTTTGAATGGCTGGAACTGTTTTGTTTTGCCTCTCCTGCACTTGAGCAATAGAACGCGTTACTCTCATTTTATCTTCTCCCTTTTTTAATTTGGTATAAAGAGCTTCCGCCTTCTTATAAAATTCTTCTGCTTTGGCTAAATCGCCTTTTTTTTGGTAAACCAAAGCCAATTCTTCATAATTCTTTGCAGTCTTAAAATCATCATTGGTATCAATGGAACGTTCTAATTTTTCAACTGATTTAGATAAAGACACTTTGGATTTTTTGTCTTTAATAGTATCCTGAGCCTTTAACTGTAAAGACATTATAAAAAATACAAAGAATAAATATGTGATTTTTTTTACTTGCATTGCATGGTTTAATTATACAATGTAAAGATAATTTTTTTACCGTTTATTATTTTATTGGTTTACCAAGTGAAAAGCCCTTTTCACCAAGTCTCCAAAATTAGCCTTGATTATCCTCCTAAATTTGAATCAAATAACTACAAAATTTATTTATCATGAAAACTAAAATCGTATACATCAGCACTTTATTGGCATCCACTTTAACTTTTGGAAGTTGCCATAACAACAAAGCAGAAACATTGGCAAACCATGAAGTTGCCGTTGAAAAAACAATTGAAAAACCACTTGCTGACAACAAAATTCAGGTTGCTATTCTTTTGGATACTTCTAACAGTATGGACGGTTTAATTGAACAAGCAAAATCGCGTTTATGGAACATCGTAAATACGTTGACTACTTTAAAATATGAAGGAAAAACTCCAGAAATAGAAATTGGATTATATGAATATGGTAATGATGGTTTATCCTCAGCTTCTAATTACATCCGACAAGTGGCTCCTTTAACAAGTGATTTAGACTTAATATCTGAAAAATTATTTGCTTTGCGTACCAATGGTGGTGAAGAATATTGCGGAGCTGTTATTCAAGATGCGGTGAAACAATTGAGTTGGAAAGATGGCAATAAAAACATGAAATTATTGTATATCGCTGGAAACGAACCTTTCAACCAAGGAAATGTAAATTATAAAGAAGCGGTAAAAAATGCTTTCCAACAAGACATTTACATTAATACCATATTTTGTGGTAATCATGAAGAAGGCATTCGTACGTTTTGGCAAGATGGTGCTATAACGGGAAATGGAAAATATTTTAATATTGATTCTAACGAACGTGTACGCTATATTAATACGCCTTATGATGATGAGATTACCTTATACAATCAAAAAATCAATGAAACCTATGTGAGTTATGGAAGAAAAGGAGCTGAAAAGAAAATGAATCAAGTAGCACAAGATGCTAATGCAGAAAGTGTTTCCAAAGCGAATTATGTAGAACGATCAGTGAGTAAGTCAAAAGCGGTTTACAAAAATGAAAGTTGGGATTTAGTAGATAAAGTAAGTGAAGATGAACAAGCTTTAGACCAAATCAAAACAGAAGAATTACCTGCAGAATTAAAAGGAAAAAGCAAAGCAGAAATTAAAACCTATGTCGCGCAAAAATCGGCTGAAAGAGAAAAAATTCAAAAAGAAATTAGTGTATTAGCCAAAAAACGTCAAGCATACATAGACTCTGAAATGAAAAAAGAGAAAAAACAAGACGATTTAGGCAATGCCATTGCAACTTCCATTATCGAATTAGGTAAAAAGAAAGGGTATCAAGTTGAAAAATAATTGGTAATTTTAACTTTAATCCAACCTCTGGTTACCAAAAAAAATCTTTATATACAAAATACTTAGCATATGAAAAAAATAATAGTAGGATTACTTCTTCTTGTAAGTGTTTCCATTTGGGCTCAAAAACCCATTTTCACCACTGCAAAAATAAATGCCGCAACCGTTTACATAAACAGTGCCGAATTATCACAATCTACAACAGTAACTTTACCCAAAGGCAATAGCGAAATTGTCATTAAAAATGTAGCCGATTTTGTAAACGAAAGTACTGTACAAATTAATGCACCAAAAAACATTACGGTGTTGTCGGTTCAGTTTACCAAAAATTATATTTCTGAATATGAAATTGATGAAAGTAATCCTACTATTAAAAAAGTACGAGATAGTATGGACTGGGTAACCAAAGAAATTGCTAAAGTAGTGAATCAAAAAACGTCGTATTACAAAACCATTGAATTACTCGACAAAAATCAACAAATTGCTGGCTCAAATGCTACTTTAAGCGTTACTGAATTGATGAAATTAGCCGATTATTATACTAGTAAAAGAACGGAATTGAGTAACCTCGTAAATACGTTTTCTGAAAAAGAAAATAAATTAAGAGAACAATTGGCTACTTTAAATTCCAAATTAGAAATTAATACCCAAAAAGAAGAAAAAACTTCTAAAGGAAAATTAATTCTACAAGTAATGAATGATTTGGCAGGAACCGTTGATTTAGATATTAACTATTTAACGCAAGGAGCGTCTTGGTATCCTTTTTATGATTTAAGAGCAGAAAGCATTAGTAGTCCAATTGATATGCTATACAAAGGACAAGTTACCCAAAATACAGGAATCGATTGGAAAAAAGTAAAACTAACATTATCTAGTGGGAATCCGAATCAAAGTAATGAAGCACCGCTTCTAAAAGCTTGGTTTTTACGTTTTGGTCGCTTATATTACGGTTATAATGATGATTATAAAGAAAATACTTATCAAAATAGATTTGCGGCAGAAAAAGCTGAAAAAGACAGGTTAGCTAGAGAACAAGCTGACAAACTAAGTATGAAACTTGAAGCATCTTCAATTTCAGACTATACCATAATTTCAGAAAATCAATTGAATGTAAGCTTTGATATTGACATCCCGTATGATATTTTATCCAATGGGAAAGCACATAGTGTAGCCTTGAAAGAAATTCAATTACCTGCTTCCTATAAATATTATGCCGTACCAAAACTAGAAAAAGAAGCTTTTTTATTAGCAGAGATAAGCGATTATTCCAAGTTTAATTTATTACCAGGTGAAGCCAATATTATTTTTGAAGGTACTTATGTAGGGAAAACCTTTATTAATGCCAATGCTACTTCAGACACCTTAAATTTAAGTATGGGAAGAGATAAAAAGATTTCGATAAAAAGAGAAAAAGTAGTGGATAAATCGGGAACTAAGTTTTTATCTTCCTATAAAGAACAAGTATTTACGTATGATCTTATTGTACGAAACAATAAAAAGGAGGCTATCAATATGATTTTGAAAGATCAATATCCAATTAGCACGGATAAAGAAATTACAATCGAACTTCTAGAAAAAGATAAAGCTTCGGCTAATGAAGAAACGGGTGTTTTGACTTGGAAAATAGATTTAAAACCCAATGAAACAAAGAAATTCAGGATTAGCTATAAAGTGAAATATCCGAAAGACAAAATCATCGACAATCTCTAAAATAAAAGCCTATCTCATAACAGATAGGCTTTTTAAATTCTGATAATTAGTGTTTTAAAATTTATTTTCGCTATTTTTACAAGGCAACTATAAAAAACAAACAAACTATGAAAACGAACAAAAACACGCTCAGAAGCCGTGCTTTAAAAGTATGGACACCAATTCAATTATTTGCATTTTTTATCTTCACTACTTTTTCACTCGCTCAAACCCTTAACTTACAATCCTTTGCAACTGGTTTTTCAAGTCCAGTCGAAATTACCCATGCTGGAGATTCCAGATTATTTGTGGTGGAACAAGGAGGTCTAATTAAAATTTTAAACGCAAATGGAACCGTAAACACAACTCCATTTTTAAATATATCTTCCTTAATAGGTTCAGGTGGAGAAAGAGGATTGTTAGGACTCGCTTTCCATCCAGATTATAGTACCAATGGTTATTTCTTTGTAAATTATACCAATACTTCAGGTAATACCGTAGTTGCAAGGTACAGTGTTTATGCAGCTAATCCTAATGCAGCTAATCCTAGTGGCACCATTTTAATGACTATTAACCAACCGTATAGCAATCATAATGGTGGTTCTATTAAATTTGGTCCCGATGGCTATTTGTATATAGGAATGGGAGATGGTGGTAGTGGTGGTGACCCAGATGGATATGCTCAAAACACAACGATAGATGTTGCTAATCCTTCTCGAGTATTTTTAGGAAAAATGCTCCGTATTGATGTGAATGCAACTGTTGCTCCTTTTTATACCATTCCAGCAACAAATCCCTATGTGGGTCAAACAGGAAAAGAGGAAATTTGGGCACTAGGCTTAAGAAACCCTTGGAAATTTTCTTTTGATAGTGTTACTGGAGATTTATGGATTGCGGATGTTGGTCAAGGAGCTCATGAAGAAGTGAATAAAACCACAACACCACTTCCCAATGATTTAAATTATGGATGGAGATGCTATGAAGGTAATGCTTCTTATAATACTTCTGGTTGTCCAGCTTCATCTGCTTTAACTTTTCCGCTTATCGATGTCAATCATTCAACAGGCGCTTGTTCTATAACGGGTGGTTATGTTTACAATGGTGCTATGTATCCTAACTTACAAGGGAAATATTTATTTACGGATTATTGTGATTCCAGAATAGGAATTGTAACCTCAACGGGCGCATTAAGTTATACTTCGCCTTTTTCAGGGAATAATTTTGTAACTTTTGGAGAAGACTTAAATAAAGAACTATACATTGCTGCAATTAATAACGGAACTATTTATAAAATTATAGATACTTCACTTGCTACGGAAGATTTTGAAAAAAATGGTTTTGCAATTTATCCAAATCCTGCTAAAGAAAGCTTTACCATTGTAAATACAAATAACATCATTACTCAAAAAATTACTATCTATGACTTATCTGGTAAAGTGATATTGTCTAAAGAGAACAATGGAATAACAGAAATTGCGATTCCTAATGTAACTGCAGGAGTTTATTTGCTAAAACTTACCGATACTAACAATGAAAATTATACGACTAAATTAATTGTTCAATAACTTTTCTAGTATCTTTAGAAAAAAAGGCTGATTCAAATGAATCAGCCTTTTTTTGATTGAAATATATTTATCTATTACGGTGCTGGATTAGGAATTGATTCTTGAATTGCTTCAATTTTAGATAGTATTTCTGGTGATAAAACCGTATCAAATGCATCAATATCTTCTTTTAATTGTGCTAAAGTTGTTGCCCCAATTATAGTTGATGTTACAAAATCTTGTTGGTTTACAAAAGCCATGGCCATTTGCGTTAAAGTCATAGCATTGGTTTCTGCTAATTCTTTATACAATTGTGTGGCTTTGTAGCAATTTTCATTGGTATACCTTTTAAAATTAGGAAACATGGCCATACGATATTCAGGTTCCATCCCATTCAAATATTTACCTGTTAAAAAACCAAATCCTAAAGGAGAATAAGCTAACAAACCTACTTCTTCCCGTAGGGTTATTTCACTTAAGCCTACTTCATAGAGCCTATTTAATAACGAATACGGGTTTTGAATACTCACAATTCTAGGCAAATTGTGTTTTTCGCTTTCCATTAAATAACGCATTACACCATAAGGATTTTCATTAGAAACCCCAATTTGTTTTATTTTTCCTTCTTTAATTAAACCATCAAAAACATGAAGAATTTCTAGAAAAGAATACTGCCAAGAAGCGTCTATTTCTTGTAACCCTCTTTTCTGAAACATATTCATCACCCGTTCTGGCCAATGCATTTGGTATAAATCGATATAATCCGTTTGTAAATTTTTCAAACTTAATTCTACAGCTTCAATAATGCTTTTCTTTGAAAAATCAAGAGGCTTCCTAATGTATTCCATTCCTCTATTAGGTCCTGCAATTTTTGTGGCAACAACTAGTTTTTCTCTTTCGGTTTTACCAATTTTATGTAACCAAGATCCAATATGTCGCTCTGTACTTCCAAAGATATGTTCATTGCCTCCAATGGGATACATCTCAGCAGTATCGATAAAATTAATTCCTCTTTCAACGGCATAATCCAATTGAGAATGTGCTTCTTGTTCAGTATTTTGATTTCCAAAAGTCATAGTACCTAAACATACAGTACTAATTTTTACATCGGTTTTGGGTAAAGTTGTGTATTTCATTTCTAAGTTGAATAGATTGAGTTTCCTAATTTTTAGGAATGGTAAAGTTACGGAGATTCTATAAAACAAAAAACCTGCTTGTAAAACTACATTGCAGGTTTTTAAAAATTTGCATTACAAATACATCTTATAATTCATTCATTAATTTTGAAATTTCATCTAATTTTGGCGTTAAGATAATTTCAATTCTTCTGTTTTTTGCTTTTCCTTCAGCCGTATCATTACTTGCTAATGGCGCATATTCTCCACGACCAGCAGCTGTTAAGTTCTTTTTATCGATGGCTTTGTTTTCTGCTAAAATATTAACAATAGCCGTTGCTCTTTTGGTAGATAAATCCCAGTTACTATCAATTCCTCCACCAATACTTCCTGTAATTTTATCATTATCGGTATGTCCTTCAATCAAAACTGAAATTTCTGGATTTTGTCCTAATACATCTCCTAAAGCTTTCACTGCTTTTTTACCTTCTGTTCCAACGGTCCAACTTCCCGATTCAAATAATAATTTGTTTTCCATAGAAACATATACTTTTCCATTTCTGTGTTCTACCGTTAAACCTTTACCTTCAAATGCATTTAACGCTTTCGATAAGGTTTCTTTTAACTTTTTCATAGCTGCCTCTTTATCAGCCATCATTTTTTCCAATTCTGCTAAACGAGTGGAAGAAGCTTCTAAATCAGCTTTTAATTTGTTCAAACGATCTTGTTCAGCATTTAAGGTTTTTTGTTTTGCTTCTAATTCTGCCAACAATTCACGGTTTTTCTTCATGTTGCTTTCTAAAGCATCACTACTGTTTTTCTCTAAAGCATCATAAGACGCTTTTAAGTTGTCTAAATTTTTCTTAGTTGCTGCATAATCAGTAGCTAGTTTATCTCTTTCGGCTTTTACTTTATCTAATTCTGCTTGTAACGCGTTTTTATCTAATTCTAATTTATTTTTTTCGGTAGCCAAAGTTGCTTTTTCATCTGCTAACGCATTTCTTTCCTTTTTAAGATCAGCATACTTACTTTCTAAATCTTGATAGATTTTTTTAGAAACACAAGAAGTTGTTAATGAAACAACAACTAGTGCAAGGGCAATTTTTTTAATCATGATTACTTTATTATTAGGTTTTTTATTGTTCAATTCTATTAGCCCTGATGGGAACGGCATCCTTTTTAATTTTAAAACTAAAGCACAATTCCAATGCCAAAAATTAAAAAGATACAGTGTACAGCAGGAATAAGCTCCAAATAAAAATTAGGATTTAATTTCAACTAAAACGGGGCAATGATCGGAATGTTTTGCTTCTGGTAAAATTAGCGCTCTTTCTATTCTATCTTCTAAAGGAGCTGCTGCCAAACAATAATCGATTCTCCATCCTTTGTTATTATTTCTTGCATTGGCTCTGTAACTCCACCAGCTATAATGATGCGGATCTTTGTTAAAATGTCTAAAGGTATCTATAAAACCATTTTTCATAAAAGCGTCTATCCAAGCTCTTTCTTCAGGTAAAAATCCAGACACTTTTGCATTTCGAATAGGATCGTGAATATCGATAGCTTGATGACAAATATTATAATCGCCACAAACTACTAAATTAGGAACTTCTTTCCTTAATTCTGTAATGTAATTTTGGAAATCATCCATGTATTTAAATTTGTGATCCAAACGATCAATATTGGTTCCAGAAGGTAAATACAAACTCATTACAGATAAATTTTCAAAATCGACTCTTAGGTTTCTACCTTCAAAATCCATATGTTCAATTCCTGTTCCAAAAACTACGTTTTTAGGTTCAATTTTAGATAAAATAGCAACCCCACTATAGCCTTTTTTTTGAGCCGAATAATAGTATTGATACGGATAACCTGCTGCTTCAATATCGAGTGTAGGAATTTGATCTTCTGTTGCTTTGATTTCTTGTAAACAAATAACATCAGGATTCGCCTGTTGCAACCATTCTATAAAGCCTTTTGTAATGGCTGCACGTATTCCGTTTACATTGTAGGAAATTATCTTCATGATTTCTTTTTGGATATGCATCAAAAGTACTAAAAAGAGTGCTAATTTTACAAAAAAATTAAGATACATTAACATTAATAAAAGTGTAATTTTTTGAATACTTTGAACTAATGCTATTATATTTGCCTCCGATATTAAAGTAGATTTATTATCTTTGTTTTTCGCTCAAAAAAAATTTAAATGGGATTAGTCACAGCCAAAGAAGTAGCCAAAGCTATACATGCTGATAAATATGGTTTTTTAGGAACTTTTTCAGGATGGTTACTGATGAAAGTTCTTAAGATATCTACTCTGAATAAAGTGTATGATAGAAACAAACATCTTAGTGAGGTAGAGTTTCTGAATGCTATTTTAGACGAATTCCAAATCAAATTTGAAATTCCAGAAGAAGATTTTAAACGTCTTCCGAAAGATGGTGCTTACATTACCATTTCAAATCATCCTTTAGGAGGAATTGATGGCATATTGCTTTTAAAATTAATGCTTGAAAAAGAGCCTAATTTTAAAATCATAGCTAACTTTCTATTGCACAGAATTGAGCCTATGAAACCTTACATTATGCCTGTAAATCCTTTTGAAAATCATAAGGATGCCAAATCAAGTGTAATTGGAATCAAAGAAACGTTACGCCATTTATCTGATGGAAAACCTTTAGGCATGTTTCCAGCGGGGGAAGTTTCTACTTATAAAGATGGAAAAATTGTGGTAGACAAACCATGGGAAGAAGGAGCTATCAAAATCATAAAAAAAGCAAATGTACCTGTAGTACCTATTTATTTTCATGCTAAAAACAGTACGCTTTTTTATTTTTTATCCAAACTAAACGACACACTTAGAACCGCTAAATTACCAAGTGAATTATTGACTCAAAAGAAAAGAGTAATTAAAGTTCGTATAGGAAAACCTATTTCAGTTGCTGAGCAAAATGAGTTTACTTCTATTGAAGAATATGGCGAGTTTTTACGTAAAAAAACATACATGCTTTCCAATGCTTTTGAAAAAGAAAGCAAACTAATTAGTACCGATTTACTTAAACTTCCTAAAAGCAGTCCGAAACAAATTGTTAAACCAGCTAATCACGAGCAAATTTTGGAAGAGATTGCAGCTTTACGAGAACAAGATTGCCGTTTGTTACAAAGTAAGAATTACGAAGTTTTTCTAATTACTGCCGATAAAATTCCTAATATATTACATGAAATAGGCCGTTTAAGAGAGATTACTTTTAGAGAAGTAGGTGAAGGAACTAATGAATCTATCGATCTGGATAAATACGACCAATATTACCATCATATGTTTTTATGGGATGATGAAGCGCAAGTAATCGCGGGTGCTTATCGAATGGGATTGGGTTCTCAAATCTATAATAAATATGGTATTGATGGCTTCTATTTACATGATTTGTTCCGATTTGAACCTGAACTATACGACATGATGAGTAAGTCTATAGAAATGGGTCGTGCTTTTATTATTAGTGAATACCAACAAAAACCAATGCCTTTATTTTTGTTATGGAAAGGAATTGTACACACAACCCTTCGCCATCCAGAGCATAAATTCTTAATTGGAGGTGTAAGTATTAGTAATCAATTCTCTGAGTTTTCAAAATCATTGATGATTGAGTTTATGAAATCGCACTATTACGATCCTTATATAGCACAATATATTCATCCTAAAAAGGATTATAAAGTAAAATTAAAAGATGCGGATAAAGATTTTGTTTTTAACGAAACAGAAGCCGATTTAAATAAGTTTGACAAAATTATCGATGAAGTAGAACCAGGTAACTTACGCTTACCCGTTTTAATCAAAAAATACATCAAGCAAAATGCGAGAGTAGTGGCTTTTAATGTGGATCCTTTATTTAACAATGCTGTAGATGGTTTAATGTACATTAAAATTGCCGATTTACCCGAAAGTACGGTTAAACCTGTTATGGAAGAATTTCAAGCTGAACTAGAACGAAAAGAAGAAAAGAAGAAATAAAAAAAGGCTCCTATTTGAGCCTTTTTTTTATGGTATTAAAACCAACCTTTTTTATTTACTTGATAGGTTTGGTAAAAATCTTCGTCTGATTTTGTTAAATAAATAATTCCCTCAATAAAAGGAATAATTCCTAAAATTCCACAGCTAATAACTGAAAGTACGATTTGAATGATTCCTTCATTTGTATATCCTAAAATGAATTTATGAATTCCAATACTTCCTAACAACAGGGCTAATACACCAGCTACTACTTTTTTATTTTCTTGTTGTGGTTGTGAAGGTTGATTCCATTCTTCTACAGGTCTTGTTGTTTCCATTTTTGTTAATTTATTTAGTTATTATTTATTTAAAAGCGCTATCTACAGGTTCCCAAAGCTCAATTTTGTTCTCTTCTAAATCCATTATCCAAGCAAACTTTCCATATTCATATGTCTGCATTTCACCCACAATTGTTACACCTTCTTGCGATAATTTTTTGAGAAGTGATTCCAAATCCTGTACTCTAAAGTTTTGCATAAACTCTTTTTTCGAAGGCTCAAAATAGTTGGTATCTTTTGAAAACGGACTCCATTGTGTTGAACAATCATTGCCATTTGTATCTTTCCACCAAAAAGTAGCACCATACTCATCCGTATTAAAACCTAAATGTTTACGATACCATTCTTTTACTTCTTTTGAATCATTCGTTTTAAAAAAGAATCCTCCAATTCCTGTTACACGAATATCTTCTTTTTTTTCAAATTCTTCAAAATACAGTGCTTTAATTTTATTAACAATTGTTTGCGCTAATTTTTCATGACTCTCAAAGGTCCAACCGGCAATATGTGGTGATAACAATACATTATCCGCTTGTAAAAGATAGGAAAATGCAGCTGGTAATTCTCTCGACTCCGCTCGAGATGACTCAAAGAGCGTTTCAAAAGACAATTTTTCATATTCTAGTACATCTAATCCTGCTCCAAGTATTTTTTTATTTTTTAAGGCATCAACTAAATCAGATGTTACTACACTTTTACCTCTTGCTGTATTAATCAACCAAAAGGACTTGGTAAAACCATTAATAAAAGTAGCATCTACCATTTTATCGGTTTCCGGTGTCCAAGGAATGTGCAAACTCAGCACATCTGCTTTTTCTTGTAATTCTTTTAAGGTGACTTGTTTTGCATTGGCATCAGCCACATTGGGTAAAATATCATAACACAACACGTCCACATCAAAACCGCGTAATTTTTTCGCAAAAGCTTTACCCATATTTCCGTAACCAATAATACCGACAGTTTTGCCGTCTAATTCATGGCCACGATTAGCTTCTCGATTCCATTTCCCGTTTTTCACTTCTGCATCCGCTTTATTGAGGTTATTAAATAACGACAATAACATTCCTAATGCATGTTCGCCTACCGCATTTCGATTCCCTTCAGGAGCTGCTATTAAGTGAATTCCTTTTTTTTGCGCATACTCACAATCGATACTTTCCAAACCGGCTCCTACTCTCGCGATAAATTGCAGATTTTGGGCTTTATCTAAAAAAGTATTATCAATTTTAAAACGACTACGAATTACAATTCCGTGATAATTTTCAATTTTTGCTTCTATTTCTTCTTTAGAAGAGGTATAATCTGCTTCGTTAGTAAATCCTGCGGCTTCTAATTCGTTCCTAAGTAAAGGATGATTGGAATCTATATGTAAAATTTTGATGGTATTGGGTTTCATTTCACTATTTTAAAAAGTTAAAGATAACTATATTTTAAAAAAAGAAAGAAAGATTTTAAAACCCTAAAATGGCTTTGGCAATTGTAAAAAAGATAATAATCCCCATAATATCATTACTCGTTGTGATAAAAGGGCCTGTTGCCAATGCGGGATCGATTCCATATTTATCCAAAATAATTGGAATAAAAGTCCCTATTAAAGAAGCCATTATAATTACAGAAAGTAACGCTAAAGAAACGGTCATTCCGGTTTGAAAATCAATACCTAATAAGAAGTGACTCCCTAACATTAAAATTAAAGAAAGGATACAACCATTTAATAAACTTAAAGAAAGTTCTTTTAACAATCGGTTTAAAAGGGAACCCGACAAGGCATTATTAGCCAAACCTTGTACGATAATCGCAGAAGATTGAACCCCTACATTTCCAGCCATCGCAGCAATAAGTGGAGTAAAAAAGAATAAATTACGGTGTTCTTCCATAGCTGGTTCATAAATCCCTAAAACACGAACCGAAACAAAACCGCCAAATAAAGCTAAAACCAACCAAGGTAATCGTGCTTTGGTTAGTTCCAAAATACTATCATCTGCTTCCACATCTTGAGAGATACCCGCAGCCAACTGATAATCTTTATCCGCTTCTTCTTTAATCACGTCGACCACGTCATCAATCGTAATTCGCCCAACCAATCTTCCTAATTCATCAACTACTGGAATAGCTTCCAAATCGTATTTTTGCATGATTCTCGCAACTTCAACATTTTCCGTATTGACTTTTACATAATCTACTTTTGGAATGTATACTTCGCTAATTGGGGTTTTGGTAGAAGTGGTTAAAAGGTCTTTTAAAGACAACCTTCCTTTTAATCTATTTTCATCATCAACTACATAGATAGAATGCACGCGAGAGACATTTTCAGCCTGAGCTCGCATTTCTTTAACACAAGTTAGCACATTCCAATTTTCATTGACTTTTACTAACTCTTTCGCCATTAAACCACCGGCAGAATCTTCATCATATCTTAATAAATCAACAATGTCTTTTGCGTGTTCAACATCTTCTAATTCAGAAATTACTTCTTCTTTTCTAGATTGAGGTAATTCGGCAATGATATCAGCAGCGTCATCGGTGCTTAATTCATCGATTTCTTCAGCAATTTCTTTAGCAGACAAACTTCTAAGAATTTTTTCACGAACTTCTTCGTCTAATTCTAGTAGGATTTCGGCTGTTTTTTCGGAATCTAATGCATTAAAAATATAAATAGCTTCATGAGATTGCATTTCTCCCATGATTTCAGCAATATCAGCAAAGTGTATGTCTTGAAGTAAGTCTAATACTTCCTTTTCCTTATTTTCTTGAATAAGAATTTCCAATTCATCTAATAAGTCTTTACTGATTTTAAACTCCATCGGCAGCTATTTTTTGAGTTAATGTTATAAATTGTTCGTATGAAAGTTGTTCCGGACGCAGGTCAAAGATACTATCTTCTTTTAAATTATCAGAATTTATCATGCTTTTAAGACTATTTCGCATGGTTTTTCTTCTTTGATTAAAAGCTTGTTTTACTACCGAAAAAAATAGTTTTTCATCGCAAGGCAACTCATAATTTTCTTTTCGCGTTAAACGCAGCACACCCGATTTTACTTTTGGTGGTGGATTAAACACATGCTCATCGACTGTAAAAAGATATTCAGCCTCATAAAAAGCTTGAGTTAATACAGACAAAATACCATATACTTTACTTCCTTTTTTCTCACAAATGCGTTCCGCCACTTCTTTTTGGAACATCCCAGAAAATTCTGGAATTTGATGTCGCATTTCTAAGGTTTTAAAAACAATTTGACTCGAAATATTGTAGGGAAAATTACCAATAATTGCAAAAGGTTCTCCCTTAAAAACTTCGTTTAAATCATATTTTAAAAAATCTTTAGAAATAATATGTCCGTGTAATTTTGGATAGTTCTCCTCTAAATAGGCAACCGATTCGGTATCAATTTCGATTACATTGGTTTCAATTGGTTTTTCCAATAAGTATTTGGTTAAAACACCCATTCCTGGTCCAATTTCTAGAACTTTTTGATACCCTTTTAACGATAAGGTATCGGCTATATTTTGAGCTACACTTTCATCGGTTAAGAAATGTTGACCTAAATGTTTTTTTGCTTTAACTGACATGTTTTAAATTTAGAAATTAAAATGAGATGTGGTTTTGCTAACCAACTTCTTTAAAAGAACGATTCTAGTTAATTTTCTTTTCCATAATGTTCGCTCATGACTTCAAGTTCGGTTCTAAAAGCTAACATTTTATCTGCAAAAAGTTTAAATCCTTCCTCTCGCAATCTAGACGCATGATTTTTATAATATTCTTCTAATTTTGCTCGAGAATCTGTGAAATATTGCACAGAATATGTCGTTCCTCCCATTTCTTCTTCTACTAAAACTTTTACCATTCTGGCACTAATAAAAAGACCTGTAGAAAGAACATCGTCTATATGTTTATTACGCATCCATTGTAACCATTTGTCATGAACACTTTCATCAATATTTACAGTAACGTTGTATATAATCATTCTTTAGTTATTAATCTAATTTGTTTTATTTTTAAAGATTGGCATCACCTCTTAGTATTCTAAATTGTTTTCGCGCTTCGGTGAAGTAAATACTATCGGCATGCTCAAAAATCATTTTTTCATAGAGTGGTTTTCCTTTTTCAGGATCATCTAAATATTTCCTATAAATTTCTGCTGAGAAAAACAAAGCTTCATCGACGTAAATTCCATCAGCATGATGCTCTAAAATTTGTTTATAGTAATCAATTGCTTTTTGATACTCTTTTCTTTTGCTATATATCGTTGCAATTCTATATAAGGTTTCATCTTCAATAGTATCTCCTTTGTGTTTTTCTAAAATAGATATAAATCCGTTTAAAGCTTGTTCTTCTTTATTTTGATACAACAACAAATCGGCTTTAGCAAAACTTGTTAGTGCAACTCTGGTACTGTCTTCGTATGAATTATCTTTAATTAATAAAAATAATTCTACCGCATCATTTGCAATAAGTAAACTAGACGATTGTTTCAAAACTTTTACTTGTTGCAATGCCCAATCAAAATCATTCTTATAGTAATTGGCTTTGGCCATCTTCATACTAGCTTCATGTGCAAGAACGTCATTCTTCATATTTTCTTCTACCTGAGCATAATATAATATCGATTGATTGAATTTTTCATCGAAAAGTAACACATCAGCAAGTTCCATTTTTATTTCTGAAATTTCTCTATTATTCAATCGCAACTTTAATGCTTTGTTCAATAACGAACTAGCTTCTTGGGGTTGATTCAAATAAAAAGCTTTAAAATGCGCTTGCAATTTAATTAAAGTAACTGTCGTAGATTGAAAACCGTACTTCTCTAATAAGTTATTTAATTCACTATCTATTTTAGAATAGTCAGATGGAATTGCTTCTTCCATTTTGAGTTGCATTAAAAGCGTGTGAGCAGCAACTTGTTGTGAAACATCATTGGTGTTTTCTAACACATATTCTAAAATCGAAATCGCATCTTCTTGTTGTTTATCATCAACAGCCATATACGCTAAAGATAAGATGGCATTTAAGCTCTCTGGGTTTCTTTTATAAATGGCCTTCTCTTGAATAAATGCTTTGCCGTATTCTTTTTGTTGTACATACAACCAACTTAAAAATTGGTTCCAATATACATCTGGATTTTTTTGAGTACGAAGCAACAATGTTTTTTTAAGATAATTTAAAAAAGTACTTTGTGCTTCATCAGCTATGAAACGCGTTAAATAATTTTGGACAATAGCTGTATTATCTTGTTTCTCATACGCATAATCCAATAATTTGTCGGTCATGAGTTCGATATTTCCCAATTGCCCTTGTAATAACGCGATTTGGTAATCAAAATTCAATTCAGGATTTACTTCTTGCCCTTTTTCGTAAGCTTTTAAAGCCCATTCTACTAACACTTTTTTTTCAAAACCACTTCCTATTTGATAGGCATAAGCGGGTTGATTTTCAATCTCTTTGAGTGCTAATTCATATTGTTTAACAGCCTTATTTTCTTGTTTTTGCAATTGATAATTATAACCTAAATCGATATATAAAATAGGTTGATCATATCTTTTTTTGCGTTCTAAAATGGCTTTTTCGGCTTTATCAAATTGTTCTAATTGCTGATAACAATCAATAATTCTTTGAAAAAAATAATAGTTAGAAGGTTGTTTTGCACCAATTTGTTCCAATAAAGTAAGTGCCTTTTCAAATTCTCCTTTTTCATAATAATCCAGCGCCAATTGTTCACTTTGAGCAGCAACAATCAGTGAGATAAAAAAGAAGATAGTACACGCAATTTTTTTCATGGAATTGGCAAAAAACAAATAATGTACTAAAGTAACACTTTTGCGTTAAATTAGTACATTATTAAGTGAAGATTAACGATTTAGTTAATGATCTCGAAACCCGTATATTTTCTTAAAACTTCTGGAATTACAATTCCTTCAGGAGTTTGATAATTTTCTAAAATTCCTGCTAATACTCTTGGCAAAGCCAATGAACTTCCGTTTAAAGTATGAACTAATTGATTTTTACCTTCTTTATCTTTAAAACGTAATTTCAATCGATTCGATTGGAACGTTTCAAAATTAGAAACAGAAGAAATTTCCAACCAACGATCTTGAGCAGTTGAAAACACTTCGAAATCATAGGTTAAAGCAGAAGCAAATCCCATATCTCCTCCACATAATCTTAACACTCTATACGGTAATTTTAGTTCTTTTAAAATGTCTTTTACATGTTCTACCATTCCATCTAAAGCTTCATATGATTTTTCAGGATGTTCAATGCGTACAATTTCAACTTTGTCAAATTGATGCAGACGATTTAAACCTCTTACATGCGCTCCATAAGAACCTGCTTCTCTTCTAAAACAAGGTGTGTAACCCGTACAAAGGATTGGTAATTCATTTTCATTTAACAACACATCTCGAAATAAATTAGTCACTGGTACTTCAGCAGTAGGAATTAAATACAAATTATCTTCTCCTACATGATACATTTGGCCTTCTTTATCTGGTAACTGACCTGTTCCAAAACCAGACGCTTCATTAACCAAATGAGGCACTTGAAATTCTTGGTAACCAGCATCCGTATTTTTATCTAAAAAATAGGTAATTAGAGCACGTTGTAACTTAGCCCCTTTCCCTTTATATACTGGAAAACCAGCACCTGTAATTTTTGCTCCTAAATCAAAATCAATGATATCATACTTCTTAGCTAATTCCCAATGAGGCAAAGCACCTTCATGCAAGTGAGGTACAGCACCTTCTTCAAAAATATTTAAATTATCGTCAGGAGTTTTTCCTTCAGGTACAATTTCAGCCGGAAGATTTGGTATTTTGTACAATTCTGTTTGTAATTCTTCTGTAACGGCATTTAAAGTTTCGGTTAACTCTTTGGTTTGGTCTTTAAACTTTGCCGTTTTTTCTTTTAAAATTTCTGCTTTAGCCTTTTCACCATTTTTCATTAAAGCACCAATGTCTTTGGATAGCTTATTGGACTCTGCAAGAATATTATCTAATTCTACTTGAGTTGCTCTTCTTTTTTCATCGAGTGCAACTACTGATTCCACCAAACTCTTAGCTTCTAAATTTCTTTTGGCCAATCGTTTAATTACTTCGTCCTTGTTTTCTCTAATAAATGCTACCTGTAACATGATTTTTAAAATTTTAAGAGGCAAATTTAATGAATTTGACTTTAGTTTCCCGAAAATATATATAAAAGTTAAAATGTAGAAAATCTTTTTTAAAACGATTGCTCATTCGCCTCATAAAAAGCATCAATGGATAATTTTTCCTGCTGCGAAGCCATTACAGCTAAGGCATCACAACGTTCATTTTGAGGATGATTATTATGACCTTTAACCCATTTAAAATCGACTTGGTGTTTTCGATATACTTTTAGAAATCGCATCCACAAATCAGGATTTTTTTTATTCTTGAAGTTTATTTTTTCCCATTGAAATACCCATCTTTTTTCAACAGCATCTACTACATATTTAGAATCTGAAACTACGAGTACCTTCATTTTAGGGTTTTTTAATTTTTCCAGACCTACAATAACCGCCAATAGTTCCATTCTATTATTAGTAGACAAACGAAATCCTTCATAGAATTCTTTTTTATAAGGAGTACCCACTAATTCCATCACCACGCCATAACCTGCTGGTCCAGGATTTCCTTTGGCAGCACCGTCTGTATATATGTGTATTTCATGCATAAAATTATGGAGTTAATAGAGATGCTATTACTACTGGAAAAAACTCATGCTCTAATTGGTGTACTTTTTCAGCAATTTGTTCAGGTGTTATACAATCGGTAACAGAAACTGTTTTTTGAAAAACAAAAGCCCCTTCATCATAATTCTCATTTACATAATGAATGGTTATGCCTGTTTCTTCTTCTTTATTCTCTAATACCGCTTGATGCACATGCATACCATACATGCCTTTTCCTCCATATTTAGGAAGTAAAGCAGGATGAATATTAATCACTTTATTAGGATACTGTTGAATAATGGAAGCAGGAAATTTCCACAAAAAACCAGCCAGTACAATCAAATCGGGCTGAATGATATCTATTTGCTTTAAAACAGTTCCTTCATTTAGTTCTTCTTTTGTAAAAATAACAGCATCTATCTTATGATTTTCAGCGAGTTGCAAAACTTTGGCACGAGGATTGTTAGAAAAAATGCCGACTACGTGTGCTAGATTTGATTTTTTGAAATGTAATATTATTTTCTCGGCATTGGAACCAGTACCAGAAGCAAATATGACTATTTTTTTCATTATCCTGTAATTTTTATTACACAAAAAAAAGAATAATAATTGGTAAAAAATAGAAAAATGAAGTCTTTGTGAATTATTTTTTTTAATTTCGTAGTCTTATTTAGTAACAAAAAGGTTGTTTTAAAATAAAGTTTTTTATTTTTGCCAACAAATTAAATTAAAATTAAAAGATTATGTCAGACATTGCATCAAGAGTAAAAGCGATTATCGTAGACAAATTAGGTGTTGACGAAAATGAAGTTGTAGCTGAAGCTAGCTTCACTAACGATTTAGGAGCTGATTCATTAGACACTGTTGAGCTAATTATGGAATTCGAAAAAGAATTTGATATTCAAATTCCAGACGATCAAGCTGAAAACATTGCTACTGTAGGTCAAGCTATTTCTTACATCGAGGAAGCTAAGAAATAATATCAAAACACCCATTTGATATAGTATCATATGGGTGTTCTTGTTTCGCTTTTCTCTTTACCTTATAGAAGTAAGGTCATCTTTGGTTATACTAAAATTATGATTAAAGATTCGATTAAATAAGTTTTTAATTATATTTTTATATATTTATAACCAGAAATTTATTTTATTAGTAGAAAACATTGATTGTATTACAATCATAAAAATAAACTATGTAATACCCATTGTTTCTTTTAGTTATTATTAAAAGCACTTTGGGTTTTTTTATATAATCAAAACATATTTATATGCAATTAAAGCGTGTTGTTGTAACTGGTTTAGGAGCGCTAACTCCAATAGGAAATAACATTCAAGAATATTGGGATGCGTTAATCAGCGGAAAAAGTGGTGCCGCTCCCATTACCTATTATGATACAGAGAAGCATAAGACTAAATTTGCTTGTGAAGTTAAAAACTTCAAAGTAGAAGACTTTATCGATAGAAAAGAAGCGAGACGTTTAGACAAATTTTCGCAATATGCTATTGTTGCAAGTGATGAAGCAATTAAAGACGCAGGTATTACACCTGAAAACATTAATAAACACCGTGTAGGTGTAATTTGGGGAGCAGGAATTGGTGGTTTAGAAACTTTCCAAGAGGAAGTTTTAAGCTATGCTGCTGGTGATGGCACTCCTAGATTTAACCCTTTTTTCATTCCTAAAATGATTGCGGACATAGCTCCAGCTCACATTTCTATGAGAAATGGTTTTATGGGACCTAATTACACTACAGTATCTGCTTGTGCCTCATCTGCTAATGCCATGATTGACGCATTCAATTATATTCGTTTAGGAATGTGTGATGTTATCATTTCTGGTGGTTCTGAAGCTGCAGTGACTATAGCAGGAATGGGTGGTTTCAATTCGATGCATGCTTTGTCAACGCGAAACGACAGTCCTGAAACTGCTTCAAGACCTTTTGATGCAACTCGTGATGGGTTTGTATTAGGTGAAGGTGCAGGTGCATTAGTTTTAGAAGAATATGAGCACGCAAAAGCACGTGGAGCTAAAATTTACTGTGAAATAGGTGGAGGTGGTATGTCTTCAGATGCGTATCATTTAACAGCTCCTCATCCAGAAGGAATTGGAGTAATTGCAGTAATGGAAAACTGTTTACGTGATGCTGGTGTACAACCTGAAGAAGTTGAACATATTAATACACATGGAACTTCTACACCTTTAGGAGATGTTGCAGAGTTAAAAGCTATTAGTGCTGTTTTTGGTGATCATGCTAAAAATATCAATATTAACTCTACCAAATCTATGACAGGTCACTTATTAGGTGCCGCAGGTGGAATTGAAGCTATTGCTTCTATTTTAGCCATCAAAAATGGCATCATTCCTCCAACGATTAATCATTCAACTGTAGACGAGAATATTAATCCAGAATTAAATTTAACTCTTAATAAAGCTCAAAAGAGAGATATTAAGATTGCTATGAGTAATACTTTTGGTTTTGGAGGACACAATGCTTGTGTATTATTTAAAAAACTTGAAGCATAATTTATATGCGTAAATTATTTAAAAAAATAATAAAAAATTCCCGTTCTCCTGAAGACGGGATTTTTTTTGAAAAAATTACCAAAATACTAGGTTTCAAACCTTTAAACTTACGTTATTATAGAAAAGCATTTACGCATCGCTCCTCTAACAAACAAGATGAGAATGGGAATCCTTTTAATTATGAACGCTTAGAATTCTTGGGTGACGCTATGCTTGGTAGTGTTATCGCAGCTCATTTATATAATGAAGTGCCTACGGGAGACGAAGGGTATCTTACTAAAATGCGCTCTAAAATAGTGAGTAGAGAACATTTGAATGAATTAGGTAGAGATTTCAATTTGATACAGTTTGTGGAAAGTAAAGTAAATCCACAACATTTTGGAGAAAATATTCATGGAAATATTTTTGAAGCATTTATAGGAGCCATCTATTTAGATAGAGGGTTTCCTTTTTGTGAAAAATTCATTTATGACAAAGTTATTGAACCTTATGTTGACATTCCAAAATTAGAAGGAAAAGTAATTAGTTATAAAAGCTTAGTTATTGAATGGTGTCAAAAAGAAAAAAAACAATTTAATTTTGATGTTTTTGACGATACGGGCATTGAAGAACAAAAATATTTTGGAGTTAAACTTACTATTGATCAAAAAATAGTAGCTAAAGGCAGAGCAACATCTAAGAAAAAAGCTGAAGAAAAAGCAGCCAAAAGAGCCTATTTTGCACTTCAAGAAAAAATAGACAAAAAATAACGATTATAAGTCACAACTAAAACGTTTTCGTTAGTAAACTATCCTTAACTTCTTTAAAAACAATACTTTTTATTTATTTTAAATAGTATATTTACAACTTATTTTTAAGAGATATGGCTATTCATAAAATTCAAATAAATGATTTTATTTCGATAGATTATGAGCTTATTGCCATACATTCTAGCCTTGAAGACTATCGTTTAGCCTATTTTATTAATAAAGTATTACAAATTCAGCTAAGCAAAAGTAATTCGAATATCGAGTTAGAAACAAAAGAAGGTAAAAGCGAGTTCAGTCATTTTATCTTTGATGATGAAATTCACGATATCATTTGGAATGTATTTGAAAATAAAGCAACAGCTATTCCCTCTGAAAAAACAACTAATGGAATTTTCGATTCGGTAGATGTTACAATGTATGTTGTACCTGAATTTAAAAGAGCGGATTATATTTTGAAAATTGAAAATATGGAAACAGTTATTTTTCCGTTAGAAAAAATAATTCAAAAACTTTCAAAGATTTCCCAAATTTCCATGGTATACCGTATTGACCAGAACAAACTTAAATCAAAAAATAATTTAATTTTTTAATTAAAATGCCAACAACAAAAAAGACCAAAATTGTAGCCACATTAGGACCTGCAACTAGTTCAAAAGAAGTTTTAAAAGACATGATTGAAGCTGGAGTTAATGTATTCAGAATTAACTTTTCACATGCTGATTATGAAGATGTAAAAGAAAGAATAGACATGATACGAGAACTGAATGAAGAATTTGGTTACACCACTTCTATTCTAGGTGATTTACAAGGACCAAAATTGAGAGTTGGAGTAATGAAAGAAGATGTTGTCGTTGCAAAAGGTGATAAAATAACCTTTACTACAGCTGAAGATATCTTAGGAACTGCTTCAAAAGTATATATGAATTATAAAGCATTCCCAAAAGACGTAAATCCTGGAGAACGTATTCTTTTAGATGATGGTAAGCTTATTTTTGAAGTTGTTAAAACGGATAAAAAAACAGAAGTTGAAGCTGTAGTTATACAAGGAGGCCCATTAAAATCGAAAAAAGGAGTTAATTTGCCTAACACGAAAGTTTCTTTACCCGCTTTAACTAAAAAAGACATTAAGGATGCCATTTTTGCTATTGAAAATAAAGTAGATTGGATTGCTTTATCTTTTGTAAGAACTCCAAAAGATTTAGAAGAATTACAAGACTTGATTGCCAAACATTCAGATCATAAAATTCCGATTGTTGCTAAAATTGAAAAACCAGAAGCTGTAGAAAATATTGATAAAATTGTTGCTTTTTGCGATGCTTTAATGGTAGCTCGTGGGGATTTAGGAGTAGAAATTCCTGCAGAACAAGTACCGTTAATTCAAAAGAAATTAATTCATAGAGCAAAAACAGCTCGAATTCCTGTAATTGTAGCTACGCAAATGATGGAAACGATGATTACTAGTTTAACACCTACTCGTGCAGAAGTAAATGACGTAGCAAATTCTGTTATGGATGGAGCGGATGCAGTAATGCTTTCTGGAGAAACCTCTGTAGGAAATTATCCTGTTCAAGTAATTGAAACCATGACACGTATTATTGAAAGTGTTGAAGATTCACCACTTATTAAAGTGCCTTTAAATGCTCCGCATGTACGTACCAAACGCTTTATTACTAAATCGATTTGTTATCATGCTGCCATTATGGCTGATGATATTGCTGCTAAAGCCATAACAACTTTAACAAATAGCGGTTATACTGCTTTTCAAATTTCGGCATGGAGACCAAAATCTCATATTTTAGTATTTACTTCTAACAAACGTATATTAACGCAATTAAACTTATTATGGGGCGTGAGAGCGTATTACTATGATAAATTTGTGAGTACTGATGATACAGTAGATGATATTAACCAAATATGTAAAGAAAGAGGTTATGTTAAGCCTGGTGATATGGTTATTAACTTAGCTGCCATGCCAATTGTTAAAAAAGGAATGGTAAACACCTTACGTGTTTCTGAAATAGAATAATGTGTATATTTGTTAAAAATAGTAAATCATATGAATTTAAAATCGAAAAACCCTTTTTTAGGATCTAAAGCATTTAATAACACTTCTAGAACTGTTGAAGATGCAACTGTTATTTCTTATGAAGAAACAATGACTGTTAGTGGTGCTATGAATAAAAGTTTTATTCTATTAGCTACCTTATTATTTTCTGCTATAGGAACATGGTTACTAGCTTACAATGGTTATAACCCAATGTTGTTTGCAATTGGTGGAGCAATCGTAGGTTTTGTATTAGTTTTAATTGCTTCATTTAAACCAGAAACTTCAACTTGGGTAGCTCCAGGTTATGCTTTATTTGAAGGTTTATTTATTGGAGGGATTTCAGCATTTTTTGAAGCAGCATATCCTGGAATTGTAATACAAGCGGTAAGTTGCACTTTTGTAACCTTTATTATTTGCTTTGCTTTGTATAAATATCAAATTGTAAAAGTTACTGAAAAATTCAAATCGATTGTAATTGCTGCAACTTTTGCGATTGCTACGTACTATTTATTATCTTGGATTCTATCTTTTTTCATTAATTTCGAACCTGTACACAGAGGTAACTCATTAATGAGTATTGGAATTAGTGTTTTTGTAATTGTAATCGCTTCTTTAAATTTATTTTTAGACTTTGATCAAATTGAAAAAGGTGCAGAAAGAAACTATCCTAAATATATGGAATGGTTTAGCGCTATGGGATTAATGATCACTTTAGTATGGTTATATATTGAGTTTTTAAGACTTCTAGCAAAATTATCTAGTAGAGACTAATATTCATCCAATGATATATTTAAAAAAAGCAACTCCTCGAAGTTGCTTTTTTAGTATCCTTTAAAATCAAATTGGAGCTGTATCGATATACTTTTTTGTTTTGGTTCTTCTGTTTTTTTGGATTCTTGATTGTTTAAATTATGCAAGGATAATCCCAAAAGACGCACCGAGTCTTTTAATCGTTCTTGATACAATAACTCTTTGGCTACATCAATTAACAAACTTTTATCGGAAATATAATAAGGTAATGTTTTACTACGAGTTTGTAGTGAAAAATCAGAATATTTCAATTTTAGTGTAATGGTTTTACCTGCAATTTTACTTTTTTGCAAGCGCTTTTCTAGTTCGTTGGCAATACTGATTATTTTTTCTTCTAAAAATACTTCTGAAGAAAGGTTTTCAAAAAAAGTACGTTCAGCTCCTACCGATTTAATCGTTCGATTAGGTTTAACTTGACTGTTATGAATCCCTCTACAAATTTGATAATAATACGACCCACTATTGCTAAAATGTTTTTCTAGAAATTCTAATGGTTTTTGTTTCAAATCATATCCAGTAAAAATGCCCAATTGGTACATTTTTTCAGCTGTCACTTTTCCAATTCCGTAAAATTTTTTAATATCTAGTTTTTCTAAAAAAGCTTCAACTTCGTTTGGATTAACCGTTTTTTGTCCGTTGGGCTTGTTGTAATCGGAAGCTACTTTAGCAACAAATTTATTAATAGAAATACCCGCAGAAGCAGTGAGACCCACTTCTTCAAAAATGCGCTTTCTGATTTCCTGAGCAATTAAAGAAGCACTGGGGTTGTTTTTTTTGTTTACGGTAACATCCAAATAGGCTTCGTCTAAAGATAACGGTTCCACCAAATCAGTGTATTCAAAAAATATTTTTCTAATTTTTCTAGAAATTTCTTTGTAACGATCAAATCGAGGTTTTACAAAAATTAAATCGGGACAATTTCGCTTGGCTTGTAGTCCACTCATGGCACTTCGCACTCCAAATTTACGTGCTTCATAACTCGCTGCACTGACTACTCCACGCACTTCGCTTCCTCCCACAGCTAGCGGTTTTCCTTTCAAATCGGGGTTATCCATTTGCTCCACAGAAGCATAAAATGCATCCATGTCTATATGAATAATTTTTCGATATTGAATTTCCTCTTCCATATTACAAATTTATAGTATATTTGATTACCCTAGCCCTGATAGTAGTGAAAATCCTTTTATTGCTAACCGAATATTTAGATAGTACCTTGTTTTTCTAGCAATAAAAGATTGCAACGGATAGCAGGAAATAGCTTCAAAAAAGAAAAATACTTATGGTTGAAATTGAACGTAAATTTTTAGTGACCTCGAATGCTTTTATAAAAGAAGCAGTGAAACACAATCGCATTGTACAAGGTTATTTGTCGAGTGTTCCGGAACGAACCGTTCGTGTTCGAATAAAAGGAGCAAATGGTTATGTAACGATTAAAGGCAAAAGCACGAGTTCGGGTATGACGCGAATGGAATGGGAAAAAGAAATTTCAATTGAAGAAGCCGAACAATTATTAACGCTTTGTGAAAAAGGCATCATTGACAAAACTCGTTATGAAGTTATTGTAGGGGTTCACGTTTTTGAGGTAGATGTTTTTTCGGGTGAAAACCAAGGTTTAGTACTGGCTGAAATAGAGCTTTTAAGAGAAGATGAAACTTTTGAGCGCCCAGATTGGTTAGGAGAAGAAGTAACTACAGATGAACGCTATTACAACAGTTATTTGAGTAAAAACCCGTTTAGCAGTTGGAAAAATTAGAATAAATCGAAATTTTCTTTGGTCAGAATTCCTTTTAATTTAAGAATGATAAAATACTCAATGGCTTGTGGTATAGAATAGCTTTCAAACACCTTGTATTTCCATAATTTTTCATCGATGTCTTCAAAATTAATGTTGTGAAACAATTCGATATGCACATCTTTTCGAATTAATTGCTTGGTTTTAGCTTCTTCTAATAAAGGTCGGACTACATTTTCATACATGAATACTTTATAGTGTTTGTACACGTCCATAGCATCATGATGGTATTTTTTCAAACTAAATAAAAAAACCGGATTGATGTTGCTAATGTTTTCGATACCAACTTTATAAATAGCAATGATTTTTAAGAGCGGATTTTCTTCTTTGCTTTTGATTACAGCCACTTCATCTAAAAAATTTTGCCATAATAAATCGATTGCCTCTGTTAAAAGTGCTTCTTTATTTTCAAACATACAATAGAGCGTTTTTTTAGACAATCGAAATTCATTGGCAATATCATCCATGGTAATGATTTTGCTTCCATTTTTAAGAAAATGCGTTAATGCTTTTTCAATTATTTCTTTTTTTCGATCCATAGAAAATAAAGTTAAAAACCCTGCTTTCACAGGGCTTTAATTAGTTTCCACCGCCTAATGCTTTGTATAGTGAGATTACGGCATTCATTTGTTTGTATTTATTGTCGATATAGTTAATTTCAGTATTTAAAGCATTGTCTTTTGCTGTTAAAACTTCCAAATACGTAACTAAACCATATTGCAGTAATTCGTCAGAATACGTAGCAGCGTTCGTTAATGCTTCTAATTGTTTTTCACGAATACTTAATTTATCGGTTTCATTTTCATAACTCGCTAAGGCATCTGAAACTTCTTTTCCTGCAACCAACAAAGCTTTTTCATATTGTAAATAGGCTTTTTGTTGATTGGCTTTGGCTACTTCCAAACGCGTTTTATTTTGACGTTGATTAAAAATAGGTTGTGTTAAACCTGTGATTATATTCGCAAAAATAGACTTAGTATTGAACCAATCTTTTAATTCTAAAGCTTGTAATCCACCCGTTGCATTTACCGTTAACGAAGGGTAAAAATAACTTCTAGCCACATTGGTTAATTCGAAAGTATTTCTAAAATTGAGCTCAGCTGCTACTACATCAGGTCTTTTACTTAATAAATAGGCTGGTAATCCAACGGAAACATCAACTTCTATTTTTTGTTCTTCAAAAGTAGATCGAGAAACAACTCCTGGAGCTTTTCCTAACAGTTGGTTAAATGAATTTTCTAAAACTTTACGATTGTATTCCAAATCTTTCAATATAATTTCAGTTGCATATTTTTGAGCTTCTGTTTGTTGTACTGCGACTTCGTTTACACTTCCCGATTTTTTTAAAGCTTGAATGACTTCCACACTTGTGTTTCTATTTTCGATAGTTTCTGTAACTACTTGTATTTGCGCATCGGTGGCTAACAACTGATAGTATAAAGAAGCAATATTGGCTACCAATTGCGTTTGTATCGCTTGTTTTGCAGCTTGTGATTGTAAATATTGAGCAAAAGAAGCTCTTTTATTACTTCTTATTTTTCCCCAAATATCAGCTTCCCAACTTAATTTTCCTGATAATTCATATTGGTCAATACTACTAAAAAGTCTACCAAACTGACTGTTTTCAGAGGTTTCCTGATGTGTCCAAGTGGCATTGGCTGTTAGCGTAGGGAAATAACCCGCTTTCCCTTGTTTCATCATTGCTTCTGAAGCGGTTATATTTTGAAGTGCAATCTTCATGTCTAAGTTATTCTCCAGTCCTTCGTTGATATATCCTTGCAATAAAGCATCAGAGAATAATTCTTCCCAAGAGAGCATCGCTATCGAAGTACTATCCTTACTAAGTTCTGTTCGATATAAATTATCGGTTGTTACTTTAGGCGCTTCGTAATTTTTGGCTACAAAACAAGATTGTAGCAAAAAAATACTCGCTAATAAAAGAACACTTTTTATAATATATGGTTTTTTCATTTTAAATTTCTTATTCGATTGTAGCTTCTTCACTTTGAGTCGTTTCTATAGTTTTACTACTTACTTTTTCTTGTAAAGCTTGGAAAATGATAAATAAAACTGGAATAATAAATACTCCTAAAACGGTACCTATTAACATACCTCCAATAGCTCCAGTTCCAATTGCGTTATTACCAATAGCTCCTGCTCCTTTAGCCAACATTAAAGGCAATAGTCCTAAAATAAAAGCGAAAGAGGTCATTAATATAGGTCGTAAACGAGCCACAGCTCCTTGAACTGCAGCTTGTGCAATACTCCAGCCTTTCCTTCTCGCTTCTGCAGCAAACTCTACGATAAGAATGGCATTTTTTGCTAATAATCCAATTAACATAATCAAAGTAATTTGAAGATAAATATTATTACTTACATTAAAAAAGTAAGCAAAAACATAAGCTCCAGCTAATCCTACTGGTAAAGAAAGTAGCACCGCAAAAGGCAACATATAACTTTCATATTGAGCTGCTAATAAGAAATACACAAATATTAAACACAACAAGAAAATATAAAGGGTTTGCCCTCCTGCACTAATTTCTTCTCTTGTCATTCCTGAAAATTCATATCCGTAACCTAATGGTAAACTTTGACTGGCTACTTCTTCCACTGCTTTAATAGCGTCTCCTGTACTAAAACCTTCATTAGGTGCTCCTGTAATTTTAACAGAAGTGAACAAGTTGAATCGGTCAATGGCTTGCGGTCCAAAAACTTTCTCTAAAGTTAAAAATTGAGAAATAGGTGCCATTTGACCTTTATTATTACGAACCATAATTTTATTCAATGATTCTGGGTCACTTCTAAATTGGGGTTCAGATTGATACACCACGCGATATTGTTTTCCAAATTTATTAAAGTTGGATGCATATACTCCTCCATAATAGCCTTGCATGGTTCCTAAGATATCGGTAACTGCTAAACCTGATTTTTTAATCGCTGCTACATTCAAATCGATTCGGTATTGCGGATAATTTGGTGAAAAGGAAGTAGCTGCATATTTAATTTCCGGTCTGCCATTCAAAGCTTTTAAAAACGAATTATTCACCTCACTTAATTCTTTGATAGAACCTCCTTTTTGATCTTGCAATTGCAACTCAAAACCATTGGTAAAACCAAAACCAACTAGAGTAGGACGTGCAAAAAATAAAACCCTTGCGTCTTTTACTGCAGCTGCTCTTTTAAACAAATCTTGAACAATGGCTGTCACTTCTTGATTCTTTTCAGGACGATCAGACCAAGGTTTTAATTTTACAATTACCATTCCGTAATTGCTTCCTGTACCACTGATTAAACTTCGTCCTGAAATTCGAAGTACTTCTTTTATTTCAGGTATGTCTTTTACTTTATTTTCAATTTGCAATAATACTTCTTCTGTTCGTTCTAATGAAGTTCCAGGTGGAAGTGATACATCCGAAAGTATAGCTCCAGTATCTTCACTGGGAACAAATGCTTTTGGAGTAACGTTTAACAATAAAACATAAATACCTGCGAAAAGAGCTATTCCTAAAAAGGCCAACCATTTACGTTTGATGAAAAACTCCACCGATTTTTTATATTTTATTGTAGTAGCATCAAAAGCAACATTAAAAGCACTATAAAAACGTTTTAACACGCCTTTTTTCTCTTCATCTTTGTCATGATGTTTCAAGAAAATAGCACATAAAGCGGGTGAAAGTGTAAGCGCATTAATTGCAGATAAAACGATAGACACCGCTAATGTTAATCCAAATTGTTTATAGAAAACTCCTGCTGAGCCATTAATAAAAGAAACGGGAATAAATACCGCAGACATGACTAAAGTAATCGAAATAATAGCACTACTTATTTCATTCATCGCACTGTGAGCCGCTTTTTTAGGATTATGTTCTCCTGCTTCCATTTTGGCATGTACCGCTTCCACAACTACTATGGCATCATCCACTACAATTCCTACGGCTAGTACTAAAGCAAATAAGGTTAATAAATTGATGGTAAAACCAAAAATACTCAAGAAAAAGAAAGTTCCAACAATAGCTACAGGTACAGAAATAGCCGGAATAAGTGTTGATCTCCAATCTTGCAAGAAAATAAATACCACAACAAACACTAATAAAAAGGCTTCAATTAAAGTGTGGATAACTTTGGTAATGGATTCACTTAAAAAGTCATTCGCATTAATTAAAGTGGTATACTTAATTCCTTTTGGAAAATTAACAGAAGATTGGTCTAATACCTGTAGAGATCCTTCAATTACCTCTTGTGCATTGGAACCAGCTGTTTGCGCAATAGCAATAGCCACCGATTGATTTCCATTAGTTAAGGTATTACTCGCATAATTTACAGCTCCTAATTCAATTCTAGCTACATCTCCAAGTTTAAGAATCTCTCCATTTTCAGTAGAGCGTACAATAATTTCCTCAAACTCTTTGGTACTTTGTAAACGTCCTTTATATTTTAATGTATATTGAAAAGATTGATCCGCGCTTTCTCCCAATTGCCCTGGAGCTGCTTCAATGTTTTGTTCTGCTAATAAACTGGTTACATCTGAAGGCACTAATCCGTAAGCTGCCATCACATCAGGCTTTAACCAAATACGCATTGAATAATCTTTTTGACCAAAAATTACCGCTTCACCTACTCCTGGAACACGCTTGATTTTGGGTAAAATATTAATGTTGGCATAATTTTGAAGAAAAGTCATATTATATTCTGGATTTTCACTGTAGAGTGAAAAAATCAAAATATTATCACTTTGTCTTTTTGCAGTTGTAACTCCAGCTCTCGTTACTTCTTGTGGCAATAAAGGAGTTGCTCTTGATACACGATTTTGTACGTTTACTGCTGCTAAATCAGGGTTTGTTCCTAATTTAAAATAAATATTTATCACTGCTGAACCGTCATTATTAGACGTAGAAGTCATGTATGTCATGTCTTCAACTCCATTAATTTGTTCTTCCAAAGGAATCACTACTGAATTCATTACTACTTCAGCACTCGCTCCTTGATAATTTGCGGCAACCGTTACAGTAGGTGGTGCTATTTCTGGGTATTGTGAAACAGGAAGTGAGATTAACCCTAGCACTCCCAAAATAACAATGATAATAGAAATCACTGTTGACAATACGGGTCTGTCAATAAATTTTGAAAACATATGTTACTTACTAGTATTTATTTTTTTGATGGGCTAACCACTTCTTCTATTGTTACTACTTGAGGTTGAATAGGTGTACCTTCGGTTACAATTCCAACACCTTCCACTAAAACTTTATCTTTTTCATTTAATCCATTATCTACTACAAAATATTTCCCTCCAGGAACGGGTCTTACTTCAATAGGTACTGCTTTTACCTTATTCTCTTTATCAGCAATTAAAGCAATACGTTTGTCTTGCATTTCTATAGTTGCGTTTTGAGGAATTAAAATCACCTCATTCAAGCTTGTAGGAATTTGAATGGAACCACTTCCACCAGAACGTAATATTTTATTAGGATTTTTAAAGCTTGCTCTTACATTAAAGGAACCTGTTTGAGTATTGGCTTGGCCACTCATGGTTTCAATTTTTCCACTTTCTTCATAAACATCTCCATTACTTAAAATTAATTTCACTGGAGGCATTTTTGCAATTTTATCTTGAAACGTTTTCCCATCAGCATGCAGCATCATGTCCAATTGCTGTTTTTCGTTCATTGAAAAATAGGCATAAATGGAACTAATATCCGATATTCTTGTTAAGGGTTCTTGCGTTTGACTACTAACATAACTTCCTAAACGGAAAGGTAAAGTTCCTACGATTCCATTGACCGGACTTTTAATAGTTGCATAATTGATTCTGGCAACAATACTTTGGTATGCACTTTTAGCAGAAGCTAAATTAGCCTTAGCGGTTTCTAATTGTACATCACTAATAATATTTCGTTCAACTAAGGGCGCTAGACGATTTACTTCTACTTGAGCTGCATCTACTCTAGCTTTAGCTGCACCAGCATCTTGTGTAGCCATTTGCGTTTCTAATTTAAAAAGCAATTGCCCTTTTTTTACTTCTTGCCCTTCATCTACATATATTTTTTCAATATATCCATCTACTTTCGGACGAATGTCTACATCTACTATTCCTTCTAAAGTTGTAGGATATTCTGCTAATAAAGTCGTATTCGACTTTGCTACTTCAATTACTTTATAAGGTTGGACTGGTGGAGCTTGATTGGCTGTTTCTTTTTTATTACAAGAAAAAAAAGCGAAAGACAACACTATAGCGCTTAGTATATATATTTTTTTCATTTGAGAATCTAGGTTATTTATTTAATTGGTTTTTTTCTTCTATATCTTTAAACTTGGTAATGGTTGTTAGCAAAAGTTGCTCTGCTTTTTCCATGTGTTCTTTATAAGCATAACTATTTAACAAATTGATTTTCTCTTGCGGACAACAAGTATTCTTTTCTCTGTACTTTATAATTTTATCAATTAAAACTAATTCATTGTTTACCAAGGTTAAGTAATTATTTAAGCGCTGACTTAAAGGAGATGCTTTGAAATACTTTTTTCGATCCCCTAAAACCGTGAAGTAATAAATCTTCTCCATTTTTAAAAGTAAATTTATATTCGTAGAGATGGAACTTTTACTTGCTTGCATTTTATCCACTAATTCTTCAAAAGTTAATCCTGATTTACATCCATCAATAATTAAAGTACCTAAAATTCGGGATGCCAATGGAGGAATGTTATATAATTGTTCAAAATGAACACCAAACATTTCAATTAGTTCTTGTTTTTCTTCCTGCATCATAAAAAATTTCTTGCAAAGATACTCTAGGTTCGCTAATTACCGAACTAAACGAACTTAATTTTTTGTTAAATGTAAATCAAAAAAAAATCAGCTAAAGCTGATTCTATTCTTTTATTATTTGGAGATTAACGGTAAGAAATCCAAGTTTTTTTTGCTCGGAGAGTTCCATAAATGCAGTTTTTGATAAATCGATTTCTCTGCCTTTTGTAAAAGGTCCTCTGTCTGTTATCGTAACAATAACCGTTTTATTATTAGCTATATTAGTTACCAAAACTTGAGTTCCAAAAGGTATTTTTTTATGCGCAGCAGTATATTCGGAATTATTAAAAATGGAACCACTTGCTGTTTTTTTACCATTGAATTTATCATGATAATAGGAAGCATGCACTTTTTCCTTATAAAACACTATAGGAGTAGGTGTTTCAACGATAACAGAATTGACAACAATTGTATCTAACAAAACGATGTCTTTTTTTATGGTATCTAAAAAAATAGTTTTACTTGAAAACGGCTCCTTTTGTTTACAAGTAAAACTACTGATACTGATAAGAAGAAGGAAAAAAGTTAAGGTAAAGCTATAAATTTTCATCTTCTATATATTTTAAAGAATTAGCTTAACCAGCTCGTCCAAGGAATTCTAGATAAAATTAGTAAAAAGCCAATGGTATAAAAAATAGCAATCTTTTTAAATTTTCCATTATTACTTTCTTCTTTTTTATGTTTTGACCAACCGATAGTAATTAATACTAAAGCGATAATATTAATTAAAGGATGTTCTAGAGAGGTTAATCGCATAGCCGAATCTTTCATTTCACCTAGCATTGCAGATCCTTTAGGAGAAACGAAATATAAAATTAAACCAATTAGCAACTGCATATGCGAAAGAATCAATGCAAATAAAGAGATACGCAAGTCTTTATCTGTAAATAATTTTTTAGAGACAACTCCCATAATAGCATTAACTGCTGCTAAAAATAAGACTGTTAAAACAATGTAAGCAAATATAGAATGGGCGGATTGTAAAGTGGTATACATACTTAATTCATTTAAATGTTATGTAACAAAGATAGGAAAATAAAAAAACCGCTTCACAAAATTGTGAAGCGGTTTTATAATGTTGTATGAATTTATATTAAAACTGGTATCTTAAAGTAAAGTTCCAAGTTCTTCCAAATCCAAAGTAAACTTGATTTGACGTGTCCACACCATCATAAATACTTGTGTTTAAGTAATTTTGATAAGCAACTGTGTTCGGTTGACCTGCATTAGGATCACCAGCAGGGAAAACGAAATCAGCTTGTGTTTTTACGTGATTATTAGTTCTAGACTCAGCAATATAAATTTCATCTAAAACGTTATTCATGTTGAAACGTAAAGTAACTGCCTTGTCTTTGTCTTTACCAACTAGCATTTTGTAAGAAATACCAGCATCCATTAAACCATAGTTAGGTAACTCTAATGAACCTTTATGATCTTCTACGTTGAAGTTAGCTGGATTGATACTTGCATATAATTTATCGACAAATCTATAGTTTGCATCAACTTTTAATCCTTTTAATACTTCGTAACCTGCACCGAAAGAAGCTGTCATTTGAGCAGCATCACCTACTTTAACTCCATCTAAATATAAAGTTTCTCCAGTTCCGATTTGGTTGTTGTTTTGATCGTATCTGTTACTTGTAACATCTCCATCATATTTCCAATCTCCAATTGAGAACATTGCATTAATATTCAATTTAGATACTGGCTTAGCATTTAACTCAACTTCAACTCCTGAGTGAATTTCTGTAATTCCAGCAAAGTCATAATATCCTCCTTGATTCGTAGGATCAGAATCATTAGATCTTTGGTATCTATCTTTCCAAGAAGTATAGTATAAGTTCAATTTAGCATTGAAATAAGGAGAATTAAATCCATATCCAGCTTCTAAACCTAAAATCTTTTCATTCGTTAAATTATCATTAACTTTAGATTGGTTGTTAGGGTATACAGCATTGAAAAAAGGTTGTTTTGAATAATAACCCGCATTAGCGAATACATTATTTTTTTCGTCAATGTTATAATTAGCGCCCCCTTTAATGTTACCTCCAAGAATATTTTCAAAATCAGTTTTGTATAATGGATCTGATTCTAAATATATAAAAGTATCTTCTCTACTAAATCCTTGTTGAGAAACTGCTCCTTGAATAAATGCTGATAATTTTTCAGTTGAATACTCTAATTGAGTAAAAGCACCATACCATCTAACATATCCATTGTTATTGTACTCAATTTTCTCTTGATTTTTGATATTAGTTATTGGGTTCCAACTTGGAGTTGCCTCATAAGTAGCGTATAATAATCTATCAGGATTATTAATATCTCTATTATCTAAATAAACATCTGCACCTAATCTATCATTAATGTTTCTAAAATGATATCCTTTATAAGTACGTGCGTCTAAACCAAAATCTAAAGTTAATTCATCTGTTAATTTAGTATTTAAGTTAATTACACCACCATACCAATCGTGTGAATTAATAGATGCTCTTCTTGTAAAACCAACTGATCTACTAGTTTGATAGTCTCCATTTGCATTTTGACTTACTTGTGCACCAGTAATAGGTGTTACTGATTGACCTGTAGCTGGATCATATTGACCTCTATTGAAAGCAACAAAATCATCAAAAGGAACTAAACCATCAACAGTTTTATAAGCGAATGGACTTTTCCCAATATTTCCAGTTCCTCCACCGCGTCCCCAAGAACCGTAAAGAACAGTAGTTAATTTCATTTTATCATTGATTGTAAAATCCCAGTTTAAAGATGCAACTGGCTTGTGATAAAAGTTTCTTACCCATGAGTATTCTCTTCCATTTAAATAACCCCAATCTGAATTATATCTTATGTTTGGAATATTATTAACTGGATCACCATATTTAATATGAGTTGCAATAGTATTTGCAAAACTTCTTTGGTTGTGCCATTGTGGAGCACCTGTGAAAGTAAATTGGAAATTATGTTTTTCGTTTAATTCGTAACCGAAAGCTATAAAATAATTATGTCCTTCGAATTTTGTTCCGTCAGCAAACATATTACCTTGTGTTCTAGATAATAAAATAGAAGTAGAGAAACCATTTTCCATTTTACCTGTAGAATAAGAAGCTTGTGTTTTTAAGTAATCATCGTTAGCAACACCAACAGAAACTACTCCTCCTTGTTTCATTTCAGAAGTTCTAGTAATTACATTGATTGTACCTCCAACAGAAGAAATTGCTAATTTAGATGATCCTAAACCTCTTTGAACTTGCATTGCAGAAGTTACATCAGATAATCCAGCCCAGTTACTCCAGTAAACAGCTCCATTTTCCATATCGTTAACAGGAACCCCGTTAATCATTACTGCAATGTTTCTTTGATCAAATCCACGAATATTGATTCTTGAATCTCCAAATCCACCACCAGATTTTGTAGCATATACAGAAGGTGTGTTTACTAACATTTCTGGGAATTCTTGGTTTCCTAATTTTTCTTGGATTTCAGCTGCCTTAATAGTTGATACAGCAACAGGTGTTTTTCTATCTTTAGCTACGTCAATAACACCTTTACCAATTAAAACTACTGACTCTAATTGATTTTCATTTGATTTTAAAGAAACGTTTCCTAAATTAGTTGAACCAGAAAAAGGTATAACTACAGTTTCAAAACCTAAATAAGAAACTACAATTTCACCTGAAGTCATAGTGGTAGTAAATTCAAATTTACCATCAAATCCTGTTGTCGCTCCATCTTTAGTACCTTTTACAAATACATTTGCACCTGGTAATGGTCCGTTAAAGTCCCCATCTATAACTGTTCCAGTTATTTTAGATTGAGAAAAAATGGTTTGGGTTGCTAATAAAAATAACCCAAGCATCATTAATTTTTTAAAAACTCTCATTTGTTGTTAATTTTTTTGCAAAATTGGTACAAGCATTTGAGTTGTGTGTTAAGTAAATGTTAACATTGCATAAGAGGTGGTTTTATTGCAATTGTATCTTTTTTTTATATTAAATTTTAAATAATTTTCATTTAAATTAAAAATATTAAAAATATTATCAAAAAATTAAGTAAAACCATATCTATTTTTCAAAACAAATCATTATTCATACAATAAAAATTGCATTTTATACACAATTCTCTTTCTTAAAACAGCAATTATTATTTTAACTTTTTTCAAATAAAAAAGGAAATGCATTATAATAAAAAAAGACATATTTAACTAAATATGTCTTTTGTAACAATAGATTTATTTTTATTTTAAGTATTGCTTTAATAAAAATTGCGTAGAACTATCATGATTTTTAATTTCACCTGTATGTATTTCAGATAAAATTGAATTTGCTAGTTGTTTTCCAAGTTCTACACCCCATTGGTCGTAACTAAAAATATTCCAAATAATGCCTTGTACAAATATTTTATGTTCGTAAAGCGCAATTAATGAACCTAAAGTTTCTGGTGTTAGCTTTTCAATTAATAAGGTATTTGTTGGTTTATCGCCATCAAAAACTTTAAAAGGCAATAAAAAAGTTGCTTTTTCACCAGTAATTCCTGTTTTTTCAAATTCAGCTTGCACTTGTTTTTCTGTTTTTCCCATTAGCAAAGCTTCGGTTTGTGCAAAGAAATTAGACATTAATTTATCATGATGGTCTTTATTTCCATATAAGGCATTTTTAAATCCAATAAAGTCTGTTGGAATTAATTTAGTCCCTTGATGAATTAATTGAAAGAAAGCATGTTGAGAATTGGTTCCAGGTTCTCCCCAAATAATTGTTCCGGTCTGGTAATTAACAGGATTGCCATCACGAGCGATACTTTTACCATTACTTTCCATGATACCTTGTTGCAAATAAGGAGCTAGTTTTTGCAAATATTGTGTATAGGGTATTAAAGCTTCTGTTTCAGCACCAAAAAAATTATTGTACCAAATACTTAATAAAGCAAGCACAACAGGTATATTTTTGTCAAAAGTAGCTTCTTTAAAGTGAGTATCCATTTTATTGGCACCTTCTAACAATTGATTAAAATAATCAAAGCCAACAGCCAAACTAATTGTTAAACCAACTGCACTCCAAAGAGAAAAACGTCCTCCAACCCAGTCCCACATTGGAAAAATATTTTCTTCAGCGATTCCAAATTGTGTTACATTTTTAATATTAGTAGAAACAGCTACAAAATGTTTCGCAACATCATCTTGTTTCGCATGATTCAAAAACCAAGCCCGAATTGTTTCTGCATTAGAAAGGGTTTCTTGGGTAGTAAATGTTTTTGAAACAATAACAAAAAGCGTAGTTTCAGGATTTAATTTCTTAATAATTTCATTTACATGATCTCCATCTACATTGGAAACGAAATGAATATTTAAATGATTTTTATAATACTGTAAGGCTTCGACAACCATGGCAGGTCCTAAATCTGAACCACCAATTCCAATGTTTACGACATCCGTAAAAGCCTTATTAGTATACCCTTTTCTTGTACCATCGATAATTTCTGAAGTGAAATTTTTAATGTCTTTTTTAACCTGATATACTTCTGGCATTACATTGATTCCATCTACCAAAACCACATCATTTTCTTTTGCCCTTAAAGCAGTATGCAAAACTGCACGGTTCTCAGTTTGATTAATAGCTTCACCAGAAAAATAAGCTTCAATAGCATTTTTTAATCCTACTTCATTTGCTAATTCGACCAATAAATGAATCGTTTCTTCTGTAATTTTATTTTTAGAAAAATCAACAAGAAAATCGTGCCATTCGATATTAAATTTCTCAGCTCTTTGCTTGTCATTTGCAAACATTTCTTTCATGGAAACATATTCCATTTTTTCAAAATGAGCTCTTAATTTTTGCCAAGCAACTGTTCCAGACGGATTGATTGTTTCTAAAGTCATTATTCTTTAAATTTAGTGGTCATTACACTATCCAACTCTTTTTTCAAAGGTTCAATGTATTTTAAATATTGTTCTTTTGCTTCTTTTTTCATAGGTTCTGCACTCGGTAATTGCAATCGTAAAGGATCTACTTGTACCCCATTTTTCCAAAATCGATAACACACGTGTGGACCTGTAGCTAATCCTGTACTACCAACCTTTCCTATTACTTGACCTTGTGTAACATATTGCCCTTTTTTAACTAGAATTTTAGACATATGCAAATACTGTGTAGAATAGGTTCCATTATGGCGTACTTTCACATAATTACCGTTACCTGAAGTATAACCTGCTCTTTCTACAACTCCAGAAGCAGTGGTTTTAATTGGAGTTCCTGTTGCAGCAGCATAATCAGTACCGTTATGTGCTTTCCATCTTTTTTGCACGGGATGAAAACGTCTTCCCGAAAAACGAGAGGAAATTCTAAAATAATCTAAAGGTGCTTTTAAAAACATACTTTTTAGACCATTTCCATTTTCATCGTAATAGTCTGGCAAATTTTGTTCTGGATTTAATTTATAAGGAAAAGCGTAAAACACTTTCCCTCTATGCTTAAAATAAGTAGACTCTACACTTTCAACTCCTGCATATATAGAATCCTCAATAAAACGTTCATATATAGTTGCACAAAATTTATCACCTTTTTGAATTTTAAAGAAATCGATAGAATATTCATACACTTTTGCCAATCGAGAAGCTAGTGCTGGACTTGCTCCTGCATTGGCTAAAGTTTCAGAAAAAGAACCTTCAATTTCAGCTGCTATAGTTCTTCTTTTTAAAGAGGTTGCTTTTCTTTTATTGCTAACATGAATAGAATCTCTAAAATCGATAACCGCATATTCTATTGGATTTTTTACATAGACTAATGCCTGTAATTCATTGGGTTGATTTTTATCCAAGAATAAAAGATAAGGTTTTCCTATTTTAATCATTCTAGGGTTGAAAGAATCTTTCACTTTCTCTACTACATCAAAAGTGCGTAAGCTATCTGGTAATTTATATTTGTCAAAAATTAGCCCTAAATTATCTCCTGATTTTATGGTATCTCGAACTACTTTATAATTATTGAAGATAAAACCATATTCTTTTATAATAGGCTCTTTTTTTTCAACTTTTTTAGGTACTTCTTTTTTTTCTTCTTTTTTGTCGCAAGAGACAATAATGGTTATCAGTAGTAATAATGCTAAGTATCTCAATATATTAGTTTTTTTAATTTTAAACATTTTCACCCCAGTTTGCTATTTCATTATCTGACCATAATTCTGGAAAAAATATTCGTTTTTGATATTTAGGCAACATGTATTTTTTCCAATCACTTCCACCTGTTGCTTCATGATTTCCAGGTACACTTTCAATGTATTTTTTAGCAGCATTAAAATGGCCCATTACCCATGTAATGTTTATTGTTTTGTCTAAATGGCGCATGGCATCAATTAATGCTTTATTGTTTTGATCTTCTTGAGGTAATTGTTTGTATTTTCTCCAAAGATTTATGGTATTATATTCTTCCATAAAATCTAAAAACACTTTTTTATACTTTCTTTCAAACTCTTTTATCAGATATGTTTTTTCACCAGTTGTGTAATCTTTACCCGCTGCTTGCCAATATAAATGCTCAAACGCATGTTCATATGGTGTGTTTCTATCTATAGTAGCCCTAAAACGATTGTCTATTAAATTAATTAAATCTGTAGTTGCAAACTCTATCAATCGATATTGGGCACTTTGAAAACCACTAGCTGGTGTTAGCGTATTTCTAAATTTCAAGTACTGTTCAGGTTCCATTCCGTCTGTCATGATAGTGAAAGAAGTGGTCAACATGTCAAAGTAGCGACTTATTCTACCTAATTTTTCAGTGAAATAATCGGTTGTAGGCATAGTTGTATGCGCTAATTGATCAATTTCCCAAAGAATCATTTTAAATAACAATTCATTTACTTGATGGTACATGATAAATACCATTTCATCAGGTAAAGTAGTTCTTTGAATTTGCAAATTTAGAAGCGCATCGGTTTGAATGTAATCCCAATACGTTATAGGCTTAGACCATAAAAGGCCTTCAAGATGGGTTTCTGTATTTTGATTTATTGCTTTATACTTTTCATCAATTCTATCTAATTGATGCTGTAATTCTGGTGTTACTTCCATTAGTCAACTTTTACTTTAAAAGAGTGTTTTAATCCTTTAAAAGCATCTAAATCAGCCTTCAATGATCCAACCGCTAAACTCGCTTTAATTCGCACCGGAATTTTGTTGTCATCATCTGAAATCCAAACAGTTAAACTTTCTTCTTCTTTAAAAACTCTTCCTGCTTGAACGTAAGGTCTGAAAACTTTACAAGAAATTTTTCCAAATTTAGTTTTTATATCTTCTTTACCAATATATTTTAACTTAAACTTTGTAGTTTCATTATCAAAAAACATATCTATCGTAATAGATTCCCCTTCTTTTAAAGTATCAATTTTTGGATGATTTCGCAAATAATAAAATGAAGACACAATGTCTTGTACATTTTCAGGAACAGAATAGGTGTTTTCTGTTTCGTTTTTATAATCTTTAACACGAACCGTATTATTATCTTGATTGAAGAATCCTTCTTGATATTTAGTGTATCCTCCTTCATCAATTTTTCTTAAAAATTGATACGGTTTACCTGTTTCTTTATCAAAAAAACTTTGATAGTCATCTTTTACTTCAAAAAATAGTTTTGTCATTCCAGTGGTCCATCCTTTTCCTTGCACATGATGTACCTTGTGATTGTTTCGGACAGCTTCTTTAATTTCTAGGGTAGCATAACCTGCATTTACTACACCATAATGAATACGAAGCTTAAACCACTCTCCTGTGGTAAATGCATCCTCTTTTTGAACAAATGAATTTGTAGAAATAAAAACTAGAAGTAGTACTATAATTTTTTTCATAATTTTATTTTTTAAGAAAAGAGTGCAATTTCTGTTCCAAAAATAAGAAACAAAAAAACCCAGTCAAAATTAATGACTGAGTTTTTATGCTATTAACCAACCAAAAACTATAAATTATGAAAACTTACTAACAAAATTGGACATACTATTTATCTCCTTTTTTGCGAGTGCAAATGTATATAGTTTTTTGAAGATTATTTATCAAAATGTCAACTTTAACTCTTTTAACAGAATTATTATTATCATTTAATAGTATTTTTTAATAATATTAAATATTTTTCACATTTTATAATGTACCTCGCAATGCTTGTTCTCTTTCAATCGACTCAAATAAGGCTTTAAAGTTACCCGCTCCGAACCCTTTTGCACCCATTCTTTGGATAATTTCAAAGAATAAGGTAGGTCTATCTTCGACAGGCTTTGTAAAAATTTGCAATAAATACCCTTCTTCATCTGCATCAATCATAATACCTAATTTTTGCAACTCTGAAATATCTTCTTTAAAATTTGCCATATGATCTTTTAGTCTTTCAGGTATAGCATCATAATAAGCCTGAGGAGGTGTGCTTAAAAATTCTACTCCTCTTGCGCGCATACTTGAAACCGTTTTTAGGATATCGTCAGTAGCAACAGCTATATGCTGCACACCTTCATCTTCATAAAAATCTAAATATTCTTCGATTTGTGAACGTTTTTTACCATTTGCAGGCTCATTGATTGGAAATTTGATTCTTCCATTACCATTACTCATTACTTTAGACATTAAAGCCGAATATTCGGTAGTAATCTGTTTATCGTCAAATGAAAGAAAATTCACAAATCCCATCACATCTTCAAACCATTTCACAGCTTCGTTCATTCTGTTCCATCCTGTATTGCCTACCATGTGATCAATAAATTTTAATCCTACTGGTTCTGGATTATAATCTGATTTCCATTCCTTATAACCTGGCATAAAGATTCCATTATAATTTTTACGCTCTACAAAAATAAAAACTGTTTCTCCATAAGCTCCATAGATTCCTGCTCGAACTACTTCTCCATTCTCATCATTTTCAACCATAGGTTCAAAATAAGATTTTGCCCCACGGTTAGTAGTTTCTTCGTATGACTTACGAGCATCCTCTACCCAAAGTGCTATAACTTTTACTCCATCTCCATGTTTTTTAACATGTTCTCCTATAGGCGAATTACTGTTTAATGCTGTAGTTAATACCAAACGAATCTTGTCTTGTTTTAATACATAGGAAGCCTTGTCTTTTACTCCTGTTTCTAAACCTGCATATGCTAAGGATTGAAAACCAAAAGCAGTTTTGTAAAAATGTGCAGCTTGTTTTGCGTTACCTACATAAAATTCTACATAATCCGTACCTAACAATGGAAGGAAGTCTTGTGCTCCTTCAAATATTTTTTCTAAACCGTAGTTTACTGATTTTATTTCTTTTGACATGATTTTTATTTTTATTTTATTTGTGTTGTGTCTATTTTAGTATTACTTTCTTCTTGAAATTCATAAGGAATCTCTAGTGAATCCAGTTGGTACTCTAACTTTTCAAAATTATCTTTTTGTTCTATCCCATTTAAAACACTACTTGAAATAATAGTTCCATAAATAAGTAAAACTATAATTCCAAATAAAAAAATAATTCCATTTATAACTATTGAAACAATATTTAAAGTTTTAGCTAAATCTACGTTATTCTTACTTTGTATTGAAAAAGCTTCCTGATTTTGATAATATTCTTTTAAACTATTATTCGCAAGAACTAATCCAATTATACTTAATAGTAAAGGTATAAAAGCAAGTATACCATAGCAACAACAACCTAAAACCCCTAGAACTAAAGATATAATAGCTAAAATTAATGCAATAGGGTCACTAGATAATTTATTATAATTCATAGTTTATTCTAACCAAGATTGGTAGTATTTTTCATCCGCTATTTTCATAGCTTCTTCCGTAACCATCAAAGGTTTGAAAGTATCCACCATTACGGCTAATTCTTGTGTTTCCGTTTTCCCTATACTTCTTTCCACTGCTCCAGGATGTGGTCCATGTGGAATTCCTGCAGGATGTAAAGAAATATGACCGGCTTCAATATCATTACGACTCATAAAATCACCATCTACATAATACAACACCTCATCACTATCTATATTACTGTGATTGTATGGTGCTGGTATTGCCAAAGGATGGTAATCATAAAGTCTTGGCACAAAAGAACAGATTACAAAAGCATCCGTTTCGAAAGTTTGATGTACTGGAGGCGGTTGATGAATTCTTCCTGTAATGGGTTCAAAATCGTGAATTGAAAATGCGTAAGGATAATTATAACCATCATAACCTACTACGTCAAAAGGATGGGTTGCATAAACCATATCGAAAATTTCATCTTTCTTCTTAACTTTAATTACAAAATCTCCTTTTTCATTATGGGTTTCTAATTCCTCAGGTCTACGAATGTCTCTTTCGCAAAAAGGAGCATGTTCTAATAATTGACCAAACCAGTTTCTATATCTTTTAGGAGTATATATTGGCCTTCTTGATTCTACAATAAAAAGACGATTATCTTCTGTATCGAAATCAATTTTATAAATCATTCCTCTAGGAATAACCAAGTAATCTCCATATTTGAAATCTAAATTCCCTAACATGGTTCTTAACTTACCCGTTCCTCTATGAATAAAAAGCACTTCATCAGAATCGGTATTTTTATAAAAATAATCGTTCATTGATTTTTTCGGAGCAGCCAAAACAATATGGCAATCGGAATTGGTTAAAACGATTTTTCTACTCTCTAAATAATCCTCTTGCGGTGTTACTTGAAATCCTCTTAATCGATAGGATTGAATGTTGTTTGCTTTGGCAATTTTTGGAGCTACACTATACTGTTGTTTAATTTCTTTAACCTGTGTAGGTCTATGTTCGTGATACATATTGGTAGACATTCCGTCAAAACCTATGGTACCAAATAGTTGTTCGTAATACAAATCTCCATTTTCTTTACGAAACTGTGTATGTCTTTTTGGAGGAATTGATCCAAGTTTATGATATATTGGCATTTTTTTAATGTGTTAATTCAACAATTCGTTAACGTGTCAACATCTATTAAGAATAGATACTTTGACAATTGGCACATTAATAGAACTCATTCAGGATTTCTCTTGATGAGGAATTTTAAATGGATTAATAAGTTGTCCCATTGTTTCATATATACAAATATCGGAAAAAAAATTAAAACGTGAAACCAATACTAAACCAAGTATGATGATCTCTTGTTTCTGGTGACCAAGAATGTTTAATTTCAATTGGTCCAATTAGTGTTTCCAAACCATATCCAAAACCATATCCACTATACATTGGCTTTTCAATCCACGTTCCATTATCAAAAATATTGTTACCAATATTAGCATAATTTGCAGTAAAATTGAGGTGATTTTTTTTAAAAACTTCATAGTCCAGCACCACACTCCCTTTTACATAACTATTTCCACTTAAAGCCACAAAATCATACCCTAAAAAAGGTCTTAAGTTATTAATCTGCGTAAAGCCATAACCACCCAAAGCAAAATCCAAATAGGGAACACGATTTTCACCAATTGAAAACCCTCCTTCAGATTGCAGTTTAAATGTAAATTTTTTATGTAAGGTAAAAGCAATAGCACCGTCTGCTTTTGCGATGGTAAATTTTTCAAAATTATTTGCTCTATCTGAAGAATATAAAACAGGTTTTAAGTCACCCACAAAATACCATCCTCTTTTAGGAAAATATTTATTATCAAAAGAGTCGTATTTTAAAAATCCAAATAAGGAAAAATAGTCACTATCATCTATAATTGGATCTACATTCTCAATAACGGTTTGTGACTCAATTTTCAAATGCTTTAATTCTGCGCCCACTCCTAATGAAAATTTTTGCGCAAAAATAGTTTGTACATAGGCTTGATTCGAAAAATCGGAAAAATCTATATTAAGGGAGTTTAAACCTGAACTACTTAAGATATCATTTCCAGAAAAGTCATTTTCTAAATTACGATTTAAACCTACATATTTGGAAGTAAATCCGTAACTCAAATAAAATCCGTTATCAACATAATAATTCAAGTTGTACCTAAAATTATCTCCTAAACCTACATCGAGCGAAAAAACATCGTTTTTAATTAGTAAATTTTTTCGTGTAACATTTAACAATAAGGCACTTTTTAAAAGACCATCGTAATGCAACCCAAATTTTAAAAATGTATTTTTTTTCGTTTCCGCAACGTCAATTACAAGTTTTTCCCCAACATGATTTTTTTTGAAATAATAGAAGATAGATTCAAAGTTCTGAGTGGCATTTAAGTTGTTAATACCTCTTTCAACCGTTTTATATTCAACTCTTGAATTACTATTAAATTTCAATTTACCAACTACATAGGCTCTAGTAAATTTATCCAAATTATTAATTTCCAAATCGGTTATATATAATAACTTAGAAGCCTCTTTTTGTATAGCAGGCCTTTTATACTGAGTTTGTAATGGAATTAATTCTTTTAAGTGAATACGCGCTTCCTTTTCTCCCTTTTCAACAATTTCACCTCCCTTTTCAAAAGAAACAACAGTATATCCTTTAATATTTGGTTTAATATATATTGTAGTTAATTCTCTTTTTTTATCCATTTTTTCAATCATAGAAAAATTGGTTACTTGAGATAAAACACCAGTTGCTCCTTTAATATCGGTTAACTTTTTTAAACCATCCTGTACATCTACACCTATAATAATATCGGCCCCTTTTTTTAATAATTCCTCTACTGGATAATTATTAACAACACCGCCATCAATCAACATTTTACCATCAATTTGAATAGGATTGTATAAGGTTGGGATAGCACCACTTGCTAATAAAGCTTTGGGTAAAGTTCCCTTTTCCAAAACTACTTCTTGCCCTGTTTCAACATCGGTTGCAATACACAAAAAAGGTATTGGCAATTTATCAAAATCAGTGATATAAGAAACGTGTTTGGTTAGCCTAGAAATCAAATGATAATTATACAATCCTTTGGACAAAGCTTTGGGTAATTCTAATCTAAAATTATTAAACGGTAATGAAAAAGCATAAATTTCATCATTTCGTTTTTCATAAAAAGTTTTAGATTCTCTAGGCGTGTAATCTTGTAACAAAGCATCTGTATCCACTTCTCGAAATAAAGAATCCAATTCTTCTCCTGAATATCCTGAAGCGTATAATCCTCCAATAATGGCACCCATACTAGTTCCTCCTATGTAATCAATTTTTATCCCAAGAGAGTCAATTACTTTTAAAACACCAATATGTGCTAAGCCTTTTGCGCCACCACCACTAAGTACCAATCCTATTTTTGGTTTTTGTGAATTATCTTGTGCCTGAATTTGAAAAGAAAAAAGAAAACAAACAACGAAGAATAGGCTATAGAAAATGATGCTTTTTGTGAAAGTTTCTTTCACAATTTTCAAAATTCGATTTTCATGGAGATTAGCCTTCAAAATAAATTTAATTGAGTTTATTTTCCTTGTAAAAGTCGGTAATTTTTTTGGCTTTTGAAACACCAACTACCTCTGAAATTTCCTTTTCTGTTGCATTTTGCAATCTTTTAACACTTTTGAAATGTTTCAATAACGCAATCATCGTTTTTTCTCCAACCCCTGGAATGGATTCTAAACTATTCGTTAATGCAGCTTTACTTCTTTTATCCCGATGATGAGTAATTCCAAAACGGTGCGCTTCATTCCTTAAATATTGAATCACCTTTAAGGTTTCGGATTTTTTATCTAAATACAAGGGGACAGAATCACCTGGATAATATAATTCTTCTAATCTTTTGGCAATCCCAATAATGGCTATTTTACCTCTCAAACCTAAAGCATCTATACTTTTTAAAGCCGAAGATAGTTGTCCTTTCCCTCCATCTATAATAATTAATTGTGGCAAAGATTCGTTTTCATCGAGTAACCGTTTGTATCTTCTGTAAACCACTTCTTCCATAGATGCAAAATCATCTGGTCCTTCTACTGTCTTTATATTAAAATGACGATAATCTTTTTTACTTGGTTTACCGTCTTTAAAAACCACACATGCTGCAACTGGGTTTGTCCCTTGTATATTAGAGTTATCAAAACACTCTATATGTCTTGGTTCAACAGAAAGACGCAAATCTTTCTGCATTTGAGCCATAATTCTATTGGTATGTCTATCAGGATCAACAATTTTTATTTGTTTCAATTGATCCATTCTATAATATTTAGCATTGCGAAGCGACAAATCTAAAACCTGCCTTTTATCACCCAGTTGTGGAACTGTAATTTTTAAATTTTCGCCTAAAGCTAAAGGAAATGGTAAAATAATTTCTTTTGATTTTAATTTAAAACGTTCTCTTAATTCTACAACCGCTAGTTCTAATAATTCTTCATCGGTTTCTTCTAATTTCTTTTTGATTTCCATGGTGTGAGAACGCACAATAGCGCCATAAGAAATTTGAAGAAAATTCACATAGGCCATGGTCTCATCAGAAACAATGGAAAATACATCTATATTGGAAAGCTTTGGGTTTAAAACTGTAGATTTTGCTTGATAACTTTCTAAAACCTCGATTTTTTCTTTTATTTTTTGTGCGGCTTCAAACTGCATGTCTTCAGCCAATTCCATCATTTGTTTTTTAAAATCTCTTAAACTGTCTTTAAAATTACCTTTTAAAATTTGACGTATGGCTTCTACTTGCTTTTGATAGTTTTCTAATGTTTCCAATCCTTCACAAGGCCCTTTACAGTTTCCAATATGATATTCAAGGCAGACTTTGTATTTCCCCGATTGAATGTTGGAAGGAGACAAGTCGTACGTACACGTTCGCAGTGGATACAACTCTTTAATCATATCTAAAATGGTATTCACAATTTTAAAATTGGTATACGGGCCATAATATTCTGAGCCATCTTTTACCATTCTTCTTGTGGGAAATATTCTAGAAAAAGGTTCGTTTTTAATACAAATCCAAGGATAACTTTTATCATCCTTTAGAAGAATATTATATCTCGGTTGTAATTTTTTTATGAGATTGTTTTCTAGTAACAAAGCATCTGATTCTGAAGCCACTACAATATGTCTAATCGAAACAATTTTTTTTACTAAAACACTCGTTTTATAATTATCATGGCTTTTTGTAAAATAACTAGAAACCCTTTTCTTTAAATTTTTAGCTTTACCAACATATAAAATCTTATCATCTTTATCAAAATATTGGTACACTCCTGGATTATCGGGTAGTGTTTGTATTTGAAGTTCAAGAGAAGATTGCATGATTGCTATTTAAGTAAAATGAGGTTATAAAAAATCAGTAAACAAAGTTACTAAAATTGTCAGATTTTATTTAATCGTAGAGCGTTATAATTTTTTAAATAGATTTTTTACTTTTAGCACCTTATTACAAAACGATGAAAGACAGAGCTATCTATTTATTAGGAGAACGCATTTTGCCAGGAGAAAGTAAAATAGTCGAAGTGGAAATTGCCAAACTACACACGATGACCAAACTTAAGGTTCCTATTATTATAGAACGTTCAAAAATTGATGGTCCAGTAGTTTTATTTAGTGCAGGATTGCATGGTGATGAAATTAATGGAACCGAAATTGTCCGACAAATTATTCGACGTAAAATCAATAAACCAAAATGTGGAACTATCATTTGTATTCCAATTATTAATATTTTTGGATTTGTGAACCAAAGCAGGCAATTTCCAGACGGACGTGATTTAAATCGCGTTTTTCCCGGTAGCAAAACAGGTTCTTTAGCGAGTAGATTTGCGCATTTTCTAGTAAAAGAAATTGTTCCTTTACTTGACTATGCAGTTGATTTTCATGCTGGAGGCGCCAGTCGTTTCAATGCACCACAAATTAGAATTGTACAAAACAATCCTGAACTCAAAGAACTGGCAAAAGTTTTCAAAGCACCTTTCACTTTGTATTCCAAAAATATATCGGGTTCATTTCGGAGCGTTTGTACTAAATTAGGTGTAAAGATGCTTCTTTTTGAAGGTGGAAAATCGTTGGATTTAAATACTGAAATTACTCAAGAAGGAATCGATGGAGCCAAACGTTTCTTATTTCATCTAGACATGCTTAATCCAAAAAAAGATGCCGATTTTACAGTAGATCCAACGCTTTTTATTGAAAAATCCAATTGGATAAGAGCCCAATATTCAGGTCTATTTATTGGTTTAACCAAAACAGGCAGCTATGTAACTAAAGGAGATGTTTTAGCCACGATTTCAGATCCTTTTGGTAAAGTAGAGCATAAAGTAAAAGCACCAAATAGCGGTTACATTATTAATGCTAATGACGGAGCTATCGTCTATCAAGGCGATGCTATTTTCCATATTTCAACTCAATTAGAAAATGAATAAAAAAGAATTACGAATAAAATACAAAGCATTAAGGCAACAACTTTCAGAAAATGAATTAGATGAAAAAAGTTTAGCCATAGCCAACCAATTATTAAAACTGGATATTTGGCAACATACTTATTATCATTTGTTCTTACCTATTGAAGAACAAAAAGAAATAAATACCGAATATATTTTACAAATTTTAGCAGGGAAAGACAAAGAAATAGTGCTTTCAAAATCTCATTTTGAAACCGTATCTATGACACATTATTTACTTACCGACAATACCAAAATTAAAAAAAACGAATACAATATTCCAGAACCAGTAGATGGATTAGAAGTTCCTGTATCAAAAATTGATGTGGTTTTTATTCCTCTGTTAGCTTATGACAAAAATGGAAATAGAGTAGGTTATGGTAAAGGCTTTTACGATCGCTTTTTGAGTTCTTGTAAAAAAGAGGTTATAAAAATAGGTGTTTCATTTTTTGCTCCAGAAGAAAAAATAGAGGATCATTTCGAGAATGACATTTCGCTAAATCACTGTGTTACACCCACACAAAGTTTCTCATTTTAGGATTTATTTTCTACATTTACAACAAAAACCAAACCTAAACTAACGTTTTACATCACATGAAAAAAATTGCTTACTTATTTATAGTTTTTTCTTGGATAAGTTATTCTCAAAATAACACTGAAGAATTTGATAGAATGGTGGAAGCTGAAATGAAATCAGCGGCATCTCTACAACAAGTTAGAATCAATCCGAATACACAAAACTACGATGTTACGTACCAAGAATTACGATTTACAGTAGATCCATCTGTTTACTTTATTTCAGGTCAAGTTAGTACTACTTTTACCGCCTTGTCAGATATGACTTCTATAACTTTTGATTTAACCAATCAATTAACAGTAAGTAATATAACCATGAATAGTACAACTTTGAGTTTTGTTCAAAATGCAAGTAATGAAGTTGTCATCACTTTACCATCAACATTAACCACTGGAAATACTGGAACCATAGTAATTACTTATTCAGGTGCTCCAGCAAATGGAGAACAAGCTTTTACTGCTTCGACTCATAATGGCACTCCTGTAATTTACACTCTTTCCGAACCTTTTGGTGCTAGAGATTGGTGGCCTTGCAAACAAGATTTAAATGACAAAATCGAAAGTATTGATGTTTATCTTACTGCACCAAATACATATGTGAGTGTATCTAATGGACTAGAACAAAGCGCTATAGATAATGGAAACGGAACCAAAACCACTCATTTTCATCATGGCTACCCCATTCCTGCTTATTTAGTTGCTATTGCTGTGACGAATTACCAAATATTCACTCAAACTGCAGGAACACCTCCAAATGATTTCCCAATTGTAAATTACATTTATCCTGAGAATTTTTCTTCTGCTCAAACGCAATTAGCAGTAACATTACCTGTAATGAACGTTTTTGAAACCTTATTTGAACCCTATCCTTTTCATAATGAAAAATATGGGCATGCTCAATTTGGTTGGGGAGGCGGAATGGAACATACCACAGTTTCTTTCATGAATAGTTTTGGCAGAAATTTAATTGCGCATGAATTAGCACACCAATGGTTTGGGGATAAAATTACTTGTGGTACATGGAAAGACATTTGGTTAAACGAAGGTTTTGCAGAATATCTTTCGGGTTTAGTAGTTGAAAATTTAGATGGCGATGCGTCCTTTGTTTCTTGGAAGACTAATAAAATAAGTAGTATTACATCTGCTACGAATGGTGCTGTATATTTAACAGATGCAGAAGCTTTGAATGTGAATCGCATTTTTAGTGGTCGATTAACCTATAACAAAGGAGCTATGGTGGTTCATATGCTACGCTGGAAAATGGGAGATACTGCTTTTTTTCAAGCAATAAAAAATTATTTAGCAGATAGTAATTTAGCTTACAAATATGCCATAACTACAGATCTAAAATCGCATTTAGAAAACATCTATGGAAGTAGTTTGGATGAATTTTTTAACGATTGGTTGTACGGTCAAGGTTACCCAACTTATACAATTTCTGCACAAAATTGGGGTGCAGGACAAGCTAAAATTACAGTTTCACAAACGCAATCAGACGCTAGTGTTTCTTATTTTGAAATGCCTCTTGAAATTAGATTATTGGGAGGTTCTGGACAAACCCATGATGTTGTGATTAATCATCAAACGAATGGTGAAGAGTTTATAGTTTCAGTGCCATTTACAGTTACTGATGTTGTATTTGACCCAAATAAACATATTATTTCAAGAAACAGTACCGCTACTCTAGCAAATGAAAACTTCGAATTAGCAGAAACAATTACGTTATACCCTAATCCTACTAGCAATAATATTAAAATTCAACTCCCAAATTCAATAACAATTGAAAAAGTAGAATGTTACAATGCTTTAGGTCAGTTGGTTTTAACAAATCATACTACAGAATTCTCTACTGAAAGTCTTTCTCCAGGAATTCATTTTGTAAAAATAAATACCTCTGAAGGTGTAATTCATAAAAATTTTATAAAAAAATAATCTCATAAAAAAATAATGATAAAAAGTAAGGTGAAAACCTTACTTTTGCTTTTTCATTAAAAAAAATTAAAAAACACATGATTCAATTAGCTCAAATTCTATTTATACTTTCAGTATTAGTTATTCTTCATGAATTTGGTCATTATATAACGGCAAAAATGTTTAAAGTTAAGGTAGAAAAATTCTATCTGTTTATGGATGCAGGATTTGCTTTAATCAAGAAAAAAATTGGGGAAACCGAATGGGGTATTGGTTGGTTACCATTAGGTGGTTATGTTAAGCTATCTGGAATGATTGATGAAAGCATGGACACGGAACAAATGAAACAGGAAGCGCAACCATGGGAGTTTCGATCTAAACCTGCTTGGCAACGATTAATTATAATGTTAGGCGGCATCATTGTAAACATTTTATTAGCATGGTTTATTTTTACCATTATGTATACAACTGTTGGTAAAAAAGTAATTTCAACGGAAGAACTACAAAAAAACGGTTTATCTTTTGGTGAAGTAGGACAAAATGTAGGCTTTAAAAACGGTGATAAAATTGTTGCTATTGACGGTAAATTTTATGATGATTTCAAGTTTATGACCATGGGAGTTCTTTTTGGAGACAAAATTGAAATTGATCGTCAAGGTGAAAAAGTGGAATTATTATTATCTGACGAACAAAAAGGAGAAATTATAAAAAAAGAAGGTAGAGGTTTTGTTCACGCACGTTCTGAAATGAACCACTATTTTATTGATTCATTCAAAGGAAAAAAGAATACATTCGAAAAATATGATGAAATTGTAGGTGTCAATGAAAAGCGATTTACTTATGTAGATGAATTTGTAGATACCATGAAAAATCTAAAAGCAGATTCCATCACACTTGTTTTGAAAAGAAACAATAATGAAGTTTTTGTTACAACGGCAGTAGATACTAGCTTGACAAATTTCAATAATTATGGCTTAGCCTATAATTATAATTTAAAAAACAGTATCATTAGTGGTTTTGCCGAAAATTCAATTGGAGAAAAACAAGGCTTACAGTTTAATGACAAAGTTATTCGTGTGAACAACACGGCTGTAGAAACGAATAAAGCATTGAATAAAATTTTATCTGAAAATAAAGAAAAAAAAATTAGTTTGACTGTTTTACGTAAAGGAGAAGAAGTAACGCTACCTATTAAATTAGATAAAACAGGAAAACTAGGTATTGGTTTGGATGATAAAGAAGAAGAAAAATTTACCGTTGTTGAAAAATTAGGATTTGCTGCTGCATTTCCAGAAGCGGTAAAGCAATCTTGGTCTTTATTTAAGTATAATGTTCAAAGTTTAAAATTAATCGCTAGACCTAAAACAGGAGCCTATACACAAGTACAAAGCCCAATTGGTATAGCTAGACGTTTACCAGATTCTTGGAATTGGGAATTTATTTGGAATTTTACCGCATTATTTTCTATCGGTTTAGCCTTTATGAATTTATTACCTATTCCAGGGTTAGATGGTGGGCATGCTCTTTTTACCATTGCAGAAATGATTACTGGAAAAACTTTAAGCGATAAAGCAATGGGTTATGTTCAGACCGCCGGAATGATTATCTTACTGACTTTGATGGCTTTAACTTTTGGTAAAGATATTTATATTTGGATAAGCGAAATTTTCTTCAATAAAAATTAAAAAAAAATGAAAAAAATGTTTGCAAATATAAAATTGTGTTCTATATTTGCACTCGCAAAAACGGTGTAACACCTTCCTCCTTAGCTCAGTTGGTTAGAGCATCTGACTGTTAATCAGAGGGTCCTTGGTTCGAGCCCAAGAGGGGGAGCAAAAAGAGTATCATTTCTGATACTCTTTTTTTTTATTATATGATTTAATAATATGAATATTGTTTACATTCTTTATTCTCAAAAACTAAATCGATATTACATCGGTTATACTTCAAATTTTGATTTGCGTTTTGAATTTCATAAAAATGCTGATGCTAGAAAATTTACCTATAATGCTACGGACTGGATTCTATTTCTAAAAATTGATTGTAAGAGTAAAAAACAAGCGCTTTGTGTGGAAAAGCATATTAAAAGTATGAAAAGTAAAACATACATTCAAAACCTTTTGCAATATCCTGAAATTATTCACAAACTATTAGAAAAATACACTGACTGTTAATCAGAGCCCCGATAGCTATCGGGGTTGGTTCGAGCCCAAGTTCCGATAGCTATCGGAAGGAGCAAAAAGAGTATCAGAAATGATACTCTTTTTTATACTTTATTAAAATGTCGCAAATTGCCGTTCTTCTTTGTTAAATTCTTCTTTAATTCCTAATAGTAAATTATCTTTAGACAAAAACTTCTGATCTTGTTCAATTGCTAACAAAGAAGCATGCATCACCGCAGAAACAATTTGAGCACCCGTTAACTCATAATTAGAGGCTAATTGGTACAATAACTCCTCATCAATCTCTATGTTTTTAGGTTTCGCATTTTGCCACAATTTAAACCTTTCCTCTGTATTTGGTTTTGAAAACTTAATAATGGAATTAAACCGTCTTAAAAAAGCATCATCTATATTGTTTTTAAAATTTGAAGTTAAAATAACCAATCCGTTAAAATTTTCTACTCGTTGTAAAAGATAACTAACCTCCTGATTGGCATACCTGTCATTTGAAGATTTAGTACTGGTACGCTTTCCAAAAAGAGCATCCGCTTCATCAAACAATAAAATCCAATTTTTATGTTCCGCCTGATTGAATATCTTTTCAAGATTTTGTTCCGTTTCTCCAATAAATTTGGAAACTACCTGCGATAAATCGATGCGATATACGGGTCTATTAAATTCTAACCCTAGTAAAGTAGCTGTAAGTGTTTTTCCTGTTCCAGAAGGACCATAAAACAAAGTTCGATAACCTGGGAGCACTTGCTTTTTCATGTTCCATTCTTCTAAAAGTGTTTTTTGGTGTTTGATCCAAAGTTTAATTTGGTTAATTTGAGAAAGTACCGTTTCATTGACAATCAAATCATCCCATCTCATTAAAGTCGTTACTTCTTTAGCAGGGAAATTAGCACCGAATTTAGGTTTGATTGTTTCTCCATAACAAAGTAAATGAACAATCTCTTTAGACAAAAGTAACCTTCCGTCCATAATTGGATCACCTTCCTTCATTTCTTCAACACTTAACACATTCTCTTTATAAAACCAATGTTCTGGTGAAAAGAGTTGCTGTATTTGTAAACGATAATTAATATCGTTTTTAGCAAGTAAATACAAAACGGTTTGCCCTGTGGGGAAAAAACTTCTACTATTTTCTGCCTTAACACCTCCTAACTCAGGAAAATCTCCACCTTGAGGAAATATTTCTTTTATAATCTCCTCAAAAAAACTAGGATATACATGAGGTACCAAAGCAATAGACAAAATGACACCTTCTTCATGGGTGGTTGCTTTTCCTAGAACTTCAGAAAAAGTATTTTGAAAAGTAAGCTGTTCACTTTGAATTTCCTCTTTACCTATTTGATTTATTATAAACGATTTTAAATTTTTAAAAAGCATATTCTTTTTCGTTAAAGTATAGTAATAGACTCTAAAATGTACAAAAACTATAAATCAATTACAAAATCCATTTTGTTTCAAGTAAATTGATTTCACCATTATATTGTTTGAGTATAGTTGCCAATTTTTCTGTTACAATAGGCACATCTGGATCTTCCAAATAAAATATATCCATCCCTTTCCAAGAATCATAGAAAACCGTTCTCATTGGTACTGGTTCTTTATTAAAAGGTATTGCTATGGAATCTATTCCTGCAGGTGTAATACTCCACTTATTTAAAGAACAATTTTCACAAGGAATTCTTTTCCACCAAACTTCTGGTCCGCTACAATGTTCTTGGATGTTTAGCTTCCAAAAATTTGGAAGTACATCTGAACCTGCATTTTCTCCAAATTCAAAAAAAGGAGATTTTTTTACGGTAACTTTTTCGAAAAGACAACCCTTTATATTATTCTCTTCAAGAGCTGTTTTTAGACGTTCAGAAATCATAAAAACGGTTTCTCCTTGAAAAATATCTTCCCCATTCCAACTGTCCAATTCATAATGAACATTTTTATACTTTTGAGGTTGTTTCTTTATCAAACACGTACTACAGATAATTTCTTCTTCAATTTGAGTAGGAAAAACTAAAGATCCTATTATTGACGCACTATGCAAAACAAATATTGATGGTTTTTCCATTTTTGTACATTTATTAATATTTAAATATAAGCCAATTAAATCTTTTTTTAATGTAATCTTCCAAAAGCCATTGCATCGGCTATAGCTTGTTGCAAATTGTGTGTTTGCCACCACAAATCACTCTCTGCTCGTAATAATGTTCTTAATGCATCATTGGTCAAATGAGAATTATTTCCTGCAATTTGCAACATGGCTCTAATATAATCGTCTGTGAAAGATTCGAAATGCCTTAACGCTTGGACCATTTGTCTTTCAGTTAACGAACCAGCGGTGATTAATTGACGTAGAACGGTATAAAAGCGATTCCAAACGATTCTAATTTGAGAAAGATGGACTACACTATTTATAACTCCCCTCGGAATTGCTCTTAAATTTACAGGTGAATGAAGGAACAAATCATCAATTGCAGAAACAAAGTTTCTAGTTTGTTGTTCTACTAAATGATGAATCACAGTTCCGGATGCGCCTCCCTCAGGTAATCCATGAAATATTTCATATATTCTTCTATAGTTAGTTGGCACTGCTGATCCTGTAGAAACTACTCTCATTCGAGTTCCCCCAGCTGATAAAAGATCATCTCCAACATTTCTTCCAGCTACCATTAAATCGTCAACCTCAGTCATATGGCCTTCCATAGGACCTTCCATAATAATTACCCACGGATTTATATAGCCTTCAACAATAAACCAACCTCTTCTTATTCGAATCCTAAACCTTCTAAAACGAATTCTAGAAAGCAACCTATTGCCTAATTCTTCTAAACTACTAACTCCTCTTCCTATTCTTCCTCTAATACCTTGAAGCATTAATTTTCCTCTAGTAACTACTGCACCTGCTGTTCTTAAAACATATCTACCTCCTGCACTTACCCCTTCGACAATACCTCTTCCAATTCTTCCAGTTGCAGCAAGGGCTCTACCAGTTCCTCTTGCAATTGCACTTCCGGCTCTTCCTACCGCTCTTCCTGCTCCCACTATTCCTCCTTTTAGTGATTTCCAAAATGCAGAACTTCCAAGTAATGCAAAAATTGCTTCCACTGCTACAACTGCAAACCCTCTTGCCAAAGCTCTACTAGCTCCTGCAATATCTCCACTTATCGATTTGTATACATATTCTCCTAAATAATAGGCTGCTCTAACAACTGCAACTCCAATCATAATAGGGCCAAGTGCAGCTAAAATTCCTGGTAAAGCAGCAGTTACTGCTCCACCTGATAAAACTTCTGCTAAAACAATCACAATAATTACTCCGATAATTGTTGGTATAAGCCAATTTCTATTACATCTCCACCAATGACTTAGTCCAGTGGCCATCTGATTCATGGTATACCTTCCCCTTTGTGCACGCGTTAAAGGCCCAAATTTAGCTGATTCTGGAAAAGCACTTCCAGCCTCTTCTGGAGCCGCACCTCCTTCATTTGCTGGAGGATTACAAGCTTGTCTAGACATTTCAGCATTACTTTGCGCCATCATTTGCTGTAAGCGATATTCGGTTTCTTCCTCATGTGTCATTTGTGAAAAATCAGGTACATTTTCATCAGCTACTGCTGTTCCTTCTCCTCCTAATCCTTCAGAATCTCCAGAACCAGAAGCAACCATTTCAGATAATATTCCATGAACCGTTCTGGAACGATCCTCAGATTCTCCAAATTCCACAACTCCATCAGTCCCTGTTCTGTTTAATATTGCTTGTTGTAATTGGGCACTTGGTGCAAATTCTCCCACACTATCAACGTCGATATGTTGATTAGTATATTCCGAACGACCGAACAAAGCGGCATCACCTGCTTCAACACTATCCTCTAATCCAGAAGACTGAAATTGAGAAAGCAATGAAGGTTCTTCCAAACTTGTTCTCTCAAATGGTAAAGGAAGCGTTAAGTTTACACCGAGTAATTCTTCTTCCATTTGTCCTTCAAACTCTGCTGGTGCTCCAGCTGCTGCTGCAATTTGGTTACTTAACAAACTTAAATCCATTTCGGATACCATTCTAGCCACTCGATTCGCAACAGTTATTTTTTCTTCGTCAGATTTTTCTAATGTTTCTTGTAGAAACGTTATAATTCTCGTTTTAACTTGTACCCAAGTTTCACCAAACATGGCAAAATTTGGCATGGCCCTTAAAACTCCTATCATGACTCTTAAAACGAAATTTATAATAGGGGGTTTAAAACAATCTGGCATTAATCGCCAATACCAAGCCATGAGTACAATTGGAATCATCCAAGGAAAATTAGCTAAGATGATTAATTTGGTTACAAGTACAACTGCAGGTCTAATAAATGCCCAAACGGTTTGAGCCACCTCAGCAATAAAGGTTCCAAGTCTTATAGCCTGTGTTACAATCCAACTGGTAACACTACGAATCATGTTAGAAACGGTTTGTACTACTCCTCTTAAAAATGAGAAAATACTAGATTGCGCAATTGCGTTTACTAAAGATTGAAAAGCGGCTTGTAGTCTTTGAAATTGACTACTTAACCACTGCATAGCTTGATTAACCAAGTTTCGCAACTGTTGTATTCCTCTTTGTAAAGGGTCAAAAATACTTTCTTTTAAAAAGTTTCTGAAACGAACAAATACTTCACTATCCCAATTGGCACGTATCCATTGAACTGCTCTATAAACTCCGTATACCGCAGCCCCTATTACCGCAAATATTCCTAAAGGAGACAATAATACAATAATACCACCTATAATCATTAAAGGTGTTTTGATGGGTTCTATTGCTCTTTTAATCCAATTCCATGCTTCAGTAGCTTTTTCAACTAACCAATCCCATACCGAGGTTGCACCTTCCCATGCAATATTAAACATTCTTTTAATCCAATTCCAAGCTCTTTGAATGGCATTTCGAATTGGAGCTATTAAATCCCATAACCATCTGGCTTTTTCTTCAACCCAGTCCCAAGCCGCTCTAGCATAGTGCTTAATAGCATCCATTGCGGGTTTCCCATAATCACTCCATAATTCACTAAAAAAACCGCTAATTCTTGTAAACGTATTTCGCAATCGTGTTAAAGCTTCACTGCTTAAACTACTAATGAAGTTGAATATCTTTTCTGCTAATTGTGCAAAACTTCTACAGGCATCTTCAATATTTCCTTGTAAGGTTTCCATAATCGTATCCACAAATTCATGCAGTATTCCAGACAAACCCTCTTCTTGAAGTCGTGAAAATAAGCCTCCTGTCATAGCATCTAAACCTCTTGCAATCAAATCTCGAATTGGTTCCCAAATACTAGAACGCAAAAAACGCAATAAACCTGGTGCTATTTCGTTAATAATATCCTCAGCTCTATCTTCTACCCATTCAATTACTCGACCTCCAAATCGTATGGCTGCCCCTCCTGTATAATCCCAAGCAGTGGAAGCAGCACTTCCTATTCCTCTTCCAATATCTCCCAAGATATTACGTTGTATAACTTGACTTGTTTGTTTTTTTTGAACCCGTTGTACCTGACTACCACTTTGTTGAAGCGTATGTGTTAATTCATGGGCTAATAAATGTTTTCCAGAACTTGAATTAGGATTAAACTGTCCTTGATTGAAGTAAATATCATTACCCACAGTAAAAGCCTTGGCATTCAAATCTTCGCTCATCTGGACAGCCTGACTATTAGTATGTATTCGTACATCTGAAAAATCCACTCCAAATCGTTCTTCCATGTAATCTTTAGTCCTATTGTCTAATCTACTTCCAGAACCTTTTGTAGTGATGATCTGATTTTCGACTTGTACTGGAGCTTGTACTTCGGTTGTTGCTGCAAGCGATGATTTTTGTATGTAAGGTGTAATAGTTTCTGCCAAAGGCTTTTTTCTTATTTTTTCTTCTTCCTCACAGTGTGCACATTTCTTTTGAACCAAAGCACTAGTTTGTGTAAAGCGATGTTGCTTTACACTGTCCATTTGCAAAACTTTATCAGCAATAGTGTCGGCTTCTGCCTCATACGAATCATTTTCAGCACCTACGTTCATTTTCTTTTGTACGGTTACTGGTTTAAAGGCAGGTGTAGTATTCACAGCTGCTTTTGGTTTCGATTCTTTATGTGCTAAGGCTTGGTTCATTGATACATTTATTAGATTTTAATTTAGAATGGATTTGACTTAGTCGAATCTAGTCCATCACTACTCCAATTAGGTCCATTTTTAATTAAACTTGCAGCCCAATTACAACAAGAACTAAAAAAGCCTCTTCGCGCTCTTGGCGAGGCATTTACTTCTACTTTACAATGATCAGGAATTTTAAACCAATCCGAAAAACCATTATACCAAAAACCGTCACAATTATACCATCTATTATTAACAGGAGGAGTTGTTATTCCAGCAAAATCATCTTCATTAATTACAGCAATATTCGACAGCTCACTAGTCGTTAAATTGTTAAATTTTACTTCACCTCCAAAAACTGATTTTATACATAAACTTCTTTGTACTTTTCTCTTGGCACTATCCTTTTGCTGAACTGTATGTGTCAATTCGTGTGCTAATAAATGTTTACCACTATCAGAATTTGGATTGTATTTTCCTTCATTAAAGTAGATATCATTTCCAACTGTGAAAGCTTGAGCATTCAATTCTCTACTCATTTCTACCGCTTGACTACCCGTATGAATTTTAATATCAGAAAAGTCAGTTCCAAATCGAGTCTCCATAAAATTTTTGGTTTCACCATCTATTGTATTACCATTCCCTTTGGAACTATTGATTTTATTTTCTACATCACTAGATGCTTCACCACCTTTTTCTCTAGAGGAACGTTGAATTAATGGAGTAATAGTTGCTGCTAATGATTTTTTTTGAATTTTTTCTTCTTGTTCGCAAGCTGTACATTTTCTTTGTACCAATGAACCTGTTGGATTGATGTTCATTTTTGAGGGCACATTCATACTCATAACTCGATTAGCCATATTATCTGCTTCAACCTCATAAGAATCATTGGAAGCACCTACACTCATTTTTTTTTGAACCGTTACAGGTTTAAAAGCTGATGTTGAATTTACCGTATTCTTTAGTTTTGATTCTTTATGTGTTAAAGTTTGACTCATGGGTTATAAAGTATATTTACAAAGCGATGTAATCTTTCCTCACATCGATTTTTGTTAATTGATTGTTTTGATCAAAGTGAAATACCATTAACCATTTCGCTGTCATAAACAATCTCTTTTTAGCTATAGTAGATGAAAAAATTTTTTGTTCATGAATTTTAGAAAATTCATAGTTATGATTCTTTAACCAAAAAATAACTTCTTCAACAGGGGTTGAAGTTGGAATTTCCGCATTAATAAACTTTTCAAAATCCTTAGTGTCCATTTTTTTAATTTAAATTATTTGCCCCCAACCTGGAGCTATCATTACCGGTTTGTTTTCCGTTAAACTGCAATTTCGCAAGCATGTTCTAACTACCGAATTACTATTGGGACCTGTTGGAACATAGGTGGTTGCAGTACCATCAATTCGAGATAATTCTGCAACTAAACAACTATGGGTGGTAGCACAATTTACAGAAGCTTCCACGGTAACTGATGGTGCTGAAGGATCCCAATCTATTGTTCCTGGCAAATAATTCCCATGAGTGGTAACAATGGGGCCATATGAAGATCCACTTCTTGTAGAAGGACCTCCTCTGTAATAGTGCTCAGACCCTGATGAATCATGAGTAATTATAAATAAATGATAAACAGGAAGTCCATACAATCCTGTGATTTTTGTAGCTCTAACGTCAACCCTACAGTTACCCGATGTAGGTCCAGAACCTCCACCGCCACTATCATCATCTGAACTGCCTGAACTGGAAGACTTTTGTAGTTTCCTGCCAATACTTCCCGTTTGTTGTATTGTATGTGTTAATTCATGCGCTAATAAATGTTTCCCATTTTCAGAACTAGGGTTGTATTTTCCAGCATTAAAATAAATATCATTTCCTACTGTAAAAGCCTGAGCATTCAATTCTCTACTCATTTGTACTGCTTGACTTCCTGTATGAATTTTAACCTCAGAAAAGTCAGTTCCAAATCGAGATTCCATAAATGTTCTAGTTTCGTTATCCATTGAAGAACCCTTTCCCCTAGAATTGTTTATTTGACTTTCAACATGAGTAGGAGCTTCACCCCCTTTTTCTGTAGAAGAGCGTTGAATTAATGGAGTAATTGAATCTGATAATGATTTTTTTTGGATTTTTTCTTCTTGTTCGCAAGCTGCACATTTTTTTTGTACAGAAGAACTAGAATGACTCAGATTCGTTTTTGAAGGAGTTTTCATACTCATCACACGATTAGCCATTGTATCTGCTTCTACTTCATAGGAATCGGTTGCACTACCCACACTTAGCTTTTTTTGAATGGTGGGTTTAAAAAAATGATTCCCTTTTGAAGTAATAGGAGTAGTTTCTCTTTGTAAAAATACGCTTTCCATTTTTTTTGTTTTTTTAATGCCAATGACAAATTAAATAATTCTCCATCCATGAGGTTTGGATTGTACCCAGTCCCCAAGGCAATTGATCCAATAATATATCAACACCTTTTTCTTCGATCCAAAGTTCATATTCATGATTTGGTAAACGCGTTAATTTAGCCTCTCTTTGTAAGAATGTTTGTTGTAAGGCTTCTATTGAAGAAGTGCTCATTACTTTCCAATGCGATTTTACAGCTTCTAATAATCGAATTCCTTTTTGTTTTTCCTTTTTTGATAATTTTATTTTCACATTAACAATTTCTTCTATTGCAAAACCACATAAAATCTTATTCAAAATCAAATCAGATTCTCTAAACCGGTCTGAGCCATCTATTAAAAATTGCGTTAGCAAAATGGCTTTATGTTGTTGTATCTTATCTCTCCAAACACCCTCAGAAGAACAAAAATTTAATTGTTCAAAAAGGGTTTTCAAAAAAGGATGTAAAAGCACTAAACCTCCATTACTAATATATATTATTTCATGTTTCTTTTTATTTTCAAATGCTAGGTTTGAAACATTGTTTTTTATCTTTTGTTTTACTCCCTTAAAAGTTGTTTCCTCAACGTGCGTATTAATGGTATCGTTAGACAAACTATTCTGAAAAAAAGCAACTATTTCATTTTTCGCAATACTATTGTTAGCATCGATTTTCTCTACAATAAAACCACTAATTGCTATCAGTTCATTGGAATCTAAATTCCAAAATGTTTTGGCTACTCTAAAAAAAGTACTTTTTAATTGATGCTGAGATACAATAGTATTTCTACTGAGATAAACAAACCACTGCACGCATTCAAACCATTGTTTTCCAACTACTTTATTTTGAGTAATCTTATCAAAACTCTTTTTAACAATCTGTTTTTGATTGCTTACTTCTAGTTCAAAAATTTCTGTTAACACAAAAATGATTTCATTCGAATAATCTTTTAATTTTTTGTTTACAATTCTTTTAAAAGATGCTGGAATAGAAAAAATCCAACGTATTAAACTGTCTAAATCTTCTTTATAAAGAGAAATTAATTCTTCTAATAAGAATTGGTCCACCGTTATTTCTAATACAATAGATTCTATGTTTTTTGAAATACTATTTTCTTTCACTAAGCCCGTTTTTAGAAAATCAAATAATAAAGCTTTTGCCAAATCATTTTTGGTAATTAAATGCTTCCATTGATTATCACTAGAATCGTAATCTTTAGCATTACGATTCATTTTTAAATAATCTTCAATTTGAAGTAAGCTTTTTTCAATAAATTCTTCCTTCCAATATTTTTTAGAAAGAATGGGTAATTCCAAAGACAAACAATCGATATTCCAAATGTGATTTTTTACATCATATTTTTGAAGTAATAGTTCTAGTTTTGGATAAAATTCCTTTTCTAACAGCATACTCAATTGATTTTGTAGCTCTTTTCCAAAATTTTGGGAAGCGCATTCAATTTCGATCATATGTTGCTGAATAAGGTGCATTACTTTTTACTTTTTACTTTTTACTTTTTACTTTTTACTTTTTACTTTTTACTTTTTACTTTTTACTTTTTACTAAACAATCGGTTGAAAAAAGTAATAATATCCTTCTCTGTTGGTGCTGTAGCTCTCGCTCTTGGACCTGCTGCAACGTTAATGTTTCCATTAGTTACATTATCAATTAACGATTCTTCAAATTTTTGAACATGCATGGATATAGAAGTCGAAATTACACCTGTTGAGAAATTGGAAATAGATAATAATAACATATTTCGGTAATCGTTAAAGTTTCTTGCTAAAGCTATTACAAGATTACCTTGTCCTGTTTCATTTCCGTTAATAGGGATTGTATACATTAAAAAATTTCGGTTATCTATTAATGGAAGAATTCCTTCTGCATCATTTCCTGCTAATAAATTGAAGTTTTCAACTGTTAAACTTCCAGTAGTTTGATTGAAAGGCACCATAAAAAGTACTTGATTCGAATCTGTAGGAGTTGCATTTGGTATAGGCTTCACTACTAAGGTCATGTTAGCTGTTTCGCCTTTTATACCTTTAATAGAAAAAAATAATTTTTTATCGTTTGTAGTGCTTGCAATAGGACTTGCAGATACAACTTCAAATGTTTCTAAACTAGCTTGATTTTCAGTATAATTTAATAATTCAGTTAGTACATCTCTAACTTCAGCAGCGGTATTGTTTCCTCTATCATTAATTGCTGCTATTTTAGTTTCTACGGAGTTTCTAGTTGCCATAATATTGTTTTTTTTAATGTTATTTTAGTTGGTTTGAAAATCTTCAGTATTAAAATCTGTTGGATCAAAATCGCCAATACTAGGTTCTTGATTTCCCAATACGATATTGATATTGTTTCCTTGCGAACAGCACAGATAAGGAATGTAGAAATCAGCGAGAATCACTTTTTCCTGTATGTTGTTTTGATTGGATGATTCGCTGGGTTCAAACTGCAGTAAGGAACCTAAATTACCCACAAAGAAATCTTGCATGTATTTCGGATAATTGGTAGACAGATTATAATTTGCCAATTTGATTAAATTCTGTTTGATGACTTCCGTTTGCTCTTTGCAATCTTTTAAAGCATCTGGATTATATGGTAATTCTTCTTTAAAATTGGTCTTGGTTAAAACCACACTATCTTTAATTTCATCTTTAATATTATCTGAATTTTCTCCCAAATTGATGGCTGCGTTGTAATTGGTAATCGTTGTCAATAAAGTGAGTTGATTAGATGGAATCACTTGTTTTTTGAAAATACTACTATCAGAATACACCATAATAAAAGTACCTCCTTTCGTTACTCCTGCTTTGTGTTCCATTCCTTTATGTTTTTCTAGGAAAGTACTTAAGAACAATTCTTTATAAATTTGCGACCATCTTTTAAGGGCTTCATTATAAATGACAGTAAAAGGATCTTCTAAAAACAACTCGTTAATTTCATCCAAATGATCAATTAAATCTTCTGCAATAACTGAAAGACTAGTTCGGTTTAAGGTCAAACAAAAACGATGAAATAAAAACAGTACGTTCAAATTTTTGAAGATTTCATAAAATCCTTTGTAATTGGATAGGAATTCGGTCAAATCTTCGGTAAGTAAGGTTTTAACTTCGGTAAGAATGTTTTTAAGAGATGCAATGGTGTTTTCTGTCATTAAAGATTCGGAAATAATCTTTTGTTTATTTAGGGTTATCCAATTTACTACAGCTTGTGTAATATTAAAGACTTTGGTTCTCGACATATCATAATCCAATTCTAAGTCGCCCCAATCACCTTGATGCTTTTTTATATCTACTTCTTTATTCAAGAAAGATTGCGCATTTAATGCAATAATTTTAAAAGGCAAATTAAAATTGTCTTTCAGTCCGGTTAATTGCACTAAAGCCTCTTCATAATTTTTACCAATGTGACCTTCTATTCTAAAAAAATTATAGGGTTCTAAATCATATAACAAAGGTTGCTTAACCGAATCTTTATCGGTATAGTTAGCTACATCAGCATGATACGACAAAATGGTATCGTTTTTATTTTCTGCTGTTAATTTAGGGTTCCATTTTTTATTTAAATCTTCAATTGAATTGTAATAAAAAGGGATTGCTTTTTCACTTAAAGCAGTTTTCCCAAGAGTAGAAGGCGTGACTTTGATCGTGGTTTGCTTTGGAATTTCAAAACTGTTAATGATAAGCGCTAATTTCTGAAATAAAAAGGTAATTTCTTTACGTTTTGCCTTGGTTTCATAACTTGAATTTAATGTAGGAATAAAAGGAGTTCTATACGCTTCTTCTACTGAAGTAAGACCTCCTAAAACCACATGAAACGGAAATAGTTGCTCATCTACACAACATAAAGAGGGATTCAATTTACTAAAAGCAACAATTTCATTATAGGCCTCTGTGATATCAAAAATCCAATCCCATAAATACTGTACCGAAAGCCCTTCTTGATAGATATCAACCGTTTGGTTTAAAACGGGTAAAGCTTGTTCCAACACAGATAATCCATCTGTATCGGTCACTATATTTTGAAAATCACTATATACATTTTGAATGGTATCTGATACGTTTTTTAAATAGTTGTTTTTAATTACTTTTTTAAATTCTTCTAAAACCTCAGCTGCAGTAGTTATTTTTTTAAACTGTTCTGAAACATTATATCTAGGAAATGCTAAGGCATCATATGTTTTAGTGGAAGGGTACTTGGTAAGCCATTCTTTTGTAGTTTCATTTAAAGGAATAACTAATGGTCTTACATTGAATTCCATTCTTTTACCCTTATCATCACAATTAGTAGTCACACAATTCTTTTGATCAATGAGCGTTACTTCTAAAAAAAGCAAAATAATTTTATCTTCAAAAAAAGCATCAGGCACTACTTGAACATCTGGACCCGTAGCAGTATTAGGCAGTAACTCAACACAATTTTTTATTACTTCATAAGAAGCACTGTATTCGAAAATAGACTGTAAATAAGGCTCTCTTGTATAATCTGGTTTTAAAAAGGTATCTGGAATTTCATAGTCTCTGAATTGGGTAAAAGTAGCTCCTTTCCAAGCCATTTGAAAACCTAAAGAAGTAACGGCTGTTCCACAAGCAATCGTTACAGATTTCGTATTTGGAAAAGTGATATCTAATCCACAAACGATTCCTATTCCTATGAGATTTTTTCTAGTCAGACGATCTTGTTCTTCTAAATGACTTACCAAAGCATTAAGTTCTTTCTGACTCAACACTTGATCGGCCTCAAAAACAGGATAAATTGAGTTGTTATATGCTTCCATGTTAATTTTTTTATAATGTTCCTAATGATGTATTGCCTAAAACGATAGGGTTATTTGATTCACTTAATTGACAGTCATACAAATTGCCTTCTGGGTAAAGTGTATTCAGTTCTTTTAAAGCTTCTATTAATTCTTTTACTGTTTTTTGATATTTTGTTTTTTCTGATTCTGTAAGCGTATTTTCACAAAAATGCAATCTAAATTGTCTGTAATTTTCCAACCATTTTCTATATGTTTTTTGAAAACCTAACATATCGCTTGGATTGACCCAACAAATTTTTAACAAACAATGTGCAGGTGCTTCTTGTCTAAATATCTTTTCAGCATATTTTCTAAATAGAATATTTTTAAATCGAGAAACGTAGCCTGGTAACACTATCGTAGCCTTAAAAGAATAAGGGTCTTCGTTTGCTTCATCTTTACAATCATCATTTAAACAAACCGTTAATAAATTCTCATCTTTAAAATGAGAGGTGTTAAAAGGGCGTAATAAAATATGTTCCAAACAATAAAAGTTTTCATAATAAATATTGATAATATGCATCATGGCAACCAAATAATCATAAGCTTCCACTTCAGAATTGAATTTTTTATCCACTCGAGCAATCTTATGTGTATTGTCTTCTAAGTACAAATAAAAATAAGCGCCATAGTTATCTATTTTATACAAGTTTTGGTCTAGAAAATGAAGCTGAGCCCAATCCCATTTTTCTTGAAGATTAACCGCTGGTGCTATAATTTTGAAAACGTAATTTCCAGATGCTGTTTCTACGGTCCATTGGGTTTGTGGATTTTCTTCCGTTACAATATTGCGTAATGGTATTTCATCAATTCCTAACAATAGCGCCACTCGTTCTTCATAGCCACCTCGATGATTGGTATTCCAAAAAGGTAAAAAATCAAAAGCTTTTGTGGTTTCGTATATTGAGGCATGCAAATAATCGATACCTAATCCTCTTCGACTACTAATTTTAGGATAGTTTGCTAAAAAACGTTGTTTATCTTCTATTAAATTTTCATAATTGAACGTAAGGGAACCCATACCTGAAGTACTTTGAGACAACTCATACATCATGAAGACATATTCGTTAAAGTTCTCAGCAAAACGAGCCATTAAATGGTCTAAAGCTCGGTTTCTTCTATCATAAAAAGTAGCTTTGGATTCGTAAAGAGAAACATCATAATCGGATTCACCCGTACCTAATTTTGCTTCTAAACTTGCAGTATATAGTTCCTTAGAATAAAAATCTTCGCCAGTTGCGTCATTTGTATCCAAAAATGTTGAAAAATAGGTTTTCGGAATCGGCTTACTATTTAAAATGTCTTTCGCATGATACAATTGACTGAAAAAATCGGCTAAAATTTGTTCATAAAAATACAAATACCCTTTTAGTTGCTTGGCTTGAGCTTTTCTTAAAGGCGTGGCTTTTTCCGAAACATAATTTTTACCCAAACCATACGTTTTCGGAAAGTCATCTTGTATGCTGTAATATTGATTCAATTCGTAATGCGTGCCACTTTCTATTTCAAAATCATTGGCCGTATTTTCTAATTTCTTTTGATTGAATTGGGATTGATACAACATTACTTTTTGTTCCACTAACATGGCTTGGGTTTCTGTTAAAAGGAAAGGAATATTTTTTTGAAAAAGTAATAATTTGGACTTATTTGCATTAAATACAGGCTTCACTTCTCCTGAAAGAGGCAATACCCAACTCTGATTAGTTGCTCCTGTGATGGGTTTCCCCAATGCATTATAAGCCGTCATCACTAGATTTTTGACAGATTTAACGCCTTTTATTTCCATTAATGCAGCAATGATATCTGAAGCATGAATGGCAGTGGGTAAAGAAGCTTGAATAATTTCATCCTCTTTTAAAAAACCATGTGTTAATCGCGGTCCGTTAAAAATAGCTTCCGAATGTATGCCTTCTTGCACTAATTGTGATAAGGTATAGAACGTAATTTTTGGATTGATAATCCCATCGATAGCCAATTGAATTTGGGTCATTACTTCTACAGCATCAGCACCTAATTCTAATTCAAAATCGGCACAAATACCAATTTCAACTTTCTCAATGGTTTCAATACATAAATAATCTTCTGTTAAATTTCTATTTTCATGTAGTTTGATGGCTACCGTTGAAAAGATTTCTTGAATTTTATCTTTCTTCTTCTCGAATAACGAAATAACATCACAAACATTTTTTTCTTTGGAAAAATAATGAACCGTTTCTTCTTTCTCAGAAGGATCGTCTACAAAAATCCTGAAACGCAAAGAATCGGTTGGTTTTGTATATCGATTCACTTTTAGAAACACAATGTCATTCATAACCTTCACTTCATCAATGGTAATTTTTGAAGGCTTGTTCATCTTTTTAAACAATTGCGCTTCGGGATCATTCCAAGCTGTAAAATGAGGCACAATTTTTAGGTTTACCCAACGGTTATTTTCCCAAAAAGCATATTCTAAAACTAAAGCATTTAAATCGCCTAAAACAGGGTCTTCCTCTAATTCGATTTTTACTTGGTGTAATCCTCTTATTTTTAAAACTTCTAATAAGGTATTGTTTTTGTCTACCTTTTTAAGACTTAATTTGTCTTCAACTGGGTTTACATACATTAGGGTTTCACTTTCATGAGGTATAAAATACCCGTTTGAATCCGTTTCCTTTTTGGTGGGTAATAACCATGCATTTGAAATCCCATTGCAATCGATAAGTAGTTTTCTATAGTCTAATACCGTTACTGGCGCATTGGTAAAGATAGTTGCTGCACTAAAAAAGGTATCATTTTCAATTTTACCATTGGCTTGTGTGAGCAAATCTTTAATATCAAAATCAGCGCGATACCCTAATTCTGTAATGGCGTAACATAAAACATCCAAAATGGTGATTCCTGGATCATGCGGATTATAATCGGTCCAAAATTTTGATCCAAACTGTTCAATATATCGCAATCCTTCTTTTAACAAAAAGTCAAAGTCTTGTGAGGGAAGTAATTTTCTATCTTTCTCTATGTAGTATTCTGTTAGCATGACTTTTTATTTAATTTCTTGAATGTGATGTGTTTCAGTTGGAGCGAATAAAGTAAAATCGCTTTGAGGTACAATTTGTGCTAAGTTTTGAATAGCACTTCCTATGATGTTCCCATTTTCGTCTAATTGATATTGGGTCACCTTAAAATCGGTGATATAATCTACATACTCTTGGTTGTCTATCAATTGAATCAAGGATGAAAAAGCAATTTCATCTGCAAAATTGATATCGTCAAAAACTTCATACGCCCACGGACTCAAATAGGCATTTATCGTTTCCATAAGTTGAGCCGTATATAAACGCGTGTCAACGCCCGCTATAACATGATATCTTACTTTAAAGTTAACCTCAACACGCTCTAATTGTGGTGGTTTTACATTGATTCGCACTTGTGAAGATGCTTTTGTATATAAATATTCTTTAATACGTTGCATTTTGTTCAAACTCAACAAGGGCTTCCAATTGACTTCATCGGATAACGACGTTTTCGCAATAGGAATTAGGGTTACATAACCCGCAGCTACATTGGATATTTTAGTATCGTAACGATAATGATTTAAGGTTTTGATGCGATACACTTCTGGAAAAGCCTCTAAAATGATTCTTTCATAATCCCATGTTGTAATCGCTTTATCTTTATGTCTCAAACGCTCGCTGGAACGCATGTAAAGATGTTCGTCTAACTCTGCAGCAACTCCATTAAAGGAAACATAGGGTTGTATTATTTTTTTAACTCCAGATATCGTTTTATAAGCTTTTGATATCGTTTCTTTTGGTGTAGGTTCTAAGAAAACCGCATTTATTTTTTCAAAATCGGTTAACACTGCTTTAAAAGCTTGTACATGAACGCCTAAAAATTTACAAATGGCTTGTGTATTTGAAATAGACAAGCGCAACCAAAACAAATCGGGTGTTAAAGTCGTATTGTTAGTCGCCTCAAATGGAGGAACTGTAATTGAAACTAATCCAGATTGTGTTAAGGAATAGGTTTCATCGCCTATCGCATTTTGTTCCAAAACGTGCCAAGAATTATTGGATAAATAATGCCAAGAAAGTACAGCCGGTTCTAAAAATGGATTGGCAGTTCCTTCTTCTAATTGTATTAAAAAATTCAAACCATCATTCGGAGCCACTTGTTCAAAACCAAAATAGACATATCCTTGCTTTTCCTGTAACGTGGCAAAACGAAGCTTCTGATTCTTTTTTAGGGTATACCCAAAAGGCTCTACTTGAAATATTGAAATAGGATTGGCTGTTTTTGTATCCGTAGTAAGATCTATTTTCTCAGAAACCGTATAATTAAAAACAAACTCCTCAATTCTAGGCTTATAAGGTAATGCAGTTTTATCCTGACTAGCAGCAATGTATCTTTGCATGTACTTTTCTCCATCAAAATCAGAGTGATTCAATTGAATTCTAATTTTTCCATTAGAAACAATCGTATCTGTTGCAATTTCATCAAAATGGTATTCCTCCAGCGGATATTCATTGGTAATCTTATTAAGATTAGAAGTGGTTTCTTTTTCCCATTTTCCATTGTTCAATTGAAAAAGAGTGACTTTATTTTCCATCCAATCTTTAAGCTCTTTACCTGTATATTCTTCATATATATCTTCCCATACTTCACCCAAATCGCTTAAAAGGGTATCTACCTTTAAAGAAGCAATGGCATTTTTCTTCATAAAGAACTCATTCGAACTCAAGTTCATTCCATTCCCATTTTTAGGGAATTCTCCAAATGGATAAAAGGTTTTTTCAACATCGATACTGCCAAAATCGGACTGCAATACATACGATTTAAAATTGCGAACTGCAATAGTAATATCGACACTTTGAAGAGAAGTGAGTACATTTTTATTTTTAGGAATTATCTTTAAAACGGGAAATGAGGTGGCAACTTGAAAACCTTCGTGCAGTTTTGCGTCAAAAGGTAAAATGGCTTTTTCAGTGGCAGGAATAGCTAAATGAATGTACTTTTTATTTAGAAAAAAGTTATTTATATCACTTTTTTGAGTTACTTCAACAACTCCTTTTTCACCAGTTAAGTAAAAATCAAAATCGCTTGCTTTATGATTGGTTCCATTCAATCGGAGATAAATATGTCGTTCTCCACTTTGCAAAAACAAAATCGGACTGGCAATCATAAAACCTTCTTTAAAAACCGATTTTTCATTGGTAAACACATCAAAGCTTTTATTTTGACCGTTTGCCTCTAGCAATTTATTTGCGGTAAAAAAAGTATTTGCTTGACGGGAATAACCTAAAAAAGAATTTAATTTGATTTGGTTGATTACCACATCTTGAGTTGCTGCATAATATTTTTTTTGACCGATTGCATTTTTCCCACCTAAAAACAAAGTATCTTTTGAAATCAAAAAAGGTTTTGTTTGAAAAGGTTCAATTACTAAATGAACATAATCGGGTTGTGCATCTTTGGTTTCAATTTTTAATACTTCTTTATAATAAAAATCGAGCTGCTGTTTTGTAAATTCATTAATTTTATCTTTAGCAACTTGCAGTAATTTCAAAAAAGCTAAAAATAAAGCATAATGAGGACTGTGTTTGGAATAATTTTCCAATTGATTGGCAATTGCTTTTTCTGAAAAGTTCTTCCAGGATAACAACAAACCAAAAAGTTGTTGGGTAGTTTTAATAAAAACGTAGTTTTTAAGTAAAGCGGTAATATCGGTTGCTACTTCAATTAAAGCATTAATAGCTACTAATTTATTCGTAATTAAATAAGAAGAAGCAATTAAATTCTCTTTTTCAATAATTACATCGTCCAAAAGTGTAGCACTTTTTAAAAAAGAATTATATTCTGATTCTATTTGATTAAAATACGTCAACAGTATGTCTTTTTGGATGGCAAAATCAGTATTTAAATAGATTTCGTTTTTCTTAATTTCAAAAGTTTGCTGTAGTATTTCGATATTCCAACTTGCTAAATAAATTAATATGGCCGTAGATTCTTTTTGGTAAAAAGCAGACCAATCTCCTTCATGAGTATCAAATTCATTAAAAAATTTTACATATTTAGAAAGTCGCTGTACAAACAAAATAAAATCTTGTTCGTTTCTTTCTTCTAAAAGAAAAAAATGAACGTCTAAAGCAGGTTTGACTCTGTCATTTTGAGTCGTTCCCATGCCTTCATGTATAGATAATATTGAGTTACAATTTTTCATAGTTTGCCATTAATTTGTGTTAGTTTAAAGCGAACTTTTAGGTTGTTTTTTTGAGTTTACCAATTTATTTTTTCACAAACGTCCCTTCTTCTAAATAATAAGGGAACACATAATTTTTCCTTGAGTTAGTGGCTCTTATTTTGTAGGTAATTGCGATGTTGATAACTCCATTGATACTGTCTTCGGTGTAAAAATCTACTTCTATTAAATCGATTCTAGGTTCATACTTTAGAATTGCATTTTCAATAATGCCTTTGATTTTTGTGAGAAGCGTAATGGTAATACTCTCGTATAATAAAGCATTCAAATCACATCCATAATCGGAGCGCATAATGCGTTCTTTTAATTCGGTAGACAGTAATATTTGTAAACTTTGAAAAATATCATTCTCATCGGAAACCATTTCAATAGTTCCGGTTTGGTTTTTAAATGTGGGAGGAAAACTCCATCCTGTTCCTAAAAATGATTTTTCTTTCATTGTTGTTCTTTTTAAAGGTTACCCGTGGGTAATTTTATTATTTTTTTTATCCACCTATCATCACTTGAGGACAACCTCCAGTAACGACGCCTCCATGAGCGGTTGAATCGCCCATTCTAACAGCAGGGCTTCCAGCAATAAATACGGAAGAAGAACCTGCCGCTAAGGAATCTGGTGGTCCCGTACATACACAACTATCTCCAACAACAGAAGCGGGCAATCCACCGATAAGCACCGTAGAATTGCTTCCTGGTAATAAAGGTCCGCCCACATGAGGTACGGTTCCTGTTGTCATTGGACAAGTATGCATGTCGGTTATTCTTGCTGCTGCTCCCATTTTTAGTTTAAATTAATCATGGCTCCTTTTAAAACCATATTACCACTTCCTTCTGCATTGACATTTACCCCTTCTATTTTGATGTTTCCCGTAGCTTTTACATTAAAATCTTTACAACTTTCAATCGAAATGCCTTGATCATTCATGGTAATTTTATTACTGTTTTCATCTTCAATGACAAACCCCTTTAAATCATCACTAATTTTCAGGGAGTTGCCATTTTTAGTTACTAATTCAATGGTATTGGTTTCATCATCTAATACAATTTTATTTTCTTCTTTAGTGACGAATCCTTTTTTATAATTGTCTTCCGTAATCGGAAAAGGCATGGGTTTGTTACTACTGTATAAACTCCCCAGAATAATAGGTGTATCAGGATTATTATTCAAACAACCCACAATAACCTCATCATTTACATTCGGAATAAAATAACTGCCCATATTACTAGAGGCACTCATGGTGGCTAATCTTGCCCAAACGCCTTCACCACTTTCAGAAATTTGTGGCAAGCGCACTTTTATTCGAAATTGATTGTTTGGATCTTCTACAATTTTGGTCACAATTCCTATTTGTAAACCATTAATACTATTAGATTGTCCAATTTCTGCATGCGTATTATTAACTCCAGTAGTTGTACTTTGAGTAAAGGTTCTTTCACTTTCTAATCCATAACTATACTCTGTTCGCCAACAACCATTTTCAATCGTATGTTCTTCCTGTGTAATCAATAAGACTTGATTATCAATTTCAGGATTTACTTTATTGAAACTGATGTAATCTCCCGCTTTGGCAATAAGATTCCCAAAAGTGGTTACCTTACCCATGATAGAAGCAATATTACTCTTTGCAATAATGGTATCTGCAATTCTTTGTAAGGTTCCTTCTTGTAAAACCGTCTCACTTAAACGCACAGTATGGGTATTTTCAGATGTACTTTGAGAAGCACTAACGCGAGCGGTTTCTTGATTCTCCACATCCCATCTTTCAATAGTTACTTCCGATTTTCTTCTTTCTGCATCCAATCTTCCTGTAAATCCAAAAACATTAATTCCATTTTCAGCCATATAAATTGGATCTGATGGCGGACTCAAAATATCAATTCCTTTAAAATCGGCATTGCGCAAGGCTACCATCATTCCAATAGAATCTAAAAACCCAATCAAATAATCCCATGGCACCGTTGAAGTATTGTGTGTAATTTGTTCTTGTCCCCAATCTTGTCCTAATAAATTATCACTTACCGTTAAATCGCTTGTAAATAGAGTGAGTTTATCTTCAAAGGTTTGATTGTTATTTTCGGGTTCTGTAGAAGATTGCGATAAGCGTAAAGCAATATCTTTACATTCTATTTTAGCTACAATTTGATCGTTTTCATATTGTTTGTCTAACGATTTTACAATGCCTTTAAATAAGGTTTGTGATTCATTTTCGAAACTTACTTTTACTTCAATTTCCAACGGAGATTCGTCAGGATTTCGAGTTAAAACATCTAAAGGCAACTCCTCATCTTCTTCCAAATTTTCTTGGGAACCAATGAAAGTAAACTTCGCAAAAGGAATTTTATTCAATTCGAAATGCACCTTCGCTTCCGTCATAAGACTATCCAAACCTGTATTTTCATTATTAATTAAAAATTCAAGTTTTAATAGGGTTTCAGAAGGAAAAAATGGATTAACCGTTGGCATAATTTATTTCTTAATAGGTGGAAATTGTATTTTTTGTCCGATAGGTACTTGTCTAAAACTCAACAATTTGTTGTTCTTAGCCACATCTATATAATAGCTATTGTTTTGATAAATGGATTCGGATAACAGGGTAAGCTTATCATTCATTTTCATCACTCGTTCATGCGTTAAATCAGGTGAGTTTTTATTTTCTTTGGCAACCATCAATTTATAGTCGACTGTTCCTTTAAAAACACATTTTACTTTGGCACGAATAGGGCGACCGTCTTTCCTAAAAAGGGTATAATCGATGTCCATACTTTTGAGACGACAACTCAAACTATAACCACCCCAAAGCAACCTTAAATAAGCTGTTTGATGTGTTTCACCATCATAACCCATCAATAAGTTTTTAAATTCCTCTACTTCCTTTTCTACCGTTTCCACTTCACCAAAAGGATTTACAATGGCCGGTTTTAAAGCATTGGCAATATCGCCCACCGCATCTAAAAGAGAAGGTTCTCCATTACCGTCTTTAATTTTACCTGGTGGAACGATTCCAGAACTATCAAAAAAGAATTCAAAGTTAACCTCTTCGCCTTCAATTCGATTGAAACGCAAATCTGTTCCAGAAGTCCCCATCGCTTGTCCTTCACAAAAATCAACGGTGTGACGCATGGAGTATTTTTCTGGATTTAATTGTACAAAAATGGTCTTCTTTGGAGGTTCCACATACTCTTTGGTAGGAAACACTTCAATTCTCATTTTATCTATTATCCCTAAAAGTCCTTGTATCATCTTTCTGATCTTTCTTTAATTTTCTCCAGTACTTTAGAAGTACATTCTTTCACTATAGCCGATTTCATTTCTTGCCATTTCTGGCTATTCATCTTCTGTTCCGAAGCAAAAGAATGCACCTCATTTTCTACAACCGTTACTTTAATACGTAACTCTTTGATTTCTATAGCCATTTGTTATCATTAAAAGTTAGGAATGGGTAATTCTTTATAAAAATTATAGCGAAGAGTTATCGTTTCTATTACAATTTTATTTTCTTCTGCATTCAAATCGCTAAATTCATAACTCACTGGAATAGCGTGTGATACATACCAAACTTTTATTGGATTTCCATTCTCATTTAATAGAGAAACCACTAAATTTGCGGGATAAAAGATAAAATCTTCCAAAGCTTGATTGCACCACATCGACAATCCTGATAAATCAGACGTTAATCCTCTTTTTAATACCAAATCTTGATATCCTGAACGTACTGGGAAAGTATGCTTGAATTTATTCTGGCCTCCTTCTGTATAGGATTCCGTTTCCATAGTAACTTTTAATCCATTAACACTTTGAAATTTAGTATCAATTGAAAATTGAGGAACTAATTCAAAAATGACAGAAAAGTGAAAACCTACTATGGGATCGTTACTTGGCATATTCCTTACGATTTATATTCTACAGTAAATCCATGATTGGCAACCTCAACCGTATCGATGGCAGCTTCATTGGCATCCGACTTCAAATCGGTACATTTTAAAGAAACAATAAAGCAATCCTTAACCGTCCAAACCACTCTTGGTTCCTGATTTTCATCTAGTAAAGAAATCGTAATGGTTCTTTTTTCTACGGTATTTTGTGCCACCGTATTGTACCAATCATAAAATTCATTATCACCCAAAAACACGCCTCTTTTTAAAGTGATGTTGCTTAGTTTTTGTAAGCCTGGCATTTTCTCTTTGAAAAAATTAGGACTCGATCCCACACGGTGTTCAATAACATCCATTTCTTTGTTCAAGCCTGAAACTTCTGTAAAGGCTATTTTGCTACCACCCCAAACTACGCTGAAGTGAAACTTTGGTAACGGAAAATCTGTATTAGGCATATCGCTATGTTTTTAATTATTATTTATTTCGTTATGATTTTTGTTGCATTTGTTTGAATTCAAGAATGATGAATTCTGCTGGTCTTGAAGGAGCATAACCGATTTTTACAATCATTCTTCCTTCTAAAATATCTTGAGCCGACATGGTTTCATTTAACCCAACAGAAACAAAAAAGGCATGTTCCGCTTTCCCACCGGCTAAAGCACCATCTTTCCATAATGTAGTTAAATAATTATCTATCATCCCTTTAACACTCACCCAGGTTAAGGCTACATTGGGTTCAAAAACAAATTGCATACACGCTTTTTTTACCGATTCTTCAATCATGTTTGCCAATCTTCTTACGTTAACATAACGCCAATCGTTAGAATTACCCGCCAATGTGCGACCTCCCCAAACTAAGAATCCTTTTCCTGTGAATTTGCGAATGGCATTAATCGATTTACCTGTTTCATGAATGTTCATATCTTGCTGTTCGGCATCATTTACATCATCGGTTAAACCAATAATTCCATTCACACTCACGTTTGCTGGTGATTTCCAAACACCTCTTGTATTATCGGTTTGAGCATAAATTCCAACGACTGCTCCTGAAGCAGGAACGGTATTCATCGACTGAGATAATTTAGCAACAATAGCCTCATAAAATGGAATTTGAGAAATCAAATTGTTTTCTTCAAAAAGCAGAAACTCATCCATACTTTGCAACACATTATTCGTTGCATTGATAATCGCTACGTTTAATTTTTGGATAGCCAATTGTATTTTCCCAAAATCAGGCTCATCGTGTGCAGGAATGGGTCCATCTGCAGGAACAGCTACTTTAATTAAATTGGTATATGGGTTTGGAGCCGATTCTGTATAGGCAGAAATATTTCCCCAAACACTTTTAAAAGCCGTATCGTTATCTAAAGCCGATAAATCGTCTACATCGGTAGTTCCATCTGCTTTTTTCAATACTTCATAAGCTTTTTTAAAGTCTACTAAATCTTGTGCATATTTCTTTAAGAAATTGGTCACTAAATCTTGCGCTACTGCTGGTAATTTTGTACTGGTTAAGGTAGGTGCTACTGGTTTTCCAATGGTTTTTAATAAGGTCCAACATACATCTGTAGCGGTTTTTAACTTGGCATGTGCATCAATTGGAACCACAACTTCAGTAGGTGTCCATGCGGTTTGTAAGGCAGCCACATCAGTTGCGATTTTCTCAAACTCTTCAATATTGTTTTTTACCGTGGTATTCGTTGAAAAAATCCCTTTAAAATTCACTTTCCCAGGAGTTATCCCATTGATATCACTAAAACGATACGTATAAGGGAAAGCACTTTTTACATACGGATAGTAAGCAGCACCATATTTTAGATTTTGGTTCCCCACACGATCTCTAAAAGTAGCGCTATCGGTAACTAAATCGCTTTCTTGTTTTACATCCATAACGGTAAAGCGATCCATTAAATCCGCACATTGCAATAAAGCTTGTTGTTGTACTAACCCTAATTTTTCCGCAGTTAAATTAATCGCATCTGGAAATAATAATAAGGTAGGTTCGTCAAACTTTCTCAATAAATCCAAACCAGTTACAAAATCAGCATCACTCGTTACAGCTGCTGAATAATCGCCAATAGAAACGATATAGCAAACGCCACCACCATTGCTATAAAACAAACGCAAACTATTGTATAATTTAAATTTACTTTCTTCAACACTACAATTGTCAGTAGGCATTAAATTACCGTCTAATTCTACTGATATAGCTTTAGGAGCAGGAGCTCCACCAAAAGTTTGTTCAAACTCCATAAAGGAAGTAATTCGAGTAGGAACCGCAGGTCCTTTTTCGGTATATCCTACAAAAGCGGGAACAGCAGTTGCAACTTGCGCAACCGAAGGAGGAAATGCATCAATTTCATTGATATACACTCCCGGTGTTTTAAGAGAACTTACATTCATGACATTTTTATTTATTGTTTATATTGTCTTTTTTTAACTTTCAAATTCGTTCGACTCTAGGAGTCCTATTGGGTTATGCGGATTGTTTTCCCAAAGCGCAATACCAATCTTTTTCACCACTCTTTCGCTTACTGTTGGCGTATTTTGGATGGTACACAATCTCATTTTGTATAAAGCAGATGGCATGTATTTAGACCCTAAATACGACCACATTTGGTTCAATTGTTCCATAGACAAGCTCACAAATTCCATCGTTACTTTTTCATAGTCTTCTTTTTCTATTTCCGTTTTCGCCAAGAAAGTCGCATAGTCAATCATTTCTGTATGATCGTTTTTGTAAAAGAAAGATTTGTTCAATTGAAAATAATAGATGATGCTTTTCAGCTTATCAATTCCATCTAAGTATTTAGACAAATCCTTATTATAGGAACTGAACAGTATCGAAATAATCAAATGTTGCGTAGGTTGTGTATAGCGCGAAATGGAGGTTTCGTCCACACTATTTTTCAGATAAACCGATTGGTTTTTTTGGGTTTTATCTTCTTCAATATTTACAATAGATAAAACAATAGGAGTCTTAGATTCCAAAAAATCATCACCATCATTTAAAGTGGCAATGTTGGTAATGTCGATAACGGTTTGAGAAGGGTCAATTAATTTACTTAATTGCTCAATTACAACTTTTAAGTCCATGTTTGTTTTGTTTTTTTAGTATCCTATTTCTTATGAACCGCCAAGTACTGAAATAGAATACACAAAGTAACCAACAAATAATCAAACGCTTACAAGGACTTACACTAGATTTATAAGGGGATTTTTCCTGTTTTAAAAAGGGGATTTTTCCTGTGGGAAAACTAAAACACAAAAAGGAGTGCGAACCACACTCTTTATGTTATTTGTTTTAGTTGAATTGTTCCTTACACTTCGTTTCCTTCGAAGTTTTAAAAGGTGACTACAAAGCTAAAAGGACAACTCTAAAAAAAGTAACGCTCCTCTACCCCAAAAAGAAATGGGGTACTAGTACGGTGGGTGTAGGTAGTTTTGCGTGGGAGTGATTAATATAATTTTATAGTTAAATTAAAAAATATTTATATATTTGGACAATATTTGTCTAAAACTATTTTGACCAATGAAAACTTTAGGTGAAACATTAAAGCTTGCAAGAGAAGAAAAAGAATTGATTCTAAGAAAAGTTGCAGCAGAAGTAGATGTAGACCAATCATTAATTAGCAAATTTGAAAAAAACGAAAGAAAACCAACAATGGATCAACTCGTAAGATTAGCTAAATTTTATGGTCTTTCTGAAAACGAATTGATTATCAATTGGTATTCTGAAAAAATTGCAGAAGAACTTAAATATACTGAATTAACTTCTGAAATATTAAAAGTTGCAGAAGAAAAAATAAAATATTACAAAAACCAAGAAGATGGAAAATAAAACATTAAAAGTAGTAGAATTATTCGCAGGAGTTGGTGGTTTTCGTCTTGGGCTAGAAAAGAATAATTATAAAATTGTTTGGAGTAATCAATGGGAACCTTCAACTAAAACACAACATGCATCTATGGTGTATGAAGCTAGATTTGGAAAAGAAAATCACTCAAACAAAGACATAGCTGCTGTACCAGTAAGTGAAATTCCAGATCATGATTTACTTTGTGGTGGTTTCCCTTGTCAAGACTATTCTGTTGCAACAACATTAAATAACTCAAAAGGGCTTAAAGGTAAAAAAGGAGTGTTATGGTGGTCAATTCATCGCATTTTGGAAGAAAAAATCAACAAACCAAAATATCTTTTCTTGGAAAATGTGGACAGACTTTTAAAATCTCCTTCTAAACAAAGAGGGAGAGATTTTGCAGTTATGCTTCAAAGTTTAAACGATTTAGGTTATGCAGTAGAATGGCGCGTAATAAATGCAGCAGAATATGGAATGCCACAAAGAAGAAGAAGAATTTTTATTATTGGTTATCATAAATCCTCAGAAATTTATAATAAAATTAAATCATCAAAACCAATTAACTGGTTAATTAAAGAAGGTACTATAGCTAATGCATTCCCCGTTTGTAATACTCAATTAATTGAAGAAATAAAACTGACAGGAGACTTAGTTGAATTAACAGATAATTTTAACAAAACTGGAAAATTATCTCCTTTTCAAAATACGGGTTTACTAATTAATGGAAAAGTTTACACAACTAAAACAGAACCTAATTTTGATGGAAACTATATTCTTTTAAAAGATATATTACAAAATGGAGAAGTTACAAAAGACTTTTATATTGATGAAAAAGATTTAGATAAATGGGAATATTTAAAAGGTTCAAAAACTATTGAAAGAATTTCAAGTGATGGGCATAAATATAAGTATTCTGAAGGGGGTATGGTTTATCCCGATGCAATAGATAATGCTTCAAGAACAATTATTACAGGTGAAGGTGGAAAGTCTCCTTCCAGATTTAAACATGTAATTGCTACAGAAAAAGGATTAAGAAGGTTAACCCCAATTGAATTAGAAAGATTAAATATGTTTCCAGATAATCACACTAAATTAGATGGAATTACAGACACTAAAAGAGCTTTCTTTATGGGTAATGCATTAGTCGTAGGAATTATTGAAAAAATTGGAGAAGAACTTTATAAACAAATAAATCAATTCGAATATGTTTAATGCTAATTCTAAAGAATCAATAATTGAATATGCAAAAAAATTAAAAAA
>PKDY01000047.1 GCA_002862755.1 Flavobacteriaceae bacterium | reverse complement strand
ATAAGCCCAATACGCAGAGGAATTGTTCACATGCTAGGACGAGCATTTGTTGGCGATACTCTTGTTAGTGAGGCAGAGCTTATGGCGCAGATCACCAAATAAAATGATCCATAAATTCTCTGATGTACATCCAACAGCAAGGATTGGAGACCAAGTTCAAATTGGTCCCTTTACATCCATAGCAGCAGATGTAGAAATTGGAGAAGGAACATGGATTGGGCCAAATGTCACTATAATGAATGGCGCGCGAATTGGTGCCCATTGTAACATATATCCCGGTGCGGTAATTTCTGCAGTTCCGCAGGATCTAAAATTTGACGGTGAGCACACAACAGTAGAAATTGGTGATAGAACTACTATTCGTGAATGTGTTACCATCAACCGTGGTACCAAAGCCTACGGAAAAACAACATTAGGTAAAGACTGTCTTGTCATGGCTTATGTGCATATAGCTCATGATTGCATCATTGGGAATAGAGTGATTCTAGTAAACTCTGTTGCACTTGCTGGTCACGTGGAGGTAGGTGATTGGTCCATAATCTCTGGACTAAGTGCCGTACATCAATTTGTTAAAATTGCCGACCATGTAATGGTTGGTGGCGGCGCAATGGTTAGAAAAGATGTTCCACCTTTTGTTAAAGGAGCTCGTGAACCAATGTCCTATGTTGGAATTAATTCTATTGGTTTAAGAAGAAGAGGATTCAAGTCTGAAAAAATCAGAGAAATTCAGAATATCTATAGAACTTTATTTCAAAAAGGACTTAACAATACTCAGGCAGTTCGACTTATTGAAGCAGAAATGGAAGCAACAACCGAAAGAGATGAAATTTTGCAGTTTATAAAAAATTCAAAAAGAGGAATAATGAAAGGTTATTTTTCAAATTAATAAATTAAAATAATTATGGCAAGTACTTCAGACATTAGAAAAGGATTGTGTATTAAATACAATCATGATATTTATAAAATTATCGAGTTCTTACACGTGAAACCTGGTAAAGGCCCAGCATTTGTTAGAACCAAATTAAAATCATTAACAAATGGAAAAGTATTAGATAATACGTTTTCTGCAGGTCATAAAATTGATGTAGTACGAGTGGAAACACACACTTTTCAATATTTATATGCTGAAGGGAATGACTTTCACTTTATGAATAATGAAACATTTGAACAAATCACTTTAAATAGAGATGTATTAGATGCTCCAGATTTATTAAAAGAAGGAGAAAATGTAATGGTTCAAATTAATACAGAAACAGATATGCCTTTATCTGTTGATATGGCAGCTTCAGTTGTTTTAGAAGTAACTTATACAGAGCCAGGAGTAAAAGGAAATACTGCTACGAATGCTACAAAGCCTGCAACTGTTGAAACAGGTGCAACTGTAAATGTACCTTTATTTATCAATGAAGGTGATAAAATTAAAATTGATACGGCTTCTGGTAAATACATGGAGCGTGTATAAAAATAGTAATTAGTAATTAGTGAATAGTACTTAGTAGCTACTATTCACTATTCACTTTTAAACTAATCACTACAAATGAAATTCCAAAAAAAGCATACACTTAAAGAAATTGCATCTATTATTAATTGCAATTTTATTGGTCCTGAAGATTTTCCTGTTTTAGGAATGAATGAAATTCATGTTGTTGAAAAAGGAGATATTGTTTTTGTGGATCATCCAAAATACTATGATAAAGCACTCGAATCGGCTGCCACTATCGTTTTAATCAACAAAGAAGTAGCATGTCCTGAAGGGAAAGCATTGTTAATTTCTGATGATCCATTTCGAGATTTCAATACCTTATCCAAACATTTCCGACCTTTTACTAATGCTTCAGTATCCATTTCAAATTCAGCGACTATAGGTGAAGGAAGTATTCTTCAACCGAATTGTTTTGTCGGGCATAATGTTTCTATCGGAAAAAATTGTATCATTCATTCTAATGTTTCAATTTACGATAATTCAGTCATTGGGGATAATGTCATTATTCATGCTGGAACAATTATTGGAGCCGATGCATTTTATTATAAAAAAAGACCAGAAGGTTTTGACCAATTGTTATCTTGCGGTAGAGTAGTGATAGAAAATAATGTAGGCATAGGTGCTTTATGTACTATAGATAAAGGTGTTACTGGAGACACTACAATAGGTGAAGGAACTAAAATTGATAATCAAGTGCATGTGGGACATGATACTATAATTGGTAAAAAATGTTTAATTGCTGCACAAACAGGTATTGCGGGTTGTGTTGTAGTTGAAGATGAAGTAACTTTATGGGGTCAAGTAGGTACTACTAGCGGTATCACAATTGGTTCTAAAGCAGTTGTTATGGGACAAACCGGTGTTACCAAATCGATAGAAGGCGGTAAAACTTATTTTGGTACTCCTATAGAAGAGTCCCGTGAGAAATTAAAGCAATTAGCTAATATTAAAAAGATACCTCAAATTATAGATAAATTAAAAGAAAATGACAAATAAAGCGCAAATTCAGAAATTTTATCTTGAAGATGGAATTAGAGATGCTTCGGCATTGAAAGACTTGCTTCACGATGATGTACTTTTAGAATGGTCGAGTTCAGATGGTTTATTATCACTTGATAAACAAGCGATTTTAGATTTGGCTAACGAATTGAAACAAAATTATACCAATTCTATCGTTGAAATAACACATTTAATTGAAGAAGATCATAAAGTTGTAATTAAATACAATCATAAAGTTTCTACATTTGAAAATCCTTCTGAAATAATTCCGATTGCGAGATTTATTGTTATTTGGGAATTTTTGGGAGATAAATTGTACAAAGGGTATCAAATTAGCCAACCAGCATAAATTAATAAAAATAAAACTTAAAAAGTTCCTGTTTTTTTTACAAAAAACTTACTTTTGCAACACAATTTAAAAATTATAATATAATAATCATATCATGAGTGTTTTAGTAAATAAAGATTCAAAAATAATTGTTCAAGGTTTCACAGGTAGTGAAGGAACCTTCCATGCTTCTCAAATGATAGAATACGGTACCAATGTAGTTGGTGGTGTAACACCTGGAAAAGGAGGAACTACTCACTTAGACAAACCTGTTTTTAATACGGTTCAAGAAGCTGTAGAGAAAGCTGGAGCAAACACATCGATTATTTTTGTTCCGCCAGCATTTGCTGCTGATGCTATTATGGAAGCTGCTGATGCAGGTATTAAAGTTATCATTTGTATTACAGAAGGTATTCCTGTTGCTGATATGATTAAAGCTTATGATTATATAAAATCAAGAGACTGTCGTTTAGTTGGTCCTAACTGTCCAGGAGTAATTACTCCAGAAGAAGCGAAAGTAGGTATTATGCCAGGTTTTGTATTCAAAAAAGGAAAAGTAGGTATCGTTTCTAAATCAGGAACTTTAACATATGAAGCAGCTGATCAGGTAGTTAAACAAGGTTTAGGAATTACAACAGCTATTGGAATTGGTGGTGATCCAATTATTGGAACAACTACTAAAGAAGCAGTTGAATTATTAATGAATGATCCAGAAACTGAATGTATTATCATGATTGGTGAAATTGGAGGTCAATTAGAAGCTGATGCTGCACGTTGGGTAAAAGCAGATGGAAACCGTAAACCTGTTGTTGGTTTTATTGCTGGTGAGACTGCTCCTAAGGGAAGAACAATGGGTCATGCTGGTGCAATTGTTGGAGGAGCTGATGATACTGCTGAAGCTAAAAAACGTATCATGAGAGAAAACGGTATACATGTAGTAGATTCTCCTGCAGAAATTGGTAAAAAAGTGAAAGAAGTTTTAGGATAAATAAAACCATTTCTTATAAATAAAAAAAGTCCCGTTTTTTCGGGACTTTTTTTATGCTATTATTCTTCAAAAGGAGAACTCCATTTTGAATCTACATATACATTGGATCCTGCCAAAGTTAATAGAAAAGATTGTAAAGCATTCATTTCTGCACCCGTCATATTTAATTGTTGACCATTGCCGCCTGGTCTTAATCTTGGATCTAAGTTGGTATTTCCAGGTGCAATAGTAATCGTATTATAGTGCCCAATTGCTGCTTGTAAAGTAGCTATGTTACCTGTATGCATTAAGGTTGAATTGATGGTACCATCTTGTTTTACTAAATCTCGTAAAGAAGGAGCACGCGTATTGGTTACATCAATACCAGTATTATTTAGGGTTCCAATGATACCGTTATTGAGGGAATTGGGATCAATATCAAATTCTGGTGCTCTATGACATCCTGCGCAGCCTACACCGCCACCAATACGAGATCCATTCCCATCAAACTGAGATGGTGTTAAAAATAAATTTTTACCTGTATTTTCATTTTGAGTGAAATTTGGAAAAGGCTGGTTATCATTAGTAACCAAAGCTCTTCCAGAATCATATTTAGAATCAAAAGACTGAATGCTTCTTATAAACTGAGCTAAAGCATTTTGTATTTTAGATTCTGTGATTTCTTCATTTCCATATACAAAAGTAAATAGTTCTTTATAATAGTCAATACCTTCCAATCTAGTAATCAAATCATCAAAAGATAAATCTCCATTGGTACCACTGAAACCCATTTCCGCATGATCTTTTATGGGCATTGTAGTTTGAATTTCTAGACTTGCTGCTCTTTCGTCCCAGAAAAATTTAATTTCGTTAGCAAATCGAGTGTTGACTAAACGCATCGAATGCCTACCTGTTGTTCCATTCACACCATTGCTGGCCATAAGTGCATTATCTCCAAAAGCATTTTCTTGTTTATGACAACTTGAACATGCAATGGTATGATCTACAGATAAATTCGTGTCATAAAATAAAACTCTTCCTAAAGTAGCTCCTTTATTTGTAATAGGATTTTGTATGCTATTATCTTTGGTTATATAAGTTGGAATCAATTGATTTTCATAGTTTTCCAAATTATTCAAATCAATAGAAGTTCCAAAAGTAGCTTTTACGTTGGGATACTCAGGAATCGATTCATAGGTATCATTTGTATCTTTGGAACAAGATATAAATAAGCAACTCAATAGATAAAATAAAATTGTAATAGCTCTCATATTTTGTAAGGTTAAATAGGTTTGTATGTGTATGACACTGATTTTTCAAAAAAGTTTAATTCGCAAAGTGATAACAATTTTTAATTGTTCTTTTTTAAACTTTAAATTATTAATATATTTGACTTCAAATTTTAAGAAACAAAGATGAAATTATTAGAAGGTAAAGTAGCAATTATCACTGGTGCTAGTAGAGGTATTGGTAAAGGAATTGCTGAAGTATTTGCAAAAAATGGTGCAAATGTAGCTTTTACATATAGTTCTTCAGCTTCCTCAGCTCAGGAATTAGAAAATGAATTAGTAGCTTTAGGTGTTAAAGCTAAAGGATATCAGTCAAATGCTGCTGATTTTGATGAATCTCAGCAATTAGTAGAAAATGTATTGGCTGATTTTGGTACTATTGATATTTTAATCAATAATGCAGGAATTACAAAAGATAATTTGTTGATGCGAATGAGTGAGGAAGATTTTGACAAAGTTGTTGAAATTAACTTAAAATCAGTTTTCAACATGACCAAAGCGGTTCAAAAAACGATGCTTAAAAACCGTAAAGGCTCTATCATTAACATGAGTAGTGTAGTAGGAGTAAAAGGAAATGCAGGACAAGCTAATTATGCAGCATCTAAAGCAGGTATGATTGGTTTTACGAAGTCTATAGCTTTAGAATTAGGCTCAAGAAACATTCGTTGTAATGCAATTGCTCCTGGGTTTATTGAAACAGAAATGACAGCTAAATTAAATGAAGATGTTGTGAAAGGTTGGAGAGAAGCTATTCCATTGAAAAGAGGAGGTTCTCCAGAAGATGTAGCCAATGTATGTGTGTTTTTAGCATCTGACATGAGTGCTTATGTTACAGGACAGGTAATCAATGTTGATGGAGGTATGCTAACCTAAGCAGTTCAGAAATTAGTGTTTTATAGAATTTTATAAAACATTAAAAAACTGAAAACCGAACTCTAAAACATTTGTATGACAACAAGTACTATTTTACTTCTTATTTTATCAGTATTTATAGCTACTGGTTTATCATATTATCAATATTATTATAAAGCTAAGAATAAACTTAAAGTAAATTTATTCTTAGCTTTTATGCGTTTTTTAGTTTGGTTGGGTGTGTTTTTATTATTGCTAAATCCAATTTTTTCTAGTAAATCCTATGAGGTTGTAAAAACACCATTACCTATTGTAATTGACAACTCAGAATCCATTAAAAATTTATCAGGTGTTATAAATAATGAGATATACAATCCATTTATTCAAAATCAAAAATTAAATGAAAAATTTGATGTGCAAGTGTATACTTTCGATAAAGAATTTACAGCTAATGGGATCATTGATTACTCTGGGAAACAATCCCTAATCGATAATGTTGCCAAAAACTTAAAGCAATTATATCGTAATACCAATTATCCTGTAGTCCTTTTTACAGATGGAAATCAAACACAAGGAAATGATTATGTGTTTAGTTTTCAAGAAAATAGCAAGATTTATCCAATTGTTTTAGGTGATACTACTACCGTTTTTGATTTAAAAATTGATCAAATAAATGCCAATAAATATACGTTTCTTAAAAATAAATTTCCAGTGGAAGTTTTTCTTCAGTATAACGGAAATGAAACTGTAAATTCAACACTGACAATTAAAAATCAAGATCAAGTTGTTTTTAAAAAAAATGTATCCTTTTCGCAACAAAATAAAGCGCAATCTATTTCTTTGCTTTTAGATGCTACTAAAATTGGTGTTCAAAAGTATACTGCTTCAATTAGTTCTTTAAAAGATGAAAAAAATAAGACTAATAATTATAAGAATTTTATTATAGAAGTTATTGATCAACGAACAGAAATTGCTTTACTTTCAGATATCATTCATCCTGATTTAAGTGCTTTGAAACGTAGTATTGAAGCGAATGAACAAAGAAAAGTAAGCATTTTAAAACCGAATGAAATCAAGGATTTACAGCAATATAATGTATTGATTTTTTATCAACCAAATGCTTCTTTTAAAAGTGTTTTTGAAGCCAATAAAAAGGCTAAAATCAACACGTTTACTATTACAGGATTACATACTGACTTTGCATTTTTAGGACAATATCAAGATGATTTTTCTTTTAAAATGGCTTCTCAAAAAGAAGACTATTTTGCATCATATTCTTCTGGTTTTAACTTGTTTGCCCAAGAGAATATTGGTTTTGAGAATTTTTCTTCATTAGAAAACAAATTTGGAACGATAACTAGTAAAGGAAATACTACGACACTTTTAGAAGCTACTATTCGAAACATACCATCAGGTAACCCTTTGCTAACATTTGTAGAAAACGGAAAACAAAGAAACGGCTACCTTTTTGGTGAAAATATTTGGAAATGGAGATTAGAAACACATTTAAAAAAGAATTCATTTGATGATTTTGACTTTTTTACAGATAAATGGGTACAATATTTAACATCTAATGCTGCAAAAAAGAATCTAGAAGTGGATTATAAAAGTTATTATAATGAAGGAGAAACCTTTCAAATAACAGCTCAATATTTCGATAAAAATTATGAATTGGATGAAAATGCGCAATTGAGTATTCTTTTGACTAATAAAGATACCAATGAAAAAAAATCATATAATTTTCTAAAATCCAACATTGATTATAAAGTTGAATTTGATAACCTAAAAAAAGGTAATTATAATTTTGTTGTTACCGAAAAAGATTCTAAAAAAACATTTTCTGGAAACTTTGAAATTTTAGAGTTTGACATTGAAAAACAATTTGTCAATCCAGATCGTTTGCGTTTAGAACAATTAGCGAGCCATTCATCAGGGAAGCTATTTTATCCGAATCAATCTGAAGACTTAATTGAGTCTTTACTTATGGATACAAATTATCTTCCTGTACAAAAAGAAATCCTTAAAAAAACACCTTTAATAGATTGGAAATTGCTATTACTTTTAATTTGCGGTTTATTAGCAACAGAATGGTTTGTTAGAAAATATAACGGTTTACTCTAAGTGTTGGTATTTCTTGTTTTTTAACAAATAACTAGCAGTTTGATAATAAGCTATTGCTTCATCAACAAGTGATTCGTCCATTATTTTTCTAGGGACTTCATCATAATATATTTGAAAATTTGAATCTATAAGGTCATTTTCATGTATTTGTAAATCAAACTGTTTGGTTTTTTTTACTGGTGAAAGAATTGTCAGTTTGTTATTTTTAATCAATCCTAAATCTTCATAAGTAGCAATGAATGCACGTGGTTTATAATCGGGTTGCAAAACATCTTGACCATAAAATTCACTTTGGTATTTAAAATGTAATAAACCAAATAACGTAGGCATTATATCAATTTGAGACATTAATTGATTTACCATCTTGGGTTGAATTGTATTCGGAGCATAAATCATGGCGGGAATTCTATATTTATCCATGGGCAGCTCGGTTTTTCCTGAACTTGATGCACAATGATCGGCAACTATTACAAATACGGTTTCATTGAACCACGGTTGTTTTTGAGCCATAGTAAAGAATTGCTTTAAGGCATAATCGGTGTATTTGACGCCACCTTCTCTTGATTTTGCATCGTTTGGAATATCAATTTTGCCATCAGGAAAGGTAAAAGGCCTATGATTACTTACGGTCATCCAATGATTAAAAAAGAGTTTTCCTTTTTGTGCTTCCGTATTCATAATTTCGATTGCTTTTTTGGCCATATCTTCATCGCAAACGCCCCAAACATTTGAAAAAGTAATTTCCTCAGGTGTAAAACTACTTTTGTCAATTACATCATATCCATTTCCGCTAAAAAAATCCTGCATATTATCAAAAAAAGCATCTCCACCATATACATATTTTACATCGTATCCTTTGGTTTTAAATATACTACCCGTAGTAAATTTGGCTTTATTGTCTTCTCTTTTTATGACACTTTCTCCTGGAGTGGGTGGAATACATAATGTAACGGCTTCTAATCCTCTTACAGTTCGGTTTCCAGTAGCATATAAATTGGTAAAAGTCATACTATGTAAAGCCAAAGAATCTAAAAACGGTGTTATTTCTTTAGTATTCCCATAGAGTTGCATAAATTCGGCACTTAAACTTTCTATAGTAATTAGTACCACATTTTTTTTCATTTCTACACTATCATCCTCAATCCGACGAATGGTAGTTGTACTATTAATGTTTGGTAATTGTTCTTTTAATAAAGTGAATGCCTTTTCATCTGAAGTAGTTTTATAAAACGTATTATAATCCAACTCACTATTTGCAAAAGCCAAATAAAATTTGTAAATCCCATTGGCTTGAAGTTCGTTAGTAAATACATTTTTTGAATTTTCAAGTTTTGCTAATTGAACTATACCTAATACTGAAATAAAAAAAACGGAGAGATAAACACCAGTAAGTTGTAGCTTTTTTCTTAAAGTGGGTAATCTTTCTAAATATATTTTAGAGCTTTTTGTTATATAATAGGTGATCAATAAAGTTACGATTCCTAAAACCGCAAATAAGGGAACAACAGGGTAAGATTCCATGATATTTCCAATAACTGTATTGGTATAAACCAAATAATCAACAGCAATAAAATTATATCGAACTCCAAACTCATTCCAAAAGAAAAATTCGCTTACTGCATTTAATAAAATGAGAAGTACGAAAAGAAATAATGTAAAAGAAAAAATTACAAATTGGATGGTTTTTCGATAACGAGGTACAAAAAGTAATAGTCCGAATAATAACGTTTTCAACCCTACAAATAGAATTCCTAATTCAGGTAAAACTCCGCCATATTCATGTAAAATGGATTTACCGGAAAGTATATATAGTAATAGAACGACATAACCACTAAATACAATATAACCCCATGGCTTTTTAAATTTAGAATTCGATAGAAATAGTAAATACATCCATAAGAAAATACTTGCAATTATAAACACAAATACATCAGATAGTGTTCCAAAAATGAATATCTTTAGTAAGGATAAAAAACTAAAATGAGATTGTGTAATCGGATGGAAAAGTAATATAATTCTAACAAGAAAATTTAAAATTATATAAAAGAATAGTAGGTTTTTAAAAGGGGCAAGGTATTTGTTCATATCTATAATATTATGAATCAAAAGTAGCCTTTGCAGTATCAGATTGACTTAAGTTTTACTTAAAACATTCTTAAGTTTCACTTAATTAAAAAAGAGACAGCAACAAGAATTTTAAAAAATCGTTTAATTTGTATTAAAATAATTTAGAAATGAAAAAAATTGTAACCGTATTGTTTTTATTTATTGCAAGTATGAGCTTTTCGCAAGATTGGAAATACAATTTTGATGAAGCCAAAGAATTAGCTAAAAAAAAAATAAAGATATTGTGCTTATTTTTTCAGGATCAGATTGGTGTGCTCCTTGCATCAGATTAGATAAAAATATTTGGCAATCAGAAGCTTTTCAAAAAGAAGCTACATCGCAATGGATATTAGTAAAAGCTAATTTTCCTCGTAAAAAAGCCAATCAATTATCAGATGCTCAAACAGAACATAATAGAATTCTTGCTGAAAAATACAATGTCGAAGGAAGTTTTCCTTTAGTCGTTTTATTGGATAATACGGGTAAAGTTTTAGGTAAAATGGGATTTAAAAATGTTTCTCCAGAAGAATATATTAAAATGATTCATTCCTTAAAAAAATAATGAAAAACTTAATCTTAGCTTGTTGTATTTCAACTTTTTTTTCTTTTGGACAACAACTCCATAAGAAAAAGGCTTCTTTGTTAGGAAGTCCATTCGAAATTACTGTGGTTGCAACGGACTCTATTAAAGGAGAACAATTTTGTAATTTGGCAATAAGTGAAGTAAAAAGAATAGAACATTTAATTTCGGATTGGATTCCTTCATCACAAATTTCAAAAGTCAATCAAAATGCTGGTTTTAAAGCGATTGCTGTAGATGAAGAGGTTTTTAATTTGGTAGAACGAGCCATTAAAGTTTCACAACTTACCAATGGTGCTTTTGATATTAGCTATGCTTCTATGGACCGAATCTGGAAATTCGATGGTTCAATGAAAGAGATGCCAACAGAAACTGAAATTAAGAAATCAGTTGAACGAGTAGGCTACCAAAAAATAATTTTAAACACCAAAGAAAAAACGATTTTCTTAAAGGAAAAAGGAATGAAATTAGGACTTGGAGGCATTGGACAAGGTTATATAGCCGATAAAATTAAAGCCTTACTAATTAGTAAAGGTTGTACATCAGGTATTGTCAATGTTTCTGGTGATATTAACTCATGGGGCTTTCAAATAAATGGTGAACCATGGAACGTTGCTATAGTGAATCCCTTAAATAAAGAAAAAGTTTTTGCTACATTTCCTTTAATAGACAGCGCAGTAGAAACTTCGGGTAGTTATGAAAAATATGTTACCTTTAATGGAAAAAGATATTCTCATATCATTGACCCAAGAAGTGGTTATCCAGCTTCTGGTATTATTAGTGTTTCTGTTTTTGCCAAACAAACTGAAATTGCTGATGCTCTTGCTACAGGTGTTTTTGTTTTAGGTGTTGATGTGGGAATGAATTTAATCAATCAAATTAATGGAATCGAATGCATTATTATAGACGATAAAGGTGGTATACATTATTCAAAAAACATTGATTTACAATCTAAATAAATTTAAAATAAAAAGGTATCATATGAGAAAATTAGTAATTGTATTGGTTTTTGCAAGTTTAGGAATCTCTTGTAATACAGTTAAAGAGTACGATAAGCAATATATTAACGATCCTGATATGAAATTAACTGCTCGTTTAAGTGAACGATTTGAGACTAATTTTCAAGTATATAGAGAAGCTGCTGCTGGTGCCAATGGAGGAAAAACAGGTGGCGGTTGTGGATGTAATTAAAAAAGGTATGAAACATAAAATAATAATCGCCTTGCTTTTAACGTGTAGTTTGTCTTTTTCACAAGAAAAAGATTCTACAAATATAACCTATAAAAAAAGAGTTCTGGAGAGTGTTGAAGTGGATTTTTTAGCTAGTTATTACAAACAAGACGGAATTCATTCTGCAGTTTCTGGTGGAAAAGGAACAGAAGATTTAACAGATGTGACTCCCACAATTGTTGTAGCGGTTCCATTAAATGATGATGATATCTTAACTGTAGATGCTGGAATTTCAGCCTATTCCTCTGCTTCGTCTAGTAATATCAACCCTTTTGATACGAATAATCCTAGCCCTTGGCAAGCTTCATCTGGTGCTTCTCAATCAGATGCTTTAACGAGTTTAGTTGTTAATTATAGCCATAGTTCGGATGATCGAAATACCGTTTGGAATGCACATCTTTCTGGTTCAGTAGAATATGACTATTCTTCTCTCGGTTTTGGAGGTGGTTTGACCAAATTATTTAATGATAAAAACTCCGAATTCAATATTTCAGCCAATGTTTATTTGGATACTTGGAGCCCTATTTATCCTAAAGAATTACAAGATTATAAATCCAATGGAAATAATTTAAACGGTGGTATTTTTAATAATTATACGATTACTGGAAATACAGCTTATAATCCTACGAAGTTTTCTTTTCATGAAAATAAAAATAGAAACTCTTTTGCCTTATCATTAAGCTTTTCGCAAATTGTAACAAGAAAGCTACAATTTTCTATCTTTTTAGATGTGCTACAACAACAAGGTTTATTATCGACTCCTTATCAAAGGGTTTATTTTTCTGATGTAGCCGATTCATTTATTAATGAATTTCAATTAGCCGATGATATTGAACGTCTTCTTGATACCCGTTTTAAATTACCAATGGGAGCACGCTTCAATTATTATGTTAACGAAAGATTGGTGGTTCGAACATATTATAGGTATTACACGGATAATTGGAATATTTCCTCACATACCATGAATATCGAGTTGCCTGTAAAATTATCTGATAAATTTACAGTTTTCCCAATGTATCGTTATTACACCCAACAACAATCGAAGTATTTTGCACCTTATGAACAACATGTTTCCACAGAGGAATATTATACTTCTGATTATGATTTATCTACTTTTAATGCCAATCAAATTGGTTTTGGTTTGAATTATACTGATATTTTTACCAATGCAAAAGTTTGGAAATTTGGCTTAAAAAATATAGATGTACGATATAATTATTACAAAAGAAGTGATGGTTTAGATGCTAATATTGTTTCTTTTGGAGTGAAATTTGTCCAACAATAATGCTTTACGAATGCACATTCTTATAATTGAAGATGAAAAAGGAATTATTGATTTTCTAAAACAAGGTTTAGAAGAGGAAGGATATGCTATTTCCTATGCTACTAATGGAAAAGAAGGACTTGAAAAAGCTTTGCAGCATTCGGTAGATTTAGTACTTTTAGATTGGATGTTACCTGGAATGAGTGGTGTAGAAGTGTGCAAAGCTATACGCAAAGAAAGACCATCGGTTCCCATTATTTTTTTAACGGCTAAAGATACGGTTCAAGAAACTATAGAAGGTTTAAAATCTGGAGCGAATGATTATATCAAGAAACCGTTCAGTTTTGAAGAATTATTGGAACGCATTAAAGTACATTTTCGTTCGAATCATGCTATAGAAAAATTAACATTGGGGAATATTTCACTAGATAAAAATAAATTCCAAGTTTTTGTTGATAAAAAGGAAGTTTCATTAACCCAAAGAGAATTTGAATTATTAGCGTATCTTATTAGTAACAAAGGAAAGGTTTGTACGAGAAATAAAATCATTGAAGATGTTTGGGACATTCATTTTGATTATGATACGGGTGTAATCGATGTTTTTATGAATGCCATTCGTAAAAAATTAAACCTTTCTAAAGACGAAGAATTAATTAAAACAATTAGAGGTGTTGGATACATAGCAAATGACTAATTTTTTATCCTTTTCATTTAAAAACAGAATTGCATTTAACTACATTCTCAGTAGTTCAATCTTAATTGCTATTGTTTTTATCTTTATTTATGGAATTGTCAATTATAGTGTGAACCAACACGTAAATAATGAAATTTCCAATGAATTATTGAAACATCTCGATGATGTAACTACGGATAGTAACGATACTTACTTAATTCAAGTAGACCAATGGAGAGCAAGAGAACATAACTCCATTAAAGTAAATCCTGTTTTTGTTGAATTCTATGACAACAATAAGCAACTTATTGATAAATCACCCAATCTAAACGATTCTCATTTGCAATTATTTGATGAAAATTGTAATGAAAAATTTATCAATTCTTCTCTTAATAGCATACCACTCCGACAAACGCAAACTTCAATTCTGAATAAAGGTAAAGTGGTAGGTTATCTTGTCGTTGCAATGTCTTTAGAAGATTTTGAAATTGTGAAAATTTTAAAGGAAATACTTCTCATCACTTTTCCTATAATTTTAATTATACTGTTTTTAATTGCGCGTTTCTTTGCAGGAAGAAGTATTAAACCAGTAAGCACTATTATAGAAACTTCAAGTAAAATTACAAAAGATAACTTGCAAACCCGAATTCCTTTACCGAATAATAAAGACGAATTGTTTACACTTTCTGAAAATATTAATAATTTATTAGATAGAATTGAAAATGCAATAGAAAGAGAGAAACAATTTACTTCTGATGCTTCACACGAACTGCGAACACCATTAGCTGTTATTAAAGGAACTATGGAGGTTTTAATCCGAAAATCGAGAAGTCAGGAAGAATATGAATCAAAAATTAACTTTTGTATTTCTGAAGTGAATCGTTTGAATCATATGGTGGATCAGCTGTTATTATTAGCCCGATTTGAAAACCAAAAACAAAATAGTAAAGAAGAAACCATTTATTTAAATGCCATAATATTAGATTGTTTGGCTCGTTTTTCTGAAAAAATTGAAACCAAAAAAATTCAGATTAAGACCTTATTTTCAGACGATTATTATTATATATCCGATCATTATTTGGTATCGATAATTATCAGTAATTTGATCTCGAATGCTGTTAAATATACCAACGAAAATGGAAGTATTTATCTTTCATTGGAACAACAAAAAAATCAAATCGTATTCAGTATTAAAGATAATGGAATAGGCATTTCCAATGAAAATGTAGATAAGATTTTCAATTCTTTTTACCGTTCTGATGTTTCAGATCATCCGGAGATAAAAGGAACGGGTTTAGGCTTGTCTATTGTAAAACGCTTATGCGATTTGTTAAAAATAGAAATTACAGTACAAAGTGTTCTAAATGAAGGTACCGAAATTAAATTAAGTTTTTCTTCTGAAAATCCTAAGTAGAACTTAAGATTTCTCTAACTTTTAATCTGTATTTTTGTAAGTAGTTATTTTAATCCAAATGCACTTTTATTTGGTTTTAAAAAGAATTCATTTTTACAATTTTATGTTATGAAAAGAATAATTGTCCTATGGTTAGCTTCACTATTTTTGTATGCCAACACATCAATAGGACAATTATTCAAATTCCCCAATCTTATTTTTCATTATCAGGAACATCAAAAAGAAAGAAAAGAGACTACCGTTAGTTTTTTTGATTTTATTAAAGAACATTATACCAAAAATGCTACCTCTGATACAGAAGAGCATCAAGACTTACCTTTTAAAACCTTTGATACAACAACTAATATTCTAATTGTTTTTCCTTTAGTATCTTTTCAATTACTTCTAAAAGACATCTTTTTTAAAGGAAGTAAAGTGTTTTTTTACCACTGCTTTTTTAAATCCAATTCAGTTGCTTCGATTTGGTTGCCTCCTAAAATAAACTAACGTTTAGTAATAGAAATTTTCGTAGTCATATTTTTAATGGGTAATTATCTTTTTGATAGTTACTTCTTATTCCTTTCAATCTATTGTACATGTTAGAAAAAATAATTGTATTCAGTTTAAAAAATAAATTAATCATTTTACTGTTAACCTTAGGAATTTCGGGTTTTGGATTGTTTTCATTAACTCAAATTTCAATTGGTGCAGTACCTGATGTAACCAACAATCAAGTTCAAGTGATTACTACTTCTCAAAATCTATCTACACAAGATATTGAGCAATTTATTACATATCCTATAGAACTAGAAATGGCAAATTTGCCAGGTGTTGTAGAAATTCGTTCCGTTTCAAAATTTGGTATATCTGTAGTTACTATCGTTTTTGAAGATGCCATGGGAACTTATTTGCCGAGACAATTAATAGCTGAAAAAATCAAATCGGCTTCTGAAAAAATACCAAATGGATTTGGTACACCAGAAATGGGGCCAATTACAACAGGTCTAGGTGAAATTTATCAATATACTTTAGAAGTAAAACCAGAATATGCTGATTTATACAGTATTACCGATCTAAGAACCATACAAGATTGGACCGTTAAACGTAATTTATCTGGAATAAGTGGTGTGGTTGAAATTAATACTTGGGGTGGTTATTTAAAACAATATGAAGTTGCTGTAAATTCATCTACTTTAAAAGCAATGAATGTAACGGTAACAGATTTATTTTCAGCTCTAGAGAAAAATAATAGTATTGCTGGTGGTGGCTATATTGAGAAAGAAAACGAAAGCTATTTCATCCGTGGTGAAGGAAAAGTTGAAAATTTGGATGATATTAATAAAATTGTTGTTAAAACAACGAATGGCATTCCTATATATGTTAAAGATCTAGCCGAAGTAAAATATGGTCATGCCAATCGCTTTGGAGCTATAACAGGTAATGGAAGGGGAGAAAAAGTAATGGGACAAATCATGATGCTTAAAGATGCGAATTCGAAGCAAGTCTTAATGGATATTAAAGAACGCATTACGCAATTACAAAAAAAATTACCCCAAGGTGTTTATATCAATCCGTTTTTAGAAAGAGGAGAATTAGTAAGTAAAACTACATTTACAGTTGCTGAAAATCTAATATTAGGTTGTTTAATCGTAATTTTTGTAGTGGTTTTGCTGTTAGGTAATTGGCGTTCTGGATTAGTGGTAGCGTCCGTAATTCCATTGTGTTTATTGTTTGCTATTTCCTTTATGAATATTTTTGGAATAGATGCCAATCTGATGAGTTTAGGAGCCATCGATTTCGGAATTATAATTGATGGTGCTGTTATTATAGTAGAATTTATAGCATTCCAAATAACACAAAAATCGGTTTCATTAAATCAATTTACAAAAGAAGATAAACAAACCCAAATTGATAAAATAACGCATACAAGCGCTACAAAAATGATGAATTCAGCCATATTTGGTCAATTAATTATCTTAATTGTGTTTATTCCGATTTTATCATTATCAGGTATCGAAGGGAAAATGTTTAAGCCTATGGCAATGACGTTTAGTTTTGCTTTAGTAGGAGCTATGCTATTCTGTTTGACATACGTTCCAGTTATTTCATCAATTTTCTTAAAACCTAAAGAAGAAAAAGAAAATTCAGTATCAAATCGATTAATCAATAAATTTAATTCATGGTATTTACCTGTTATTCATTGGGCATTAAAAAATACTAAAAAAGTTTTAATTAGCGCCTTTAGTTTATTAGTAGGAACGATTCTCTTATTCACTACAATGGGAGGTGAGTTCATTCCAACATTAGACGAAGGTGATTTTGTAATCCAACCGATTTTAAAAACGGGAACTTCTCTAAGTACAACTATTGAAACCACAACCTTAATAGAAAAAATAATATTAGATAATTTTCCTGAAGTAGAACAAGTTGTTAGTAGAATTGGTGCTGCAGAAGTACCCACAGATCCTATGAGCATGGAAGAAAGTGATGTTATTGTGAAATTAAAGCCACAAATTGATTGGGTTTCTGCTACTTCTAAAGATGAATTAGCTGATAAAATTAAAGAAGCAATCGAGAAGAAAATTCCAAATATGGAAATTGAGTTTACCCAACCCATTGAAATGCGTTTTAACGAATTAATCTCAGGAACTCGTTCGGATATTGCAATTAAATTGTTTGGAGAAGATTTGGATATTTTGGCCCAAAAAGCGATCGAAATTGAAAATGCAATTCAAAATATTGAGGGAGCTTCAGACATCATAGTAGAAAAGACGGAAGGATTGCCACAAATGTCAGTTCGCTATAACAGAAGTAAAATTGCACGTTATGGATTAAATATTTCCGATTTGAATAACTTCATTGCTCTAGGATTTGCAGGAAAAGCTGCAGGACAAGTCTTTGAAGGTGAAAAACGATTTGATTTAGTAGTTCGCTTAAATGAAAATAAGCGCGCTTCTATTGATGATTTGCGAAATTTATTTGTTTCATTATCCAATGGGGAACAAATTCCGTTACACGAATTAGCAACCATAGAATATAGTAAAGGTCCCGCTAAGATTTCTAGAGATGATACCAAAAGAAGAGTTGTATTAGGTGTAAACGTTAGAAATCGTGACTTACAAAGTGTTGTTGAGGATATAAAATATAATATTAGCAGTCAAGTGGTTTTACCAGAAGGTTATTCAATTGAATATGGTGGGCAATTTAAAAACCTAGAAAGTGCAAAAGGACGCTTATCGATTGCTGTTCCAATTGCTCTAGTACTGATTTTTATTTTATTATATTTTGCCTTTGGCTCTATAAAAGAAGCGATAATGGTATATTCAGCAATTCCGCTTTCAGCTGTTGGAGGAATTTTATTCTTATGGATTCGCGATTTACCATTTAGTATTTCAGCAGGTGTTGGGTTTATTGCGCTTTTTGGTATTGCAGTGTTAAATGGAATTGTATTAATTGAACATTTTAAAGAATTAAAACAGCATCAAGATGATATGACTTTAGATGATTTAATTATAAAAGGAACAACCGATAGATTGCGTCCTGTTTTACTAACGGCTTCGGCTGCTGCTTTGGGGTTTTTACCAATGGCTATTTCAAGTTCTGCAGGTGCAGAAGTTCAAAGACCTCTTGCTACTGTTGTTATTGGTGGTTTAATTACAGCTACTTTACTAACAATGATTGTGTTGCCCGTTTTATTCAAATTATTGGATAAGAAAGATTCAAATCTGCTTAAATTCAAAAAAATAAAGTCAACCACTTTAATCTTAGTATTCCTATTTTTTGGAATCACTACCCAAAGTCAGGAAAAAAAGGATGAATTATCGAATTTAATTCAATTAGCCAATCAAAATAATAAAGAAATTAAAGCTTTAGAATTAAAATTAGAAAAGGCAAAAGTGAATGCGACAACAGCTTTTACATTAGATAAAACAACGGTTTACTATAGCTATGATCAAAATAATTTAGCGGTGAATAACCAACCTTTGAAAGTTTTTGGTGTGCAACAAAATTTTGATTTCCCTTCACTTTATTTTGCAAAAAAGAAGCAACTACAATCAGATTATGAAGTTGAAAGTAAAACCTTAGAAATTGAAAAAAATAAACTAAATCGTAAAGTTTCCCAAAATTATTACGAAATCGTATATTGGCAAAATAGAGAAAAACTGTATCAGTATTTAGATAGTTTGTACCAAAGTTTCTCAAAAGCAAGCAATAGACGATTCGAATTAGGCGAAACCAATTATTTAGAGAAAATTACAGCACAAGCAAAATCACAAAAAATTGCAGCTGAATTAGTAAAAATAGAGAAAGAAAGAACTGCTTCATACCATTCTTTACAGGCATTATTGCAAACGGATTCATTAGTTGTTGTTAATGAGGATGAATTAAATTATGCTTCGATTAAAAATTCAAGCAATACTGTTTATGATTCTTATTATGAGAGTGTTGTAAATAATTATGATTATCAATTAAAATTGCAAAAACAAGCATGGTTTCCTTCCGTTTCAGCCGAATATTTTCAAGGTAAAAATACAGGTTTGTCAAGTGCACTCTACGGCTTTCAAATAGGTTTAAATGTTCCAGTATTTTTTTCTGGAAATGCTAAAAAAACAAAAATGTTGCAACTAGAAAAGGAAAGCTGGAACCAACAAAAAGAAGCTGAATTAACTAAAATAAATCAATTTGTAGCTCAAAAAAAGAATCATTTAATAGGAATAAAAACAACTATCGATTATTATGAGACTTCGGGTAAAAAACTTTCCGACGAAATTTTAAAAGTGGCCAATATGAGTTATAAACACGGAGAAATTGATTTTTTTCAATACATTCAAAGTTTAGAGAATGCCCTACAGATCAAAATAGATTATTTAGATGCCATTTTAGAATATAACAACACCATTTTAGATATAGAATTTATTAATTACCAATAGATTATGAACAAATTTATATATACATTTTTAATTTTAGTTGCATTTACTTCTTGCAAAGAAACAAATACGGAGGAAATGCAAACTGAAACCTCAAATATAGTTGCACTTACAAAAGAACAATTTGAAACTTCAAAAATGAAAATCGGTTCACCCAAAGAACAAGATTTTGATGCTATTTTAAAAGTTTCAGGAAAAATTGATGTTCCTGCAAAAGATAAAGCTAAGATAACAGCGGTTTTAGGCGGTTACATTAAGGCTTCTAATGTTATTATTGGTCAAAAAGTTTCAAAAGGACAAGCTATTGCTGTAATTGAAAATACTGAATTCATTGATATTCAAAAAGAATATCTTGAAATTTCAGAACAATTAACTTATTTAAAATCTGAATATCTGCGTCAAAAAGCCTTATTCGAAGAAAATATTACGTCTCAAAAAAATTATTTAAAAGCTGAAAGTGATTACCAACAAACGGTAAGCAGTTACAATTCATTACGTGAAAAATTAAAATTAATTAATATTAATCCAAATACTATTAATCGAGCTAAATTGAGTTCACAGGTTACGATTTATTCACCAATTAATGGAGTAGTAGTCACCACAAATGCAAATATTGGTGCTTATATTGCTCCAGAAAATACAATTGTAGAAGTAGTAAATGACGCCAATTTAATGTTGAGTTTATCGGTATTTGAAAAAGACATTTTAAAGCTTTCTGAAAACCAAGAGATTCTATTTACTATCGGTGACAATATAGAAACTGTTTACAAATCAAAAATCAAGACAATTGGTAGAGCTATCAACGAAATGGATCGCTCCATTCCTGTTTTTGGAGATTTAGATGCAGAATTAAAGAAAAAATTAGTAGTGGGAATGTTTACAGATGCCAAAATTGTAATTGGCAACAAAAAAGCATTAGCCTTACCCACAACATCTTTTTCAGAAGAAGGCGATAAAAAATTCTTATATTTAGTTACCAAAAAAACGGTAAATGAATATGAGTTCCAAAAAGTTGCTGTAAAAACAGGTCTTGAAAACGATAGTTTTACAGAAGTTTTGACCAATTCATTTATACATCAAAATTCAGAAGTGCTTATAAAAGGTATTTTTCAAATTAATTAATGATTTTGCACTAAAATCTTTTAAATTTATATGTTGTTATAAGTAAAAGCAGTCTATTATGAGTAAAGAAGAGGAATTAGAAAATTATTTAGAGAACCATTATATTCATAAAAGCAATTGGTTACGCGCAGCTGTATTAGGAGCGAATGACGGTATTTTATCTACTTCAAGTATTGCTATTGGTGTTGCAGCTGCAAGTGAGTTTAGAGAACCTGTAATTTTAGCAACTTTAGCAGGCTTAGTTGCAGGAGCTTTATCTATGGCTGCGGGAGAATATGTTTCTGTTAGTTCACAAACCGATGTAGAAAAAGCAGATATAGAAAGAGAAAAACAAGAATTAATCGAAATGCCAGAACTTGAATTACAACGACTAGCAGAAATTTATGAAGCTAGAGGACTCAAAAAAGAAACAGCGCTTTTAGTTGCACAAGAATTAACAGCTCACGATGCATTAGGTGCTCATGTTCGCGATGAACTTGGAATTAATGAAATTAGTCAAGCTAAACCTTTACAAGCAGCTTTAGCTTCTGGGGCTTCTTTTACTGTGGGCGGAGCATTACCTTTTTTAGTAACTCTATTTTTGCCAGTCAAAAATATGGAATATTGGCTGTATGCCTTAGCCATACTTTTTTTAGCTTTTTTAGGAGCTTTAGCTGCAAGAACAGGTGGTTCGAATGTTTTAAAAGCGGTTTTAAGAGTTACTTTTTGGGGAACTCTTGCTATGGTTTTAACCGCTATAGTAGGACATGTTTTTGGTGTAAATTTGGCCTAAATAAAAATTTAAAAAATATTTTTTTGCAAAAGATTTGTTTTTTAAAAAAGTTTGTTTTTATATTTGTACTGTTAAAAAATAACACAAAACTATGTTTTTAAATCAATTACATCATCATCATCATTTTTTCCACGCTCGAGCGAGGCAATGATGATTTTGTAGTAATCCAAAATAATTATAAACCCGTTTGAGTAAATCAAACGGGTTTTTTCTTTTACAAAAAGCAATATGATTTACTCAAGCATTTTAGAACAAACCAATGAGTATTTTAAAAATTGCCATTCAAAAATCAGGTCGTCTCTACGATGACAGTATTCAATTATTGAAGGATTCGGGTATTTCCATTTATAATGGGAATGACCAATTAAAAGTAACCGCATCCAATTTTCCTTTAGAAGTTTATTTTTTAAGAAATTCTGATATTCCACAATATTTAATTGATGGAGTAGTGGATGTAGCTATTGTAGGCGATAACCTTTTGGTAGAAAAAGGGAAAAATATATCGGTTGCCGAAAAGTTAGGCTTTTCAAAATGTAAAGTTTCTGTAGCCGTTCCTAAAGCTTTTAATTACAACTCAATTTCCGATTTAAATGGTTTACGAGTTGCCACTTCTTATCCGAATACTGTAATTGATTATTTTTCTTCAAAAGGTATGGAAGTAGACCTTCACCAAATTTCTGGTTCCGTTGAAATTGCACCAAATATTGGTCTTTCAGATGCTATAGTTGATATTGTTTCAAGTGGAAGTACTTTGTTTAAAAACGGTTTAAAAGAGGTAGAAGTCATTTTAAAAAGTGAAGCAGTTTTAGCAGTTTCTCCTCAAATTGCTGAAGAAGCGAAACAAATTCTTGACAAACTGCAATTTCGTATTCAAGCGGTATTGCGTTCGAGAAAATCAAAATATATCTTAATGAATGTGCCCAATGAAAAAATACCAATAATAACGAAAATTCTTCCCGTTTTGAAAAGTCCCACAGTAATGCCTCTTAGTGAAGCGGGTTGGAGTAGTTTACATTCCGTTATCGAAGAAGATACCTTTTGGGAAGTAATTGATCAACTCAAAGAAGCTGGAGCGGAAGGCATTTTGGTTTGCCCAATTGAAAAAATGGTTTTATAATTTAAATTAAGTGAATATGAATACAATATATAACCCAAATCCAAACGAGTGGACTACAATTTTAAAAAGACCAACTTCAACTTTTGAAGATGTGGAAGAAACGGTTAAAGGAATTTTTAAAGAAGTACAGCAAAAAGGAGATCAAGCCCTATTTAAATATACTTCTTTGTTTGATGGTGTTACTCTAGAATCATTAGAAGTTACATCAGAAGAAATAGAACAAGCTTCCAATCGAGTTTCAGACGAATTGAAACAAGCTATTTATACTGCAAAAAGTAACATCGAAAAATTTCACAGTGCTCAAAAAACTTCTAGGTTAGAAGTAGAAACCACAGAAGGGGTTTTGTGTTGGCAAGAGAAAAGACCTATACAAAAAGTAGGTTTATACATTCCAGGAGGTTCGGCACCTCTTTTTTCAACAGTACTTATGTTAGCAATTCCAGCAAAAATTGCGGGTTGTAAAGAGATAATTTTATGCACACCACCCGATAAAAACGGTATTATTAATCCTACTATTTTATTTGCTGCGCAATTATGTGGCGTAAATAAAATTTATAAAATAGGAGGTATACAAGCCATTGCTGCAATGACATTGGGAACCGAATCTATTTCTAAAGTGTATAAAATTTTTGGTCCTGGAAATCAATTTGTTACTATTGCAAAGCAATATGCATCACAATTAGGCGTTGCTATAGACATGCCAGCTGGGCCAAGTGAATTATTAATTTATGCAGATGAAACGGCTATTTCTAGTTTTGTTGCCTCTGATTTATTAAGCCAAGCAGAACACGGAAAAGACAGTCAAGTCATTTTGGTTACAACTTCTAAAAAAATACTTTTAGAAGTCGAAAAAGAAGTCGAAAACCAATTACAAGTGTTGCCTAGAAAAGAAATAGCTACAATAGCCATTCAAAATTCTAAGTTACTATTTGTAGAAACGGATGAAGAAGCATTGGCACTTATTAATGAATACGGACCAGAACATTTTATTATATGCGCAAAAAATGAAGCTTATTTTATAAATAATATTGAAAATGCAGGCTCTATTTTTATTGGTAATTATACGCCAGAAAGTGCTGGAGATTATGCCTCTGGGACCAATCATACTTTGCCAACAAATGGCTATTCTAAAAGTTACAGTGGTGTCAATTTAGATAGTTTTTTAAAGGCAATGACATTTCAAAAGATTTCTGAAAAAGGAATTCTAAATATAGGCAGTGCAATTGAAAAAATGGCAGAAGCAGAAGGCTTACAGGCACATAAAAATGCAGTAACGCTTCGATTAAATCAACTAAAATAAAAAAACATAAGTAAACATAGTATGGCAATTAAATTGAAAAATGTAAATTTAGAAGCATTGGTTAGAGAAAATGTGAAATCTATGCGACCCTATTCTTCTGCAAGGGATGAATTTAATGATGCAACTAGTGAGGATATGATATTCCTTGATGCCAATGAAAACCCATTTGAAAATGGAATAAATCGCTATCCGGATCCACATCAAACGGCTTTAAAAGAAGTTTTGGCAACTATTAAAAATGTTTCTCCAAAAAATATTTTAGTGGGTAATGGTAGTGACGAAGTACTCGATTTATTGTTTAGAGCTTTTTGCGAACCCAATGTTGATAATATAATCACTTTACCGCCTACATATGGAATGTATGGTGTTTTGGCAAATTTGAATGCTATAGAAAATAAAAAAATAATTTTAAATGAGGATTTCCAACCCAATGTGAATTCAATTTTAAATAGAGCGAATGAAAATACCAAATTACTATTTCTATGTTCGCCTAATAATCCTACTGGAAATAGCTTTTCTGAAGAAAGTATTTTGCGAATTTTAAATGAATTTAATGGATTAGTAGTGATAGACGAGGCCTATATTGAATTTTCTGATCGTCCTACTTGGTTAAAACGCATTGCTGAATTTGATAATTTAATTATTGTACAAACCTTGTCGAAAGCTTATGGAATGGCTGGATTACGTTTAGGGTTGTTATTTGCCTCTTCAGAAATTATAGCTGTGTTAGAAAAGATTAAACCACCCTATAATGTAAATAGTGTTTCTCAAAGTTTAGCCATCGAAAAACTTGCCAGTTTAAAGTATATTTATGAAATTGAAGAAATAAAGCAAGAAAGAGAAAAGGTAATGAAAGCATTGGTTTGTTGTAAAATTGTAACTGAAATTTTTCCTTCAGAAACCAATTTTATCTTGTTTAGAGTAGATAATGCTACTTTTCAATACAATCAATTTTTAGAAAATGGAATTGTGGTTCGAAATCGTTCTAATGATTCTTTGTGCAGAAGCTGTTTGCGCATTTCAATTGGTACTCCTAAAGAAAACGAAAAAGTAATTGAACTACTTAAAAATTTAAAAAATGTCTAAAAAAGTATTATTCATCGATCGTGATGGAACTATAATTAAAGAAACATCAGATGAACAAATCGATTCATTTGAAAAAATGATTTTCTATCCAAAATGCATTCCTTTTCTAAGTAAAATAGCTAAAGAATTAGATTTTGAATTGGTAATGATAACCAATCAAGACGGATTAGGAACGGCTTCTTTTCCAGAAGAAACGTTTTGGCCCGTGCATAATTTTATAATTAACACCTATGTCAATGAAGGAGTAGTTTTTGACCAAGTATTTCTTGATAGAACTTTTCCTTATGAAAATGCACCCACTCGTAAACCGGGTACAGGCTTATTAACACAGTATTTTTCTGAGGAATATGATTTAGCAAATTCCTATGTTATTGGAGATCGATTGACTGATGTAGAATTGGCTAAAAATCTAGGTGCAAAAGCCATTTTTATTAATGATTTTACACATTTGGGAACCAATGAAATTTCAGTAAAAAAAGAAGAATTAAATAGTTGTATTGCTTTGGAAACCAATGATTGGCAACAAATCTATGAATTCTTAAAATTAAAAGAAAGGACGGCTACTGTTTCTAGGAAAACCAATGAAACAGATATTCATATTGAACTAAATTTAGATGGTTCTGGAAAAAGCAATATTCAAACCGGTTTGGCTTTTTTTGATCATATGCTAGATCAAATTACACGTCATGGCCAAATGGATTTAGACATTCAAGTTAAAGGTGATTTAGAAGTAGATGAACACCATACTATTGAAGATACGGCTATCGCTTTAGGAGAAGTCTTTGCTAAAGCTTTAGGAAATAAACTGGGTATTGAACGCTATGGTTTTTGTTTGCCAATGGATGATTGTTTGGCACAAGTAGCGATCGATTTTGGAGGGAGAAATTGGTTGGTTTGGGATGCAGAATTCAAACGCGAAAAAATTGGTGAAATGCCTACAGAAATGTTTTATCATTTCTTTAAATCATTTACAGATGGTGCAAAAGCAAATTTAAATATAAAAGCAGAAGGAATTAATGAGCATCACAAGATTGAAGCTATTTTCAAAGCTTTTGCTAAAGCGATTAAAGTTGCTGTAAAAAGAGATGCAGATAAAATGATTTTACCAAGTACAAAAGGAATGCTTTAAATAATAAATGTAAACAAATGAAAATAGCAATCATAGATTATGGAGCGGGTAACATTCAAAGTATTCTATTCGCTTTGCAAAGAATTGGTATTGAAGCCGTGGTTACAAACAATTGGAAAAAAATTAAAAATGCAGATAAAGTAATTTTTCCTGGTGTAGGAGAAGCTAGTAGCGCAATGGAAAAATTAATAGAAAGTGGTTTGCATATATTAATTCCCACATTAAAACAACCTGTTTTAGGGATTTGCTTGGGAATGCAATTACTATGCAAAAGTTCTGAAGAAGGTACAACAAAAGGTTTGGGTGTTTTTGATGTGGATATCCTTAAATTTTCTAATTCTGTGAAAGTTCCTCAGATGGGTTGGAATACAATTTACCAACTCAAATCTTCTTTATTTGAAGGTATTTCTGAAAATGAATACATGTACTTGGTTCACAGTTATTACGCACCTAAAAATTCACATGCAATTGCTTTTACTAATTATGAAACCGAATACGCAACTGCGTTACGTAAAGATAATTTTTATGGTGTACAATTTCATCCTGAAAAAAGTGGAGTGTATGGTGAAAAAATCCTTAAAAATTTCATAACAATGACCAATTAAAATTACTGAAAATATGAGAATTATTCCAGCAATTGATATTATAGACGGAAAATGTGTTCGATTATCTAAAGGCGATTATTCGACAAAGAAAATATACAACGAAAATCCTCTTGAAGTAGCTAAATCTTTTGAAAATCATGGTATTACACATCTACATTTAGTGGATTTAGATGGTGCCAAATCGAATCGTATTGTAAATTATAAGGTTTTGGAACAAATTGCTTTAAAAACGAGTTTAAAAATTGATTTTGGAGGAGGATTAAAATCCAACGAAGACGTAATAATTGCTTTCAATAGTGGAGCACAACAAATAACAGGTGGCAGTATCGCAGTAAAAAATCCATCCTTATTTAAAAATTGGTTAAAGGAATTTGGTGCAAACCAAATTATACTTGGAGCGGATGCGCATCATAGAAAAATTGCTGTTTCTGGTTGGTTAGAAGAGAGTAACGAAGAAGTAATTCCTTTCATTCAAAAGTATGAAAAAGAAGGGATTTCTTATGTGATCTGTACTGATATTGCGAAAGATGGAATGCTTCAAGGACCTAGTTTTGAAATGTATAAAGAAATTTTACAATCAGTTCCTTCTGTTAAATTAATTGCATCTGGAGGGATTTCTACTTTTGAAGAATTACCAAAATTGGCAGCACTAGGATGTGAAGGGACTATTATTGGTAAAGCAATTTATGAAGGAAGAATTACATTAAAGCAATTAGAATCTTATATTATTAATTAAAATGCTTACAAAAAGAATTATTCCTTGTTTGGATATTAAAAATGGGCGTACCGTAAAAGGTATCAATTTTTTAGATTTAAAAGATGCTGGTGATCCAGTTGAACTTGCTCAAAAATATTCAGAGACTGGAGCAGATGAACTAGTTTTTTTAGATATTTCAGCAACTGAAGAATGCAGAAAAACCTTGGCTAATCTGGTAAAAGAAGTTGCTAAAAAAATCAATATACCTTTCACGGTTGGCGGTGGTATTTCTTCTATTGAAGATGTGACTCTTTTATTACAAAACGGTGCAGATAAAGTTTCAATTAATTCTTCTGCTGTTAAAAGACCGGATTTAATAAACGAATTGGCAACAAAATTTGGAAGTCAATGTGTTGTAGTAGCTATAGATGCCAAAAAAATAAATGATAAATGGGTAGTTCATCTTGTGGGAGGCAAAGAACCTACAACTTTAGATTTGTTTGATTGGGCAAAAGAAGTGGAAAAAAGAGGTGCAGGAGAAATTTTATTTACTTCTATGGATCATGATGGAACTAAAAATGGCTTTGCAAATGGAGCTTTGTCAAAACTTTCCGAATGGGTTAATATTCCAATTATTGCTTCTGGAGGAGCAGGTAATACACAACATTTTGCTGATGCATTTATGCAAGGAAAAGCAGATGCAGCTTTAGCAGCGAGTGTTTTTCATTATCAAGAAATTGAAATTCCAAATTTGAAATATTTTTTAAAAGATAAAGGTATCTCTATCCGAATTTAAAATGATACAACATAATTGATTAAAAATTGTCAATAAACTTTGAATATGAAAATAGATTTTACAAAAAATAATGACGGACTCATTCCTGCAATTATTCAAGACAATGTTACCAAGAACGTGTTAATGTTGGGTTATATGAATCAAGAAGCTTTTGACCAAACAGTAGCAACAAATAAAGTCACTTTTTACAGTCGTTCCAAAAAAAGATTATGGACAAAAGGAGAGGAGAGTGGTAACTATTTAGAATTAGTTTCTATTAAAAATGATTGTGATAATGACAGTTTACTGGTTCAAGTTAGACCAAAAGGACCTACTTGTCATACTGGAACAGATACTTGTTGGCAAGAAACAAATACTCAAGAATATGGTTTTATAAGTGAATTAGAGAGAACCATTAAAAATAGAAAAGAAAACGCTGCAGTTGATAAAAGTTATGTGGCTAGTTTATTTTCGAAAGGGATAAACAAAATAGCACAAAAAGTAGGAGAAGAAGCTGTTGAAGTTGTAATTGAAGCAAAAGATGCAAATGATACTCTTTTTTTATCTGAAAGTGCAGATTTATTATTCCATTATTTGATTTTATTACAAGCCAAAGGTTTTCAGCTGGAAAATGTGGTTCACGTTTTAAAGGAACGAGTGAAATAAATTTGGATTTAAAACAATAAAAAACGCTCTAAATTTATATTCTAGAGCGTTTTTTAAGTTTGTTATTTAATGAATTTTAAAAACGTAACTCGAATAGTTTTATAGAATTCATATATAATAACTTCATTTTTAATTCTTTATAAAAGAATGTCTCATTTTATCCAAAGCCAAAATATATTTTCCTTTAGATAAATTAGAAATATTAATGCTATTATTGTTCATTTCTTTATTTTCAATCAATTTCCCTTGCATATCATAAATCTGATAGGTATCAAAAGCATATAAACTTTCAACTTTTATAGTATCAGAACTCGGATTTGGGTAAATCATAATTTTTGATCCCTGATTCGCAAAATGAGTAGTACTTAATGTCGTATTTATGGTCATTTTTGAAATTTTTCCGGCAATCGTTTGAACGAAAAAAAGTTCGTTATCAATTATAATAGATCCATTAGGCCATGAATTAGCTGGTAATTGAACCATACTTTCAAATTGAAAATCTGGATTAGTATACCAAGAAATAGAACTAGCAGCGCTTTCACAAATATAAAATGAGGTATCATTCATAACAATTCCGGAAGCATAGTTTAAATTATTTAAAACGGTATCTAAATTTCCAGTTGATGCATCATATTTATATAATGCATTCGTGTAATTCGATGTAAAAAATAATTTATTATTATAAACCGTAAAAAAGTTAGGTTTGTAACCCACTAAAACATCAGATTGTTGTAAGGTAGTTAGATTTACTTTTACTATTTTTGATGCTGCATATTGGCCAATATACAAATCATCATTAATTTGTACCATTGGACCAGCCACATTCGCAACAGGAGTAGTGTAAAAATTATCACTAGCAAGATTAATTTTGTAAGTTTGATATGGGTTTTCTACACCCACATACAAAATGTCATTTTTGACAAATACAAAATTAGGATTTTCAGAGAATTGATACACTAATTCAACTGTTGGATTGGTTTGTGTGTAATCAAAACGATAAATTTTCTTTTCTACATACGAATTAAAATAAATAAAATTATCTTTATACGTAAGATTAGATATCCCAGCAGAGTTGTAATTGGTTAATACGTCCGTTACTTGACTGTAAACGAAGTTAGTTAGTAGCAGTAATAAAAGTAACTTTGTTTTCATAATAGTAAGTATTTAATTAGACTTTGGGGTATTTAAAGTTATGAATTAAAATTTTAAACAGAATCACAAAAAACAATTCGTTAACATTTTTTTAACAATTTAAATTTTTAAAAAATCAAAAAATGAGCCAAATTAATCAAGAATCTTTATCATTTTTATTAGATTTAAAAGAAAATAATAATCGAGAATGGTTTGCTGAAAATAAGAAAAGATATGATAAATATGCTAAATCTATGAAACAATTCTTTACAGGAGTTGGTGAGGATTTAGGAAAAATAGATCATATAGAACATATGCAAATCTTTAGAATTTATAGAGATGTTCGATTTTCAAAGAATAAATTACCATACAAAGTTAATTTTAGTGTAGCCTATCGAAGAACCAAACCATTATTGCGAGGAGGTTACTATTTGCATATTGAAAATGATAAAAGTTTTGTAGGTGGTGGTTTTTGGGAACCTAATGCCGAGGATTTGTTACGTATTCGAAAAGAATTGGAATTGGATGCATCCGAATTAAGAGAAATTACATCTGAAGAAAAATTTAAAACCTATTTTGATTCTTTAGAAGGGGAAGAGTTGAAGACAGCACCACGAGATTTTGATAAGAATCATCCCAATATAGATTTGATTCGAAAAAAACAATTTTTAGTTACCCGAACTTTTACCAATGAGGAAGTATTGGCTCCAAATTTCCAAGAAAATGTAATAGCGACTTTTCAAGCGATGCGACCTTTCTTTAATTACATGAGTGAAGTCTTAACTACAAATTTAAATGGAGAAAGTTTGTATTCATAAAAAATTATTCAAATAATTGAATTTGACTTTTTAACCTTTCAATGAGTAAATTCATCATTCTTTTATTAATATTAGAAGAATTTTGAATATACTCTTTGTATTCTGAAATGGTAAACATGCCAATTACCATTCCTTTTAAGGCATTTCTAAATTTAATATCTCTTTGAATTACATGTTCAATATAATTCATTTTTTTTTCTGGATTAAGTGTAAAAAAAACACCTTTTTGTTTCACAGCATAATTACGAAAAACTTCTAAAAACAAATCATTTTGAAATTTTAAAATAGGTCTTAAAGTTAGATTCTGAAATTTTTCTTCTGATGAAGAAGTTTCAGTAATAACACCTATGGATTCACCTCTAATTTCTAATATAGCTTCATCTTTAGTTCTCATAATAGTGTGATTTATAGTATAACTAAAGTTAAAAAAAAAGAGCCTTCAATTTTGAAGGCTCTTTTTAAGTTATTAAGATAGTATTGTTAATTACTTCAATTTGAAAGTTACTCTTCTTACTAATTTTCTCGCATAAGGAGAATTTACATCTACAGAAGCATCTTCACCTTTAGCTACATCCACTAAACGAGAAGCATCTACACCAGCTTTAATAATAACATCTTTAACAAAAGAAGCTCTTGCAGCAGATAATTTATCATTATATTCAGAAGTACCAATTTCATCAGCATAACCAATTACTTCAACGCTAGTACCAGGATTTGATTTTAAATATTGTACAACAAAGTTGATTGCAGCGTAAGAATCCGCTCTTGGTTTACTTGAAGCGGTATCAAAATAAACATTTACATAACCACCGTTAATGATATCTTCAATAGATTGACCTTCTTTTGCAGTTTGATTTCCTTTCACTTTTTCAATATAAGACTCAATTTCATCAGGAATACCATTATTGTTCATGTCAACTGCACGTCCTTTTGTATCAACGGCAACACCAGTAATAGAATTTGGCTCAACATCTAAATAATCAGGCACACCATCACGGTCCGTATCATTCATCATGGTTTCTAATTCAGCTACACGAGCTTCCAATTCATCCAATTGTTTATTTCTTGGAATAAACCAATCTGCATGTTTTTCATTTTTACCTAAGTAAAAAGAGAATCCAATACTTGCATTATACAAAGTACTGTTAAAACCTCTGTCACCAGCAACAGAAGGATCTTCATAACCATCAAATGTATAGGTTTGATTCACATTATTAATCATAGTAAAATCTGCATTCAATGCAAGTCTATTAGATAATCTGAATTGAGCAGTAAGACCTAAAATGAAGTTAGTCATATCATCATTACCTTCAAATTTATCGTTTGTCATAAAAGAAAAACCTAAACCTGTGTGGGCTTGAAGATTAACAGTGTTCGTCCATTCTTCAAAGTTAAGTACTCTACCTAAGTTAAGTACACCTTGTAAATCCGTTCTATAGTATTGTCCTTCAAATTCAAAACTTTCTGATTTGTTTTTGAATGAATCATACCCCACGTCTAATTTTAAACCAAATTTATTATTAAACATGTACCTTAAGCCTAAATCACCATGGATAAAATTAGTATTACTCGCATAGTAATTTGCAGAAAATGGTGTAGTAGGTTTGCTTAGACCAGCATTAAAATCGATAGACCATTTGTTAAAATCAATCTCTTCTTGTTTTTTAACTTCTTCTTGGGCACAAATCAAAGACGAAAACATCATTGAAAGGGATAAAAAAACAATAACTTTCTTCATAATTTTTATAATGTTAAAAAATAAGTGCGAAAGTAGGCATTTTTAAGTTTATAAAAAATAAAAATTACGTTATTATATCAATAATTTTAGGCATTGTTCTATTTTTGTTTTTTTTTAATGTAATAGAAAATAAAATAATGATGCGATTTAATACTAGAAAATGGGTTAAACCAGAAGATTTAAACCCTAACGAAACTTTATTTGGAGGAAGATTATTGGCTTGGATAGATGAAGAAGCGGCATTATACACTATTATTCAATTGGAAAATACACGTGTAGTTACCAAGCATATGACAGAAATTAATTTTATGAGTTCTGCTAAACAAGGGGATATTATTGAATTAGGGATTGAAGTTATTAAATTTGGGAAAACTTCTTTAACTTTAAAATGCAAAGCACGAAATAAGATGACTCAGGAGACCATATTAACAGTGGATTCGATAACTATGGTTAATTTAGATGAGCATGGAAAACCTAAGCCTCATGGTAAAACAAAAGTTGAATTTGTTGATGAAAGATTGAAAAATAATTTTAAGGAGTAGTTACTAAATTATCTATTTCGTATACTTCTAAATTAAAAAAGGAAACAGACGCTATGATATGGTCGAAAATATCGGCCATTATATGTTCGTAATTCTCCCAAGTTTTATCTTTTGAAAAACAATAGATTTCGATAGGTATTCCTTTCTCTGTAGGTTGTAAATGCCTTACCATAAGCATCATACCTTTATTAATACCGGAATGATTTTTTAAATAGGTTTCAATATATTTTCTAAATAGGCCTAAATTGGTAAGATTTCTTCCATTAACAATTAATGATTTATCAATAGTATTATTGGTATTATATTTTTCAATATCGGCTTGTCTATGCGTAATGTATGAAGTTATATTCTGAATTTTATTGTAATATTCTAATTGTTCTTTTTCTATAAAATGTACTGATTTTGCTTTAATTAAAAGGTAACGCTTAATTCTTCTACCATCTGAATTTTGCATGCCTCTCCAATTTTTAAAACTATCCGAAATTAAACTATAAGTAGGTATTGTTGTTGTAGTATTGTCAAAGTTTCTAACTTTTACAGTAGCCAAATTAATTTCGATTACATCCCCATCTGCTCCAAATTTATCCATAGTTATCCAATCACCAATGCGAACCATATCATTTACGGAAACGGATATACTGGCCACAAAACCAAGAATTGTATCCCTAAAAATTAATATTACTATAGCAGAAACTGAACCTAAAGTAGTTACAAAAACAGTTTTATTGACACTAAATAACACTGATATAAAAGAAATTATTCCAAATATCCAGAGCATAATCATGATTACTTGTATATAACTATCTATGGGTTTATCACTATATCTTGGTTTGTTTTTGAGATAGTCTTTTAAGGCATTAAAAACACTTCGAATGATCCAAAGTGAAAGAATAATAATATATATTTTGACACTTTTTTCGAAAAAAACTTCCCAATAGCTAAAATCTTTTAATATAATAGGAACCGTTTTGTAAATAAAAATAAGAGGAATTAAATGAGCTATGTATTTAGCAGTTTTATTAGCTACTAAAAAATCATCGAAAGTAGATTTCGTTCGAGCTGCTACAATAGCTAAAACAATAATCAATATTTTTTTAAAAATGTAATCTAACAAATAGGCTATAAGGATTAAAATAAAAATATTGATTAAAAGATTAGTATAAATTGCAATATTTTCACTAAAATCTAAGTCTTTGAGTATTTTATAAGCCCAATTAAAAAGAATCATCTATTAAAATTTACAAGTATTTTTTTTCAATATAAAAAGTTCCAAAAGGAATAACTGAAGCCAAGCAGATGATAGCAAATTTTTTTGCTTCCCATTTTTGTTCGAATTTTAATAGAACTGCTAAAGCAATATATAATAAGAATAATATACCGTGAGCCATTCCTATATATTTTACATATACAGGTTGGTCAAATGCATATTTCATTGGCATGGCAAAAAATAAAAGGGCTAATAAGGAAATTCCTTCTAATGAAGCGATAATTTTAAAAAATTTAATCATGATAAAGCAGCGTAAATAACGTATCCATAAATAACAAAACGAAATATTCTAAGGGAAGCAAAAAGAAAAAAATGTTTTTGTGGAAATTTAATCATTCCAGCTGCCAAACAAGCAATTGCAAAAGGCAAAGGCAATAAGGCTCCTACTGCAATTAAAAAACCGCCCCATTTTTGCATGTTTCGAATATGCTTTGTCATTTTTCCTTCCAAATAATCATTTATTTTGGGTATAAGTAATAAAGTTCTTCCTTTATAATAAGATATAACACCTCCTAAATAGGAAAGTGCTGCTAATATCGATAAATAGAGTAGTGGAGAGGAAGTATTTTTGGTCCAAGCAATAAAAATATCTGGAGGTAACAAACCTAAAATACTTTCAGAAACAAGAAATAAAGAAAATATGGTTACATCGCTAAAATTTTGAGTCACATAAACCAACATTTCGTCAATACTCATTACATAATAATTAATATACAAAAGAATACCAACAATGACTGCAAGAGGTACTAAAGCTTTTTTTGAATTTTCCCAAATAAAGGAATAAAAGCCGGTATATTTATAATATTGATGTAGAAGTCTGACTCTAGATTTTTTTTGCTTGTACATAAAAATAGATTTAGGAATGCAAATTTACTAAGATTTTTAAGGTTTTTCTGTTAAAGTATAGATAAAAAAAAAGAGTTCATGATGAACTCTTTTAGTATTTTTTTGAGTTTTATTAAAAAGCAATAAATGCTTTATTGTATTCTCTTAAATCTAATAAATTATTCTTTTTAGATAAATCATGTAAAAGAGATAAGAAATATTCAAAACTTTCAATATCATTTTCTTCAGATACATTTTGTTCCGTTTGATCATCCTCATGTATTGGTTCATCATCTGGAATACCAATTAAAAAGGCATTGTTTGCTTCTAAATGTTCATAAGCTAAACGTAAAGCTTTAGTAACCACTGGGTTTTGTTCTTCAAGAGAATATTCCCTAATTTTCTTTAAATCGGTAATAATTGAGTCCAAATCAAATTTGTTTTGTAACAATTCTTTTTGAATTTTCTCAATTAATTTTTGTGCATATTTATTTTCCATAGACGTAATAGTTAAAGGGACGCAAATCTATGATTTTATTCAATGGTATACAATTTTTTATTTCGTAATTTTAAACCCTTACGCTTTTTTTACCAGGTAAAAACACCTGTTTATGGGGGTTTTTTCTGTAAAAGCATTGTTTTTTCAAACTTTTTTATAAATTTGTTAATAATTTTAATTATAAATTTATGAAGCAGCATTACTTTTTATTAATTTCACTGCTATTTACCCATATTATTTATTCTCAAAACACTTATATTCCAGATGATGGTTTTGAACAATTGTTAATAGATTTATCCATTGATTTTGGACCATTGGATAATTATGTACCTACAGATAATATTTCTGGTTTAGAAGACTTAAATATTTTAAGCAATTACAATATTTCAGATTTAACTGGTTTACAAGATTTTACATCTATAGAAGCGCTTTATATTGATAATAATCCAATTACAACAATAGATTTAAGCGGAAATCCTATTTTATATGATGTTAGTTTAACCAATATGAATCTAACGAGTATAACTTTTTCGGATACTTCAATTATTGCATTTTTAGACGTATCTAATAATTCTTTAACAAGCTTAGATGTGAGTAGTTTACCAAATCTACAATATTTAAACATACTTGGAAATCAAATTACAGATTTAAATTTAAATACTAATACACAATTAACAAGCTTAAATGCAGCCTATAATGCATTAAATACTTTATTTGTTAAAAACGGTACCAACAACATTTTAAATTCATTTAATGCAACGAATAATCCTTCATTAAGTTGTATCGAAGTTGATAATGGCACAAATGCGACTGCTGGTGTTGGTAATTATGCTACTTGGTTAAAAGACGCTACAGCGAATTATTCAGGAAATTGTAATTCTTTAGGTATTGATACTATTAATTTAAATGCTACCATACAAATTTATCCAAATCCAGTTCGTGAAAATCAAGTTTTAAATTTTAATGTAAATTCGGATACGTTTGTATTTTCGTTATATGATTTTTCTGGTAAACTGATTGACAAAAAGAATATTTCTTCAAATAGATATACTACCAATCATCTTTCTAAAGGTATCTATTTCTTTCAAATACAAACCGATAACGGCATTTATTCCGATAAATTAATTATTCAATAGTTTTATAATGTTAGAATTAGTGTAATTATAGCATATTGAACTATATATATAATTGAATTATAATATACATTATGTAAAATAGAAAATGATAAAGTGAGCATGTAACTCACTCGTTTGGTTATTTTTCTTCTATGAATTTTAATGCTGCTGAATTGATACAATATCTTAATCCTGTTGGTTCTGGTCCATCATTAAACACATGGCCTAAATGTAAACCGGTAGCTTTTTCAACAACTTCATCACGTGTCATTCCATAACTGTTATCTTTTACACAAATCACAGCATCTTTGTTTATAGGTTTTGTAAAGGATGGCCAACCTGTGCCTGAATCAAACTTATCTTCAGAACTAAATAATGGTTTTCCGGTTGCGGCACTTACATAAATTCCTTTTTTATGATTGTTATAGTATGCATTGTCAAATGCTGGTTCTGTGCCTTGTTCGACCATTATATAATACGCATTTTTGCTTAATTTAGTTTTCCATTCGTTTTTACTTAAAGCTTCAGGATATTTCTGAACTGTTGTTTTTGAATTTGTTTTCTTTTCTTGACAAGATAATGATGAAATGGTCAAAAAACTAATCATTAAGACATTTATAAACTGATATGCAATAGCTTTCATAATTTTTTTATTTTAAATAGTTTGGAAATTTATTTTTGAATCGATTGATTCTAGGTACTGATACATTTTGTATATACGAATTATTGGGATGTAAAGATTCATAATTTTGATGATAGTCTTCCGCAGGATAAAATTTAGTGAATTTTTTTACTTCTGTAGTAATAGGTTTATCAAAACGTTTTTCCTTTTTCAATAGATTGATGTAGTTCTGAATGATATCTTTTTCAGAATCATTTTTGTAAAATGCTATTGATCGATATTGTGTACCTGCATCTGGTCCTTGTCTATTTAAAGTAGTTGGATCATGTGAACCAAAAAAGATAATGACTAAATCGTTGAAGGAAATTATTTTTGGGTCATAATATATTTTTACCGCTTCCGCATAATCGGTACTGCCACTACTTACCTTTTCATAATTTGGATTCGGTTGATTACCACCACTATAGCCAGAAACTACTTCATGAACTCCTTTTACACTTTCAAAAATTGCTTCCACACACCAAAAACACCCTGATGCAAAATATGCTGTTGCATATTGATCTAAATTTTGATTTTCTATTGTTATTTTAGATTCTGAGACATTTTGAAGTTCTTGGGTGTCTTCTGAATTCTTTTTTGAGTTTTTAGATTCGCAATTCAAAGTTATCAAACTAATGAGAATCAAACTTATCGTTTTTATATTTTTCATTTTCACTACTAATTTTATTGTTATTACAAAATTACTAATGATATAAAGGAACAAATGTTAACTATCTTACATTTGCTGTTAAAAATCTATTAATTTTTGAAAGAACTTAGCTTATTTGAGAGTAAAACTTTAGAAGCCTGGATTTTATAAAAAATGTAACCCGATAGTTTATTTATCGGGTTACTCATTTACTTATTCTTTAATAAATGATTTGGTGTAGGAACCATTATTGCTATTTATTTTGAGAATATAAACTCCTGATTTTAAATGACTAATATCTACTCTACTTTGATCGTTTTGAATAATTGTTTTTAAAAATTCTTTTCCTTCTAAATTAATTACTGTAAAAGTTCCATTTACATATTTATTTGGAAGATTTATTTGTAATTCATCTTGCGCTGGATTGGGATACACTACAATATCAGTTTCATTGCTACTCTCTTTTTCTGCTTCATAACTCATACGATTGGAATTAAAAATTGAACTGATATAATATAGATTGGCTACATTATCCTTTGTTATAGTATGTGAACCACTTGATATACTTATAGATGCTATTCCTGAACTAGCAGGATAAGAAATATTATCTACTTTTATATTCCCAGTAAAATTACTGTCAAATACTAAGGTTAATGTTGCTGCAGTAGTTGTACTAAAAGTAATAGAAGTACTGGATTCAATTTTTAATCTTCGTGTTAAGTTGAGTCCGTTATAATTTACGGAACCATCAGTTGCATTCATATTTCCTGAAATACTATAAAAAGAACTGTTTTTTTCTGACACGGTAAAATTATGAATTTGATTGCTTGTTGAACCACCTCCATTGGAACCTGCTGGAGTTGCAGAAGCAGCATTTGAATTGATGCTTCCATTGGCTTTTATCCAATAATAATAAGTGGTTCCATTTGTTACATTGCTATCGGTGTAATTTCTTGTAGTTGTTGGAACTTGTGCTATACGCACTCTTCCACTCGGATTAGAATCGGTGTCTCTATAAACTTCTAAACCTGTAACGGTAAGATTTGAAATACTCCAATTTAAATTGACAACACTATTAGTAGTAGTAGCTGATAGTAAAATTTCAGCTGTTCCTCCTCCTCCATTTGTAGCTCCTGATTCAATAGCACCTAAATCAGGTTTAACACCAGAATAAATAATTCCTGTAGAAGTTACACCCGCATCAATTAAATCGCTATTTGTATTTAAATTAAGAAAACCATTTCCTGTAGGATTAGCATTGACTCCCATAGTTAAAGTTACAAAATCAGAACTAGTTACAGTAAAACCACCTGTTGCTCCAACAAAAGAATTTGGAGCAGTGCTATTTCCTCTAATGCGATCATTGGTTCCATTATCAAAAGAAAGATTATTTTTAAAAACATGACTTGCACCGTCTCTAGTATGCCAATTATAACCTTCGTTATTGTAAGATGTATTATTGGTAAATTCTATGGCACCAATGTTACCATTGTCGGTAAAACCATGTTTACCATTGTTAAATGCAATACATCTTCTTACAATGTGATTAATTTGATGAGCCGATGATCCTAATTTATAGCCATTTTTATCACCGCCTCCTGAAGTGCCTCCAGTAGTAAGAGTACCATTATGATGCGCAATACAACCTTCTAAAACAATAACACCAATTGGTCCAGTATCACTTTTGGTATACAAATCCCAGCCATCATCAATATTATGATGCGCCACACAATTTCTAAAGATATTTCCAGTGCCACAAGTTAATTTTGCTGCAAATCCATCTGCATTTTCATTTCCGCTATCTTTATTGTCATAAGATTCACAACTCAAAATCAAGTTATTTGTTGGCCATTGACTGATACTACTTGCACTAGTATTATATCTACTTAACTGAAGACCTGTATCTTTATTATTTCTAAAAATACAATTTTCTATAGTATTATTATTACCAGATAAAAGCATACCATTATCACCTGCACCTTGAATAATAATACCTTTCCAATGCCAATAATCCCCATCTAAAACAATGCCTCTATTAGAAGCACCTTCACTCATACTGTAATTTAATATAGGCATTTCATTGTTATATGCAAAAACATTAATTTTTGCACTTGACGAACCATTTTTAGTAATGACTATAGTATTGCTGTAATTGTGAGTACCTCCTCTAACATAAATTGTATCACCTGCTGCCGCTTGATCGATGGCTTTGGTCAAAGTTTTAAAAGGACTACTAGTTGAAGTACCAGAATTAGAATCGTTACCATTCGTAGCGACATAATAATTTGTTGCCCATGAGGTTGCCATGCCTATATTAAATAATACAAGCATGAATAAGATGTTTTTTTTCATGATTTGTGTTTGTTTGAATTGTTAATTACTGTTTTACCTTAAGATTGAAAAAACTTAAGGTATACTACTTCTTGCTTTGTAATTTTGAATTTGGTTCATAACCTCTCATTTAAAGTTTAAATTATAAGGCTAATAGGCAGTAATTTATTTTTAGTAATCGATTACGATTTTATATAAATTTTTTAAGATTCTTTAAAAATTATGCATTTCCATCCAAGTAATACAAGTATTGAACCAATTGGAATTACTTTTTGTATTTCCCAGTCCAAAACCATGTCCGCCATCATCATAAAGATGCATTTCAACTTTAATACCATTCTTTTGTAAAGCGTAATAATAATTCAAACTGTTTTCAATTAATACAGATGTATCGTCAATACTATGAATCATAAAAGTTATAGGAGTTTGAGTTGTTACATTTTTATCTAAGGAATATTTTAGAATATTTTCTTTTTTTGGATGCATCCCTAAAAGATTTTTTTGAGACCCCAAATGTGTTATTTCATTTTCCATAGAGATTACAGGATAAATTAGAATTGAAAAATTAGGCTTAGCACTTAGATTTTCATTAGAATCTGTAAGTTTTTCATCATAATAATTGGATAATGAAGCCGCTAAATGTCCCCCAGCTGAAAAACCGATTACGCCAATTTTATCGCTGTTAATATTTAATTTTTTTGCTTCTCTACGCATGTAACGCATGGCTTCTTGTGCATCTTGTAAAGGACCAATTGTTTTATGAAGCATAATACTATCCGATGGCAATCGATATTTTAAAACGACTGCAGTAATTCCATTTTTTTGAAATGCTGTCGCTACTTTGTACCCTTCTTTATCCATACTTAAATGAGAGTAGCCACCACCAGGACATATAAGAATAGCTGTTCCATTTGGATTTTTAGGTTTAAAGATGGTTAATGTAGGTATTGAAACTTGACTAACACGAACTAACACTGAATCTTTATAGGTTTTGATTTCAGTATACCTGTTATTTTCAATACGATTAGGAATATCCATTTTCCATAAGTTTACTTCATACGATTGTGCATATACATTAGTTATTAGTATACAAAGGAAAAGAGCTATTTTATACCCAATTCTCATTCGTTAAGTTTACTGTAATTTTTTAATGCGGGTATTTTTTTTGACAATTCTTTTACAGCTAAAGTAGCTACTTCATTGGCTCCTAACTTAGACAAATGTGTGTTATCTTCAATTCCATCAGGGAAATATTCATTTTCACCTTTTTTAAAATGCAGGTGTAATTTTTTTGATGCTTCAACCCCATAAGTTTCTTCTAATTGCTCTGTTGCATATTGTAAATCGATAAAAGGAACATTCATTTCTTGAGCAACTAAACGCGTAATTAAGGTGTAATTACCATGAGAATCTAATAATACTCCTTCATCATTGAATTTTCTTCGTGCAATAGATGAAAATAAAACTGGAATTGCTCCTTTTGCTCTGGTTTCTTCTACATAACGCATTAAATTATAACGATAGGAAGTTTGTGGGTTGGTATATCTTTTTGGATCTGTATCTTTTGAATCGTTATGACCAAATTGTATGAATACATAATCCCCCTTTTGTAAGGAATCTAGAACCGATTTCCAATGTTTTAAATCTCTAAAACTTTTTGAACTTCTTCCATTTACAGCATGATTTTTTACAATTACATTTTCAGTAAAAAAATTAGGTAAGACTTGTCCCCAACCATGCTCTGGATTACTATTTGGATTTTTTTTATTAGCCATAGTAGAATCGCCAATCATATAAATAGTTATGGATTGGGTATCATTCGTTTTTAAAGTTGAACAACTCCAAAAAAAGAGGATCATAATTATAAAATTACTCAGTTTCATACCAATTGGATTTACTTTCATTACTTCCTAGAATATTTTGTAAACTATACTTTTTTATTTCTTTTTTGGTTAGTTGGTGTGACCAAGAAACTCTTTTCGAAAAGGAAGCACCAGCTCCTTTATTTTCAAACTCCGCATAGAAAGTTGTTTTTTCAGCTTCTGGTTTAGACCAATTGTGCCATCCTTCCGGAAGAATATGTTGGTCTAAAGTACATTGAATAAAAACAGTTTTAGCATAAATTCTCCAAGGTCTGCCTAAATATACTTGTGTAGTAGTATTAGAAGCTGTAAGATGACAATTTTTAAAAACATAACCAAAGTTGGCATCTTTAGGTGTAGAAGCAGCGGTTATGTAGGAATCTTTTTTTGAATGAATCGTACAATTTTCAAAATAAGCAGTTGCACTTCCAAAAATAAAGTCGGTTGTACCTTCAATATAGCAATTTTTATAGTATTGTTTACCAATGCCTGATGCGTACAAGGTATCTTGATTTCCTAAGATATTACAGTTTTCCACCACTACTCTATTGGAAAAAACCGATAAAGCTACCGCTTGCCCCACTTCACCAGCTGCATTTTCGATAGTAAGATTTTTTAGAACAATATCGTTTGCTTCGACTAAAAGTGTATACGTATAAAAAGTACTATTTCTTCCGAGACTTACTTTATTGAAAGCATCATCATACCGAATTATGGTTTTTTCTTTACTTTCGCCAATTAAATGGATGTTCGTATTCCATTCGTGAATTTTTACTTTTTCGTTGTAAATCCCCTCTTTAATAAAAACGGTAATTTTTTCATAAGGAAATGCCTTTGCGTTATTTATAGCTTCTTGAATGCTTGTATAATCTCCACTACCATCTTGGGCAACAACCATATAGGATTTATCTTCAGATGTTGTTTTTGTAGCTGTAAAACCGTATTTTTCCTTCCATTTAGGGTATTTTTTTAGTACTTTTTCAGGTGTTGTAATATACCACGCATAACCATTTCTTCTTTCGGGACCAATTTCTGCTAAGCTGTATTTTTTAATCCCATCTCGATCACAAAAGAAAGGTTTGTTATCGTCTAACTCCATAAATCTTGCCCAAAGAGGTTTTGCTTTTTCATCATGGATTAGTTTTTTATCAATTACCTTACCTTCATCATTATAAATTCGTTCTTCTCTTAGGTTATTTATTTGTACTTTTTCAAACCAAGCCACTGCAGCATGTACTGCTTTTATAATTTCTGGAGAAGGATTTTCAACAGCCATTAGTAATGATACAATATTAGCAGATTCATGACCACTTAACGAAGGTAATTCATACGCTCTAGCTTTAGCTGGTAATAATGTATTTTCATCGTGTTGGGCACACCAACTTGTTAAAACTCCATTTTGTATATATTGGGTTTTTAATATGCAATCGATTCCTTTATTGAAAGCAGTTTGCGCTTTTGAAACGATTTCTTCATCTGGTTTTATGGAATAATAATCACTTCTATCTTTAATTTCTTTTAAAAGAGAAAGAATGTTAACCATAGAATCATCATTATATGTAATATGTGTATAATATCCTTTTTTAAGGGGATAAAACTGAGGCCAACCTCCATTTTCATATTGGGCTTCTAAAAGGTAGTTTATGCCTTTTAAAAATGCTTCTTTATAACGATTATCTGGAGTATTTTGATACATTTTAGATAAAAATTCCATTTCTTGAATGGTGGCTCCATTATCTGTAGTCACTTCTTTTGTACTCGATTTTAAGGCACGTAATGTATTTTTTTCATCCTCTGATAATTGCTGTTGCATCTGAATATTTTTGGGCCAACCCCCAATATTTCTTTGGTATAAAAGCACATTTTCAGCTATTTCTTTAGCTTCAGTAGTACTAAACCAAGCCGTTTCACTTTTGTGAATAATATCTCTCCATGATTTATTTAAAACCTGACCTCTTGTTAGGGAAACAAAAAGTATTAGTATAAAGGTTGCAATATGCGTTGGTTTATAATTCATTTTATCGATTTAATTCAATTGCTGCTAAAATAAAAGGTCCTGTTGCTTTAGGATCGTTATCTTTCTTTTTTTCGTTGATATAATATTCATATGAGCCATCTCGATAAGGATTACCACCTAAACCTGCAACAGCGCAAGCTTGTGTAATGATAACGTTACCATTTTCAGAAACTTTTACTAATTTTTCAGTTAAACCATCAAAAGCTTTATTAGCCTTAGCTTTATATTCGATAGGTAAATAGCCTTTATTAGCTCCTTTAGCAAAAGCATACGCAAACATTGCAGAGCCAGATGCTTCTAAATAATTTCCTTCTTTATCTCCTAGATTCGTTACTTGATACCATAAACCTGAAGGGTGTTGTTGTTTCGCTAAAGCTTTTGCTAATTGATTTAAGTATGCGATTAATTCTTTTCGTTTCGGGTGATTTTCAGGAAAATAATCCAAAGTATCGACTAATGCCATTGCATACCAGCCTAGAGAACGTGACCAAAAATTTGGTGAAGTACCTGTTTCTTTATTTGCCCAGTCCATTTTTTTACTTTCATCCCAGCCGTGGTACAATAAGCCTGTTTTGGAATCATATGCGTGTTTTTGAATGAGTTCGAATTGTTTTACAACATCGTCTAAATTCGCTCCATTTTCAAACTTTGTTGTAAAATGCGCATAAAAAGGTTCGGCCATAAATAAACCATCTAACCACATTTGAGAAGGGTATCTTTTTTTATGCCAAAAACCTCCCTCAGTAGTTCTAGGATGTTCTAATAATTGTTTCCTAAGAAGTTGCATGGCTTTCAGATACTTATCATCTTGAGTGGTATCATACAAATTGAATAAAATATTCCCCGCTTCAATCATATCGATATTGAAGTTTTCATATTTGTAAGAAGCGATTACACCCGAACTATCGATTGTTGCATCCGCATAACCTTGAATGTAGTCATAATACTTTTTATCTTTTGTTTTTTCATATAATTTTTCAAAAGAGGTTAATACTAAACCATGTACATAGTCCCATTTTGGTTCCTCTTTATCGTCAATTTGATAGGCTTTAGGATGTTGCTCCATAAGGGTTAAAGCCATTCGTTCTGACCATTTTAAGGTGTCTGAAATAGTATATGTTTTATTTTCAGAATTAGTTAAAACGGTTTCTTTTTTTTCCGTTTTACATTGAAATAAAAGACATCCAATTGAAAATAAACCTATGATTTTGCTTATGTAGTTGAAATTATTTTTCATTCTTATTTTAATTTATCTGTAGCGTTTAATTCTGCTAATTTTTGATTAAGATAAGATAAAAATTCCTCTTGAGATTGAATTCCATTGCCCTCTTGTTCCCAAGCGCCTAAAAAATAAAAGGTTATAGCTGAAGTTGTAGGTTTGAAAACAAGTACATGATCGTAATTACCTTCTGTTATTTCGTTTATGGTTTCTTTTTTATAGAAGATAGCCATTCCTAAATTATCTGGTACTAAAGATTGTTTACCATAAGTAGCTATATATCCCCATTTTTTATTCTCACTTTCTTTTTGAAGTAATGGTAAATCACTAAGTTTTACGATACCAGTACAAATTCCTTCTAGTGCTTCAGAACTTTGGATAATGTGTTTTGTGTATCTTTCATCTGCTGAAATGCTTAGATTAGAAGTAAGATTTGTTTTTTGATTATTGGTTTTCCAACCAAAATAATTCACTTTAACTACAGATTTAGTATCAAAATTTTCAGCTTTAGCAAATGTAGAATCTACTTCGTTGAAATGCAATACTTCTTTATTCACATAACGACCTATAGCACCAATACCTAAACCTTTGCCCGCTTTTAAAATATCGGAACCCCAGTTTTGCATTTCATGGTAAGAATCGAAGCCATCTAAACCAACTTTAGAAAGTACCATGCTGTCTGTTTTTTTACCAAAAATATCAATTGCATTTCTCCAGTCTAAATAGAGTCGGTAACCAATTTTATTGCTTTCCCAACCTGGTCCTTCATAGCGAATATACCATGAATGATCGGTGTGTTCAGCAGGAACCTTTACACTGTCCACATTTTTAAATGTACCTTCTAAGTATTTTCTTCCTTCCCAATGACCACCTTCTTTTATAGAAATTTCGGCATAGGTTTTTACATCAGTTGCTTCTTTTTTGGGTTCTTTTTCTATAGTAGTTTCGGGTTCGATATTCTTTTTACAAGCGGATAAATTTAGTAGCAATAGCATACCTGTTAAAACTGTTATCTTTTTCATTTTATGGATTTGATTTTGAAATTTTATCTAAAAATTGGGTGATACAAATTGTGGTTTCATTAAACCATGGATGAAACAACCAAAAAGTATGTGGACTATTTTCAATTTGTTTTATTTGATTGTAAATGTGATATTGATTTAAAATTTGAATCATATCATCTCTTCCTGCATGAAAACGTTCAAATTGACTGTTAACAAATAAAATGGGCGGTGTATTTTCATTAACATGAGAAAGTGCAGATGCTTCTTGCCAAATCTCAGGTTTTTCTTCATAAGTTCCTCCTAACCATTGAGCAGCTAATTTGCCTTCTTTTGATTCGGGATGATGAAATGCTAAAACACCATCTAAATTAACAATTGCTTGAAATTTATCAGGAAATTTAGTTCCAATTAGACTTGCCATTTGACCACCAGAAGAACAGCCTAAAATCACTGTTTTTGAAGTGTCAATACTAAATTTTGCAGCTTCTTTTTTTACAAAGGTTATGGCTTCCAAAATATCATCAATAGATTGAGGATATTGTACTTCATCAGAAAGTCTGTATTCTATGGCAAAGCATTGGTATCCTTTTTTACAAATGGATTGCGCTAAAGGGGCTAACATGGATTTATTTCCAGATTTCCATCCACCTCCATGTATTAAAAAAACAGCAGTTAATTTCTCTTTACTTTTATTGTAATATGCATCTAAATGCAAAGGCCTGTTATTCTTTTTGTTATATACGATATTAGGAATTTCAGAAATAGTATGGTTAGTTGTATCTGACTTAACAATAGTTATTTCTGGATATTTTCTTTGTTGTTTAAGATATTCAGAATGAATGGTGTAAGATGTATCTTTTTGAATCACTTGTTGTGCAAATAAAAACATAGCCTTACTGTTTATCAAGATGAAAAACATCGCGATAATGCTATTTTTAAGTATTTGCACAACAAATAATTTCATATATTTTGCTTTTAAATGACTAATTTAAAAGACTTTTTGTTTCCTTCAGATGATACAACATTTACTATATAAAATCCTTTTAATAAAGTCATAGTTGTATCTTCAGTTGTAGTTAACGATTTTACTAGCTGACCACTTAAATTATAAACCCAAATTGTATTCTCCGTTTCAATATTTGTTATATACAATTGATTTTCATTTGTGTAAACTTTTGTTGTAATTTCATTTGTGAAAGAATCATTGCTTAAAGTTGCACTAACATTTGCTCCTGTAACTTCCATTTTATATAAATTACAAGCTGAACTACCATATACATATAATCTACCTCCTGTAGGAGAAGTATAATTTGCTGTAAAAATTACTAAATCAGCATTGGTTCCATCATTTGAAGATCCTTCGCCAATTAAAGTACTACCGTCAGTTACATAAACTGTTCTTTGGGAACCATTACTACCTGTTTTAAACCATACTTTAACTGTACAAGGTCCATCTACATCGAAAAATAGATAACGTTGTGTAGGCATGTAAGTTGGAGCTGTTACACCACCACCGCCATTTAATTGAAATCTTCTTGGTGCTGTGAATCCGTCATCAAATGTAGCATTACTACTTGTAACCGCACCAAAATTTGAATTCGTTGCTATTGGATATAATCCAAGGTTATCTACAACCATTGGAGATGTTCCTATTCCTGCACTTAACGGCCAGGTTGTATCATCATTTCCGAAATCCCAAGTTTTAGTTTGTCCTAAAACAATCATGGTTTGCATTAGCATAATCATGCTACAGATAAGTAATTTTGTTTTCATAATTGTAGTTTTTAATATTCGTAATCGATTAAGTAAATTTAAAAAAAATAGTAGTATTGTTAAATCTAAGTAGTAGTTACTTATTTAGTTTTTGATGAATTTCCAAGATTCCATTTGATTATCAAACTTTACATTGCAACAATATACTCCTTTAGCTAAATTCTCAATATTAATTTTTATACTCTCGTTTGCTAAAAGATTTTTGTATTCAAATTTATCTGTTTGTTGACCATTTAAAGCGTAAATAGCAACTTCTACTTCATTTGTAATGGCAGATGGAAGATAAATTTCAATATTTTTATCTGCCATAGATGTAAAAAAACGAATGGTTTGCTCATTTATTTTTGGGTTTGAAAGTGTCGAACAATTACTAGGTGTAATACTTCCTGATGCAGAGACTTGTAACGTAGCTCCAGCACCGCAAGTAGGATCAGTTAATAAGTTTTCAACTTCATTTACCGGAACTGGTGTTGTACTATAAGATGGTGCTGATACAGAACCCACATTTGAAGCACCATTTAAGCAATTATTGAATGCTACAGCTACTGTTCCTCCATCACCACTATAATAAGTATACACATTTGCTATATTGGCAAAATTAGTATTTTCTACATAACAAGTTGAATTATTAGTACCACCACCTAATCCAATAGCTTTTGCACTAGCAACCGAAGTGTTGTAATAACAACTCAATAAATGTAATTCGGCATTTCTTGCTCGTGGCATTCTTTCTTTGCAACCATTTGCCCAATAACAATTTTGAAAAGTGATGCTATAATGACCATCAGCAGTAACATCAGTTGCGGAAGAACCTACTAAATTAGTAAAACGATGATCATTAGAACCACCTGAACCACCTGCAATTGGAGCTTTTAAATACGTAAATTTGCACCAGGAAATGGTTATATTATCTGCTGCTCCTTTGTTATCAAAGTTACCATCCATTCCGTCTTGAAATTCACAATGGTCTACCCAAACATTAGTGCCTTCATTTGTTAGATTATCTCTTCCATCAACGTCATAGGCTCCAGGACCTTCAAAAATTAGATTTCTGATAATTACATTATTAGAATTTGGTTTGATATTTAAAATACCAGAATTAGCAGCAGAAGTACTAGAATTACCAACAGTAATTTGTAGGTTTCTTAATTTGGCACCGGGTAAACCAATGATTGATTTATTGTTCAATTGAACACTCGTATAATCGCAATCGATGGTTCCTGAAACTAATATTACTGCATTTGTAGGAGAAGTTGACAATAATGCGTTTTTAAAAGCCGTATATGTAGATACAGTTACTGGTGTGGCATTACCTCCACCAGTCGCATTTGCTCCAAAACCTTGTGGAGTTGCCATGTAATAATTCTGTCCAAATGAACTGATAGAATAATAAATTAGGGAACAGAAAATTAAAAGGTATGTTTTCATATTTTATTTTTAAAACGTTATAACTTTATAGGATTCTTGATGCGCAACATCTTTTACTACTACTAACCAAATTCCTTGACTCATTTCAATTTGTTTGTTTGAATTAATTTCAAAAGATTGTGTCAACGTGCCGTTTAGTGCATAAATTGTAACCGTTGTAAGTGAATTTACATTATTGAAATAAATTTGGTTCTTAAATGAAAAAACATTTACCGAACGGTTTTGTTCAAAAGGAGTATTTCCTAATAAATCATCTGCAATTAATTGTGGAAATGGATCCCAATTATCATTTCCTTTAGTAAAATTGAAAGTTGTAATTTCAGTATTGTCATTAAGATAGGGCGTGTTCAAAGAGGTTGACCAAGAAGCTCGACTAGGGGTGTTATTTTCGTTAGATTGTTCAACAGTTCCATATTCATACATGCCACTCGAATTACCACCAAGTGTATTTTGCCAACCTAAAGGCATAATCAATGAGTTTCCAACAAAACCTGGATAGTTTGAAGTTTCAATAGTAGTATTGTAAAATACAACCTCACTTGTATTAGCTTGCCAAGGTCGACCAAAATAACCTGGTTTTGCTCTGTAGATAGAAGCTGTTTCTGAGCCTGGTTGAGCGGAAGTAATCGTACATTCATACATTAAAAATCCACGTCCCGAACTTTGTTGAGCTGCAGTAATATAAGCTGAATCATTTGAAGCATCACTTACATTCATGCTCAGTTTAGATTGATAGAAAACAACATCCATGGCACCAAAAATATAATCTACAGCTCCCATCATTTCTCCTTTATAGACCGCTACCCTTGCACCAGTTCCTCCATAAAAGGAGTCTTGTCTTCCTACTACTCTACATTTATTTAAAATTACTTTTTGTACATTGTTCTTTATAGCTATTGCAGCTGCTCTTTCAACAAAACTTCTGTTCTGTACCGTAGTGTTTCCTGTATTTGTTGGTCTATTTCCAGGACTTCCGTTTGTCCATGCTACTACAATATCTTGCGATTCTTTGTTCGATATATATTGATTAAATGAATTTTCAAAAATGATATCTTCCGCTTCAAAACCATCTGCAGCAATAATTACTGTAGCATTCCAATAAGAACCATTTGTAGTTCCAGCACCAACATTTTGGTACGAAGCATAACCGTTTTGTAAGTTTACATTTAATACATCTTGATGCCATTTCTGATCAGATGACATACTGTAATAGGTATAGCCATGACCGTAATAAGAAGTTATTCTAACTGCGTTTGGATCTATGTCTACACCTGCATTTAAAAGACTAATAGTAGGATTTGTTGCAGCATTTTTCAAGGTTACCAAGGGTTGATCAATAACTAACATTTCTTCATAATTTCCTGGGTCTATAAGAATGGTAACTCTTTCATTAGCCGTTCTTACCATTTGAGAAACAGCTTGTAAAGCTTGATTAATAGTAGCAAAATCTTTGTTTGTTCCAACGGTAATTATTGCACTATATGGTATTGTTCCTCCTATTTTGATATTGGTAAAATAAGTAGTTGCATTACTGTTTATTGTAATGTAACCCGAATTAGAACCTGTGTAAGTATATTCTATACTATCTGTTGTTGAAGTTGTTCCCGTTGAATTTATAGTACTAATTGCAGCTCCATTTTCAATTGAAAAATTAGCAGAGTAATAATAATCTATAGTTATTTTATCACCCACATTAACAGGTACTTGTATGGAAGAACCAGCTTGTGCGATTAAATGCCCTTGACTCATAGAATTGGAGATGTTTCCAGAAAAAAGTAAGCCTTTATAAGCTGAATTCGAAGTTGTTATCACTTGATCATTAAATGGCCAATTGGTAACAGGTTCAAAAGCAATATTTTTTGAAACAGGATTACCATTGATAACTAGATTAGATGTCAATGCCATTTGCACAGGATAAAGATCTAAACCACTTGTAGTAATAGTATAGACACCATCTCTTAAACTGATTCCGCTAATTGATGAAAAAGAATAGGTATAATTAGGTTCATTTAAATTTGAAAATGTAAGTTGTAAACTATTTTCTTCTGTAGAAGTTAATCCTGTAGTAGTTATTGAAACATTATACGTTGGTTTTGGAGAAAAAGTAAGATCAGAAGTTGTATTGGAATTTGATATGTTGATTGTATTGGAATTTAATTCAAAATCATTTACTCCATTTGCCGTAATTGTATAAGTAATATTAGCTTCAAGCTGAACAGAATAAGTAGTATTATTAAAATTGATTATTGGCGTTGGTACATATACCGTATTACTAGCAGCATCAGGCGTATAGGTTAACATTAAGTTATTAATTGTTGTACCTAAGCCTGTTATAGAACCCGTTACCTCATATAAAGAAACTTCTAAAATAGTAATATCATGGGTGTATGTTGATGTAATTACTGTTGATAAGTCTAATGATTCACCATTCGTTATAATAAAACCATTAGCATCTATTAAACTAACCGTATAACTATATCCTTGAGGTAAGTTTACTTGGTAGGTATTATTTCCGTTCATTTGAGCAGTCCAAGATTTTCCAGCTAGATTAGTAAAAACAAGAGCATAATTATTGGGTATTGAAGTTGCTTGAGAAATATCAATTGTTCCTGAAACAGTAGTGTAGACCGCTGCTTTTCTGATGATTCTATAAAAACTAGCTTTTCCGTTAGCAACATAAAATTTGAATGTACCTGCATTTTTCGCTACAAATTGAGCTTCAGTAGTTGCTCCACTAGTTGATGTAATATTTAATATATCTGTTTGTAGGTTCGGATTGTTTTCATCCATAAATGTTAGATCTCCACCTGCATCCGTTCTAGAGATAATGCTTACTTCATCATCTTCATTTAGGTTTATTTGCATAAATCTATTGGTAGGAATGCCATTTGAAAGATTGGGAGTTCCATTACAGTATATTCTTCCATTGAAATTAGTTACACTAGCAATATTGGCATCATACCGAGTTAAATTAGTATTTGCAGTTCGTAATCGATCTCCACTATTACCAGTCCATGATAAATCTCCAGATGTAAAGCTAGTGGGTAAATTAATACCTGTACTACCAGGCGTTATACTACCATCATACCAAGAATTAATAGTTGTTTCATTCAAATGATTGGTATATAGGTTCGTATCTAATTGTGTAGCCCCAAAATCCCAAACATCAATATTTTGTGATTGACTAAAAGAAATGGACAACACAAAGCAAAGCAATAAAAAGAGTATTTTTTTTGGCATGATTTTGTATTTTGTTGATTTTTAATCGATTAAATAAAATAAAGTTTTGGGTTTAGAAACTAATTTGTTTTACCGAATGCCATAAGAAAACCTAATTCAAACGAAATGTAAATCTCAAGCACTCGGAAAAACAAATTTTACAAGTATACTAACTCAAATTAAAACTATACAATTAATATCCATAATCGTTAACTAAGGTTCCATTGCTGGAATCTAAAAAGACTTGCCAAATAGGCCAAAATTGTCTATTATTTGGACTCGTAGCACTACTATATAGGGCATTTATTTTAGAATCTGTAAGATTATCCCATTGGAAAGCAGTATAGTCTGGACCTGGATCTGTATTTTCATTTCTATTCAATCCGTAGATGATTAGCGTTTCATTATCACTTGCATATTTATAATACAATGTAGAAGGTACATCAAAATAGTCACCTGCTCTTTGTTGCAAATCAAACATTTTTGCTTTGGCTTCTACCAGATTGGTCTCTAATAAGTTCCAACGAATTAAGGCTTGTTTTCGTTCCATTTCGCCAGTAAATTCATATTTATGTTCTTCTACGATAGCATCAAACATTTGTTGTTTACTACCTAAAGCATTCACATAGGCATCCACTTTAGTTGAATGCAAAGAAGGATCAAAAGCTCTCATTCGCAATTCTTTTAAATAAGGAGCAGCAGCACTTGGACCTTGTAATTCATTTGCTGTTTCTGCAGCCATTAGAAGTATTTCTGCATAGCGCATGTATATTTTATTGACGCCGTCATCATTTGTAGAAGTTACTATACGATTCATCCATTCGTAACGGTATTTGCCAAAATACCATTTATTTAATGCTCCTAATTGTTGTTTTGCAACACCGTTAGTAGCTGGTCCCCATAAATAAGGTACACAGGTTACATCTCTTCTTGTATCTGCCTCATCGTAATCATAAAAGATAAAAGGTAATGGACCAGCTTGTCCACCTCTATTATTTCCATTCGAATGGTATTGATCATTATTTGTGTGTCTTACCGCAAATGTAAATAGCATTCTACCTCTACCTGCTGAAAAAGGAATTTCCCATAATGATTCACCACCAGCTTGTGTATTTTCTTGATTGTATTTTTTCCATAAACCTTCGAATGTTGGTTCTAAATGAGCCGTTCCACTATCGATAATAGCTTTACATTCGTTAAAAGCCAAAGTGTACATATTTTGAACTGATAGTTCAGGATCATTACTTCTTCTAACTCCATCAGGATATTGTTGAAACCCTGAAGCTGCAAGCGCTAATCTTGCCCTTAATCCTTTTACGAAGGCTTTATTAACTCTTTCAACACTTCCAGTAGCTGTATTTCCGTTTGGCCAAGGCACTAAATCAGCAGCTTCACCTAAATCTTGGATTAATTGCTTATAGATGATATCTCTATTTGATTTTGGTAAATACAATGTTTCCGAATTTATAGGTTCAAATCGGGCAGGCACATCACCCCATGCTTTTAATAAATCAGCATAATAAACAGCTCTTAAAGTTAAGGCTTCCCCTAACAAATAACCTAATTCAGAGTTTGAAGTTGGATTACCATAGGCACGTAAACCACGAATACAAATATTGGCTCTCTCAATACCTTGATACATTTTATCCCAAGCATTGTTAGAAGTATTCATTTGAGAATTATTTGGTAATGCATTATAGTTACATAAAGTGGCATTATCATTAGAAGTAGATTCTGATGCATTGTACCATTCAATATCGGTATTCAATCCGTACCAAGGTAAAAATCGTCCTCTATAGGAATTGGTTTCACCAAAAGGAACTTTAATACCATCTACAGCTCCTTGTGCTAATCCTGGAGTTGAAAAAATTACAGATTCATCTAAGGTAGATAATGTTTTAGAATCGAGATAATCTTCCTCACAAGAGCTTAAAATGGAGCTTATAATGATTGCAAAAACTAATATTCTATTTTTCATTTTATAATAGTTTTAGTTATTAAAAATTTAAGTTTAATCCTAATAGCAATTGTCTGCTTTTTGGATAAGGTGAATAATCAACTCCTGGAGTATATGGAGTTTGTCTTCTAGTTGAAACTTCTGGATCAAAACCAGAATATTTAGTCCATACAAATACATTACTTAACGTACTATATAATCGTAGTCTAGAGATACCTATTTTTTGTGTAAGTTCATTTGGTAAACTGTATCCTAATGTAATTGTATTTAGTCTTAAAAACGAACCATCTTCTACTGCCCAATCCGAAAAAACATACCTGTCCATATAAGGAGACCACATGGATGTATTTGAATTTAAACTAGCAAGTTGAGCTGGATCTGTAACCAAACTTCCTGTAGCTGGATCCACATTGTTCCATCTAACTCCTTCTGCCATTGTCGTTAATAAATTTCTAAATTGACCTGCATTTGAGGTTGCCGTAGAATGTTCAATTTTAGTAGCATTATAAATGTCATTACCGTAGCTCCAATTAAAACCAGCAGAAAAATCAAAGTTGGAATAATTTGCATTTATAATAAAACCTCCAGTGTGTTTTGGGTTTGCATTTCCAATAATAGTTCTATCCTCTATATTAACTACGCCATCACCATTAATATCTTTTAATTTCATTGATCCAGGACTAACCTGACCAATTACTGTAGAATTACTTGGTATGCCTGCTTTCAAAGTATAAGTTCCACCAGAGAAATCAAAATCAGATACTTCATATCTTCCATCGCTTTGGTAACCATACATTAAACCTAAAGGTTGCCCTACATTTACTAAAAAGTCGGTATCAATCGCAGATGTCCATCTAGAAGAAGCTTCAAAATCACTCAAATCACCTAATGAGTTAATATTATTTTTGTTAAGACTAATATTAAAAGCGAGACTTAAATTGAATTTTTCTTTTTTAATGGCATCAAGATTTAAAGAAGCTTCAATACCTTTATTTTGAATTTCTCCCATGTTTCTATATTGTGAAACATAACCTGTACCAGGTGTAGGGAAATTGATTAATAAATCGCTGGTTAAATTTTTGTACGTATCGAATGTACCACTTACTCTACCGCTAAAAATTTCAAAATCAACTCCTACGTTTTGAGTAGTTGTCGTTTCCCATTTTAAATCAGGATTAGCTAATACATTAGAAGCAGTCCAATAGCTATTCACATTATTTATCCAAGACGTGATGTTAGGTTGGTACGTTTGAATCGTTTGCCCCACAGGAATATTATTATTACCTGCTTTACCATAACTTACTCTAACTTTTAAAAGATCTAACCATTTTGTGTTTTCCAGAAAGCTTTCTTCAGATATTTTCCAAGCTGCCGCAACCGATGGAAAATAACCCCATCTATTTTTTCCTAAAAATTTACTAGATCCATCCGCACGATACGTTGCAGTAAGTAAATATCTATTTTTAAAATCATAATTAATTCTACCAAAGAATGATAATAGTTTGTCATCTGGTAAATTATAATTTTCAGTTGAAAAAGGGACACCTTGAGGTGTTAAGTTAATCGCATTTTCAAAAGTAAAAAATTTAGGATAACCATGGATGGTATTGGTTAAGGTATTCGATTGGAAATTAATAGTTTCTCCTCCTAATAAAACTTTTAAATGATGATCATTTCCAAGCAATTTTTTAAAATCATAGTTTAAGGTAGTTGCATTTCTAAACCTTTTATCATCTCTTGTACTAAAAATTAGAGCAGGCATACCTTGATTTTCTGTAGCAGGTGCATTATTTACATAATACGTACTAGTTCCATAGAATCGATAATCCTGAAATTTATAATAATCGATACCAAAATCTGTTGCTAATTGAAGTTCGTTTGTAATATTCCATGATATACCTCCTAACATATTAAAATTTCTTCTCAACTGACGTCTGTTATTATCAGCTACACTAATGTAAGGGTTTGTTAAATTACTTGCTAAATCTTCATCTGTATTACTACTGGTAACACCATCAATTTCAAAAGGAGCATAACCAATAAAATGTTTCATACGAGAATCTGTCGTAGACTTTTCATTTTGTTCATTGGCTCCACCTCCATTAATTTCTGTATCGGAATATCTTACAGTATAATTGAGGTTAATTTTATCATTTGGTTTACTTTTTAATCGTAAAGATAAGTTGTCTCTTTTATAATCGGAACCAATCATAATTGCCTTTAAATCATAATGAGTGTAATTAAAGTTATAATTGATTTTGTCAGAACCTCCTCTAATACTTAAATCATGATTTCGTACAATTCCTGTTTGTCCAAAAATATTTTCTTGCCAATTAGTTGTAGGAGTTGTATCATATTGATTGATATTATCCCAAGTTCCTAAGTAATCTTCAAATGAAGTTAAATCATTACTTAATAAAGCGTATTCGTATTGCCAATTGACATAATCTTTAGACCTATTGGTATCCAAAGTTTTACGAATTTTATTGAATCCAGTAAAAGTATTATAGGATACTTCTATTTTATTTCCTTTAGTTCCTGATTTTGTGGTAATTAAAATAACACCATAAGCACCTCTTGAACCATAAATAGCAGTAGAAGAAGCATCTTTTAATACCGTAATCGTTTCGATATTCGAAGGAGAAATATCACTAATACTTGTGACCGGAAATCCATCTACAATATACAATGGTGAAGCATCTTGAGATAAAGAACCACCACCACGAACTCTAATATTAATTTCAGCATCAGGAGCACCTTCAGTAGCGGTAATCTTCACCCCTGCAATTTGACCTGTTAAAGCTTCTGCTACATTTGTGACGGGTCTTTTTAGAATTTCTTCACTAGAAACACTTGCTACAGAACCTGTTAAATCTGTCTTTTTAGAAGTTCCATAACCAATAACAATAACTTCGTCTAATTTTTTAGTATCTTGAAGAAGACTAACGTTTAATTGACTTTGACCATTTACTTGTACTTCTTTCGTTTCATAACCAATGTAGCTAAATACTAAAGTAGCATTTGGGTTACTCACTTCAATTATATACACACCATCAAAATTTGTAGATTGACCGTTTTTTGTGCCTTTTTCATAAATATTAACTCCTGGAATAGGTAATTTGTCTGAGCTATCAATTACTTCACCAGTTATTTTAAGTTTTCCATTTTGAGCAAATCCATTTTGAGATAAGAATAAGGATAAAAACAAAGCAATTAAATAGAGTTGCCTATGGGTTAATAAAATTTTCATCTTCATAATAAAATTTAGTTTAATTAAGGTTGTTGGTTATTTTTCTTTTGTTTATATAGGTGTCTATAAACTTTACGTTATTTACATTTTTTAAAGAAAATTCGTTTTGTACTGTATCGACAGATACATTTTTAAATTCTATATTTTCAATTATTGAGTTTTCTAAGCCATCAGCTAGAATTACATATTTTCCAGAGTTTTTAACCGTTACATCTTCTAAGAAGATATTTTTTACCTTAGGAATAAAACTGCCTTCTTGGTTGTCATAGATGCTATATTTTAAATTTATTTTTAAAAGTGCTTCTTTTACTTCTCCTACTTTTAAATTTTTAACATATACACCATCAACGGTTCCTCCTCTTCTCGTATTCGTTTTAATTCGAATGGCTCTTTCTAAGTTAGGGCTATCCATAGTACAATTTTCCACAAAAACATTTTGTACACCAGCCGACATTTCACTACCAATTACAACACCACCATGTCCATCAATCATTTTACAATTTTGTACTACTATATTTTCACTTTTAATGCCTACTTTTCTACCTTCTGCATCTCTACCCGCTTTAATTGCTATACAATCGTCTCCTGTATTAAAAGTGCAATTTTTAATAATCACATTTTTCGAATATTCAGGATCGCAACCATCGTTATTGGGGCCGTGACTTGTAATTGAAACATTATCAACAATTACTGAATTGCATTTTATGGGATGAATAATCCAAAATGGAGCATTAATTATGGTAATATCTTTGATTAAAACATTGGTACATTCAAAGGGTTCAATAAAATTAGGTCGCAAATAATGACCTTTACCAAATATTCTTTGATCTAAATCCACTTCATTTTGTCCCATATGCATTAATGTGGGTAAGTTTAAACTGTCTTTTTGAGAGGGTTGCCCTTCAATGTATCCATACGAATGTCCTTCTGATGTACTACCTTTCCAAGGCCACCAATTGGTTTCATTGGCTTGACCATTAAAAGTTCCTTTACCGGTTATAGCGATATTACTTTTTTTATAGGCATAAATTAAAGGCGAATAATTAAGAAGTTCAATTCCTTCAAAAGAAGTATGCACTAGAGGATAATAATCATCAGGATTTGTTGAAAATAATACCTCTGCGTTGTCTTCTAAATGTAAATTAACATTACTTTCTAAATGAATGGGACCTGTTAAGAATTTACCATTAGGTATTAAAACCACTCCTCCTCCATTCTTTGCACATTTTTGAATGGCTTTTTCAATTGCGTTTGTATTTAACGTTTTCCCATCTGCAATGGCACCAAAATCAAGTATATTAAATACATCAGTTTTAAATTGTGGTTCTTTTACGGAAGCAATTATTTCATCTAAAATTTTAGCAGCTGGTTTTTTATTTAAATCAGCCTTTTGTTCATTTTTATGTTTACAAGCATCTATTGATGTTATTACAAGAACAACACACATTACTTTTAGTATTTCAAAAGGAAACTTCATTATAGATTTATTAATTAATAAATTATTTACCGTAATCGATTACGAAAATAAATAAAAGACTGTTACTAAACAAGTAAATTTTAATAAAAAATAAAAAAAAGATAAAATAATTATTCAATGTATAATAAATATATAAAATAATTGTCATATTGATAGATTAAAAAAATATTGGTAAATCTAATAATATAGTTACTTTTGTATTTCTTAATCCATTACATTTAAAGCTATTTAATTACTAATACGTCTTAAGTTGATCCCTTATAAATGAAGAAAAAAACCACTATTTACGATATTGCAAAAAAATTAAATATAACAGCTGCAACCGTATCGAGAGCTCTTAATAATCAAAACGATGTTAGCGAGGCTACAAAAGAACTTGTTTTAAAAACAGCTCAAAAAATGAATTATGAACAAAACAAATTAGCTCTTGCTCTTAAAAGTGGAAAAAGCAATAACGTTGGTGTTATTGTACCTCGAGTAGACAGTAATTTTTTTGGTTCCGTAATTAGAGGTATTGAACAAGAATTAAATCCGCATGGGTATCATATTATCATTTGTCAAACGGATGGAAATGAAATAAAAGAAGGTGATAATATAGAAGCCTTATTGAATGCACAAGTGGATGGAATTCTTATTTCTACTTCAAGTAGTAAAAACTCTATTTTTGAACGCATTTTGAAGAAAGATGTTCCTTTAATCTTCTTTGATAGAAAAAAATCATTAAATAATGTAAGTTCGGTTACTATTAATGACTTTAATGGAGGTTATAAAGCAACACAACACTTAATTGATACTGGAAGAACTAAAATTGCACATTTTTCAGGTGATACCAATATTGAAATTTTTAAAGACCGTTTTTTAGGCTATAAACAAGCGTTATTAGATAACAATATCGATTACGAACCGGATTATGTTGTACGAACTGAAAGTAATTTAGATGATGGAAAAAAAGCGATAAAAAAATTACTTTCTATGAAAAATCCCCCTGATGCTTTGTTTTCAGCGAGTGATTTTGCTGCCTTAGGAGCAATTCAACAATTAAAAGAGAAAGGTATTAAAATTCCAGAAGATTTTTCAGTAATTGGATTTAGTAATGAACCTTTTACAAAATTTATGGAACTTTCGATTAGTACTATAGATCAGTTTCCTAGAGAAATGGGTAAAATGACAGCCAAAGTCTTTTTGGAACAAATCAATAATACAGAGAAAGTAAAAATTGAGAAAAAAGTTATTTTAGAACCGGAATTAATTATTAGAAAATCGACAAACAATTCATTATAAAAGAAAAGCCGTTTAAAAATAAACGGCTTTTCTTTTCTATAAGGAAACTCCTCTTTTCCAAGGAATAAAATCATTTTGATTTAAAAGTTTTGCTTTTGTTATAGTTTTACCACTTGCAACATCAATAATAAAATGAAGCATCTCCTCTCCCATTTCTTCAATTGTCTTTTCTCCTCTAATAATTGCACCTGTATCGATATCAATAATATCAGGCATTTTTTGAGCTAATTCTGAGTTGGATGAAACTTTAATTATAGGTGCAATTGGGTTGCCAGTTGGTGTTCCCAAACCTGTAGTAAACAAAACTAAAGTAGCTCCAGAACCCACCATAGCAGTTGTACTTTCAACATCATTTCCTGGCGTATTTAGTAGATTTAAACCTGTAGTAGATACATATTCTCCATAATCTAAAACATCGCAAACTGGAGAAGTACCTCCTTTTTTTGCAGCACCTGCAGATTTCATGGCGTCTGTAATTAAACCATCTTTGATATTTCCAGGTGATGGGTTCATGTCGAAACCAGAGCCTGCGTCAACAACCGATTTTTCAAAAGCCTTCATTAAATCTAAAAATTTTTCGCCTTTTTCTTCTTTGACACAACGATTGACTAATTCTTGTTCGACACCACATAATTCTGGAAATTCCGATAAAATAGCAGTACCTCCTAAAGCCGCAACTAAATCAGATACATGACCCAAAGTAGGATTTGCAGAAATACCAGAAAAACCATCAGAACCACCGCATTCTAAACCAATTCTCAGTTTAGATAAAGGGGCCGGTTTTCGTTCTATTTTATTGGCTTCCTTAATAGCTTCAAAGGAATCTTTAATGATTGCTGATAACATTTCATCAACGGTACCCATTTTTTGTTGTTCATAAATAATAATAGGTTTCTTAGAGTTAGGATTAATGGTTTGTAACGCTTGTTTAAAAATTTCAATTTGCAAATTTTGACAACCTAAGCTCAATACTGTAGCACCCGCAACATTAGGATTATTTACATAACCTGCCAATAACTTTGCTAATAATTCAGAGTCTTGTCTAATGCCACCACAACCACCTTGATGAGTAATAAACTTAACATCAATATTTTCAAAAACATTCTCAGAAACCGTTTCTTCATCAGCAGATGCATCACTATTTACTAAAGAACGCAACAACATTTGATGTTTATTAACCTTGTGTTTTAAAAGTTCTTTTTCGAATATTTCTTTTAGAATTTCAATATTTCTATTTTCGCAAAAGACCAAAGGAAAAAAAAGCCAAACGTTTTCTGTTCCCACTTGTCCATCTTCACGATGATATCCTAGAAAGGTTTTATCTTTCCATTTTTCAACATTTGGAGCAACCCAAGAAATGGAACCTGTTTTTCCAAATACTTTTGCACTTTGATGTGAAACGTTAATCGTAGTTAGTATTTCTCCTTTTTCAATAGGAGTATTGGCTTTACCTACTAATACTCCATACATGACTATTCGATCTTCTTTTTCAAAATCTTGAGCTGCAATTTTATGTTTTGCTTTCACTGATTTTGTAATTGTAATTGTAGTACCTTCAAAAGTCACTTTTTCACCTTCATTTAAATCAACAAGTGCTACAATCACATTATCTGAAGGATGTACTTTAATTAATTGCTTTTGCATGATTGCCTTCTTAAGAATTGAATTTCATTTTAAAATTTTCAAAACCAATTTCAATTCCATTGGTTTCAATTTCAATTAGAGCTGTTACAACAGCTTCAGCTAATCCTTTTACTTCTAGTAAATTGCATTCCCAAAAATCTTTATTTTCTAAAGTTGAATTTACAATTTTAGGTAAGTCATTGGTTTCCCAAAGTGTGTTAAAAAAGGATATGATTTCAGCACTATCATTAATTGGCAAAACGTTTCCGTTCCAATCTCCCTTATAGAATTGAATTAAACAAGCCAATGAAAAAGTGAGATGTAAAGGTAATTCTTGAGTATTGGTAACATATGTTAATAGACTTGGCAATACTCTTACTTTAAATTTTGAAACCGTATTTAAAGCAATATCCGATAATTTATGAATGATAAATGGATTTCTAAAACGATCCATCACCTCTTCTGCATAATTGGCAATCTCAGTAGGATTCATGTTAAGCGTACTGTTAATTTCGTGAATTACTTTATCCACAAAATTTCCTGTAAATGTACCGTCTACTGTTTCTCTTACCGTTTCATTTCCATATAAAATAGAGAACGGTACCATGGCTGTATGTGCACCATTTAATATTCGAACTTTTAAAGTTCTAAAATCTTGCATATCCGCTACAATTTTCACATTCAAATCGGTTTTATGAAAGGGCAACTTTTGTTTTAAAGCTTCATCTCCTTCAATTACCCAAAGAAAGAAAGGTTCTGCTGTAACAATTAAATTATCGGAATAATTTAGTTTATTATTGTATTCTTCTATTTCATTTTTTGGATAACCGGGGACAATTCTGTCAACTAAAGTATTGTGATAGGTACAAGCTTCTAATAACCATGTTTTGAATGTGTTATCCAAATTCCATAATTCACAATACTGCAATAAAATACTCTTTAAAGTAGCTGCATTATAATTTATTAATTCACAAGGTATAATGGTTACACCTTTGCTAAAATCACCTTTGAAATATTGAAATCTTTCGTGCAATAAAATGGTTAATTTAGCAGGAAATGAAGCTGGAGGTTCCATAGTTAGCAAATCGGTATCTACAAATTCGATTCCTGCTTCCGTAGTATTTGAAATTATAAATTGCAACTCCTCTTCTTTAGCTAAAGCTATAAAATTTTTAAATTCGGTGTAAGGATTGATTCCTTTTACAACATTTTTTATTAAGGCAATATCTTGTATTTTCTCCCCTTTTTTTACACCATTCATGAAGAGTGTATATAATCCATCTTGATCATTTAGCAGATGTACTAAACCACCCGCAAGCGGTTGTACCACTGCAATACCAGCATTAAAATTGAGCTCCGTATTCAATCTTTGAAAAGCATAGTCTACAAAGGCTCTTAAGAAATTACCTTCACCAAACTGTACCACTTTTACAGGAAAAGAAACTGGTTCTTGTATACTTGCTCTATTTAATTTTTGTTTTATTGTATTTTCCATTTCTTTAAAATTTACTTTTTATTTATAAAGTAATTACGGGTTCGTTTATAAATTAGTAATTGGACTGTATTTTGGAACCAAAGTTTTCATTACCATCCAACCAATTAGATAACATACTGCACAGATAGAAAAAATAATGAAATATCCAGCTTCGATTCCTTTAAATCCAAGGAATACCATGTTTGTGTTTTCGCTAAAATCAAATAATACTCCTGATCCTTTATTGATTAATGTAGAACCTAATCCACCTGCTAGACCTCCAATTCCAGTTACAGTTGCGATGGCTTTTTTAGGGAACATATCGCCTACAGTTGTAAAAATATTCGCGGACCATGCTTGATGCGCTGCTCCAGCAATACCAATTATAATTACAGGAATCCAATAGGTGTAATGTCCTAAAGGTTGTGCTACTAATGCTAATAAAGGGAAAAAAGCAAAAATTAGCATGGCTTTCATTCTACCTTCGTATGGGTTCATTCCTTTTTTATCTACAAAATAGGTTGGTAACCAACCTCCTACAATTGAAACTAACGTAATCATATATAAAATAAACAATGGGAATGCTGCCTGTGTTGCGTCCATTTGATATACAGAACTCAAATAAGCTGGGGTCCAAAATAAGAAAAACCACCAAACGCCATCGGTCATAAATTTTCCAAAAGCAAATGCCCAAGTTTGTTTGTATTTAAAACATTCTAGTAAAGATGGTTTTTTAGAAGATTCTGGAACATATCCATCGATTGTACTATCCAAAATGGTATCTTGTTGTATGTATGCTAATTCAGCCGGACTAACGCGTGGATGTTTCTCAGGTTTCTCGTAAATAAATATCCAAAATCCCATCCAAACAAATCCTAACGCACCAATAATAATAAAAGCCATTTCCCAACCGTAGGCATCTGCTATAAAAGGGATAGTTATTGGAGCCATTAAAGCACCAACTGTTGCACCTGCATTAAAAATACTCGTAGAAAAAGCTCTATCTTTTTTTGGAAAATATTCGGCTGTTGTTTTTATCGCAGCAGGAAAATTACCCGCTTCACCTAATGCAAGTACAAAGCGAGCAAATATAAATAATGTAACACTGACCGATATTACCAAACCGGTATCGTTAATAGTTTCAATGGTATCTTTTGCTTCTTGAAAGCCAACAAACCAGCTTCCAGTAATGTATCCTGAGGTTGCAATACCAGCAAAAGCGTGTAAACAAGCTCCCACAGACCAAACGCCTATAGCCCATAGAAACCCTTTTTTGGTATCCATAACATCCACAAATCGACCAGCAAACAATAAGGATATAGCATAAAATATTGAAAATAAAGCAGTTATATTTCCATAGTCGTTATTTGTCCAATGAAATTCGGGAGCGATATAATCTTTCCAAGTTAAGGAAAGCACTTGTCGGTCCAAGTAATTAATTGTTGTTGCGATGAATAGAAGTCCGCAAATGGTCCATCTAAAATGACTGGTCTTTTTTGGAGTTATTTCACTCATAATATTTTGTATTTATCTCTATTTTTTTTAATAGATGGTATTATTTTCTTATTTTTTGAATGATTGCCAAAGTATTTTTTACTTGATTGGTAAGTACAATATACTCTTGATTCTTAATGATTTCGTATGAAATTAATTGTGAACCTATTCCTACACATGTTACACCTGCTTGAAACCAGTGGGTTAGATTTTCTTCATTTGGAGAAACTCCACCCGTTGGCATAATAGAAGTCCATGGTTGGGGTGCTAAGGCACTTTTTACAAAATTAGGTCCGTAGATATCACCTGGAAATAATTTTACAATTTCACAGCCTAGTTCTTCTGCTTTGGCTATTTCTGTTAAAGAGCCACAGCCTGGTGACCATAACACTTTTCTTCGGTTACAAACGATTGCAATATCTTCTCTTAAGACAGGAGTTACGATAAAATTTGCTCCCAATAACATATATAAAGATGCTGCTGCTGCATCCGTTACTGAGCCTACACCTAAAATCATTCCTGGTAATTCTTTTGTAGTATATTGTATTAATTCTGTAAAAACATGATGTGCAAAATCACCTCTTGAAGTAAATTCAAATAAGCGTGCACCACCATCATAGCAAGCTTTTACTACTTTTTTACAAATTTCAATGTCTGCGTTATAGTACAATGGTACTAAGCCCGTTTCTTTCATTTTCTGAAATACTTCAATACGAGTAAATTGAGCCATAACTATTTTATATTTTTTAATAAATTTTCGAAAATGGATAAACAATAGGTTTTAGACACGCTATTCCTTTCTTCTTTTTGAATTTGTATACACGCTACTGGAATATTTTTATTGGGAGCATGTTTATAACGGATAATTTTTTCATCAAATGCTGAAAAAACGATTGCCGCATCCACACTTCCATCATTTACATCGTACAAATATTCGGTCACTTTATTAATTTCTTCGAAAGATTGAAATAACATAATTCGATATCCGAATTTTGTAGCACTTAATTCTAATTCACAAAGAATATCACTATAAATTGAGTCATTTATTTTAGGTACAATAACCGCTACAATATACGATTTACAACCTCGAAGTGCTAGAGCATTTTTATTAGGCTTATAATTGATTTTACAAGCATAATCTTGAATTATTTTTTTGGTATCGTGATTGATATCATCTTTATCATTCAATGCTTTAGAAACCGTTGAAATGGAAAAGCCTGTTAAATGCGATATTTTCTTTAATGTAATCATCTTTTTAAATTTAAAGCTATTTAACGAGATACTTTTGCAGAACCATCTCCTTCAATAATATGCTCTATTTCTTCTAAAGTAGCTAAATTATAATCCCCCACAATAGTATGTTTTAAACAGCAAGCAGCAACCGCAAATTCTAATGTTTTTTGATTCTCAAAGGATGGGTTCAATAACCCATAAATTAATCCTCCCATAAAGGCATCACCCGTACCTACTCTATCGACAACTGGTGTAACTTCTTTAACCGCTGCTTTATAAATTTTTTCCCCATCATATAAAATACCTCCAATTTTTTGATGAGATGCGTTAATGGAATAACGTAAGGTGGTCGCTGCAATTTTTAAATTTGTACAATGATCAAAAAGCTTTTCATATAAACTAGGTAATGTATTTTCATCTGCATAGTTTGGAGCTACTTTTTCTTTTCCCAACATAAAATAAGCTGTGTCTATATCTCCTAAAATAACATGACAATATTGAAGTAATTCAGGCATAATATCAGCTGGAGTTTTACCATACTTCCATAGTTTAGAGCGATAATTTAAGTCACATGAAATGGTTAGACCTAATTTATGAGCCGTTTTAATAGCTAACAAACATTCGTCTGCTGCATTTTGTGAAATTGCAGGAGTAATGCCACTCCAATGAAACCATGTTTTTCCCGTTAGAATTTTTTCCCAATCAAAAGTTCCAGGTTGTATGGTTGCAATTGCACTATTAGCTCTATCATAAACGACATTACTGCCTCTATTTCCCGCTCCTGTTTCTAAAAAATAAATACCTAATCGATCACCTCCAAAAAGAACATTTTCAGAAGTAACATTCATTTTACGCATTTCTTTTAAGGCACAATGTCCTATTTCATTATCTGGTATGCGCGTTACAAATTCTGCTTCAATACCATAATTCGCTAACGAAACAGCAACATTAAATTCACCACCACCATAAGATGCTGCAAAACTTTTCGACTGGCTGAATCGCAAATGTCTTTCAGTAGACAAACGCAACATTATTTCTCCAAAACTAACTACTGTATTCATTTCTATGTTTCATTAGTAATAAAATCGTTTCTCATTGGGTGAAAAACATCAATTAAAATTCCTGCTTTTTTACAAATCACGCCATGCTTAACATTGGATGGAACAAAAAAAGAATCACCACCTTGTAATGTTTTAGTTTCATTTTCAATAACCACCTCAAAAACCCCTTCTGTTATGTAGGTAGTTTGCGTATGCTCATGAGAATGTAAGGTTCCAATTCCTCCTGTTTCAAATTGAACTTTAACCATCATCATAGTTTCATCAAAACCCATTATTTTTCTTTGGATTTTATCGGTTACATATTCCCAACTAATACTATCATCATTAAAAAATAGTGTTGTACTTGACATGCTTTTAAAAATTAAAATATTCTTTGGCATTATGATAACTAATATCGGCTACCATTTTACCAATCCACTCCATTTCATTTGGCAATTCACCTCTTTGAATTTCATCTCCTAAAAGGTTGCATAAAATTCTTCTAAAATATTCATGTCTTGGAAAAGATAAGAAGCTTCTAGAATCGGTTAACATCCCTATAAAACAGCTAATTAATCCCATGTTGGATAAGGCATTCAATTGTTTGGTCATTCCGTCTTTTTGATCTAAAAACCACCATCCAGATCCAAATTGCACTTTTCCTTTTATACTTCCATCGTTAAAATTACCAATCATTGTTGCCATTACTTCATTGTCAGATGGATTCAAATTATAAATAATTGTTTTTGTCAGTTTATCATTACTGTCTAAAGCATTTAAAAAGCCCGATAATTTTTGAGCTTGTGCATAATCCCCAATGGAATCCCAACCGGTATCTGGTCCTAAAATGTGATGCATGCGAGCATTATTATTTCGCAAAGCACCCAAATGAAATTGCTGAACCCAACCTAATTCATGATAGGATTCTGAAAGAAATAATAAAATAGCACTTTGAAACTTTAAAATTTCTTCTTGGTTTAAAACCCCATTTTGTCGCTTTCTTTTAAAGATAGAATCAATCTCAGCTTCTGTAAAATTTTCAAAATAAATATGTTCTAAACCATGATCTGAAAGTCTACAGCCATTTTCATTAAAATAATGCATCCTTTTTAGAAGTGCTTCACATAAGTTGGTATACGAATTAATTTCTATTCCTGAAACGGTAGCCAAAGTATCTAAGTAATCATTATAACCTTCATTTGATATTAAAATAGCTTTGTCAGGTCTAAATGCGGTACTTACTTTTATTTCAAAATTACTTTTTTCTATTTGCTTATGAAACTTTAAGTCATCAATTGGATCTTCTGTAGTACATACGAACTCGGCATTTACTTTTCGTAATAAATTTTGAGTACTAAAAGCATTTATTTTTATTTTTTCAGTTGCTGCATCATAGATTGCATTAGCTGTTTTTTCATTTAATAATTCGTGGATGTCAAAATAGCGTGCTAATTCTAAATGTGTCCAATGATACAAAGGATTTCGCATGGTATATGGAACGGTTTTTCCCCATTGTTGAAACTTCTCTCTATCGGTAGCATTACCTGTTATAAATTTTTCATTAATTCCTAAAGTACGCATGGCTCTCCATTTATAATGATCTCCATTAATCCAAACTTTAGTTATATTTTCAAAAACATGATCCTCTGCAATTAATTGAGGAGATAAATGATTGTGATAATCTATAATAGGTTGGTTTTTAGAATAGTTATGATATAACTCTTCTGCATATTTATTTTCTAATAGAAAATTATCGTGTATAAAGTGCTTACTCATTTTTATAAAATTATTCTTCGTTAGAAGGTTTACCAATGGTAGCTAAAATGCCACCATCTACATATACAATTTGACCATTTACAAAGTCGCTAGCTTTAGAAGCTAAAAAGATAACAGTTCCAGCTAAATCATCAGGATTTCCCCATCGAGCTGCAGGCGTTCTATTAATTATGAAATCATTAAAAGGATGTCCATCTACACGAATTGGTTCTGTTTGTGAGGTAGCAAAATATCCAGGTCCTATTCCATTAACCTGTATATTATATTTTGCCCATTCTGTAGCCAAATTCTTTGTAAGCATTTTTAAACCACCCTTTGCCGCTGCATAAGCTGAAACCGTATTGCGACCTAGTTCACTCATCATGGAACAGATATTAATAATCTTACCTTCTCTTCTTTCAATCATCTGTTTCGCTACTAGTTGAGACATTATAAAAGGACCAACTAAATCTACATCAATTACTTTTCTAAAATCGGATATTGGCATACTAACCGCTAATTCTCTTTTTATGATTCCTGCATTATTAATCAAGATATGTATGTCTCCAATTTCTTTTGTAATTATTGAAAAATATTTGGCAGCATCTAATTCATTGGTTACATCAAACAAATAACCAGAAGCGGTATATCCTTTACCTTTGTAATAATTTAAAGCTTCTTCCATTTTTGAAGGTGTAGTACCCGTAATTATTAATTCAGCTCCAGCTTTTGCTAATCCTTCCGCCATAGCCATACCTAAGCCATGTGTTCCACCTGTTATTAAAGCTCTTTTTCCTTTTAAATCAAATAAATTCATCTTATTTTAATTGGTTAGGTGGTACAATATCCATATCTCCATAATCTAAATTTTCGCCAGCCATTCCCCAAATAAAGGAATAACTAGAGGTACCAGATCCTGAATGAATCGACCATTCTGGAGATAAAACAGCTTGGTTATTTTGTAAAAATAGATGTCTGGTATGTTCGGGCTCACCCATAAAATGAGCTATGGTTTGTCCGTCTTCTAAATCAAAATAGAAATAGGCTTCCATTCTTCTATTATGAGTATGTGCTGGCATCGTATTCCAAACATTGCCAGGCAATAGTTCCGTTAAACCCATTTGTAATTGACAAGTTTCAACTATACTATTCACTAAAAGTTTATTAATAATTCTTTTATTCGAATATTTTTCTTCACCTAAATGCACAATTTCGGCATTTTCTTTGGTAACTTTTTTAGTTGGAAAATGTTTATGAGCTGGTGCAGAATTAATGTAAAACAAGGCAGGATTTTTATCACTACTTGAAAACAAAACTGAAATTGCTCCAGATCCAATATATAAAGCTTCTTTTTTATTCAATTCGTATACTTCCCCATCTACCGTAACTTTACCATTTCCTCCTACGTTGATGATACCTAATTCTCTTCTATCCAAAAAGTTTTTAGATTTTAAATACGGAATACTTTGTAATTGTAAGCTTTCTTTTACTGGCATAATTCCTCCTACAATATATCTATCATACATGGAGTATGTTAATTGTATTTTATCGGGTTGAAACAGGTTTTCAATTAAGAATTGTTTTCTTATTTCATCTGTATCATATTTTCTAGCATCATTTGGATGACAAGCATATCTAAAATCTGTTGTAATCATTCTTTAAAAATATTTTCGTAATCGATTACGTAAAAGTACTATTTTTTTTTAATAAAAATAATTTTTTGAAAAAATAATCACTTTTTTTAACAGATGTCATAAAATAAAGCCTGTTTTTTGCTATAAAATTTGATAGATTAGATATTGATTAGATATTTGTATGGTAACAGAAAAATATCTTTTTTAAACGCTATTATATATAAAAATCTATTATATTTAAATGTTCAATTGAGAGTCTTAAGTATATGAAAAATGCAATTGCAGAAAGAATTCATGATTTTTTAAAAAAGTTTCACCCTTTTAAAAGTATTGATGATGAAAATTTATTTACAATAGCGCAAAGTATAAGTGTTCTATATCTTGAAAAAAATGATTATTTATTTAAAGTAAATGACGAAACACACGATTTCTTTTATGTTGTAGCTTCTGGAGCTATTGGATTAAGTATTACTTCGGATTCAGATGATGTTTTAATTGATAAATGTGATGAAGGTGATATATTAGGTCTTCGACCTTTCTTTGCAAAAGACAATTATTTAATGAATGCAAAAGCTCGTGAAGAATCTATCATATATGCTATACCTATTGTTGTTTTTAAGCCTATTGTTATTAAAAATGCAAATGTTTTAGAATTTTTGTTGCAAAGTTTTGCATCAAATACAAGAAATCCTTTGGATAAAAAAAATAAAGGAAAATTGCTTTCTGAAAACGTAATTTATGATGATACTTCTAACGAAATTCAATATTACCAACCTATTCATTATACAAAAAATCCGGTTACTGCTTCAACCTTAGATATTGTGAGACATGTGGCTCAAACGATGACCAATAAAAAGATTGGTAGTATTATTATTCATGAAAATAAACTGCCCGTTGGAATTTTAACCGATAAGGATTTACGCTCCAAAATTGCCACTGGTTTATATCCTATAGATATTACAATTGATAAAATAATGTCTTCCCCTGTAATCACAGTAGCGGAAAATATTTCTGTGGTTGAAGCCCAAATGATGATGTTAAAACATAATGTAGCGCATTTATGTGTTACTAAAGATGGAACCAATCTCTCTGAAATAAAAGGTATTATTTCAGAGCACGATATTGTAGTAGCACAAGCCAATAATCCTGGCGTTTTATTGCGTCAAACAAGAAGAGCACAAAATACAAACGATTTAAAAAGTATTCGTGAGAAAGTAACCGATTTGATTCAAAATTCAATTGATAAAGACATACCTATCTATCATATTTGTTCGATTGTAGGCGAAATTAATATTGCTATTACCAAAAGAGCCATTGAACAAGCGATTGAAAAATTAGGAACACCACCTCCTACTCGTTTTGCTTGGTTGAATGTAGGAAGTCAAGGAAGGAAAGAACAATTGTTATTAACCGATCAAGATAACGCCCTTGTTTTTGAAGATGTAACTGAAACAAAATATGATGAAGTCAAAAATTATTTTATAGCGCTAGCTGATATTGTAACTAAAAAATTAAATACCATTGGTTACGAATTTTGTCCCGCTAACATGATGGCAAGTAATCCCATGTGGTGCAAATCGGTGAGCGAATGGCAGAATCAATTTTATAGTTGGATTCATCATCCTGGTGAAAAAGGAATATTAATGTGTACTATCTTTTTTGATTATGATTTTGTGTATGGTGATGAAAATTTGATGCATGAAATTACCAATACCATTTTAAAAGAAACACATGACAACCAATTATTTTATGCCTATTTAGGTGCCAATGCATTAGAAAATCCAGCACCATTAGGCTTTTTTAGACAATTTTTAGTTGAAAATGATGGAGAACACAAAGATACATTCGATATTAAATCAAGAGCTTTGCTTCCATTAGTAGATGCAGCACGAATTTTAATATTAAGTGTGGGGATTCGAAATATTAATAATACAGCCTTACGCTTTGCCAAATTAGCGGAAATTGAACCTCAAAATGCGGTAATTTATAAGTCTTGCGAAGAAGCTTTTTTGGAATTATTAAAATTTAGAACAGAAGAAGGTTTAGAACATAATTCAGACGGTAGGTATTTGAATTTAAATGAGTTAACAAAATTAGATAAAGTAAAACTTAAAAATGATTTTCAACCGATTAATGATATTCAGGAAATAATCAAAAATCGCTTTAAGTTGACTTATTTTACGTAATATGAAATGGCCTTTTAAAAATATAATTAAAGAATATCTTCCATTTTGGAAAACGTATCTCTCCTACTTTGAAGAAAAAAATAGTGAGAGAAGATACGTCGTTTTCGACAGTGAAACCACAGGATTAGATACACAAAATGATCGTATTTTATCGATTGGAGCTGTTGCTATCATTGGAAATCAAATCGTGGTGAACGATTATTTTCAGGTTTTTATTTCTCAAGAAGTGTTTAATCCAGCTTCGGTTCCTATTCATGGCATTTTAAAAGAGGGAAATCTTCCCAAAATAAGCGAACAAGAAGCTGTAATTCAATTTTTAAATTTTATAAAAAATGCAACGCTTGTGGGCCATCATATTGCTTTTGATATTGAAATGATTAATGAAGCGCTGGACAGAATGGATGCTGGCAGATTAAAAAATCAATATATGGATACGGATATTATGTACCAAAAATGGAAACATTTTCCAGAGGAACAACATACTTCTTTGGATGAACTTTGTTCTGTTTTTAATATACGTAAAACAGATAGACACACAGCAACTGGTGATGCCTATATTACTGCTTTGCTATTTTTAAAACTAAAAAGAAAATTAGGAATTTAAGATTTACATAATCAATCGGACGCCACCTAATTCTTCAATTTTATAGGGAAACTTATCACTTGGTGAGGCAATAAACATGAAGTTTACAGGAATTTTCCATTTTTTAGACAATTCATTGATCAATTTAGGTCCGAATTCTCCTTCAATTTCAATAAAATCAATTTTTATTTCAGGATATTCTCTGTCTAAAAAAGCAATATCATTTTTTAAGCGTTCAGAAGCCATTTCATTAGGTTTGACAACAGTAACAATTTTTATCTTTTTGGTTTGTTCATTTTCTCTAATGTATAACATTACAATATTTAAATGCTCTAAATCATCATTTTTGGTAAAGAAAACAAATTCTTGAATAATGATACTATTAATCAAGTTGATAATCTTTGTATTGAAATATTTAAAAATACTTAAAATTGCTTTCAAAATAACAATACGTTTTAACATCATCACAATGAAACCAATCGTAATAATAAAATAAGGTAAAAACACCTGAACATTACTGGGTAAGTCATCTTTAGGTTCCATCAAAATGTTTCCACTTAAAGCTATTAAAACAGCAGTTATTGCAATAATTACAGCAATCCAACTTGCTTTTTCAGGTCGTGGTAATTTCGATCTTTTTAATTTTAATAAGATATTACCAAAGCCAAATAAAGCCATTACCGATAAAAAAGATATGGTATATACACCAGCTAATAATTTTACATTTCCTTTTGTAATCAATAAAACCGAAACACTTAAGATAAAAAATAAGGCAATAATTCGGTACGAACTTCCTCTTTTGTTTTTCTTCAAAAGCATATTCGGTAAAATTCGATCCAATGTCATTCTTTCTAATAAACCAGAAACACCCACATAGCTGGTTAAAACGGCTCCACTTAATACTAATACTGCATCGATTGCAATTAACATGGCTACCCATTTTCCACCTACAAAAAGTCCCATCTCAATCAATAAGGTGTTTTGAAAAGCATCACTTTGCAACATCTCCATATTAAAAATGCTTAGGGCAAAAAATGCCATTAATGGATTAATGATACTTACTACAATCCACATGTTTCGTAAGGTTTTTGGAAAAACGCCTCTTTTTTGTTCTTCTACAAAGTTAGCAGAACTTTCAAATCCTGAAACACCTAACATAGAGGCAGAAAAGCCAAAGAAGATTGCCATTACAATACTTCCATGAGTGGGTAAATGCCAATTTTCAATAAATTGATCCAAACCATTATAAAAGAAATAATATAAAATAAATAAGGTAAGAATTAATAATGAAGCTAAGTGAAAAAGAAAGATTCCTATAGCTACTTTAGCCGATTCAGAAATTCCTCCTATAACTAATGCTGCAAATAACGCTAATAAAACTATAGTTGCCAATAATATAGGCATTTGAGGTACTAAATGATGCAAATAGTGCATGGCTTCGTTAGCAGAGATTACTGCTGTTGCCATATAAGACAATAAAGTTAATGTGGCAGCAACAGAAGCTAATTGTTTACTAGTTGTGTTTAACAAGGCATTATAAGCACCTCCATTTAAAGGTAAAGCACCTACAACTTCTCCATATATTTTACGAAATAAAAATAAAACAAAAGCAACAATCAAAAGGGTTATCCATGCATATTGACCTGCGTAAAAAATGGATAATGCGGAAACATACAATACTGAAGAACTAATATCGTTTCCACATATGGCTGTTGAGGCTAATTCTCCTAATTTTTTAATTTTTGATTGTGACATCTTATTTATTTTATGATTTGAATTGTACTATTTTTTGATAAGCACCGTGATGACTAATCGAAATGCTTTGCCTGGTTAAGGCACAGTAAGGTAAGGAATTTTTGTCTTTCTTAATGCATTGAGGAGTAACTTCAATGATTTGATTTAAATGAGCAAAATTTGTTGTTACGATTGAATGAATCCAGTCAGTTGTAATCGTTGTTTTTCCAAAAAAATCCATTCCAAATAATTCAAGTGTTGAAATGGCTATAGAATCTTTAATTTCTAAACTTTTAATCTTAATTTTTTGGGGATAAAAGCCTCTATTAATTTGTATCCTTTGATAGGCTTTATACGTACTTTCTTTCAAAGACCAAAGTATCCAAACCATTGTATCTTGATTTTTAGCATTGTAAATGTAGTTTTGCTCCAAATCAGTAAAAAGCTTATCCAAGTAGCCTTTTCTTTTCCAGTTACTTTCTCTTTTGGCTAATACTAAATCAACAATATCATTGCCCATTATTGTGCTGCTAATTTTTTTTGGATTATTGCGACTGTGTTTTCCACATTGAGCATCTTTTCCATAGATTCATTATCAATTTCAATATGGAATGCTTCTTCAATATCGAGAACAATATCTACTAGATTTGCAGAATTGATGTTTAAATCGGTTATAAAATCAGTAGTATCGCTAAGATTTTTAAATGCCTCTTCATTTTTCACAAAGGGTTGTACGATGGGCTTTAATTTTTCTATAATTGCTTCTTTTGTCATGTTTTTTTAGATTTTTAATATTTTTTAAAGATAAGACAACCGTTTACATCTCCAAAACCAAAACTAGCTTTTGCGACTACATTTAAGGATTTCTTAATCATTTGCTTGGGAATGATATTTTCATCAATTAATTCTAATATATTAGGATGTACATCTTCACAATTTATATTTGGAAAAATAAATCCATTATAAATTTGGAGCACAGTAGCCACCGATTCCATGCTGCCAGAAGCAGATAAACCGTGGCCTAACATCGATTTAAGCGAATTTATGTACGGAAAATGAATTCCCTTTCGTTGCAAAGCTTTGGTCCAATTTTCAATTTCTAATGCATCTTTTGTTGTTGCAGTTAAGTGACCATTTATAGCATCAATTTCATTGGGATGAATTCCAGCATCTTCTAAAGCTGCTCTAATGCATTTTTGAACTGCAATAGGGTTAGGTGCTGTCATTGTTCCTTCACCACGTTGGCCACCCGAATTCACATTGCCTCCACTAATTTCTGCATAAATTTTGGCTCCTCTTTCCAAAGCAGTTTCTAATTCTTCTAGAACTAAGGCTCCTGCTCCACTGCTAGGAACAAATCCAGATGCACTAGCGCTCATTGGCCTTGAGCCTTTTTCTGGTGTGTCATTATGCTTGAATGTACACACTCGCATGGCATCAAAACCTCCCCAAATATAGGGTCCAGAATCGCTAGTACTACCTACCAACATTCTTTTGGCTTTTCCATTTTGAATGCGTTCCAAACCAAGTAATATACTTTCTGTTCCTGTAGTACAAGCAGATGAATTGGTACATACCTGATTGCCTAAACCTAATTTTCCACCGATATAAGCAGAAACACCACTTGCCATGGTTTGTCCTACAACAGTACTTCCTAATCTTCTGGTTTGAAAAGCATCAATTTTATAGATGGCTTCTCTAAAAGTTTCGATTCCTGAGGTTCCTGTACCAAAAATGGTTCCACTATCCCAATCTGGATTTTCGTTGTTTTCAATGGGTAATCCAGCATCTTTCCATGCGTCTAAACCAGCTATAACTCCATATAGAATACCACTAGAGTTGAAACTACGCAATTCCAATTCGCTGAAATAATTTTGTTTGATTTCTTCAGATATTTTTGGGGTTCCCGCTATTTGACAAGAAAATTTCAAGCGTTCTAATTCAGGATGAAATTCGATACCCGAAATTCCATTTTTAATAGCATTGGTAAAAGCCTCCAAACCAATGCCATTTGGAGCAACAATACCTAAACCTGTTATGACAACTCTTTTTTTCAATTTTAATTTCAAAAATTAAATTTAAACTACTTTAAACCATTTTAAACAGATATACTTCCTAAGTTATCATTCCTGCTAAAGTTCCTGTACACACTTCTTCGTTATTTTCATTTATCATTTTCACTTTACATTTTAGTTTACCAAAGCGATAATATAGTTTCTCGGAAATGACCGTTACTTTTTCGTTTGGAAATACCGGTTTTAAAAACTCAATTTCAGAGGATGTAAAAGCAATATTTTCTTTTTTTTCAGATGCATTCAAATAGATTCCCAAACATACTAAACCAATTTGTGCCATGGTTTCAATGAGTAGTACTCCTGGCGTAATTGGATTATTTTTAAAATGGCCTTTATAGAAATCCAAGTTTTCATCAAAAATGAAGGTTCCTACTACTCCATTTTCTGTAATTGAAATAATTTCATCCACAAACAAAAATGGTTTAGAATAAGGCAACTTGTTTAGAATATCTTGTTTATTCATTTTGATTTCCAATTATATACTTTACTTTTCTTACCATTCTAATAAAACCCGTTGCGCAGTAAAACCAGGACCAAAACTAAGCATTACCCCTTTTTCACCTACTTTTGGTTGGTTGTTCATAATGCGTTCTAATACATACAATACAGTCGCACTTGACATATTTCCATACAATCGTAAAACTTCTTTCGTATCATCTATATTTTTACCTAATTCTGAAAACAAACCTTCTACTAAGGTAACTATTTTTTTTCCACCAGGGTGAAATATTAAATGATCAATATCGGCAATAGTCAACTGATTTTTTTCCAAAAAAGGATGTATAATCTTTGGAAAATGTGCTTCAATTGTGTTAGGGACTTCAATATCTAATATCATTTTTAAACCCGAATTGGTGAGTTCAAAACCCATCATATGTTCGTTATCATAAAAATGATACATCGCTTCATCACAAATGGTTGGACCTATTTCTTCTTCATAGGAAGAAAGTAAAACACAAGCAGCACCATCTCCAAAAATGGCTGCACTTACGATATTAGCCATTGAAAAATCATCTAGTTGAAAAGTTGCCGTAGGACTTTCAACCGCAATTACTGCTGCCCGTTTATTAGGATTTGCTTTTAGGAAATTTTTAGCATAAATGATACCAGAAACACCACCTACACAACCCATTTCAGTAACAGGTAATCGAACAATATCTTGTTTGAGCCCTAATTTATTAATTAAATACGCATCTAAAGAAGGAATCATGATACCCGTGCAACTTACCGTAATAATAAAATCAAGGCTATCTGGTGACCAGTTTGCTTTTTCTAAGGCTTTTTGAAGCACTTTTTCACCTAAAACAATCATTTCTCTTGCATAAATAGCATTTCTTTCTTCAAAAGATTGGAGTGAAAACACTTCTTCTGGACTCATAATAGAGTACCGTTTATCAACTTGGGCACCTTCAAAGATCTTTTTCACTTTTCTTTTGAAACGATCCTCTTGATTGGCAAGCCATACATCTAAAAAAGGAAGAATTTCTGCCGTTTCTCTTGAAAATTCAGGGACTTGAGTTGTTACTGTTGCTATTTTTACCGCCATATTTTTTTAGTTAGATAGAGAATCTATATTGAGCCTCTGTTCTATTGTATTTTTGAATAACCCATTGGTAACGAAAAGCCCATTTCCAATGAATGGAATAGTTTTTTAAATTATTTTTTTCAGAAAATTCAACTAATTCCTGTTTTTTAAAGCCTCTTAAAATAGAGATTAATCCGTCTTCACGAGACATTTTGTTGAGTTGGAATACAAAACATACCAATTGAAATAATCGATATGCGAGTATATTTCGATGTAAATCGTTAATCACAATTCCCAATTTTGCTTTGCTATAAAACAACTGCAATAAATAATTGATTTGATTGTTTTTAAAGTGATGTAATGTTAAGGTACACAATACAATATCATATTCTAATTTGCGAAATGCATCTTGAAAAATATCCCAGCATTCATATTGAATCATAGGATAATCAGTAGATAAATGCTTGGCATGTTCAATGGTAAAAGCATTGGCATCTATGCCTATAAGATGAAAGGTATACTTATTTTTTTTACCAAAATCGGCTAAAGCACGTAACATATCTCCATTACCACATCCTACATCTACTATCGTTATCTTTTTTTCTTTAGCGTTTGCTACTAATTGTCTAATGCCTTCTAAAGTCAATGTATTGCCACCTAACAATCGATTTATAACGGCAATTTTATCCAATGCATCACGCAATTCTTCGCCTTTCAGGGAAAAATCATCCATAATTTCTTCTTCTTCGGTTCTATGTTGCGTGTTTATTTTTTTCAAAATTTGTTGTTTTTCAAATGTTATCTAGAAGTTCTTTTCCATGCGTTTTTTTGATGATAAACTGTAATATAAAAGGAAAAATAGCAATTAGATTCATGATGTTTTTAGAAGCAAAATCATGTAGCATAATTTTAGATAGTAGTTTCCCAAATTGTATTCTTTTTTTAAAGTTTTGATTCCAAATAGTAGTATATGAATGTTCCAATTGGTCTCTATTCATCTCTTTTTTAAGAAATGAAATAACCAATTCGCTTGCTATTTTGGCACTATGAATGGCCATAGCCATTCCGTTTCCACAAAGAGGATGAATTAAACCCGCTGTATCTCCAATCATTAGCATATGATTTTCAATTTTAGGCTTATTTTCAAATGATATTTGACTGATGGTTAATGGTTTTTCAAATAAAGGAGCTGCTTGAGTAAAAATTGCTTTTAGTTTTTGATTTTGATATAGAACGTTTTCTTGAAAAGCTTCAATATTTTTATATTTTTTAAAAACTTTATAGTGTACCAAATAACAAATATTAGCCACTTTATTTTCTACTTGAGAAACCCCACAATAACCTCCATTGAAATTATAGAGACCTACTAAGTCACTTGGATAATCTACAGAATAATGCATTTTTACAGCCAACCATGGAGATTTTTGTTGGATAAATTTTCGTTGCAAAACAGTATCTAAGTTTGAACGTTTTCCATAAGCTCCCAATACTTGAATGAACTGATAGGTATCCTTATTTTCGGTGGTAATTATAAAATTATCCCCATTAAAATGCACTTGAAAAACAGTATCTTTTATAAATTTTCCTCCTAAAACAATGACATTCTCAGCTAAATACGAATCCAATGCAAAGCGACTCACACCAAAACCTCCCATTTCTAAAGGTGCAGAAATGCTTTTTCCATCCCGATTAGAAATTAAGGTTGTATCAATAGTTGCAGGATGTAAAGAAGCGATATTAAGCCCTAAAAAATTTAAATAAGAATATACTTCATTAGAAATAAATTCGCCACAGACTTTATGTTTTGGAAAGGTATTTTTTTCAAAAACAGTTACAGAAATCCCTTGTTTAAGAAGATGAATTGCGGCTATTAATCCTGCTAAACCACCACCAATGATTCCAATTTCTGTTTCTTTGTTCATAAAAGCTAAGATAAGTTAAAAAGTGTGAAAAATCGTACTATTTAACCCTTGTTTAGCTTAAATTATTAGTTTCACTATTTTAATAAATGAATTATATCTTATTTGTTTATTTTTTTTTGAAAATGAAAACCCAATATGCTGTAATTTTTTAAAAAATAAAACTTATGTGATCTTGAGTTTTTAACATAGGTATTCAATTCAATAGTTTCACAGTCATTCTCTTTTGCCCAATTTTCTATAAAATCTAATAGTATATTTCCATATCCTTTAGATTGATGTTTTTCATCTAAGATAACATTATCAATCTCAATTTGTTTTCCACAATAAATTTTGGTCATTATCCAAGCACAAGTAATCCCAATAAGCTGATGATCAACATATAATCCGAAACAGATATAATTTGGATATTGAAACATTTCAGCTTGACGTTTTTTTATTAATTCAAGTGCTATTGATGGGTTAAGTTGTTGCAACAATTGGGTTACATTTTCAGATAAAGTATCTTCAACTATTTTAGCGTGAATATTTGGATTCATTAGGTTACTTGCAGTTTTTTAATTTTAATTCTTTAATAATTCCTTTTAAAATACTAGGTACAATTTGATGATGAAAAGGCTTAACAGGTAAAAAATATAATTTTCCAAAAGTATTATTAAATTGTACTGTAGTTGTAATGGTGATATTTTTTAATTCTTGATGTGATGAGGAAGAGTCTAACAAAAGTGAAACCCTAAAATTAAGATGTTTATCATCTTCTCCCATTACAATTTCGTTGGATGAACTTTCGAAAATTTTAAATAGTCCAATTTGTTCATTGGGAACGCCTTTTAAATTTTGGATTATTTCTTCTTTGTTTTTAACATTTTTACTGGTTTTTAACCCAATTATTTTCACTATTTTATTTCTTAATGAAAACAAAGTACTCACCCATTTGGGACTGGTTTGAAAAAAAGCCTTTAAAACTGTTAATGGAGTTATTGAATTATCTGTATCTATGATACAACCTTGATAACTATCCATATAATGATACTTGTTAGCCTTCCCAAAAAGTAATGAATCTGATGGAGAAGCTACTTTTATGATTTGCATTTTGAAGAAATTTAGGAGTATAAATGTACTAATTTTTATACAATTATGCTGCCATAAAAAACAAAAAAGGTTGCTTTCTTGAGCAACCTTTTTTGTAGTATTTATTTGATATTTACAACTTACCATTTTTAATTTCCTCTACAATTTCAGGATTTAATAAAGTGGTGATATCTCCAAAATTACCATCTTCACCTTCAGCAATTTTACGTAAAATTCGACGCATAATTTTTCCAGAACGTGTTTTTGGTAAACCATTCACAAATTGAATTTTATCCAATTTAGATATAGGGCCAATTTTATCAGCAATGAGGTTGTTTATTTCGTTTCTCAAATTATCTTGGTTTCTACTTTCACCCGATTCTTTTAAAATAACAAAACCATATAAAGCATTTCCTTTTACATCATGAGGGAAACCAACGATAGCACTTTCTGCAACAGCCGGATGTTCATTAATAGTATCTTCAATTGGTGCTGTACCTAAATTATGACCAGAAACGATAATAACATCATCTACTCTACCCGTAATTCTATAATACCCTACTTCATCGCGAAGTGCACCATCACCTGTAAAATATTTACCAGGGTAAGCAGAGAAATACGTTTGTTTATAACGTTCGTGATCACCCCAAATGGTTCTTGCCATAGATGGCCATGGGAATTTAATACACAAACTTCCTGTAACTTGATTGCCTTCAATTTCATTGCGCAATTCATCCATTAAAACGGGTTGAATTCCAGGTAAAGGTAAAGAAGCGTACGTAGGTTTTGTAGGTGTTACAAAAGGTATTGGAGAAATCATGATACCACCAGTTTCTGTTTGCCACCAAGTATCCACAAGCGGACATCTTTTACCACCTACATGATCATTATACCAATGCCATGCTTCTTCATTAATTGGTTCTCCTACAGAACCAATTACTTTTAAGCTACTTAAAGGAAATCCTTTTACATAATCCACGCTTTCTTTTGCTAAGGCACGAATAGCGGTTGGTGCTGTATAAAACTGAGTCACTTTATGTTTTTCAATTACTTGCCAAAAACGACTGAAATCAGGATAAGATGGTACACCTTCAAACATAACGGTAGTTGCACCATTTAATAAAGGTCCATAAACAATATAAGAGTGGCCTGTTATCCAACCAATATCTGCAGTACACCAATACACATCATTTTCTTCGTAATTGAAAACATTTTTAAAAGTATAAGCCGTATACACCATGTATCCAGCAGTTGTATGAACCATTCCTTTTGGTTTACCAGTAGAACCAGAAGTATACAAGATGAATAACGGATCTTCTGCATCCATAATTTCGGCTACATGATTATCTAAAGCATCGTCTAAAAGAGGTTGCAACCATAAGTCTCTACCTTCTTTTATCGCTACATTCTCATTCGTTCTTTTAGCGACTAACACTTTTTCAACACTTGGACAATCTTTTAAAGCTTCGTCCACTATTGTTTTTAAATTGATGGTTTTATTGCCTCTGAAACCACCGTCAGATGTGATTACCATTTTACATTGGCTATCATTGATTCGACTAGATAATGCGGTTGATGAAAAACCAGCAAAAACAACAGAATGTATCGCTCCTATTCGCGCACATGCTAAAACAGCTACCGCTAATTCTGGAATCATTGGTAGATAAATACAAACACGGTCCCCTTTTTTAATACCTTGCAATTTAAGCACATTGGCCATTTTAGCTACTTTAACATACAACTCATTATACGTAATGTGTTGTGCTTCTTCTTCAGGGTTATTCGGTTCAAAAATAATAGCTGTTTTATCTCCTCTTTTATTTAAGTGACGGTCAATACAGTTTTTTACGATATTTACTTTTGCATTGGTAAACCATTTAAATTGAGCTTCTTCAATATCAAATTCGAAAACCTTATCCCATCTTTGGTACCAACTAAAATTTTCATCAGCAATTTTATCCCAAAACTTTCTAGGTTCACGAACCGATTTTTTATACATTTTAAAATAATTCTCTAAATCATTTATTTTATAATAGCTCATTTGTTATAAATTTTTTATTTGTTAGGTAAATATAGTAATTCTATTAAGAAGATGTAAAGATAATATTGCTAAATTGGTATAGTTAAACTTAATGCTATCATTCTATTAATTCTTTTACTTGATCCACTAATTTCTTTAAAGAAAAAGGTTTTGTTAAATAAGCACTTGCGCCTAAGTCTAAGCCTTTTTGAATGTCAGATTCTTTATTTTTCGCCGATAAAAAGATTACTTTACAATCTTGCAAAGCATTGTTTTTTTTAATGTGTTCCAAGGTAGCGTAACCATCCACATTTGGCATCATGATATCTAAAATAATCGCATCTGGAATTTGTGTTTTTAAAATTTCTAATGCTTCTTGACCATCACGAGCTATAAATACTTCATAATTATTTTTTTTAAATGTATATTCTAAAGACATAATGATATTTGGTTCGTCGTCAACTAATAATATTTTCTTCATTTAATTGTGTCTTTTTGTATTATTTTAAAAGTGTAAAAGTAAAACATGCCCCAGTAATATCATTGTTTTTTGCCCAAATTTTTCCTTGGTGTAATTCGATTATCTGTTTACAAATGGCAAGACCTAAACCACTACCCTGCGGTTTTTTAATATTTTGATTATCAGATTGATAAAATTTATCAAAAATCATATCCCTATCATTTTCACTGATTCCTCTTCCATTATCCATAACATGTATTTCATAAAATTGTTCTCTATCAATAATTTTAATCTTAATTTTTCCTTCTTGATCAGGACAAAACTTAATAGCATTGGATAACAAATTAGTTACAACTTGTATGATTCGATCTTCATCATACCTCAAATGTATTGGCTTATTATTTTCAATAGCAATCGAAATGTTTTTATTCTTGATTAATTGTTGTAAGGGTTCGATTGTTTTAAGTAAGGTTTGATGAAAATCATTTAGAGTTAGATTTAATTTTTGCTTTCCTGTTTCTAATTTTTCTAAATCCAATATTTTATCTATTAAACGGTTTAAGCGGTCTGATTCAGAAATAATATTGGTTAAAAATTGTTTTCTTATTGTTTTTGGAATATCATCATCATCAATTAAAATTTCGCTCGCAGCACGAATAGCTGTTATGGGAGTACGCAATTCATGGGTAACCGTATCTAAAAAATCGTCTTTTTGTTTGTCTTTAACTACTAAATTTTCATTCGCTAGTTGCAATTGGTTGGTAATTTTCTTTAATTCATTAGATGTTTCCGTCAATTTTTTATTGATTAAGATTGTTTCATTGGATTCTTCCAAAATTTTTAAAACTTCTGGTAATGTTATCTTTTCTTCTTTTACAACACTTGAAATTAAAATTTTTGCTGAAGCCGTACCAATATGACCTGTTAAAAGATTCTCCGCAAATTTAACCAAACGAGCATCTGCCATTTCTTGATTTTTATCGACATTGTATTTCGTATTAAAAATTGCCATCGCTCTTTGGGTACGATCTTCACCTAGAAATTTTAATAAGACTTTTTCAATATCTCTTGTATAAGCAGTTCCTCTCCATACAAAGGCATTTTCATGATTGGTACTGTATTTATCAATATCAATATACATTTCAGCATAATTACGTTCTCTATAATTGCCTTTAAAACTAACAGAAACTGCAAAATAGGTCATGGTGTTAAATAACATACTCCAAAAAAAGGCATGCGCTATAGGTGACAAATAATCGAGTCCAAATAATGCTAAAGGTTTTAACAAATCGCTATTAAAGAGACCTGATGCTATAAAGGTATTTGTAGTATTGGTTAAACCGTAAGCATATGGAATTAAGAGTGTATATAAACACACTAAAAATCCTATAATAATACCACTTTTGGCTCCTAAACTAGATCCTCTTCTCCAAAATAAGGCTCCAAAAAAGGACGGTGCTAACTGACCAATAATAACAAATGAAACTAATCCAATGGAACCTAAACTATAATCTAAAGCAAAAAAACGATAAATTAGATAGGCTATTATAATCAACAAAAAAATACCTACCTTTCTTATGTTTACAATTTTTTTATTATTGATTTCTTGCGCTTCATTTTTTAACTTTCCTAAAAAGGTATATGGAATTAAAAGATTATTACTTAACATAGTCGACAAACTAATACTGGAAACAATAATCATAGATATTGCTGCTGAAAAACCGCCTAAAAAGACCAAAACAGTTAAAAAAGTATTATTATAAAATTGAGGAATTAACAAGGAAAAGGTATCCGCATTTTTCTCTTCACCAAAAAAAAGTACATTTCCACCCCAAGCAATTGGGAAAACAAAAAGATTAAAAATAAAAAGATATAATGGGAATAACCATAAAGCTATTTTAATGTGTCTTTCTCTATTGTTTTCGACAACGGATACATGAAATTGTCTTGGTAATAAAAAAATAGCAAACAAAGATAACATACATAAAAAGAACCAATTCATTCCATTTTCTATACTTCCAATGGTGTTTTTTTCATGAAAGTGTTCTAATAATAAAGCTTTCTGATAAATATCACCATACCCATCATAAACAACATAAGTAACATACAAACCAATCAGTACAAAAAATAGTAGTTTTAAAGTACTTTCCATAGCAACTGCAGTTATAATTCCTTTTCTTTTTTCGGATGCATCTACATATTTAGTTCCATAATAGGATGCAAACAAAGCTAAAGCAACAGAAACATAAGTCGTAGTATCTAATAGGATTAAAGAGTTCTCTGGAGTTTTAGTTACCACATGAAAGGTTTCTGAAATGGCTTTTAATTGTAAAGCTATATAAGGAAGTATAGCTGCTAAACAAATTAAAGTTACTAAAGCTCCTAAAAACCGACTATTGCCATATCGTAGCGAAATAAAATCGGCAATACTAGACACGTTATTCAATCTAGAAATACGAATAATTTTTCTAAGAATGATAATCCATGCTGGAATAATTATTATGGGTCCAATGTAAATCGTTAAATAATTTAATCCTGAATTAGCTGCAACACCGATACTACCATAATACGTCCATGCGGTACAATACACCGCTAATGAAAGAGAATACACATAAGGATTATTTGCCCATCTTAAATTTTCTTTTTTTTCAGCCCAATGCGCAATAAAAAAAAGAAACATTAGATACAATAACAAAATGAAAATTAAGACTATACTATTCATAATATCTATTCACTATAATAAGAGAAACAATTGTTGAAAAAGCCCAAACTGAAAAGATATAAATATAGAATATGGGTATACCAAAAAACGCTTCACTACTATCAAATAATAATAATAAAGGTAGATTTAAGCTTAGTAAAAGAAAAACTGTTAATACAACGAGTTTTTGTTGGTGTCTTTTTTTCATTTGATTTTAATCTGTTTAAAAATACAATTTTATCTTTTAAACTGAAAAAAACGCTGTAAGAGTTTACAGCGTTTTTAAATTAATTTATTTAATTTTTAATGTCCGGTAGCCTCTCCTGCTCCAGATGGAATTCTAATATGTTCCACAATTTCTTGAACATCATGAGGAGGTTCTTTGGTAAAACTATTAACTACAAAAGCGACAATAAAGTTTACAATCATTGCAATGGTACCAAAACCTTCCGGTGAAATGCCAAACCACCAACTGTCTTTCAGTCCTGCTACAGCATCTTTACCACCATCAAATAGACCAAATTTAAATTTGAGCATATAGAAAAGCATTAGCAATAATCCTACAATCATCCCAGCAATTGCGCCTTCTTTATTCATTTTTTTATGGAAGATACCTAAAATAATTGCCGGGAAAAAGGAAGCTGCTGCTAAACCAAAAGCTAAAGCCACTACAGCTGCAACAAACCCTGGAGGATTAATTCCAAAATATCCTGCGATTACAACTGCTACAGTTGCAGCACCACGAGCCGCCCATAATTCGCCTTTTTCTGAAATATTAGGATTAACCATTTTTTTAATTAAATCATGTGAAACCGAAGAAGAAATAACTAATAAGAGTCCGGCTGCAGTAGATAAAGCAGCAGCTAAAGCTCCTGCTGCAACTAAAGCGATGACCCAATTAGGCAATTGTGCAATTTCAGGATTTGCTAACACCATAATATCATTATCGATAGTTAATTCACTTCCTTTTAATCCTTTTGCTTCTTGAGCTGCTAGAAATGCTTCATTCTTTGATTTATCATTATAATATTGAATTTTTCCATCTCCATTTTTATCTTCATATTTTAATAAACCTGTTTTTTCCCAATTGGTAAACCATTTTGGCATATCTGCATAATTTTTATCACTAACCGTTTCAATTAAATTGGTTTTTGCGAATACAGCAACCGCTGGTGCAGTTGTGTACAAAATAGCAATTAATAATAATGCCCATCCAGCAGATTTACGGGCATCTTTTACTTTTTTAACGGTAAAGAAACGAACAATTACATGAGGAAGACCAGCTGTACCTACCATTAATGCTAAAGTAATTGCAAATACATCAATTAATGATTTAGAACCATTGGTATATTCGGCAAAACCTAATTCTGTAGATAATCCATTTAATTTATCTAATAAATATACATTTTCACCACCAGTTACCGTACCACCCATACCTAATTGTGGAATTGGATTTCCTGTCATTTGAATGGAAATAAAGATAGCAGGAACCATAAAGGCAAAAATTAAAACACAATATTGCGCTACTTGTGTATACGTAATTCCTTTCATTCCTCCCAAAACGGCATAGAAAAGAACAATTACCATACCTATAATAACACCTGTTTCAATTTCAACTTCTAAAAATCTTGAAAAAACTACTCCAACGCCTCTCATTTGACCTGCTACATACGTAAAAGAAACAATTAATGCGCAAACGACTGCAACCGTACGAGCGGTGTTTGAATAATAGCGTTCCCCAATAAAATCAGGAACTGTAAACTTTCCAAATTTTCTTAAATAGGGAGCTAACAATAAAGCTAACAATACATAACCTCCTGTCCATCCCATAAGGTATACTGCACCATCATATCCAGCAAAGGAAATAATTCCTGCCATGGAAATAAATGAAGCTGCAGACATCCAATCGGCAGCAGTTGCCATTCCATTTGCTAATGGAGAAACACCTCCACCGGCAACATAAAATTCTTTAGTTGATCCAGCTCTAGACCAAATCGCTATTCCTATATATAAAGCAAATGTAATGCCTACAATAATGTAAGTCCAAACTTGTACATTCATGATATTTTATTTTTATATTACTAATTATTATTCGTCAAAACCGAATTTTTTATCGAGTTTATTCATTAATCGAACGTATACAAAAATCAATATCACAAATACATAAATTGATCCTTGTTGGGCAAACCAAAATCCTAAAGGAAACCCACCGATTTTAACTTCATTTAAAGCGTCTTTAAAAAGTATTCCTGCTCCATATGAAACAGCGAACCAAATACTTAATAAAATAAGAAGGTACTTTAAGTTTTCCTTCCAATAGGCCGTAGCGTGTTTTTGTTTTTCGCTCATAATATTTATTTTTTGGTTTATTTATAGATAAATCATTGCCTGTAAAGTAATGGTATTGATGGCATCGTTATCAGCATATTTTAAGGTTTGGTATTCCAAAGTAAGTTTGGAATTATGACCACTTAAATAGAAATTTGTACCAATACCTAATTGTGAAGCATTATCATCAATAGCATCAATTTTTCTAGAATCATAAGATAAATAAGGTTGGATTTTTGCTTTGGTTTGAATGGGTAAAACATAGCCTAAATGTCCGTGTACTAGTGAACCCGTTTCATAGGTTGTTCCTAATCTAAAATCCTTACCATAATCAGCATTTTGATACAAAGCATAAGCAGTAAGAGCACCTCCTTTACTCCCAATTGGTGCATCATAGAAAGCATCTACAGCAAAAATACTAACATCTTCACCACTCAAATTTCCAGTTGCATCAGCTACTACTGCGCCACTAGGATGTAAAAAGAAACCAGCTCCTATGTTAAATACTTTTTTAGTACCTACATAAGATCCAACTTTGTAAGGTAAAAAATTACTTTCAGCATCAAAGAAAGCATAATCAAAATAACCTGCATATACTTTTCCTGCTTCTTTGGATCCCAATAAACGTCGTCCTGTATAAGAAGCAGGTCCATCATTAACCGGTGTAGAAACATCTAAGTTATTGGTTTCGGCTTCATTTATAGAAACTCGGTATTGTAATTTTCCAAAAGAACCTTTTAGGTATACCCCTAAATGTCTAGCAAATTGATCGGATAATCCTAAAGTTGCCCATGCTTGTCTTTGGTTATCCAATGTCATTATGTTTAAGGTGCTTTGATTGTTCAAGCGAGAAATACCATTCCAATAATGCAAACCTCCACCAATTGCATGATTTTTTCCTAAACTATATTGTGCCCAAACATCATGAAAAAAAAGTTGAGAAGCGTCACGAGTTCCAGTCGGACTCATGTTTTCTGCATTTAAACTATTCAGTCCAAAATGCGTTAAGATTAAGAAATCAGGGCTAATTTGAGCATACATTAAGATACGAGCTCTACGAATGCTAAAATTTAAATCGGATTGTTCGTTACCATTTGCGTCTAAAGGACGGTCTGAATTATGTTGTGCCCAGAATTGCGCCCAAGATATAATTCTAAAATATTTTGTACCTTCTTCATTAATTTTAACTTTAAGTCCGCCTTCATAATCAGGTGAACCCTGAGAGAATGTTAAAGCTGAAAAAAGTAATCCAATAATAAATAGTATTTTTTTCATAATTTAAAATTTGATTTTA
>PKDY01000050.1 GCA_002862755.1 Flavobacteriaceae bacterium | reverse complement strand
TGGTACAAATACAGTAGACTTATCTTCTTTAGCTGGAACAGATAGCCAAGATTTAACTTTAACAGGAAACGATTTAAGTTTAACAAACGATGCTACTTCTGTAGATTTAAGTGGTTATTTAGATAACACAGATAATCAAGAATTAAGCTTATCAGGATCTACTTTGAGCATTTCTGGTGGTACAAATACAGTTGACTTATCTTCTTTAGCTGGAACAGATAGTCAAGATTTAACTTTAACAGGAAATACTTTAAGTTTATCAAACGATGCAACAACTGTAGATTTATCAGCGTATGTGAATACTGACTCTCAAAATTTAACTTCAGCTACTTTATCGGGAAATACTTTAACTATTGCTATCGAAAATGGGACTTCTGTAAATGTGGATTTATCTCCAATTTTAAGTGCATTAGAAGCAGAAAACATCAATCAACAAACACAAATAAACGATATTTTAACTCGTTTAGATGCTATTGAAGCTTGTGCATGTGATGGAATGCTTTCAGGACCAACAAATACAACCGTTAAAGTTTCGGGGCCAATTTTATATCAAAATATCCCAAATCCTTTTAATAACACTTCAGTAATCAAATATTATCTTCCTTCTGAATCTCAGAACGCTAAATTGGTATTTACAGATATGTTAGGTAAAGTTATTGAAAAAGTAGATTTAAATCAAACAGGAGAAAACGAGCTTCATATCAATACTAAAGGACTTGCTTCTGGAATCTATAATTACACTCTTTTTATAGGTGGAAACAAAATTGACAGCAAAAAAATGGTTATTAAATATTAATTATTTTTTTTAATACATAAAATTCTTAAAAAGCTTCAAGTGTAATCTTGAAGCTTTTTTTATTTTTACAAAATGAATCACATCAACATAGAAAAACTTAATACCTTACTAATACTAATCTCATTAGTTTTAGCCTATGTATTCCCGTTTGAGTTATTTGTCATCGTTTATGCGGTTTTAGGCCCACTTCATTATTTTACAGAAATAAATTGGATTCAAGACAAAAAATATTTCGTTACAAGTAAAACCTGGGTATATTTGACGCTTATTTTTACATTTCTCATTGCTATTCCTGGAATTTTGAAGATCTCTAATATAGCTTCTTTGAATAACCTCTATCCATTTTACTTGCTACGTTATGCTTTACCAAAATATAGTAATCATCTTATTTTTTTATTATTAATTATCGCCTTTAGCTTACTCTTTTGGAAAAAAAGGAAACAGCAACTACTGGTTATCGCTCTAGGAATTATTATTGCAATAGCTGTGCACCAATTTAAAATATATCATATTATAATTGGCATTCTATTGCCAACGCTAATTCACGTTTATATTTTCACCATTTTGTTTATTTGGTATGGTAATTTAAAAGAAAAAAAAGCAGTCAATTATTTGAATATAACATTAATGCTATTAGTCCCTTTCATTTTGTTAATTATCAACATTGACAATACCAGTTACCATTTCCCAGAAACTACCAAATCCATAATTGCAGAACATTTTTACAAATTAAACTATACGGTTTTGGATTTATTTGGATTAGAGAAAAAACCTGATTTATTTTTTTATGATAGTGCTAATTTGAAAATTCAGATTTTTATTGCTTTTGCTTATACCTATCATTATTTAAATTGGTTCTCCAAAACAACTGTAATAGGTTGGCATAAAAAAATTACACAAAAAAAATCAATCTTAATTGGAATGTTATGGTTCGTTTCTGTTGGTTTGTATTTTTACAATTATAGTATCGGCCTTGCGGTATTATTATTCTTGAGTTTACTTCATGTAGTAATGGAATTCCCTTTAAATATCATGACCATAAAAGAAATAATAAAAAAGACTCCTTAAAAAAGGAGCCTTTTAAATCAGAATGAATTACTAATGCAAGTTTTAATCAATAGCTGTTAAACCGTATATTGATTTTTAACTGCAATTCATCTAATATCGATTCTTTATTAAAATCCATCACAAAGAATCCATGATTCACAACCAAAAGGCGGGAGTATTGGAGAGTCTTCTTTTAGACAACACAGATCCCAATCTTTTGTTTTTCCTCCGCCAATTACTTTTAATTCATCATTGGAAAGTAATTCTGCTTTTTCTATTTTCAAGATTGCTCTTTTCATAAAATTGCTTTTTATTTTTCCACGCAAGGGGGATAACCTGGTTTACCACATATATCTGGATGTGGCGTCCCATTATGAGCACCTTGAATGTTTACTTGTTGTTTTTTACTAAGCGTTTGCAAGCCCTCTAAATTTAAAATTGATTTTTTCATGACTATAATTATTTAAGATTAACAATAAGAAGGAACATAACCACAACATCCAGTAGATTTGTTATAGATCCCTTGAAATTCATCTATACATTGCTCTCTTGTTATTCCACAAGCTTGTAACCAACAACCGTTTGCTCCACCTTTAATTCCTTTTTTAGCAACTAAAGATAATTCTTGAACACCTTTCAAATTTAAAATTGATTTTTTCATAATTTTTGCTTTTAATCGTCTCAAACATTTTATGTCAATTGAAACTTTTGACACTATAATGGCCATTATATTTTAAAGTATTATATCATTCATTATATGATGAATAATGCAATAACCTCAAAACAAAATTGTCAGAAAAAAATGGTTTTTAAAAGCCATTATGTATAGGATTTATAAAAAAAGGGACTGCAATTTTTAAATTATAGACTAATAATAATTACTTAAAGAGTTGAAATTCAGTATACTAAAATTTTCATTGTCTTTCAGCAACTTAGACTTTCGAATTTCAATTCTTCATACATGCAATTTTTATACATTTGAAATATCATTAATCATTAAAAATCAAATAACAAGTATGAAAAAAGAAAATTTAATTTTGGAAAGTTTTGCGTCTAAAGAATTAAACACAAAGCAACTTAGACATGTTTATGGAGGAACAGAAGCAACAAACACTTCTTCTTCAGGTACTCCATCAAATGGAGGTGTTATTGCCAGTGGAGGTGGTGGTCCATATTTGGTAGACGACACGGATGAAGAAACGCGTTGGGATGGAGATAGCGATACCCGTCCAAGAACAGGCAATCAACAAATCCCATAAAAAGAAAAGAGACATACATTATGTCTCTTTTCTTTTTTTTATTTCATTTATAAATTGAAAAGGAGTAACTCCCGTTTTCTTTTTAAAAGAAGTAGTGAAAGAATCCGCATTCTTAAAACCAGCACTTTCAGCTATTGCTTGAGTCGTATATTCTCTATATCTTGAATTGGTTATAATTTCATTAATTACAAAATTAATTCGTAACTCATTCAAATAATTGCTAAACGATTTCTGATAATGTTTATTAACGATGTTTGATAAATAAGTGGTATTCGTCTTTATTTTTTTGGCTACCGATTGTTGCGTAAAATCAGGTTTTAAATATTCTTTTTTCTCAATTAAAATTTTAAAATTTTCTAAAATTTCATACTCATTATCAATATTTATCGTTGTTGCTGCTTCACTTTTTAAACTTTGGTCAATAAAAGTACTGACTTCATATTCTTTCATTAACTTTTCTATTTTTTCTTGAAACCTTTTTTTAGTATAAAATCGATTAATAACAAGTGCAATTAAGAGTATAAAAATTAAAATGAAAGTGTATATAAATATATTATAAATTACAATTTTCCTATTGTTGTCTTCTATAATTTTTTTAATTTCATTTTTAATTTCAATACTATTCAATTTTTTATTTACTTCTAAAATATTATCGCTTTTTAATTGATTGATTTTATCTCTATTCTCAAGAAAAACTTTAGAAAACTTTAAAGACATTTTATAATCGTTCAACTCGTTATAAATTTTAGCTTGTTTAAAATTAGAATCTACATATTCAGACAATCCTAAACTATTATGAATGTAATGTAAAGAATCCACTTTTTTTAAATAATGCAAAGCACTATTATAATCTTTTTTTTCATAATAAATTAAACCTAAATTATAGGCTGAACTATACTGAATAGGAATATTGTTATTTGTAATAGCAAGCGAAATAGCTTTTAAGTAACTGTCTTCTGCCTGCTGAAAGTTGTTTTTATAAAAATAGATATTCCCAATATTTTTTAAAGAACTTAATTTAAAGTACCAATTATCATTACTATATAAATTAAGTGTTTTCTCATAATAATAGAAAGAAGAATCAAGTAAAGTGGTTCTACTTTTATCTTTTGAAAAATAATTTTCATAACAAATTCCTAAATTAAAATTGATATTTGCTTTCTTATTATTGTACTCTTCAGACGTAAAAGATAATTTACTATTATCTATTACGTTATCCACCGTTTTATAAACCTGGATGGCTTGCTCGTAATTACCAATTTCATTGTAAATATTGCCAATATTTAATTGAATCATACTTGCCTGATTGATTTCATTTATTTCTAATGAAAAATCTCGAGCTTTAAAATAATCATCTAAAGCTTTTGGAAATTGCTTTTGAAAAAAATAAAAATTTCCTCCATACCAATATACAAAAGCTTCTGCTTCAGTTCTATCTTTTGATTTTTTTGAAGAATTTACAAGTGTTAACGCTTCTTTATAATACTTTTCAGCTTTTTCAAATTCGCCATTAATAGATAAAACATTAACCATAGCACCTTTTGCAAAAGCAAGATGAAGTGTGTTTCTGGAACGTTCAATTTTATGAATGTAAAAAACACAACTATCCTTATTTGAATAAAAAAAAGATCTTGCTTTGCTTTTTAGTAATGAAAAAGCTTCGTTACTCAAGTTTTCATTTTGCTGAGAAAAAAGAATAGAAGAAATAAATAAGAAACTAATAAGGATATAATTCTTCATACTATTAACTTAAAGTTAAACAAATATATTATAAAAGCAGAAAATCAAAATACTTAACTATTACTGATTTTAATCTTCGTCTCAGTGATATATTGAAAAGGGGTTAATCCCGTTTTCTTTTTGAAAGAAATAGTGAAAGAATCTGCATTTTTAAAACCAGCACTTTCCGCAATAGCTTGCGTAGTATATTCTCTAAATTTTGGATTGGCCTCTATTTCATCAATAATATATTTTATTCTCAAATCATTCAAATAACTACTAAACGATTGTTCATAATACTTATTCACTACATAAGATAAATAAGCGGTGTTCGTTTTAATTTTTTTAGCCACAAATTGCTGGGTAAAATTTGGATTTAAAAATTGCTTCTTCTCTATTAATTGTTCTAATTTCTGAATAATCTCATTTTCATTTTCCTGACTTATAAGTACAGATTCTGTTCTTCGAGATGTATTCTTCTCACTAGAATAACTACTTTTACCTAGCTTTGAATCAATAAAATAGGGAGTCATTACCAATCCATAATAACCTAGTGCCATAACAAATACAGCTAAAAATGCTACGGTTATCTCAGTAACATTTAATAATATAGTGCACCATGTTATTCCTATCCCAAAAATTAATAATCGAAGCCATTTTAATTTGCTTTGTTGCTTATTGTTTGAAAGATGAAGTGATTCATATTTACTAACTAATCGCAACGAAAACGCTACACTACTAAAACCTGATAAAAGAACCAATACAAAGTAAACTACACCCCATGAAGTAACCTCATTAAACTGAAGAATTTCATTTAATTCTTCAACAACAAATAAATAACCTAATCCTAATAAACAAATTATAAGAGGAGCAATCAGCATAATCAAAACTTCCTTCCTACTAGAAATGCCTAACATATTTTTGGTATATAAAAACAATAACGGGCCATGTAGAAAAGGAAAAGGTACATTCAAAACATTAAGAAAAAAATTGTCGTGCTCTTTAAAATAGTAAAGAAATAAATCTATAGTCAAAACCAGTAACCAAATAATTAAAATATAATCTGATTTCGTTTTTTGTTTATGCCATAAAATAAATAGTAGAAAAAGAGAAAGAAAACTACCTAATATATAAATCATGTTGCTTGTTTTCAGCAAATTTATCTAGATTAGTAGTAAAATAATTCAAAAATTATGCTAATTTTTCAAAATTAAAAAAGCTACTTATCCAAGAACAAGTAGCTTACTTTTATGAAACGTATGAAACGGTTTAGCAGATATAATTGTTTTGAGCCGGAATATAACAACATACCTTCTCACCATTCACATAAATATAACTACCATCGCCTCCGCAACGTTTTGGAACTAAAGCTCCACCATTAATTTCTTTTTGTTCCTTTTTAGTTAATTCTTGAGCGCCACTTAACTTTAAGATCTTTTTTAACATAATTAAAAGTTTTAAAAATTTATACTTATTTATTTGTTTAAGACATTTAAACAATTGTCTCCTATAGTAAAGATCAATATTGATTTTTTTTAATCAACATTGAATCGCAAAGTGGTTTATAGTAGTAAAAATCTCGAGAAGTTGCTACAAAATATATTGTAACGAGTCTAAAGTAGTATTAATTTTCGAATTATAAAAATATTTTTTATGCCCTAAAAAAGAACTGTTCTCTATGTGATTAAAAAATATAACATTTGTTCGTTGATTTGTTAAAAATCTTTATTTACTTTTGTTTTATTATTTTAACAAAGCTGTGAGGCAAACTAGCTCTTAATAACTTATATATGAAACCAGACTTATTTCAAGCTCCCGATTATTATCAATTGGATGATTTATTAAATGACGAACACAAATTGGTACGTGATTCAGCACGTGCTTGGGTAAAAAGAGAAGTTTCTCCAATCATTGAAGAATACGCTCAAAAAGCTGAATTTCCAAAACAAATTGTGAAAGGTTTAGCAGAAATAGGCGGTTTTGGACCTTACATTCCAGTAGAATATGGTGGTGCAGGATTAGACCAAATTTCATACGGTTTAATTATGCAAGAAATTGAAAGAGGTGATAGTGGTGTACGTTCTACGTCTTCTGTACAATCATCATTAGTAATGTATCCTATTTGGAAATATGGAAATGAAGAACAACGCATGAAATATTTACCAAAATTAGCTACAGGTGAATTCATTGGCTGTTTTGGTCTTACAGAACCTGACCACGGTTCAAATCCTTCAGGAATGGTAACTAATTTTAAAGATATGGGCGACCATTATCTATTAAATGGTGCAAAAATGTGGATTTCAAATGCCCCATTTGCAGATATCGCTGTAGTTTGGGCTAAAAATGAAGAAGGAAGAATACACGGTTTAATTGTAGAAAGAGGTATGGAAGGTTTTACTACTCCTGAAACTCATAATAAATGGTCACTTCGTGCTTCTGCTACAGGAGAATTAATTTTTGATAATGTTAAAGTACCAAAAGAAAACTTATTACCTAACAAATCTGGTTTAGGAGCTCCTCTTGGCTGTTTAGATTCGGCTCGTTATGGAATCGCTTGGGGTGCAATTGGTGCTGCTATGGATTGTTATGACACTGCCTTACGTTATTCTAAAGAACGCATTCAGTTTGACAAACCTATTGGTGCTACACAATTGCAACAGAAAAAATTAGCTGAAATGATTACTGAAATCACTAAAGCACAATTATTAACTTGGAGATTGGGAGTTTTAAGAAATGAAGGAAGAGCAACTTCTGCTCAAATTTCTATGGCAAAGAGAAACAATGTAGACATGGCGTTAACCATCGCTAGAGATGCGCGTCAAATGCTAGGTGGAATGGGAATTACAGGTGAATATTCAATCATGAGACACATGATGAATTTAGAATCTGTAGTAACGTATGAAGGCACTCATGACATCCATTTATTAATCACAGGATTAGATATTACAGGATTAAATGCATTTAAATAATAGCATAATAGATAAAAAAAATCAAAAATGCTTCGCTTTTTAGTGAAGCATTTTTAATTTTGGAACATTATTTGCAATCTATTCTCTAATAGGTTACGTATATAATTTTAAAAACCAGCATTATGAATACCCAAATTGTTAACCAAAAAATCTTAGCTTATAAAGAACAATTACTCCAGCATTCATTGTATAATGAAATCAAAACCGTTGAAGATTTAAATTGTTTTTTAGAACATCATGTTTTTGCTGTATGGGACTTCATGTCTCTTTTAAAAGCATTACAAGCTAAATTAACCTGCACTACAACACCTTGGCTACCTGTAGGAAATCCAGAAATTCGTTATCTAATTAATGAAATTGTAGTGGCAGAAGAAACCGACGTGGATCAAAATGGCAACAGAAAAAGCCATTATGAATTATATTTAGACGCTATGGAAGCTTTAGGCGCTGATACACTTCCTATTCAAAATTTTTTAAACGATGTAGAAGCAACAAAAAATATCTTTGTTTCTATTAAACATAGTGATTTACATCCTAATGTGAAAGCCTTTTTGGATTTTACATTTCGAGTTATTGAAGAAGGAGATTCACACCAAATAGCTGCCGCTTTTACTTTTGGAAGAGAAGATTTAATTCCTGAAATGTTTACAGCCATATTAAAGAAATTTCAAGCCAACTTTCCCGATAAAGATTTATCTAAATTGATTTACTATTTCGAAAGACATATCGAATTAGATGCTGATGAACACGGACCAATGGCGATGAAAATGATTGAAGAATTATGTGATAATGATGCTAAAAAATGGCAAGAAGTAGAAGAGGTTTCAATTGTTGCGCTTCAAAAAAGAATTGGATTATGGAACGCTATTGAAGAGGCCATTACTAAAAAAATGGAATTCATTTAAAGCTTTTCGCGCTATCCGATTCAAGAAATCGTTTCCAAATTACATTACTACATAAAAAAAGGAGCTTCTTTACAGTTGCTCTTTTTTTATAAGTAAAGGTATCATTTGGAAACGATTTGCTTTCCACTGCTATCGCGGCTAAATAATCTTGCGTACAAACTAGTATTTCCATTAAAATAACCTATTTTTGATAAGAATAAATACCATTAAAGCTTGAAAAAATGTCTTCTCAAGATCGATTAAATAAAGCCTATAAAGAAGCAAAACGGATTGCTTTTACCAATACCGATAAATTTATTTTATTTAGCGATTGCCACCGAGGCGATAGTAGTTTTGCAGATGACTTTGCTAATAATCGAAACATCTATTTTCATGCCATGAGTCATTATTTTAAAGAAGGTTACACTTACATCGAATTAGGAGACGGTGATGAATTATGGGAAAATATGTTTTTTAAGACGATTTTTGAAGCGAATAAAAACGTGTATCAGTTACTCCAACAATTCTATTTCACCAATAGATTACATCTTATTTATGGCAACCATGATATGGTGTATCGTAACGAAAATGTGGTCAAAAAGAATTTATATGAATATTTCGATCAGAGAAAAGGTGAAAACGTGCCTTTATTTCCGGGTATTGTATTTAACGAAGCCATTGTATTAGAAAACAGAGACAATCATAACCAAGAATTGTTTTTAACACACGGTCATCAAGCCGATTTTATGAACTATGTTGGTTGGAAAATCAATCGGTTTTTGGTACGAATTTTATGGAAACCGTTACAAGTTTGGGGTATTAAAGACCCTACAAGTCCTGCTAAGAATTATGTCGAATTAATTAAGGTAGAAAGACGTATTAAAAAATGGATTGCAGATAACAACAACAAAATAACCATTACAGGTCACACCCACCGACCTCGATTTCCAAGCCCTATTGAAAATGCACTCCATTATTTCAATGATGGCAGCTGCGTACATCCTAGAAGCATTACTGGAATCGAAATTGTAAATGGCACCATCGCTTTAATCAAATGGTTTATAGATACTAAAGAAGATGGCACCCTTCAAATTAAAAAAGAGTTTTTAGAAGGGCCGTGCCGTTTAGAGGATTATAAATAAAACTCAAGTATTTGTTTCAATCGATATCTTTTTTAAAACAATAAAAAATAAATACCCAATATTCTAAAATATTAAAAAAAAATAGTAGGTTTATATGGCTATACCCAAATGAATTCTAATGCTTAGAAAAAAAGATTACTTTTTTTTAATTACTTTTTTCTGCTGTCTATATATGTATGGACAAAAAGATTATAATGCCATCATTGACCATTATGTTTCGCATTTTCAATATGATTCAGCTTCCTATTTTACTCAAAAAGGAATCAAAGAAAACAAAGAAGATAACTATCTAAAAGCGAGTTATTATATTCGATATGCTAAAATTTTAAAATCGCTATCTAAAGCAGATAGTTGCTTCTATTTTTTAGACAAAGCAGAAGACTATTTTAAAAAAGAAAATAACATCAATGAGCTTTTTAATATTTTAACCATTCGATCTGAAATTTCAAGATATTTGGTAAAGAACAATTTAGCCAATACCTATATCTATGAAGCTGAAAAATTATTTGATAAAAACACCAACCTAGATTACAAATATTATTACTTAAACAGAAGGATGGCTATCCTTGCAGAATATTACAATACAACACCTGATTCACTTACTAAAGTTAAAGAAATTGGCCATCAAATTCTAGAAAACGCTGCAGAAATTAAAGACAAATCAATTATTGTGTATACCTTAAATGAAATAGGCTATTTGGATTTTAATAGAAATCCTGAAAATGCATTGCCTTATTTTCTAAAAGCTTATGCAATTGCGAAAGAATATGATGTGAAAATTGCTTTAATTGACGTATGCATCAATTTAGGGCGATTCTATCAACAGAAAAGCAACGATATAACAACAGCCAAAAAGTTTTATAAAGAAGCGGTAACCCAAGCTAAAATTATAAACAATTTATGGCAAATTCAACAATGTTACAATGAATTAAAAAACATTAATAAATTAGATAACAACTTTAAAGAAGCGATGTTTTATGGTGATTCGTTAAATGAAATAAATAGTAAAATTTCCTTTTATTCCAGCAATAAAAGATATGAATTATTAGAAAATAGAATTATAATTGAATTCAATGAAAAACAATTAAAAGCCTCTAAAAAAAATATCTATTATCTAATTACAGTTTTATTTATATCGCTTTTAGGAGTTTTTATACTCATATTCTACAGCAAAAAAATTCAACAGAAAAACAAGTTGTTGGAGAAACTATCCGAGGAAAATGAATTTTTAATTAGCGAAACCAATCATCGCGTGAACAACAATTTACAATTAATCACTTTATTAATTGCCGACACACTTAGAAAAAAAGAAAATGAAGAGCATCGGAATGATTTCTTACGAATATTATCCAAAATTGAAACCATTGCTTCGCTTCACCGTCATTTGTATAAAAATAAAAACAAAAATGAAATTGCTTTAAAAGATTATTTGACAGAAATTAAAAACAACTTCAATGAAATTGCAGATGATAAAAATGTAGCGCTTACTTTTACTATTGACGATTTCAAAATTGAATCTGAAAACGCCATGTATCTTGGATTATTAATTACAGAACTCATAATTAATTCTATCAAATATGCTTTTACAGAAACGCAACAAAAAATAATTACTACTACCATAACCAAAGAAACTCAAGGGTATTCTTTCAAGTATCAAGACAATGGAAAAACAAGTATTGATGAAAACATACAACCGAAGTTAATTCACCAACTTTGCTTACAACTAGAGGTACATTATACCATTAACACTTCTAATGGATTTCAGCTCACTTTTGTAAAAAAATAAATCTATCATTCCCCTATGCCTAAAATTTTAATCGTAGAAGATCAAGTGCTCATTGCAAATCATATCAAAGAGATTCTTGCTGAAAATAAATATCTCGATATCGAATTAGCCTACAAATTGAATCAAGCCTCGGAAAAATTAACTGCTTTTCATCCAAACCTTATTTTATTAGACATCAATGTGGAAGGCAAAGACTCTGGAATTATTTGGGCACAAGAAAACCTACATCAAGAAAGAGTAATTTTTATTACCGGTCAAACCGAAATTGAAACCCTAAAAAAAGCATTAACTATTAAACCCGTTGCTTATTTAACCAAACCTATTAAACCAATTGATTTAATTGCGGCTATTGAATTAGCAAGCGAACAAACCAAACTCAATTTCATTACCATTAAAGAAGGTTATGAGGAAATCAAATTACCTTTTGATGACATTTTATTCATTAAAAGTGATAAAAACTACATCGATATTCAAACCTCAACAAAAATCATTACCATTCGCCATTCTTTAGATCATTTTCATCAAGAACTAGATCAAAATCAATTTATTAGAGTACATCGTTCTTATGTTGTAAATAAAAATAAAATAACGAGTAAAAGCACAACTTCTCTTAAAATTAATCAATTTGAAGTACCCGTTTCCAGAACATTATCATTCAAACTCTAGTTTTATATACAAACTTTTACCATTCGTCCCAAAAAAAGATAAGAAATAGGTATTTGATTTACTTTTGTAAAGTAATTCTAAATCTCATTTTATGAAACAAAAATACTTTTTAACTTTCTTAGTTTCTTTTGGTTTTATCCTAACTTTTGGACAAAACAATGCGATTAATTTAACTGGAAGTAATGGGTTTTATTTTTCTGGCCCAAATGGAACTACTAATTATGAATTAAATGCAACTAATTTTACTATAGAATATGATTTCTATTTAAACGCTCCTGCTAATCAAAATGCAAGATTTTCTTCTGCCGCAGCGGGTTATTCTTTTGTTCCAAAGCCTATTGATTTTTATATAAATGGTACTGGAAACTCTATACTAACACTAGGAGATGGAACCAATACAGAAACCATTCCTGGAACACCTTCCTTTTTAGTTGGACAATGGTATCATATAGCTTTTGCCGTAAACAATACGGCAACAAAAAATATTAAAATGTTTGTCAATGGGGTTCCTGTGGTTGATTATAATTTTACTGTATCATTAGTTGGTAACAGTACTAGTTTCAATATTGGCTTTGGAGCTTATCCCTCTACAATGGATTGTAAATTTGATAATTTACGAATTTGGTCCAGTCTAAGAACAGATACTGAAATTGCGACTAATTACAATGGTTGTTTAAACAATAACGAACCCAACTTGGATTATTATTTTAATTTTGAAAGAAGCAACAATGCTATAATTAAGAACCAAGTTATCAATCAAAGCTGTAAAATCGCTGTCGCTAGTTCAAGCGCAACCTATTCTACTGGAACAGGTTGCACGATGCCTTATGTTCATGCACCCATTACCGTAACTGGTGATTATGCAGGTATATATTATTACGTGGATGATGTAAACGGTAAACCCCATTATACAACAGATGATTTTGACTGTAATTGTATAAATGCAGAAAGCCTTTGTGATTTTGCTAATAGTAATAATAATAATGCTATCTATGAAATTTATTGGAATAACACCCAATGGGTTTTAGTTCCTGGAGATTGTGTTTGGCTCTTTACTTCTTGTGCAAATATTACGGATTTCGAGCCAAGTTTTTTAGCTACTAATACAACCGATTCTCCTTTAGCTCCTTGTACCGGATGGGTTTTTGATCAAGCAACAGCAAGTGGCACCTTTACTTCAGATGATTGTCCGGCTTTGAGCAATACCACTTTTAATAGCGAAGGTTTTACGTTGTATCCTAATCCATCTAAAGGTATTTTCTTTATTACGAGCAATGAAGCATTAAGCCTTGAAGTATTTGATTTAATAGGAAATACCATTTTAGATCAAAAAATGGATACCCCAACAACTTCTCTTGATCTATCTAAAAATGCAAAAGGAGTTTATATTCTAAAAGTGACTGATAAAAACGGCAATACTACCTTTCAAAAAATCATAAAAGAATAAGAAATGAATGAAAAAAGACTTGATTTTCGCAAGTCTTTTTCATTCATATATAAACTTCTGCCATTCGTCCCTTTTAAAAAGCATCAATCGCTATTATATTTAATTTTACCTTATAAAAAACACTATCCTATGAAACAAAAATACTTTAGTTTATTATTACTTGCACTATTTTGCATTTCAAACACCTTATTTGCGCAAAATAATGCTATCGACCTTGCTGGAACAGCTAATTATGTGAGCCTTCCCAATAATTATTCATTAAACAGTACTGGATTTACAATAGAATTTGATTTCTATATGCATTCTTTACAAAATTATAATGGTGGAGTATCTGCTACTACCAACACGGGTAGCCCACAGCCTATAGATTTTTATGTTGATAGCAACGGTAATGCGAAATACGTTTTTGGCGATGGTATAAACCATGAAACTATTGATTTAATGACATTAAACACAGGACAATGGTATCATATTGCTATTGTTTTATATTCAGAAATAAGTGTATATATTGATGGCACTTTTATATCCTCTTATGAGCCTTATGGCTTAATGGCTGCATTCGGTATCGGGAATGTTAGAATTGGTGATCGTATGGATGGTATGACCAATGCCAATGCCAAGTTCGATAATGTTCGTATTTGGTCAGTAGCAAGAACAAGCACCGAAATAGCAAATAACTTTAACACATGCTTGACAGGTAATGAAGCTGATTTAGATGTTTATTATACTTTTGAAAATATTTCAGGAAATACCGTTACAGATCTTGCCACTACCAACGGTAGTCAAGATGGAACCATTGTAGGAACTTTTTCAACAGCTTCAGGTACTGGATGTAATCAGAATGTTCCAGCACCTACAACTTTATATGCAACACAAATCTTTACGGGTGATGATAAAACAGTGAGTGATCTCCAAGCAACAGGAAGCAATATTAAATGGTATTATGATGCAGCAGCTAATAATTTATTACCAAACAATTATCCATTATATGATAATTTAACGTATTATGCTTCCCAAACCGTAGCAGGTGTAGAAAGTTCAAATCTTTTACCTGTAACAGTAAAAAGAGTTTCTAATAACACACAAATTGTGCCTCCAACGAGTACTGTAGCGGATTTAGTTGCTACAACTAGTACAGGTGCAACTGCGCAATGGTTTACAACTGCTTTAGGTGGTTCACCATTAACGAGCACAGATGTACTTGTTCCTGGAACGTATTATGTAGAGCAAATAAATCCTACCACTATTGAAACGCTTGCAACTGGATTTCGTTTTCCATCTGGAGTAGCGATTCAAAATGATGGTAAAATTTTAATAGCTGACTTTGGTAATGGTTTATTAAAGCGTATGGATGCTGATGGTAGTAATATAGTAACCTTAGGAATCGGATTTGATCCATTTGGGGTTACTGTACAGCCTAATGGTAAAATTGTTTTGGCTGATTATACACAAGGTGTTAAACGAATGGATCCAGATGCTACTAATATAGAATCATTTTTACTTAGTGAGCTATACCTTTCTTCTGGAATTGCCATACAAAATGATGGTAAAATTGTAGTTTCTGTAACAGATGACAGTAACATTATTCGATTAGATTCGAATGGTACAAATTCAGAAATTTTGGGAAGTGGATTTAATTCTCCTTATGCTTTAGCCATTCAAGATGATGGCAAAATTGTAGTGGCTGACACAAATAATAACGTTATAAAAAGAATGGATTCAGACGGTACAAATATTGTAACCTTAGCAAGCGGACTTAATTCTCCTTCAGGAATATTCATTCAAGCTGATGGCAAAATTGTATTTACTGATTCAGGAAATAATACGGTAAAAAGAATGGATGCTGATGGTACAAATATTACCTCAATTGCAACTGGTTTAAATTATCCTTTGGGTATAGCTATGCAAACTGACGGTAAAATTGTAGTATGTGATTTTGGTAGTGATACTGTAAAGCGCATTACAGAAGCAGCACCAAGCAACCGTGTAGCAGTACAAGTAACCAATACATCTACAGCTGCTTCTTATTTAAATTTTGATGGAAATAATGATTACATTCAGTTAACTCATTTTGAAAAACCTAATGAATTTACCATTGAAGCATGGGTAAAAAGTGATTATGATACTGGAAACATTGTATCTTGGGGAAAAAATTCTAATGATACAAGTCATACTAAATTACGAGTAGATGATGGTGATGTAGATTTTTACATTTATGACTATGTGAATGATATAAATAATACGATTTCTTCTTCTATCAGTATCAATAGCAATTGGCATCATATAGCAGTAGTCAAAAACGCGAATGCAACCAACAATTTAGAAATTTATATTGATGGGGTCTTAGGTGTAACGGGTACTGCAACTATCAATATTACCTCTGATAATTTATTTATTGGAGCAAGAAGCTATAACAATTTAGGTCCTTTTGAGTTTTTTGATGGAGATTTAGATGAAGTTAGAATTTGGAATACTGCAAGAACTGCTACAGAAATTAATGATTCTAAAAATTGTGAGTTACTTGGAAATGAAACTGGCTTGCTGGCTTATTATACCTTTAATCAAGGTTATGATCAAGCAAATAATACTACGGTTACTACTTTAACGAATTCGGTTTCTGGAGGTTCAAATGGTGTGTTAAATAATTTTAATCTCTATGGAACAACCTCAAATTGGTTATCTGGCTCACCAGTGACTTCAGGAATTACTTGTGCAAGCTTAGCTACTAGTTCTTTTACAAGCTCTGAAGAATTAATAGTATACCCAAATCCATCATCAGGAATTTTTAACATTGGTACAGAAAAAGAAAGTACAATTACTGTTTATGATGTTTTAGGAAAAGAAATTATTTTAAAAAATAACAACTCAAAAACGATTGATATTTCGCATTATCCAAATGGTATTTACTTTGTCAAAATCACAACCATTAATGGAGAAAGCAGCTTACATAAATTAGTAAAAAAATAATGAAACTATTTAATAAATATAAAGTAGAAATGCTATTAACCCTTCTATATATTGCATTAGTTTTTCTAGCAGTTTATATTTATCATATGTAAAAAAAGGGCTGTTTACAACAGCCCTTTTTAATTAAATAAAATTGTTTACTAAGTAAGAAACAATTTTTCAACTAAAAAAATAACAAAAAATCTAAATGAATAAGATGCATTTTTAATGACTTTATTTTCATTAAAAATGGGTTGCATTATTAGGTTGGTATACAAATTTAAAAGTATAATAACGAGATGCCGATGTCATATCTGGATTGGCAGGAGCATCTTGATAATAACTTAAAATTTCAAACTTAGCATACTTCCCATCATGTGTTTTAACCACATATATTGTTCCTGCTTTTGGAGTAATAACATGTGTTGTTGCATTATAATCATACCAAGGTTCAGCAAAAGCATAAGTTCCCGAACCATCTTGAGCAAAAGAAGCAACATCAGGAATGCTAGTAACAGTATTAAAAACACCCATAACTTTGCTTACTGCGCCATCACCCGTTCGAGTGGGCTCATCGGTTAAGCCTATGGCTTCTCCTCCATTTACGATAAGCGTTGTACCTCTAAAAGCGATATCCCAATTGTCTGAAGCTACAATTTGATTTTCTGAAAAACTGAATTTTGTAAAAGCTCCAGCTGTTGGTTGTCCTTGTCCTCCCGTTTGTGGTGCGTACAAATTAGTTACTGTTTTTGTTTCTAAGCTGACTGGAGTTGTTGTTACTGCATCGTCGTCATTAGCACAAGAGGTAAAAAAAATAAATAATGAAAAAATGGACAATTGAATTAATTTGGTATTCATACTATATGTATTTAAGTTAATTTGTTACAAGTTAAATTGCATTCTAGCAAATAATTGTCGGCCAGAAATAGCACTAATTTGGTCTGGGTTTTTAAAATTGAATAGATTATTACTCCCAATTTGTACACTCATTTTTTGTTTAAATGTCTTGGTGATTGAAAGGTTTGTTAAAAAATACTCTTTCACAAAAGCATCGTATTGATCTAGAATTTGATTGTTATTTGAATCTACAATTCCATATTTACTTCTGTAGAAAACTCTTAAATTAAAGGTGGTTTTTAGTTTTGAAATCGTATATAATACTTTAAAATTTGCCGTGTGTTTTGAGCGATTAAAAAGTCCGAAATAGTCCGTTTTTTTTAATTGAAAAGATTCCAAAGTATTCGCATCTCTTGCAAAAACAGTTCCGCTGTCTAATTCTCGTAAAACCGATTTGTCTTTTGCAATAAGATATTGGTAACCCAAAGAAAATTTTAAATTGGAATGAAAAGAATAATGGAAGTTATTTTCAAAACCATAGGTAAAGATTTCATCTATATTAAAATAACTAAATACATTTTGACCGTTTGTTTTCTGAGCTATTACTTTGGTATCAATTAAATTAGAAATTGCATTGTAAAACACATTGGTATCCCATTTAAAACTATGTTTCTCATAAAAACTACCCAAATTAAGATTCACTGAACTTTCGGGCTTTAATTCACTTGAAAAATCGATACCATTTGTTCGAAATAAAATTTGTCCTTGATTGTCTAAAGCATTCAATCTTTCTTCAGCCACATTATAACCAAAAACAGCATAACCAATAGCCGAATTGGTAAAATCGAAATATAATTGTCTAAAATCGGGAGCTTTATAACCATAACCAATTGAAGATTTTAAGGACAAATGTGCATTTAATTTATAATTTGCTGCAATTTTAGGACTCCATTGCGATTGATACTGATTGTGATTATCCAATCGAAATCCTGCTAACACATTCCATTTTTTAGTTGGATTATAATCATATTGTAAATAAGCATACTGAGAATTAAAAATAACTTCTGAAGCGAAATACGTTCTATCTAATGTTTCATAATTGAACCCTAAACCGGTTGTTATTTTACTTTTTGATAATGAAAAAGTAGTTCGTATTTCTGGTCGAAAAAGCCATTGGTTATAAAAACTGTTTTCAAAAGTAAAACCCTGAGAATCATTTAAAAATTCATCCGTTTTATAATTTGTTGCATATAATTCATACTCTGAGTCGATAAAAGCATTCCATTTATGCGATACTTTTATTTGAGTATCCCATTCCTTTATTTTAGAAACCCCCTTAAAACTTTCCGAATCTATTGTGGCTTTATAATCTTGCTCTTGATGGTAAAATCGCGTACCTAAAACTAATTGTAATCTTTTTGAAAAATCATAATAGAATTTGGGCTGAACCGTAACATTTTGATACGGTTCCACTGTTTTTTCTGGAGTAGCCTCATTTAAATCATAACCAGCAGTTGCAAAGTAATTGGTAAAAACACTTCCTGAAAATGCTTTTTTCTTCCATACAAAATCAAGATTGGCATCTTGCGTTTCAAAAGTAGCATAACGATAAGTTCCCGTACCCGAAAACACATCGTCTTTAGGTTTTTTAGTAATAATATTAATCACGCCAGCTAAAGCATCAGAACCATATAACGAGGATGAAGCTCCTTTTACAATTTCTATACTACTAATATTCCCCACACTAATGCGTGATAAGTCTAAAGTTCCAGCACTTCTCCCTATCAAAGGCACACCATCTAATAAAATAAGTGTATAGGCAGCATCTAAACCTTGCATTTGTATTCCTTCAGCACCACCAAAATCGGGAATCGTAATTAAACCCGTTTGTTCGGCTATAATATCGCTCAAACGAGTTACTCCAGCTTTAGATATGACGTCTGCAGTAATAATAGCACTTGGTAACGGCAACGAGGACAAACTCCTTTCTGTTCGTGTAGCGGTAACTATTACTTCTTCTAATGCTTTTGATTGTAGTGAATCAGTCACTTTTTCTTGTGAATAAGTAACATCGATACTGTATAAGAATAGTATGAAAAAAAGAATATTTTTCATTATTTAAATTTAGACTTAATAAAATTATTATTGCAAATATATTCCTTATTTTTATTTATTCTAAATTAATTTAATATTTTTGTGAAAGAAATTTATACTAAAAACTCATAATCATGAAAAAAACAATTTACATTTTAATTTTAAGTATTTTATATACAATCAGTTATGCACAAGAGAAAGAAAAAGACATCGCATCGATAAAAAAAATGTGTGGTTGTTATGAAGTGAAATTCAATTTTACAGAGACATTTCAAACTGTATCAGATTCAACACATAAACCTTCTCCAACAAAAAAAGTTTACGGTTTAGAATGGGTAGAGTTAGTAGAAGAAACACCTAACAAATTAGTTTTACAACATTTGTTACTTGTGAATGATCAAATGATTATTAAACATTGGAGACAGGATTGGTTGTATGAAAACACCAATTTGTATCAGTTTTACAAAGACAAAACATGGAAATATGTTGCTTTACAACCAAAAGAGGTAAAAGGACAGTGGACACAAAAAGTATATCAAGTAGATGATAGTCCGCGTTATGAAGGCACCGCATCTTGGATACATAAAGATGGTAAAGATTACTGGATGAATACGACAGATGCACCTCTTCCGAGAAGAGAACATACTATCCGTAAAGATTATAATGTATTAGAGCGTAGAAACATTCATGAAATAACAGATTATGGTTGGCTACACGAACAAGACAATAGAAAACTCTTGCGCGATGACAAAGGAAATGATACTGAAATTGCGCAGGAAAAAGGCTTAGATTTATATGTTAAAGTAGACAATTCAAAATGTTTAGCAGCACAAAACTGGTGGAAAGTCAACCAAAAACTTTGGAAAAATGTAAGAGATAAATGGCAAACCATTTTTAACAAAAAGCAAGACATTCAATTAGAAAATACGGTTGATAATAAACCTTTATTCTCGCATTTATTTGATTTAGAGCCAACAACTACCAAAGAAGAAACGGATAAAATTATTGATTCATTTGTAAAATAAATAATACTATGTGCCATCATTTTAAATACCTGACCAAAAATAAAAATGGTTTTTTGATTTATTGTTATAAGTCGAAAGCCTATCAGTTGTCTTATAAAAACTTAAATTTTAATCTATCAGATTATGAATTAAACTGTTTGGTTAGGTATTTAAAAGCTATCGATTGTACTTATTGGGAAAAGGAATATGAAAACTCGATTTATGAGAAAAAAATTCCAATTCCAACCTTACAAAATAATTTTATGATTCTTTTAGAACGCCATGAAGTTGCGGAATTACTATCGTTACTCGATTTTAATAGAAAATCCGGATTTCTTTCCTATAACGATATTAATTATCCCATGAATTTAAATTAAAAAAGCGAGATTCTATCTCGCTTTTTATTTTTTATTGTTCCGGTGCAATCTCTATTTCCAAACCATCTAAATCTTCTGTGAGGTGTATTTGACAGCCCAAACGACTATTTTCTTTAACATGATACGCCTCTGAAAGCATTGCCTCTTCATCGTCATTTCGTTCTGTTTTCAAAACATCGTTTAAAACATAACACTGACAAGAAGCGCACATGGCCATTCCGCCACATATACCAATAGTTCCTTCTTCCGCTAATTCATAAGAACGAATTAACTCCATGACATTCATATTCATATCGGTAGGAGCTTGTACTTCATGAAGTACTCCATTTCTATCTGTGATTTTTATGGTAATATCTGTCATTAATCTATCGATTTTACAACTGCTTTTTCAGCTTCTTTACGTGTTCCATCAAAACCATCAACACCTGAAACAGTTGTATATTTTAATACATATCTTTTCCCAGGATTTAAACGATTATACACACTTTGGCACATTAAAGTCGCTTCATGAAAACCACATAATATCAGTTTTAGCTTACCTGGATAAGTATTTACATCACCAATGGCATAAATTCCTTCAATATTCGTTTGGTAATCAAGTGCATTATTAACTTTAATGGCATTTTTTTCGATTTCCAAGCCCCAATTTGCAATAGGTCCTAATTTTGGGGTTAACCCAAATAAAGGAATAAAATAATCGGTTTCGACATGCATACGAGCCCCATTGATTTCAATATCTAATGATTCGATACGTTCGCTTCCTTTAAAACCAACAACCTCTGCAGGAGTGATTAGTTTAATTTTTCCTTCCGATTTTAATTCTTGTACTTTTTCGACAGAATCTAAAGCGCCTCTAAATTCATTTCTTCGGTGTACCAAAGTAACAGATTTAGCAACATTAGAAAGGAAAATACTCCAATCTAAAGCAGAATCTCCTCCACCAGCAATTACAATGTTTTTATCTCGATATTTTTCAGGATCTTTTACAAAATAATCCACACCACGATCTTCTTGCTCATAAAACTCAATGTCTTTTAAAAGTGGTTTTCTAGGTTCAAAAGTACCTAATCCACCCGCAATTGCAATGGCTTTAGCTTTATGCTGTGTGCCTTCTTTTGTGGTAACAATAAAACTTCCGTCTTCTTGCTTTTCTATTGTTTCAGCGGTTTCACCTAATGTAAAACCAGGTTGAAACTGTTTGATTTGTTCCATTAGATTGGTTACCAAATCCCCAGCCAATACTTCTGGATAACCTGGAATATCGAAAATTGGTTTTTTAGGATATAATTCTGCTAATTGTCCTCCTGGTTGAGGCAAAGCATCAATAATATGACATTTTAATTTAAGTAATCCTGCTTCAAAGACCGCAAAAAGCCCTGTAGGACCAGCTCCTATGATTAATATATCTGTTTCTATCATGTATTCAAAAGTTTAAAATCAAACAATAAATAAGTCCAAATTTCTATGATTTAAACTACTTATTCTATGACTTTTATCATCTAATTAAGCAATATTTTCTACCGTTTCAATTTGAGGAACATACTTTTTAATCGTAGTTTCTACACCGGCTTTCATAGTACTAATACTTAAACTACAACTGGTACAGGCTCCTTCTAAACGAACTTTAACATGCTTATCATCTACAATATCCACTAATGAAATGTCTCCTCCATCTGAATTCAAAAAAGGACGAATTTCATTTAATGCTTTTTCGATGTTTTCTATGATTTCTTCTTTATTCATCTTATTTTCCTTTAACAGCAGCACAACCTGCCATTGTCGTTATTTTTATTGCTTCAGTTGCTGGTAAATTTTCATTTCTATTAACAGTCTCCTGAACCACGTTTCTTGCTAATTCTTCAAAAGCTTTTTCTAATGGTGTTGCTGTTTGTAAAGCCGCAGGACGACCATAATCTCCTGCCTCTCTTATACTTTGCACCAAAGGAATCTCACCTAAGAAAGGCACATTCAAGTCTTCTGCTAAATTTCTAGCACCTTCTTTTCCAAATATATAATATTTATTGTTTGGTAATTCTTCAGGAGTAAAATAGGACATGTTTTCAATAATTCCTAAAACAGGAACATTAATGCTTTCATTGGTAAACATGGAAACTCCTTTTTTAGCATCTGCTAATGCCACAGCTTGAGGCGTACTTACTACAACAGCACCAGTAATAGGCAACGATTGCATGATAGACAAATGAATATCACCTGTTCCTGGTGGCAAATCGATTAACATAAAATCGATTTCTCCCCAATTGGCATCAAAAATCATTTGATTCAAAGCTTTGGCAGCCATTGGACCTCTCCAAATCACCGCTTGATCAGGTTTAGTAAAGAAACCTATGGAAAGTAACTCCACACCGTAACTTTGTACGGGTTGCATTTTGGATTTACCATCTACTTCAATTGAAATGGGCTTTGCATTTTCAACATCAAACATGATGGGCATAGAAGGTCCGTAAATATCGGCATCTAAAACACCAACTTTAAAACCCATATTTGCTAAAGTAACCGCTAAATTAGCTGTAATTGTAGACTTTCCTACACCACCTTTACCTGATGATACCGCAATAATATTACTGATTCCTGGAATAGCTTTCCCTTTTATTTCATTCGGTTGATCTTCTTTTTTAGAAGCTTCTACTTTAATGTTTACTTTTACTTTCGCTTTTTCATATACCTTATCATGAATAACCTTCATAATATCTACTTCAGCTCTTTTCTTTATATGTAATGCGGGCGTACTTAGCAATACGTCTACTACAACTTCATCCCCAAAAGTAATTACATTTTGAATGGCTCCACTTTCAACCATATTCTTACCTTCACCAGCAACCGTAATGCTTTCAAGAGCTTTTAGAATTTCTTTTCTATCTAATTTCATCTCGTTAAGAGTTTATTTTTGGTATTCCAAAGCATTACAAATAAGACTACTTTGAAACAACACGTCATTATAATTATAAAAATCAAATTCTTATTAAGACTGAATTTGAATTGCAAAGATAGTCAGAAGTTTAAAAGTGTAAAAATATTACAGATTAAAGTTTTCTTATAATTGAATCAAAAAAAACTATAGCTTAATTTTAGCTTATTAAAATCAAAAATCGGGTTCCCAAAAGTGCTGCTCAAAATCTACAATTTGATTGTCTTTTACTTTTATCCCTTCATTTTCTAAAAGTTGTTGCATGAGGTTGGTTCCTTCAAAATGATGTTTTCCAGAAAGCAATCCTTTTCTATTGACAACTCTATGAGCAGGAACATCTTCCATATTGTGACTTGCGTTCATTGCCCAACCTACCATTCTTGCTGACCGAGCGGCCCCAAGTGCTTTTGCAATGGCACCATACGAAGTAACTTTCCCTTCAGGAATTAAACGAACAATTTCATATACACGTTCAAAAAAATTATCGGTATGGGTTTCTTTTTTACTCAATTTTAAGAAGCAACTAATTTATATAAAGAAGAAATCGCTACAATACCTGTTATTGCAGCAATTATAAAATTAATATTTTTTATTAAAAACCCAACTTTATCTTCTATTTTTCTAAAAACAGCTGCATAAATATAAAAAACCAATAAAGTTCCTAATCCTGCTCCAATCACAAAACAGAAATTGGCAAGAGGAGAAAAATCAAAAATATTTTTAGAGGATAATGTTAAACTTGCAAAAACATAATATGGAATGGCAAACATGTTAAAAGAAGACAGTACTACACCATATAAAAATCTATTTTTTTTGCTCTTTATAGTTACTTCTTCTTTAGGTGGTTTTGGTTTTTTTAAACCATTATAAATAAAAACAACGGTTAAAATGATAAAGATGAATACTGCAAACTTTTTAAGATTCTCACTTACTACGGGGTGACTTTCTAAAAACTTTGCAAAGTACAAGCCCACAAAACATTGTATCATTACAATAAATGCCGCACCATATCCAAATAAAAGTGCCGCTTTTTTGGTTTCATTTACACTAAGCTTTGCGACCATCATGTTCAACATTCCAGGTGGAATAATTCCAATGAAAGCAATAAAAAAGCCTAATAATAAAGAGATCAAATATTCCATTTATGGTTTAATCTTGAATTGAATATAGGTAATGGGTTTGTTTTGTTCTAAATACTGACTCTCATAGAAGGTTTGAATTTTCGTAACTTCATGAGGAGCTCCTTCATTTTTGTACACATTATGATTAGCATACAACACTTCATGACCTTCTCCATGCAGCAATCCTAAAGTATACCCATGCATAAATTCACTATCCGTTTTAAGATGCATTATGCCATTCGGCTTTAAAATCTTTTTATATCGTTTTAAAAACTCAGAATTGGTCATTCTATGCTTGGTACGTTTATATTTGATTTGCGGATCTGGAAAAGTAATCCAAATTTCATCCACTTCATTTTCATTGAAACAATGCTCAATTAATTCAATTTGTGTTCTTAAAAAACAAACATTATTCATTCCTGATTCTACCGCAGTTTTTGCACCTCTCCAAAAACGTGCTCCTTTAATATCGATACCAATAAAATTCTTATTAGGATATTGTTCAGCCAAACCTACAGAATATTCTCCTTTACCACAACCTAATTCTAAAACTATTGGATTTGTATTTTTAAAAAAATCAGTATTCCATTTTCCTTTTAAAGCAAAGCTATTAGAAACCACTTCCTCCCTTGTTGGCTGAAAAACATTTGCAAAAGTTTCATTCTCTTTAAATCGCTTCAGTTTATTTTTACTTCCCACTTTATAATTTAATTTATTGGCAAAATTAATGAAATAAAGTTTTGATAATGATTGATTAACTTTAATTAAAGTTAAAATTTCTTCTTTTGTAGGATATAATCTGTATTGAAATAAAAAGTAAATCACTTTTATTCAACAATATAGACACTATTTATTGTGAAAATATGAAGAAACGAAAAGTAGAACTTGTTGTCATTTCTGATGTTCATCTTGGCACCTATGGCTGTCATGCTAAAGAACTATTAGAATATTTAGGCTCCATTAAACCTAAAACATTAATTTTAAATGGAGATATTATTGATATTTGGCAATTTAGAAAATCCTATTTTCCGGCAAGTCATCTTAAAGTCATCAAAAAAATCATTTCTTTAAGTTCCAATGGTACAAAAGTGTATTACTTAACTGGGAATCATGATGAATTTTTAAGAAAATTTACAGATTTGCATCTAGGAAATCTTCATTTATTAAATAAATTAGTTCTTGAATTGGATGGTGAAAAAGCGTGGATCTTTCATGGTGATGTTTTCGACTCTTCCATAACTCATGCCAAATGGTTAGCTAAATTAGGTGGTTGGGGTTACGATTTATTAATCTTAATTAATCGTTTTTTAAATTGGATTTTAGTAAAATTAAATCGTGAACCTTATTCGCTTTCAAAAAAAATCAAGAACAATGTAAAATCGGCTGTAAAGTTTATTACTAATTTTGAAAACGTCTGTACCGAATTAGCCATTGAAAACCAATATAAATATGTAATTTGCGGTCACATTCATGAACCAAAGATTGAAACAATTACGAATGCAAAAGGTTCCACTACCTATCTTAATTCTGGAGATTGGATTGAAAATCTGACTGCTTTAGAATATAATAAAAAAAAGTGGAAACTGTATAAATACAAACCTCAATATGAATATCTAACCGATGATGTTTATTTTGATTATGAAAATCAATTAGCCGAACAATTTATTTCGGTTTTAAAAAAATAATACAACAAGAAATGCCTAAAAGAATTCTTATCGCTCCGCTCAATTGGGGTCTCGGCCATGCAACGAGATGCATCCCTATTATAAGAGCCTTAGAAAAGAATAATTTTGAACCTATTATTGCTTCAGATGGTGTTTCTCTTGAATTATTAAGAAAAGAGTTTCCTCATTTGAACAGCATCACACTTCCATCTTACAACATTACCTATGCTGAAAAAGGGAAGAATTTTAAATTAAAACTAATTTCCCAGCTACCTCATATTTTTAAAGCGATTAAGGAAGAACGAAAAATTACTCAAAAACTTGTTGAAAAATACCATATTGAAGGTATTATCTCTGACAATCGTTTAGGTGTTTATGCTACAAAAATACCTTCTGTTTTTATCACACATCAACTGAATGTTTTAACAGGTAATACCACTTGGCTAACCACTAAACTACATCATTACTTTGTGAAAAAATTCAATGAATGCTGGGTGCCTGATAAAGAAAAAGGACCTAATTTATCTGGAGATTTAGGCCATTTAGAGGAGCCATTCAAAAATATCAAATACATTGGACCACTGAGTCGGTTGTATAAAAAAAATGCACCAAACAAATACGATTTAATGATTATTCTTTCTGGACCAGAGCCTCAAAGAACGTTACTGGAAGAAAAATTAATCGTAGAATTAAAAAAATCTAAAGACCAAATTCTTTTTATTAAAGGAATTGTTGAATCAGAACAAAAAACAGAAGAAGTAAAAAATATTACGTACTATAATTTTATGACAAGCGAACAAATTGAAACTGCTTTTAATGAAAGTGATAAAATTTTAGCACGATCTGGATACACTACTGTAATGGATTTAGCGCAATTAGAAAAGAAAGCTTTTTTTATTCCTACTCCAGGACAATACGAGCAAGAATATTTAGCTAAAAAATTTAAAAAAGAAGGAATTGCACCCAGTTGTAAGCAAGAAAATTTTGAGCTTTCCAAACTAAACAAAATTGATTTGTATAGAGGGTTTAGCAATTATACCACAGATGTTAGTTGGAAGAAATTATTTCGTCTTTTCTAGAGTAAATGAAAATTCGGAACCAATTCCATACTGACTTTCAACATATATTTTTTCTTTATGTCCTTCAATAATGTGCTTTACAATTGCTAAGCCTAAACCAGAACCTCCTTCACTTCGTGCACCACTTTTATCCACTCTGTAAAATCTTTCAAACAGTCTTGGAATATGTTGTTTTTCAATCCCTTCGCCATTATCTGTAATTCTTACAATGACTTTATTATTTACTAAATCTTCAATACTCACTTCAGTAGTTCCTCCTTGTTTTCCATACTTAATAGAGTTCATTACAAGATTAGTAACCACTTGTTGTATTTTTTCTTGATCCGCAATTACCTTAACTGGTTTGTAAAGGGCATCAAAAGTGAGCGATATATTCTTTTTAGAAGCACGCATTTCTAATAATTCAAATACATTTTGAATTACTTCAACAATATTGAATTCTGTAAGCTCTAAATTTAAATCCCCTGTTTCTAATTTGGTAATCATATCCAAATCTTTCACAATGTAAATTAAACGTTCCACTCCTTTTTCAGCTCTTTGCAAATATTTTTTACGAATGTTTTTATCGTCCATTGCGCCATCTAACAAGGTAAGTAAGTAGCCTTGAACCGTAAAAAGTGGTGTTTTCAATTCATGAGACACATTCCCTAAAAATTCTCTTCGGTATTCTTCTCTGATCTTTAAAGTTTCAATTTCTAATTTTTTGTCTCTAGCGAATTTCTGAACTTCTCGGGTTAGCGTTGCCATATCTGTAGTTACGGGCTGATTTCTAAACGAGGCATTTTCAAGAAGCGATACATCATCATATATTTTTTTAACTCTTCTATAAATAAAACGTTCCACGCGATATTGCAAGACAAAAAAGGAGAAGAAAAACAGTACAATAGCGAAAAACAGTACAAATAAAGGATTGCTTTTTAATAAAAAATGATTAAAAAGAAATAAGATTCCAGATGAAAAGAGTGTGATATAAGTCGAAGACTTAATCGCAAATTTGTACGATTTTTTAAAATTAATGACCATTAAAATTCTACCTTATACCCAACACCTTTGATTGTTTTGAAAAAATCATCACCAATTTTTTCTCTTAATTTACGAATATGCACATCTATTGTTCTACCACCTACAACCACTTCATTACCCCATACCTTATCCAAAATCTCTTCTCTTGTAAATACTTTCCCTGGTTTTGTAGCTAATAAATAAAAAAGTTCAAATTCTTTTCTTGGCAATACAATCTCTTCATCCTGACGAATAATTTTATATTCTTCACGATTAATCTCAATATTCCCTAAGCGCAAAGTATCCGTAGCATTAGAATCATCTTTTAATCTTCTTAAAAGCGCTTTTACTTTGCTTACTAAAATTTTTGGCTTGATAGGTTTCGCAATATAATCGTCAGCCCCTGCATCGAAACCTGCAACTTGAGAATAATCTTCTGAACGAGCTGTTAAAAAAGTGATGATGGTATGCTCTAATTCTGGAAATTTTCGGATGTTTTCACAAGCTTCAATTCCATCCATTTCTGGCATCATTACATCCATTATAATTAAATGAGGCAATTCTTTTTTTGCTTTTGTGATGGCTTCTTTACCATTGGTAGCCGTAACAATTTGATAGCCTTCTTGGGAGAGGTTGTAACCCACTATCTCTAAGATATCTGGTTCATCATCAACTAATAATATCTTAATTTCCTTTTTTTTCATAAAAATTTGCTTGTTTCGTAGTCGTAAAGGTAAAGATAATATAAAAAGATTCAAGCTCTTAACAATAATTTAATGACTTTACATTTCCTTAACCTTGTAGAAACGTTTTTATAATTACCAAGTAACAGTCTAGTAACTTACTTGAAGTTCCTTTGCACCAAAATTCAACAACACGATGAAACTAAAATTTTTACTAGGCTTTTTGCTATTAACTACGTTAACATTTTCACAGAATGGAACCGTAAGCGGAGTAATCACAGACAAAGAATACAACAATGAACCTCTACCTTTTGCCAACGTGCTTATCAAAGGCACGACCATTGGAACATCAACAGATGACAATGGAAAATATAGCTTATCTGTAAAACCAGGAAGTTATATTTTAGAGATTGGCTATTTAGGTTATGAAACTAAAGAAATTCCTTTCACTATAAAAGCAGGTGAGAAAAAAGTAATCAACTATACTTTAGCAGCAAGTGGCGTTCAATTAGCAGACGTTGTAATTACACATACCGTAACTAAAGAGAGTGAAACTGCTTTATTACAAGAACAACAAAAAGCAGTAGAAATCAAACAAGCAATTGGTGCTGAAGAAATTTCTAAAAAAGGAATCAGTGATGTAGCTGCAGCAGTTGCAAAAACGACAGGTATTTCAAAATCAGAAAGTTCAAGCGGTATTTATGTTAGAGGTTTAGGTGACCGATATAACATGACAACTTTAAACGGACTTCCTTTACCATCTAACAATCCTTCTACAAAAAACATTTCACTTGATTTATTTTCAACTGACATTGTAGAATATATTGGTATTGACAAAACCTATAATTACAAAAATTATGGAGATTTTGCTGGAGCAAATGTGGATATCGTTTCTAAAAATTATACTGGATCAGGAATGCTAGAAGTTGGTTCAGGATTTAGTGTTAACTCAAACGCAATCAGTCAAGATAAATTTTATTTACAAGATGGACCAAACTTTACTGGGTTTAGTAAGGTTAATGAACCAGCAAATGGTTTAGCCAATTATAATTTCTCAACAAGTTGGGACAAACAAGCTGCAACTCCAATTAATTCTTCTTATTATGTTAGAGGTGGTGATTCTTATGCAATTGGAGAAAACAGTAAATTCAGTTTCTTTGTTAATGGTTCTTTTGACAATGCTTATTCGTATAAAGAAGGTGTTAGAAGAGGTTCAATTACTCAAGATGGAACTAAAGTAGTTGATTTATTTAGAAATTCTTATAGCTATTCTACTAATACTAATGGCTTATTAAACTTAGTATATAAAGTAAATAATAAAAATTTATTTAAAGCAAATTCTATGTATATCAACTCGTCGAATCAAGACCACAGTGAATATACTGGAACTTTGAATGTTTTTGACAGAGCTCCAAATGGTGGAGGCTTTTTAAGAAGATCAACATTTGACAGAACTAGTCTTTGGGTAAACCAATTATTAGGAGAACATAAATTATTCAATGAAAGAGTAGATGTAAACTGGGGATTATCATATAACATGATGACAAATGTAATTCCAGACAGAATGCAAAATACATTTATACCAAGAAATGATGACGATTTATCGCAAGGTTTAGTTCCATCAAACTATAACAAAGCTGATAACAATAGATATTATCAAGATATGACAGATGATGAAGTAGCAGGGAACTTTAGTGCTACTTATAAATTCAATAAAGATTCAGAAGACAATTATAAAGGTAAGCTTATTGCAGGTTATAGCGGTAGATACAAAACAATCGACTTTAATGCTATTCAGTACAACATGAAACCTGTAAACGAAGTAACGCAACCAAACATTGATGTAAATAACATTGATGCATATTTCAATCAAAATAATTACAATGCTGGTTTATTTACATTGAGCACTTTATTTGGAGATGTTAATTCACCTAATGGTTATAAACCTCAAAACTATAACGGTCAACAAATTATTTCTGCTGGTTACGGTGCTTTAGAATATCAGTTTACACCAAAGTTATTTGTGAATGTAGCTTTTAGGGCTGAATATATCATTCAAGATATCGAATATTTTACGACTCTTATACCAACTAAGACTAAAAAATTATTCGATACCATGGAGTATTTACCATCGTTAGCAGCGAAATATGAGCTAACTGAAAAACAAAACATCAAGTTAGCAGCTAGTAAGACATATACATTACCTCAGTTTAAAGAAAGAGCTCCTTTCTTATATGAAGAAGTTGGTCAAGCTTATTTTGGTAACCCATATTTATACAACTCTACCGATTATAATTTTGATGTAAAATGGGAATATTTTCCAAAAAATGGAGAAGTTTTCTCTCTAACAGGATTTGGTAAATACATACAAAACCCAATTAACGAAACAACAGTTGCTTCCGCTTCAAATGATATTTCATGGATTAACTCAGGTGATAAAGCGATAGGTCTTGGAGCTGAAATAGAAATAAGAAAATTCTTTTATCAAATAGAAAACAACACTGAGAACACAAGTGAAAGTTTCAGTGGAGGATTAAACATCTCTTATTTATATACAAATCAAGATTTAAACAAAGACAAAGTTTTCAAAGAAACAAAAGGATTTATCAATGCATTCTTTACGTATGATGAAAGCGCTTTAACTGGTGCATCAGATTTATTAGTAAATGGTGATGTAAGTTTCAACAAAAACATGTCTAATGACAGAGCATTTACAGCAACATTTACAGCTGGTTATTTCTCTGATCGTATTTACGCTTTAGGAACTAACTATAAAGGAAACATTGTAGACAAAGCAGTAATCACTTCTGATTTAATCTTAAAATATAAGGTTAATAAAAATTTAGGATTAGGCTTAAGTTTCAAAAACATAAACAATCCATCTATTAAAAGAGTTCAAGAAACACAAGATGTTACAATTTCAGAATACAAAAAAGGAAGAAATTTTGGTTTTTCATTGAAATATGAATTCTAAACAATAAATTAACAATAAATAAAGATTGGGCTGTTTTTTTACTAAAACAGCCCATTTTTTATTAATAAACTCATAACCTTTAGGTAAAACTCCCCTAGCATACTATAGTTAAATTTGCCGTATTAAAATAAAATAACACAATCTAAAATGAAAAAATTATTATTATCTGCTTTAACGATTGCAGCTTTAACACTATCATCTTGTTCAAGAGATAATGAAGATGATAACACAAATGTTGTAACAATTGATCCTACAAATTTCCAAGGAACTTTAAAATCAGGACAAACGTTAACATTAGATCCTTCAATAACTTATAAATTAACAGGACCATTCGTAGTAGAAAATGGAGCTTCTGTAACTTTCCCTGCTGGAACAAGAGTTGAGGCATCAGGAGGTACTTCTGCATACATTGCTATTTCACAAGGTGCTTATATTTATGTAAATGGTACTGCAAGTAACCCAGTAATCATGACTAGTGCTAACAGTTCTCCTAACCAAAGTGATTGGGGTGGATTAGTAATTTGTGGTAAAGCGTACACTAACAAAGGTGGTTCTACAGGTCAGTCTGCTTTAGCAGAAGTTTCTAACTTAACGTATGGTGGTTCAGACAACAACGATAGTTCAGGTGTAATTCGTTATTTAAGAGTAGAGTATACAGGTGCTGCTTTCTCTAGTGATAAAGAGTTTAATGGAGTTTCTTTATTTGCAGTAGGTTCAGGAACTGTATTTGAAAATGTTGAAGCTTATATGAGTGGAGACGATGGGATTGAATTTTTCGGAGGTGCAGTTAATGCTAAAAACTTAGTTATTGTTAATGCACAAGACGATGGATTAGATTTCGCTGACGGTTTTACAGGATCTTTCGAAAATGTTTTCATTAAAGATATCGAAAAAGCAGGTGTAGAAGGTTCAAACAATGGAGATAATTTTGATGCAACACCAAGAACAAATGCAACATTAAAAAACTTTACTATTTTAAAAGGTTCTTTAGCTGGTTCTGAGCATGGTATGTATTTAAAAGAAGGTACAGGATACTGGAATTGTCAAAACATCTATATTGATGGTTTCACTAAAGGTTTCAAAATTAAAGATGCAACAACTGATGCAGTTTCTAACGCAAATGTAGATAACAACCATGTTATTTTCAATCCTGTTTATTTTGGAGCTACAGTTACTACTCAATCAGAATATGCAGGTGCTAATACGACTTACATAACTGTAGGAGCTAACACAGGTGCAGGTAATAGCGCAACTGCTCCAGCTTGGACAACTGGATGGACAATCGGTCTATAATTTTCTATAATAAAAGTTAAAAAATCCCTCAATTGAGGGATTTTTTTTACAAGGAATTATCCTTTTTACAATGATTACCCTAAATATTAATTTAGAAATTTAATCATAATTTGATAATGATAACGACACTTTAAATTTATTAGTATATCATAATTTTAATCATATAATTAAAATCCAAATTCATGAAAAAAACATTTTTCTTTTTAGTATTTTTTTTTACTGTCTTTTTTTCAGTAAATGCTCAATCAATAATTACAACTTATGAAACCCGTAATTTTGGAACAAATTATTCTCAATCTTCTAATCAATTTTGTTCACCAAATGCATCATCAAACGGTTTTAGCTTCAGAGTTAATGTCATTTCAACAACATCAAACCCTTTACAAATTAACAAACTTTATAAATTTACAGAGGAAAATACAATATATTATTTATACATCGTAAGTAAAAATACTAATATTGATCATGACAGAGACTCGTTTGCAATTAGTGCTTTTGAATTACAAAATATTAGTTGTACTTACGAAACTGGTTATGACGTAAGAGACCTAGGAACAAATTACTCAACAGCAACAAACCTATTCTGTTCTTCATTAGCTTCTACTAGTGGTAGTAGCTATAGAATTAATGTTCTTTCACAAATTTCTACAGATCCATTACAAATAAATAAACTATATAAGTTTACAGATGATAGTATTGTGAAATATTTATATATAGTTAGTAAATTATCTGGCCCTGCATCTGATACAGATTCAAATTTTGAGAACAATTATGTTTTACAGACCCCTTTCTGTGATGCTGATAATGACGGTATCGAAGATAGTATTGACAATTGCAAAACTACCTATAATCCAAACCAGTTGGATACAGATGGAGATGGAAAAGGAGATGTTTGTGACAATTGTCCTTCAAACTCAAATTCAAATCAATCTGATATTGATGGTGATGGAATTGGCGACGTTTGTGATAATGATAAAGATGGAGATGGCGTTCCAAATAGTTCAGATAATTGCCCAACTCAACCTGGTCCTGCTTCAAATAACGGTTGTCCAGGTTTTGCAGATTTAATTTTAGACATAAATAATTCGACTGCTAAATCTTCAGGTTCAATTTTATCTCCACAAGCCCTATCTAGTAACGCTTCACATACTCTTTATAATAATGATTCAGAATTAGAATTATTATTAAATGTAAAAAATATTGGACAAGCAAATTCTGGAGTAATGAAAGTTGGTTTTTATTATACTCAAGGAACTGCATATACTAATCCAATACTCTTAAAACAAATTGATTTTACTGAAATATCTAGTAATAACTTTCAATCACAAGGTGAACATATTGAAAGAAACATTATTAGCGGATACATCGCCCCAGAAACTTCAGGTTACATACATATAGTTCTTGATATAAACAATAATGTTAATGAAGGCACAACAGGAGGTGAAAATAATAATATTTATTCGTCTATATTAGTTTATGTTTCAAGCAGTAATAGACCTAATGGAAGCAAGATGAGTATTGAAAAAAAACAACTTGTACTTCAAGATAATTTTATTACAAAATCATATAATATGAACATCTATGATTTTTCAGGAACTTTAATTAAATCATCTACAGTAAATTCCCTTAAACATGAAGATGAAATTATAGCTACACTTCCAACTGGTTTATATATTATAAAGACTCCAACAGAAACTAGAAAAATATCAAGATAGCTTATAAAGATTAGAATTTTTCTATAATAAAAGTTAAAAATCCCTCTATTGAGGGATTTTTTTATTTGGCATTGTTATTGCATTAAAAAAATGTTTATATTTACTTTTTAAAATAATGCGAGTGATAAAAAAATACTTTTATATAATTCTTATTAGTACCCTTTTATTTTCTGTAGATAGTATCTCACAGACTAATAAACCTTCTGCCTCAAGTACTACTTCAACTCAAGACCCAAATATTGAGGGACTTACTATTTACCCTAATCCAGTGAATAATGGAAAAATTTACATTACTTCTAAATTAGGCTTAGAAAAGAAAGTTGAAATTTTTGATGTATTAGGAAAAAAAGTATTTGAAGCCGTTGTAACTACAAAAGAAGTAAATATTAGCGCACTAAATACAGGTGTATATATCGTAAAAGTCAAAGAAGGCGAAGCTTCTGCCACTCGAAAGCTAATTATCAATTAGTCAACAAAAAAACCTCTATTTTATTTAACTATAATTTTACATTGGCTATTTTCATAAAACAGAAAATACTTGCTATATTTGTAAACATTTAAAAACTTTAAAAAATGAAAAAACTTTACTTTTTATTAATTTTAACATTTTCCTTTTCAGTTTTAGGACAAAATTTAGTTCTTAATCCAACTTTTGATGATGGACTTAATAACTGGACAGCTGGGCCTTCTGGAAGTTACACTCTTCCAAGTGTAATCAATGGAGATGGTAGTGATGGAGCAAATTCTGCAAATTATGTTGCAACAGCTACAACAGGATTTTATCAAGAAATTGCAATTACTGGAGGACACGATTTAACAATTTCATTTTGGTACAAAGCAACTGGAGACAATACCGATGCCAGAATATGGAGTAATTACAAAGACGCTACAAATACAATCGTTTATCAAGATGCTAATACTGGAAATGACCCGTTAAGAAATAACAATGGGTATTTACCTACCGCAACTTCATGGACTCAAGTTACAATTAATGTTACTGCACCGGCCAATGCAACAATTTTTGTTTTAGCTGTGAGAGCTTATAATGGTGGTACTGTAAGTTTTGATCAATTTTCAGTAGTTGACCAAACTTCATTGAATACAACTTCTTTCAATGCAATCGATGGTTTAAAAATGTATCCAAACCCTTTAACAGGTAACATCTTAAACTTCTCATCAAATGCTAATGCTTCTATGACTGTTCAGGTATATGATGTATTAGGTAAAGAAGTAGTAAAAGGAAATGTAATCAACAACACATTTAATACTGGTAATTTAAACGCTGGTATTTATATTGTAAAAATTACAGAAGAAGGAAAAACAGCAACTAGAAAATTAGTAGTGAAATAATTTCTTTTAAAAATATTTCTTTAAAAGCACTAACATTATGTTGGTGCTTTTTTTTATTTTATACTTTTGCAAGTATTCGAAAGAGGAATAGTTTCAGCATTTCATTATGATTCATACAGAAGATATATTTACCATTTCAAGCAAGAGAGACTTTGAAAAACTTACCTTAAAAGTTTTTCGTTATCAATATGACAACAACAAAGTATATCAAGAATTTTGTAATTATCTTAACAAGAACAAGTCTAATGTAAAAACAATCCTAGACATTCCTTTTTTACCCATACAGTTTTTTAAAAGTCATGAAATTGTCAGCACAACGAACCCTGTTCAAGAAATTTTTACAAGTAGTGGAACTACAGGCATGCAAACTAGCAAGCATTTAGTAACCGATATTTCGTTATACGGACAAAGTTACCGTAAGGGTTTTTCAGAATTTTACGGCAACATTGAAGATTATTGCATTTTAGCTTTACTTCCTTCTTATTTAGAGCGCGAAGGTTCTTCTTTAATTTATATGGTTGATGATTTAATCCAAAGTAGCAATCACCCAGATTCTGGCTTTTACTTAAATAATTATGAAGATTTGATTGCCAAATTGATTGCCTTAGATCAATCGGGACAAAATGTAATTTTAATTGGGGTAACGTATGCTTTATTAGATTTAACAGAAAAACATACTTTTCAATTGAAAAACACCATCATTATGGAAACGGGTGGTATGAAAGGAAAACGAAAAGAAATGATTCGAGAAGAATTACACGCTATTTTAAGCCACGGTTTTGGTGTACCTGTTATACATTCTGAATACGGTATGACCGAGCTTCTATCGCAAGCGTATTCACTTGGAAATGGCATTTTCGAATGTCCACCTTGGATGCAAATCCTAACCAGAGACACAGAGGATGCTTTATCCTATGTTTCAAATGGAAAAACAGGAGGAATTAACGTTATTGATTTAGCAAATGTAAATTCATGTTCGTTTATTGCGACACAAGATTTGGGAAAAAAATATCCCAACCATTCTTTCGAAGTGTTGGGACGTTTTGATCATTCTGATATTAGAGGCTGTAATCTAATGGTTTTATAATTACACCACTCTTATTACATAGTAGTTTTTCTTCCCTTTTTGCAATAATAAGAACTGATTATTAATCAAATCTTCTTCTGTAATTCTTCTTTCTTCCGTAACTTTTTCTTTATTTAATGAAACTGCATTTTGCTTTAGTTCTCTTCTTGCTTCACCGTTTGAAGCCAAAAAGTTAGTTTTAGTAGCCAAAGCAGCAACCATATCCAAACCTTCATTAAAATCAGCTTTTGTTATCTCAGCCATTGGAATACCATCAAAAACTTCTAATAAAGCGTTTTCTGAAAGTGTTTTCAAATCAGCCATATCTTTACTAAAGAAGGCTCCAGAAGCAAAAATAGCAGCATCTAAATCTTCTTTAGAATGCACTAACAACATCAATTCTTCAGCCAAACGCTTTTGCAGCACTCTTAAATGAGGAGCCTCATGATGTGTTGCAATTAATTTTTCAACAGTTTCTTGATCTAGAAAAGTGAAAATTTTAATATATTTTTCAGCATCAACATCGGTAGTATTTAACCAAAATTGGTAAAATTTATATGGCGATGTTTTATCGGCATCCAACCATACATTCCCTCCTTCAGATTTTCCAAATTTAGAACCATCTGCTTTAGTAATCAAAGGACAGGTCATAGCATACGCTTTGGAACGCTCCTCATTATCCACGTTCATCCTACGAACCAATTCGGTACCTGTAGTAATGTTTCCCCATTGATCGCTTCCTCCCATTTGCAATAAACAATTATATTCTTTATTTAAATGGTAGAAATCGTATCCTTGAATTAATTGGTACGTAAACTCTGTAAAACTCATTCCTTCACTACCTTCGTCACCACTTAAACGTTTCTTTACAGAATCTTTTGCCATCATGTAGTTAACAGTAATACGTTTCCCAACATCTCGTGCGAAATTAATGAACGAAAAATCTTTCATCCAATCATAATTATTGACCAATATAGGAGCAGCTGCATCTGTTGCATTGAAATCTAAAAAGCGAGACAAAACGCGTTTAATACCTTCTACATTATGATTTAATGTATCTTCATCTAACAAATTACGCTCATTTGATTTTCCAGAAGGATCACCAATCATCCCTGTTGCACCACCTACTAATGCAATAGGCTTATGCCCAAACTTTCTCAAATGCATTAGTAAAATGATAGGCACTAAACTCCCTATGTGTAAAGAATCTGAGGTAGGATCAAAGCCAATATAAACAGTGGTAGACTCTTTAACTAGTTGTTCTTCAGTTCCAGGCATTATATCATGAATAAGGCCTCTCCATCTTAATTCTTCTACTAAATTCTCCATTTTTGTAATTAATTTTCGCAAATATATCAATTTTAGAAACCAAACTTCCTATTCCAAATTCCAAATTTCATTAAATTTTAAAAAAATATTCTGAAAGTCATCCTATCAAAAGTCAAACAATCTCTTTATATTTACACTATGATTCTAGTTACTGGTGCAACGGGCTTAGTAGGCTCTCATTTATTACTTCAACTGCTTTCAAAAAATGAAACAGTAAAAGCGTTATACCGAGATAAAAGTAAAATTGAAACGGTTAAACAACTCTTTCTTTCCAAAAACCAAATAGTACTCTTTGAACAAATTAATTGGATTAAGGGCGATATAACCGATATTCCATCTCTTGAAAAAGCTTTTGAAAATATAACTTCAGTTTATCATTGTGCCGCGTTAATATCGTTTGACCCAAAAGATGAAGAAGATCTTCGTAAAATTAATATTGAGGGTACTGCCAATGTAATTAACTGTTGCATTGATAAAAAGGTAAACCAACTTTGTTACGTAAGTTCGATAGCAGCGTTAGGAGATGCAAAAGAAAATGAATTCCTCATTACTGAAGAAACCGAGTGGAATCCAGAAAAACTGCATAGTGATTACGCTATTTCCAAATATGGTGCTGAAATGGAAGTTTGGAGAGGACAACAAGAAGGCTTAAATTGTATCGTGGTAAATCCAGGAATTATTTTTGGTAGCGGTTTTCCAGAACAAGAAAGCAATCGTTTTTTTGCTGTGGTAAAAAAAGGTATTTCTTTTTATACAAAAGGAAAAACCGGAATAATTGCTGTTGAAGATGTGGTTTCAATTATGTATTCTTTAATGATGCAAAAAGAATTTAATCAACGTTTTATTCTTATAGCTGAAAACACAACCTTTGAACAACTTTTGTTTGAAATTGCTGAAGCAATGCAAGTAAAAAAACCATTCATTCACGCCAATAAAACCCTTACAAACTTAGCATGGAAAATGGATTGGTTGATTTCAAAACTAACCGGAAGAAAAAGAAAGTTTACAAAACTTACAGCCATTGCTTCACACAATAAAAAAGAATACAGCAATGCTAAAATTAATTCGGTATTGAACTATTCCTTTATTGAGATGAAAGACTATCTAATTCCTTTATCGAAGGCTTATTAAATTCTCTTTTTTTATCGGTTGATTTTTCGGGTACTTTACGATTTTCTTGAGCAATTAAAGTATCCAATTCGGTTTTTCTTTGCTGTAAACGATCAGAAACCTTTTTATACATCCTTTTATATTTTTTAAAATCTGCAGCATAATACCTTTGATTTTGATAATACGTTGTACTGTCTAAATCGTATTTTGTATAAATATAATTTTTAATCCGTATTTTGTTTTCTGTTAGTTTATTTGGCAAATAAGCTTCAGAAGCCTGTAACAATGCTGTATCATATAAAATATCCACCATTGTGTCTTCAGACAACAAACGGTCTGGTTCAGTCACAGGGTTTTCTGCACATGAAATCAAAACTAAAAAAACAAATACTACTATTCTTTTCATTTTACTTCTCTTTCAAATAATAACCTTTTACCCACTTTAATATCTTTACTACGTCCATTTGCATAAACCAATCGCCCATTTACAAAAGTATGCGTCACTCTAGATTTAAAAGTTGCTCCTTCAAAAGGAGACCAACCACAATGGTATAAAATATTTTCTTTTTTTACATTCCAAGGCAAATGCGGATTAACAATTGCTAAATCAGCGTAGTATCCTTCTTTTATAAAACCTCGTTTTTCAATCTTAAAAATTTTAGCAGGATTATGGCACATTTTTTCCACAATTTTTTCTACTGAAATTTTACCTTTATGAAAAGCTTCAAACATAGCAACGACAGCATGTTGTACTAAAGGTCCTCCTGAAGGACAAGTCGTATAAGGGTTGATTTTTTCTTCTAAAGTATGTGGAGCATGATCCGTAGCTATTACATCAATTTTATCTTCCACTAAAGCCTGCCATAAAGCTTCTCTATCTTCTTTTGTTTTTACCGCTGGATTCCATTTAATTAAGGAACCCTTAGTATCATAATCCTCATCGCTAAACAATAGGTGATGCACACAAACTTCAGCCGTAATTTGTTTTTGTTCTAATGGAATTTTATTTGTAAATAATTCCATTTCTTTTGCGGTTGACAAATGAAAAACATGCAATCTTGCACCTGTTTTTTTTGCCAACTCAATCGCTTTTGAAGAAGAAATATAACACGCTTCTGCACTTCTTATTAAAGGATGGTATTGCATTGGAATATCGTCTCCAAATTCTTCTTTATATCTTTCTAAATTAGCTTTAATTGTTCCTTCATCTTCACAATGAACTGCAATTAGCATTTTTGTTGAAGAAAAAATCTTTTCTAAAACATCTTGTTTATCAACCAACATATTTCCAGTAGAAGAACCTAAAAACAATTTTATTCCAGCTACATTTCGAGGATTAGTTTTTAATACTTCTTCCAAATTATCATTGGTACCACCCATCATAAAAGAATAGTTCGCATAAGAAGTAGCTGCAGCAATTTCATATTTTTGTTCTAAGAGTTCTTGAGTAACCGCATTTGGGACTGTATTTGGTTGCTCAATGAAAGACGTTATTCCTCCTGCGACAGCTGCTCTACTCTCCGATTCAATATTTCCTTTATGTGTTAATCCTGGCTCTCTAAAATGCACTTGATCATCAATAGCTCCTGGCATTAAATAACTCCCTTCCGCATCAATAATAATACAATCTGAAGATTTTAAACTGATTTGTTCTGCAATTTCTTTGATGAATTCATTTTCAATTAATACATCTCCTTCAAAGACCACACCTTCATTTACAATTTTAGCATTTTTAATTAAAAAGGTACTCATTATAGTTGGTTAAAAATTTTTCTTATTCGTAATAAAACAACTCCAAAAACGGCTTCTCTTATAATAGATCCGCTCATTTTAGATTGTCCTTTGGTTCTATCGGTAAAAATAATAGGCACTTCTACTATTTTAAACTTTTGGACATAAGCCCTGTATTTCATTTCTATTTGAAACGCATAACCTATGAATTTTATTCTATCTAAATTAATTTTTTCCAAAACATTTTTTCTGTAACAAATAAAACCCGCCGTAGCATCATGAATTTTCATTCCTGTAATTAATTTAACATATACAGAAGCAAAATAAGACATTAGTACTCGATTTAAAGGCCAATTTACCACATTAACACCGGTTGAATAGCGAGATCCAATGGCAACATCAGCCTGTTCCTTCTCACAAGCAAATAATAAACGTTCTAAATCTTGAGGGTTGTGAGAAAAATCAGCATCCATTTCAAAAATATATTCATACCCTTGTAATAAAGCCCATTTAAAACCATGAACATAAGCCGTCCCTAAACCCGATTTCTTAGTTCTTACGGATAGAAAAAGTTTTTCTTTATATTGTTGTTGTAAATCTTCTACTCTTTTTGATGTTCCATCAGGTGAATTATCGTCTACAATTAAAATATGAAATTCGGTTTGCAAAGAAAATACGGCATGTATAATATGGTCTATATTTTCTATTTCATTGTATGTTGGTATTACTACTATTGCCTTCAACATCCCTTAAATTAATTTTCGATTACAAAAATAAACTATTTATTAAGTTTATCTCTTAATAAATTTATAATAATTATTTGAAGTTAATTTTTGTAAATTTGCCACAAATGATAGCAATTCAATTTCAGGAAAGAGTGATTCACTTTAAGGACTGGGCAACAATTTTATTTGTCCTAAGCTTTCTTGTTATTGGTGTAAACAAAAATGTTTTTCAAGCTCGTTTTACTGAGTTTATCAAATTAGCAGTTTCAGATAAGTATACTAAAATTTATAAAGACACGAGTAATTTAAGAAGTGGTTTTACGATTTCTATGTTTTTTATTCAACTGGTTTCTTTAACTTTTTTCATCCTTTTATTTTTGAAACAATTTCAATATTCCAAAACTCCTGAAGGTATCCTTTTTTTACAAATTTTTACTTTTCTAGCCGTTTTTATTTTATCGAAATATTTAATTGAAAAAATTATCGCTACCACATTTAAAATTGAAGAATTTAACGAACAGTTCAATTTATTAAAAGTAAGTTACCGAACCTATTTTGGTTTTTTACTTTTACCTGTAAACATTATTCTTTTTTACAATCCTGAATGGAACAAAAACTGGCTATATTACATCATTATTATTATTCTCTTTTTAGCCAATTTAACCACTTACATTGTTGCTTTAAAAATCTATCAAAATTTAGTATTACGTAAAATATTTTATTTTATTTTATATCTTTGCACCCTTGAAATAGCACCTTACTATTTTATCTATTATTTTATTACAAAAAATTAGAACAAAGCGTATGTCAAATTTAAAAGTGAAAACAATTTTGGTTTCACAACCAGAGCCTAAAGTAGAGAATTCTCCCTATTTTGAGTTACAAAACAAACTTAAAGTTAAAGTTGACTTCAGACCTTTTATCCACGTAGAAGGAGTTCCTGCCAAAGAAATAAGAGCACAAAAAATAGATTTAAACAATTTTACTGCGATTATTTTAACAAGTAGAAATTCTGTTGATCATTTTTTTAGAGTTGCTGAAGAAATGCGCTTTAAAGTTCCTGAAGATATGAGGTACTTTTGTCAATCAGAAGCAGTCGCTTTTTACTTACAACGTTATGTAGTGTATCGAAAAAGGAAAATTTATGTAGGACAAAAAGATTTTGTCGATTTAGCACCACTAATTAAAAAATACAAAGACGAAAAGTTTTTATTACCTGCGTCTGATCAATTAAATTATGACATCCCTCAAACTTTAGATAGTTTAAAAATATCATGGACACCAGCTATTTTTTATAGAACAGTTATGAGTGATTTATCTGATTTGAAAGATGTATATTATGATGTTTTGGCTTTTTTCAGCCCAACAGGAATTAAGTCTCTTTTTAAAAATTTTCCAGATTTCAAACAAAACAATACTAGAATTGCAGTTTTTGGAACAACCACACAAAAAGAAGCAATTGATAGCGGTTTACGAGTTGATATTATGGCTCCATCACCAGGAACACCTTCAATGACTGGTGCATTAGAAAAATATATTATAGAAGCAAACAAAGGAAAATAATAATAAACATTTTTATTATAAAAACATAAAAAAGGGTTCTAAAATAATTTAGAACCCTTTTAAATTAGTATTTGATATTTTTTATAAAGAAGGACCTGCATTTACTAATTGCTTTCCTTCCTCATTATCTGTATATTGCTCAAAGTTTTTAACGAATCTAGACGCTAAATCCTTAGCTTTCACTTCCCATTTAGAAACATCTTCATAAGTTTCTCTTGGATCTAAAATAGACGGATCTACATCATGCAAAGCAACAGGAACATTAAAATTAAATACTGGAATAACTTTAGTTTCCGCTTTTTCGATTGAACCGTCTAAAATAGCATCTATAATCGCACGAGTATCTTTTATAGAAATCCTTTTACCAGTTCCATTCCATCCTGTGTTAACCATATAAGCAGTAGCATTGTGCTCCTCCATTTTCTTAACCAATTCTTCACCATATTTAGTAGGGTGCAAAGATAAAAATGCTTTCCCAAAACAAGCTGAAAAAGTAGGTTGTGGTTCAGTAACACCTCTCTCAGTTCCTGCTAATTTAGCCGTAAAACCAGATAAGAAGTAATACTTAGTTTGTTCAGGAGTTAATTTAGACACAGGAGGCATTACTCCAAAAGCATCAGCCGTAAGAAAAATGACTTTTGTAGCATGACCTGCTTTAGATACTGGTTTAACAATATTCTCAATGTGCTCAATTGGATAAGATACACGCGTATTTTGAGTTACTGATCCATCAGCAAAATCAATTTTACCATTTGCATCTAAGGTTACATTCTCTAATAAAGCATTTTTCTTAATCGCTTTAAAAATATCTGGTTCGTTTGCTGCACTTAGATCAATGGTTTTTGCATAACAACCTCCTTCAAAATTAAAGATACCGTCGTTATCCCACCCATGCTCATCGTCACCAATTAATTCTCTCTTAGGATCTGTTGAAAGGGTGGTTTTACCAGTCCCAGACAAACCAAAGAAAACAGCAACATCACCATCTTTGCCTTTATTAGCAGAACAGTGCATGGAAGCAATTCCTTGAAGTGGCAAGTAGTAATTCATCATGGAAAACATTCCTTTCTTCATTTCTCCACCATACCATGTTCCACCAATTAACTGAATTTTTTCAGTTAGATTAAAAGCCACATATACTTCAGAATTTAAATTATGTTGTTCAAAATCTTTAAAAGAAGCTTTTGACGCATTCATTACAATAAAATCTGGCTCACCAAAATTTTCTAATTCAGCTTCTGTAGGTCGGATAAACATATTTTTAACAAAATGTGCTTGCCAAGCTACTTCCATGATAAATCGAACTTTTAAACGAGTATCTTCATTAGCACCACAAAAAGCATCAACCACATATAGTTTTTTTCCTGATAACTGATTTACAGTGGTTTCTTTAAGTGCATTCCAAGTTTCAGTAGAAATAGGCTTATTATCATTTACCGCTTTATCAGAAGTCCACCAAATAGAATCTTTGGTTACCTCATCTTTTACAATATACTTGTCTTTTGGAGATCGACCTGTAAATTCTCCTGTCATAACATTCACTGCTCCAAGTTCTGACAATTGACCTCTTTCAAATCCTTTTAAATCTTCACTTAATTCTTCTTGGTATAAAAACTCATACGAAGGATTGTAAATAATTTGTGAAGCGTTTCTAATTCCATATTTTTCCAACGAAATCGTTTTCGTAATTTGGGCGTAGCTATTCATAAAAAATGAGTTATGTTGTATGTTTTTAAAGTGCAAAATTATAAATTTAATTTTAGAAAGAAGAACGAATTGTTATTTTTTAGCGAAAACACAATAAAAAACATATAACCATGAAGCAATTAACAACAAACCTCCTATTAGTGTTAAGGGACCAATAAGCTTTGTTTTTAATGTCGTTAAACTAGCAGTTGAGAGCAGATAAATTGAACCTGAAAATAAAATTACTCCTATAACAACTAAATACAAAACAATTCCTTTTTCTTTTACCGATACAATAGAATTGTTTGCTACAAACAGTAAAAATAAGGCATGATAAATTTGATATCGTACGCCTACTTCAAAAGTATTCAACTGATTTACAGTGAGTATTTTCTTTAATCCATGAGCACCAAAAGCACCTAACATGATTGCTATTGCACCCATTATCAACGCAATTAAAAGAATTTTTTTATCCATATCTTTTTTTAGTAAAAATAGTAACTAATACAGAAATTACAATTTAAAAAAGATTAAATAGAATAAATAAACAATTAAAACTATAATCTTTAAATTACAATTCAATTTTATTTATTCTCATCTTAAAGCTTAAAATGTTAAATCTTATATATTTTTAAATATATTTGAAACTAAAATTTTTATAAATATAACATTTTGCTATCTTCGTGTGATATTTTTGTAAAAATTAGTCATGAGAAACATATTAGTTATTGGTGCAGGAAGAAGTGCATCATCACTTATTAAATATTTATTAGAAAAGTCTGAACAAGAACAATTGCACATAACTATTGCTGATTTATCCCTTGAATTAGCGCAAAGAAAAACTCAGAATCATCCCAATGCAAGACCTATTGCTTTTGACATCTTGGATGCAGAACAACGAAAAACTGAAATTCAAAAATCCGATATTGTAGTATCAATGCTTCCAGCTTTCATGCATATAGAGGTTGCCAAAGATTGCTTATTCTACAATAAACACATGGTTACTGCGTCTTACATTAGTCCTGCTATGCAAGAATTAGACAAAGAAGCCAAAGAAAAAGGATTGGTTTTCATGAATGAAATTGGACTTGATCCAGGAATTGATCACATGAGTGCTATGAAAGTGATTGATCAAATTAGAGAAAGAGGCGGAAAAATGATTTTATTTGAATCTTTTTGTGGTGGATTAGTAGCCCCAGAAAGCGATACCAATTTATGGAACTACAAATTTACTTGGAATCCGAGAAATGTAGTATTGGCTGGTCAAGGTGGTGCTGCCAAATTTATTCAAGAAGGCACCTATAAATACATTCCTTATAATAAATTATTTAGAAGAACTGAATTTCTAGAAGTAGAAGGTTTTGGAAGATTTGAAGCTTATGCCAACCGAGATTCATTAAAATATAGAGAAGTATATGGTTTAGAAAACGCATTAACTGTCTATAGAGGTACCATTCGAAGAGTAGGGTATTCTCGAGCATGGGATATTTTAGTGCAATTAGGGATGACTGATGATTCCTATACAATTGATAATTCAGAAGAAATGACTTATAGAGAATTTACCAATTCCTTCCTTCCCTATCATCCAACAGATACCGTTGAAATTAAATTGAGACATGCTCAAAAAATAGATCAAGACGATATTATTTGGGATAAATTACTCGAATTGGATTTATTCAATGGAACCAAAAAAGTAGGTTTAAAAAATGCTACTCCAGCTCAAATCCTTGAGAAAATACTTTCTGAAAAATGGACCTTGGAAGCTCATGACAAAGATATGATAGTTATGTATCATAAATTTGGATACGAGTTAAATGGAAATCAACACCAAATAGATGCAACGATGGTTTGCATAGGAGATGATCAAACCTATACTGCTATGGCTAAAACTGTAGGTTTACCTGTAGCCATTGCAACAGTAAAAATATTAAATGGCGAAATCACTACTGCTGGTGTTCAACTTCCTATTTCTAAAGAAATTTACACTCCTATTCTTAACGAATTAGAAGAGTATGGGGTGATTTTCAAAGAAATCGAAGTAGATTACTTGGGGTACAATCCTTTAAATGTGAGCAGCTAACAAAAAGTAACGATTTAAAATAAAAATCTATATTTTATTTACTAAATTAGTGCATTTACAAACTATTACTTACAAACAAAACAAACATGAAGATAAATCAATTACAAATTGAAATTGATGGTATTGACAAAGAGATTTTACGCGATTTAATGGAAGACGCCAGAAAACCTATTTTACAAATTGCAAAAAAAATTGGTATATCTGGAGCTGCCATCCATCAAAGACTTAGAAAATTAGAACAAGCCGGAGTGATATCAGGATCTAAATTCACTGTAGACATTAAGGTTTTAGGCTATTCTACAATGGCTTTTGTAGGTGTTTACTTAGAAAAAGCTTCTAGCAATTCTGACGCAGTAAGAGAATTGAAAAAAATACCCGAAGTTTTAGAATGCCATTATACGACAGGGAACTGGAGTATTTTAATTAAAATTATTTGTAAAGACAACGAACACCTGATGCAGTTATTAAATAAAAAAATTCAGGCAATTAAAGGAGTTTCCAGAACTGAAACCTTTATTTCTCTAGAACAACAAATAGACCGACAAATACAGCTTTAAATCTGCATAGTTTAAAAAAACAAAACCCTATTTCAATATTGATTTAGGGTTTTTACTTTATATTTTTTTTAGTCTCTAGAACCCAATATTCTATATGCCCAATATAAAAGCGACGCTAACGCTCCAAGTGCTGCAACTACATAAGTTCTTGCTGCCCACTTTAAAGAATCTTCTGCACCAGCATATTCTTGCTGGGTTAACATATTCTTATTTTTCAACCAATTTAAAGCTCTGTTACTCGCATCGTATTCAACAGGCAATGTAATAAAACTGAACGTGGTTGCTATTGCCATTAAAATTAAACCCGCCACAGCCACATAAAACCCTATACTTGTTTTCGCTGCAAATTCTAAAATTAACCCTCCTATAATTAACCATTGTGATAAACTAGAAGAAACATTTACAATAGGAACCATTTTAGAACGCATTGTTAACCAACTGTAAGCTTGAGCATGTTGAACGGCATGACCACATTCATGAGCAGCCACGGCTGCAGCTGCTGCATTTCTTTGGTTATAAACCGCTTCACTTAAATTCACAGTTTTATTCATAGGATTATAGTGATCAGTTAACTGACCTGGTGTTGAAATTACTTTTACATCATAAATTCCATTATCAGATAACATTTTTTCAGCAATTTCAGCTCCACTCATCCCATTACGTAAATGTACTTTAGAATAGTACGCAAATTTGCTTTTTAATCGTGCACTAACCAACCAACTAAAAAGAGCAATTCCTCCAATTAATATTAAATAAGTAAAATCCATATTACAATCTTTTTAAACTTTAAAACATTGATTAAATAGCAAAATACATTCCATTTTTAAAAAATGACACTTTGACATTATTAGCTCTCATAATCAATTCATTACTTTAAATAAAACTTGCTATAATTTAAAAAATAAAGGACTGCATTTTATAAAAGCTATGACAACCTGCTTTTCAGAGATAAAAAAACTATAGAATTTTACAACAAGATAAGCATCAAAATTAATTTGAATTTAAAATCAAATCATCATGAAACATTTATTCTTTATAAGTATCTTATTTTGCTTTTTGAGTTGCAATCCAATAAAAAACGCAGATCGATTAGCCGAAAAAAATAAAAAAATAATAGTATATCCCGAATTCAATTTCAGCACTGAAGTTGCAAAAAAACAATTAGAAAAAGGAGATGGATTAATTAAAGGCGTATTATATAAATCTACCAATAAGTTATCTGTTACTGGAGCAAAATCTTTTGGAAGAGGGATAAAAGTAGATTTATATCCCGTTACTGATTATTTTATGGCTTGGTATCAATTAAGAGAAAAGAAAGAAAACAAAAAAACGGTTGTTTACTTATCTGATGAAGCGTATGCCATGCGATTGGAAACCTATACAGATGATTATGGCCGATTTGAATTTAAGGAAATGAAACCAGGAAAGTATTTTTTACAAGCCTTCATGTCTACTTCTAAAACTTATTCTAGAGATTTAGTTGTAGGAACAAACTCCTATGGAACAGAATTTTACCAAAAAGAAAACTACAATGTTGTAGACCATCATCGCGTTGAAAAATTTGTAGAAATTTCCAAATCAGGTGACATTATTGAAGTAAAATTAAATTAATCTAAAACTATAAAAATGAACAAAATTCTAAGAAACCTTGTCTTTCTATTCATCTTCATCACTTTTTCATGTAGTAAGGATGATTCGCCATCTTCCAATTCAAAAGTCATAAAATATGAACTTAGCGGTACTTATTCAGGTACATTAATTGTAGTATATACGAATTCAGATGGTGTTAATCAAATTGAAGACAACATCAGCTTACCTTGGTCAAAAGAAATTACGCTTACTAATCCAAGCGCTACTACTGCGATAGTCTTAACTGCAGGCTCGGAAGTAAATGGCGCAGGACAAGCTAATGAAGTAGTGACTGGAAAAATTTTTATTGGTTCAGATCTTAAAAAAACAGCTACCGTCAACACTACTAGTATTGGCTATGCAAGTTTAGACATTGTTACTTTATATCAATAAAAAAGCACAAATAAATTATAACCCAAAGTCAAAAGCGCAATTGACTAAAATAGTTTGCGTACTTAAATTTTAAAAACAAATAATCATGGAAAATTTCAAAAAATTCGCATTAACAAAAGAAGAAGGTTCAACAATTAAAGGTTCAGGCAGAGTATCATACAGCACTTCTGTAGATAATGGTAATGGCACAACCACAATAACCTATGTAAGTTTTGTTGACACAAATGGTAATTACACTTGGGATGCAGGTGAAGAAGGTAGCATTGCTGTTGTTATTTGTCCAAAAGGAACAAGACAAATAACGAACCAACAACTTTAAAAAAATAATAGTTTAATAATTGAAACTATTATAATTTGTTTTGTTAAAAATGGGGCCAAAAGCCCCATTTTTCATATTTTTAATTTGTTGGTAATTTTGTTTTATTCACGTCCATTACAGGTAATAATCCATTGGAAGGAACATAAATAATTTGTGGTAAATCGCCTTTATCTGCTAATTTTTCTAAGGTACGGATGAACAAATATTGATTGTAGGTTTCACTCAACGTTCCATTTTCTACGCGCATCGCTTCTGCCATCCCTTTTGCTCTTTCAATTTCTGCTTGTGCATTTAATTTTTCAGCTTCTAATTTGGCTTTTGCTTCTTCCACCAAAATTCTTCGGTTTTGCTCCGCTTTTGCCATTTCTGCTTTTCCAGCCATTTCTTGTTGCCAAACGTTATATCTTGGTAAACCAAACATTAATAAGGCTACGAAAAGAAGTATAAAAAATAAAGCTCCGATAATTACTTTTCCTGCATTTCTTTTTTCCATTTTTTTAAAGTTTTTAGTTACTTATTATACGCAAAAAATGAAAAATGTTACAAAAAAAGGAATGAAAGCAACTTAGGAAATTTTAAGAAACGTTTTTAAGTTCTTTATTTTTCTTGGCTTCTTCAAATAATTGTCTTCGTAAGCTTTGTTCTCTTTCGATACAAACTCTTCTGTAGGATTCATATTCTTCTTCTAAATCTTTTAAAACTGATTTCGAATGACTGGTTACAGTATTAGCCGTTTTAAATTTGTAAAATAAAATTCCTGCCACGGCTAGAGTTCCTAAAAACAAAGTCCACATGGTTATCGAATAACTATCTTTACTCACTAACATTCCTAAAAAAGAAATGCTTGCTTTCTCTTCAGTTAAAACGGCATTATTTTGTTTTAATTCCTGAATTTCATTTTGAAGTAACAGTATACTTTTTTTGTTTTCAGCAATTTCTTTATTCAACGTATTTTGAATTTGTTCTTGTTCTTTAATAAAAGAGTTTAAACTGTTTTGAAATCCGTAAATAGCATTTTTTTCGATTACTTTGTAGTTTTGGTAACTGGAAGATTTCGTAATTAAAGTGTTTAAATCTGTTGCAATTTTCGGTTCGTTTTCCTGTGCAAAAGACACAGCTAAGGAAGCACCAAAACACAGTAGTGCTACCCTCATTTTTTTTGATAGTTGAGTCATGATAGATTGGTTTGAAAATTTAAAAAAAGGGCTTTATTCTTTTACAAGAAACAAGTCCGTTATTGTTTGTTTATTACAATAAATGAAAAAAAACTGAATTTATTGTGTAAAAATCTAATTTTAAGGTTTTTTTTAGATATTTCATGTCTTTTTATAAGAATTTTCAATAAAAAAATCCCAAACAGACATTTTTTGTCTATTTGGGATGTACTATAAAAAGATAAAAAATCTATCCTACTAAATTGATAATTTTTCCTGGAACGATAATTACTTTATTAGGTATTCTACCTTGTAATTGATTTTGTGTTCTTTCATCTGCCATTACAATCTCTTCGATTTGTTCCTTGGTTAAATCCAATGGCAATTTCATCGTAAAACGCATTTTTCCATTAAATGAAACCGGATATTCTTTTTCGCTTTCGACCAAATATTTTTCTTCAAAAATTGGAAACGGCACTTTCGCAATCGAGCCAGTATGACCTAAAGCACTCCACAATTCTTCTGCAATATGAGGTGCATAAGGAGACAACACAATTGCTAAAGGTTCTAGAATAGCACGATGGTGGCATTTTTGTTGGGCCAACTCATTCACGCAAATCATAAATTGGGAAACCGAAGTATTAAAAGAAAAGTTCTCGATATCTTCTGTTGCTTTTTTAATCGTTTTATGTAACGATTTGTACATTTCTGCTGTGGGTTCGTCGTTGGTTACTATCAAACCATTGTCATCAAAATACAAACGCCATAATTTTTTAAGGAAACCATATACACCTGTAATTCCAGCGGTGTTCCAAGGTTTAGCTTGTTCCAATGGTCCTAAGAACATTTCATACAAACGTAACGTATCTGCACCATATTCTTCACAAATATCATCTGGATTGACTACGTTGTACCATCTTTTAGACATTTTTTCTACTTCACGACCAACAATATATTTACCATTCTCAGTTATAAATTCAGCAGTTTTAAATTCTGGAATCCAATTTCTTAATTTGTCCAAATCAATTTCATCAGAAGCATTTACAATATTTACATCAACTCTAATTTCTTCTACTTCATAATCCGATTTTAAGTTTTTTGACACATATTTATTTGTTCCTGACATACGATAAACTATAGCACTCATTCCCAAAATCATTCCTTGATTGATTAATTTCTTGAACGGTTCTTCTGTTGGTGCGAAACCTCTATCTTTTAAGAATTTGTTCCAAAAACGAGAATACAATAAATGTCCGGTTGCGTGCTCACTTCCTCCTATATATAAATCTACATTTTCCCAATACGCTAATGCTTCCTTACTTGCAAACTCGTTTTCATTGTGTGCATCCATATAACGCATCCAATACCAAGAAGAACCAGCCCAACCTGGCATGGTGTTTAATTCTAAAGGAAACACACTTGTGTGATTTATTTTGTCATTACTAACCACTTCATTTTTTTCTGTATCCCAAGCCCAAATAGTTGCATTTCCTAAAGGCGGTTGGCCGTCTTCTGTAGGTAAATATTTTTCCACTTCGGGTAACACAATAGGCAAATGTTTCAAATCTATCATTTGTGGTAAACCATTTACGTAGTAAACCGGGAAAGGTTCGCCCCAATAACGTTGTCTTGAAAAAACGGCATCACGCAAACGGTAATTGGTTTTTCCTTTGCCTTGTCCTATTTTTTCAAGAGCTTCAATTACTTTTTTCGTTCCTTCTTTATAGCCTAAACCATTTAAAAAATCCGAATCTACTAATTCAAACCCTTCTTTCGCTCCAAAAGCGGCTTCCGAAATATCTTGATTGAAAATATTTTTAATTTCAGGCATACCTTTCGTGCCTTTGAAGAAATTGGCAAACGCATAATCGCGTTCGTCTCCGCAAGGAACCGCCATAACTGCACCTGTTCCATAACCTGCCAACACATAATCCCCAATCCAAACTGGAATCGGTTCTTTAGTAAACGGATGTTCAGCATACGCACCAGTAAATACTCCAGAAATCGTTTTCACATCAGCCATACGCTCTCTTTCTGAACGTTTTGAAGTCGCTTCAATATACGCTGCAACCGCTTCTTTTTGTTCAGGAGTTGTAATTTTAGCAACTAAATCGTGTTCTGGTGCTAAGGTCATAAATGTAACTCCAAAAATCGTATCAGGACGTGTGGTAAAGACTTCAATTTGAAGAGGCTTCTCGACTCCGCTCGAAGTGACATTAAAAGAAACCATTGCTCCTACAGATTTTCCAATCCAGTTACGTTGTGATTCTTTTAACGATTCGGTCCAATCGATGGTTTCCAAACCTTGCAATAAGCGTTCGGCATACGCAGAAATACGCATCGACCATTGTGTCATTTTTTTACGAATAACAGGATGTCCTCCGCGTTCTGAAACACCATTTACAATTTCGTCATTGGCCAAAACCGTTCCTAATGCGGGACACCAGTTTACTTCTGTTTCTGCTAAATAGGTTAAACGGTATTGCAATAGTATTTTTTGTTGTTCATCCGCTGAGAACGCGTTCCATTCGCTTGACGAAAAAACGGCAATACCTTCATCGCAAACTGCGTTGACATTAGCGTTTCCTTCTTTTTCAAAAAGAGCAATTAAAGTAGCTATATCTTCTGCTTTATTCGTATCGTTGTTGTACCAAGAATTGAATAATTGGATAAAAATCCATTGCGTCCATTTGTAATAATCAGCATTTGAAGTGCGTACTTCTCTACTCCAATCAAAAGAAAATCCGATTTTATCTAATTGTTCACGATAACGTGCAATATTTTCTTTGGTCGTTTTATCTGGATGTTGCCCCGTTTGAATTGCATATTGTTCAGCTGGTAAACCAAATGAATCATATCCTTGTGGATGCAACACGTTAAAACCTTTATGTCTTTTATATCTTGCTACGATATCAGAAGCGATATATCCTAGTGGATGACCCACGTGTAAACCAGCTCCTGATGGATAAGGAAACATGTCTAATACATAATATTTTGGTTTACCTGAGGCTTCAGTAGGGTTTTCTGCAGCGAAAGTTTGGTTGTCTGCCCAATATTTACGCCATTTGGCTTCGATTTCGTTATGAAAATATTTCATTTGTAAGTGTAAATTTTAAAATTTTAGAGTCCTTTTTTACTCCTTAAAAAAACAGCTACAAAAATACATTTTAAAATATTAAAGTTAAAACTTTGTTGTTATATTCTACATAAACAAAATTTCTTTACTATTTTTACCTCATATTTCTAAATTTTATGGCATCTTCATTTGAAAATTATAACAAAAGACGTTTAATTTCATCTTATTTTTCGGTTGTATTAAGTATTTTTTTAGTCCTTTTCTTGTTGGGAACTTTAGGGTTATTTGTAATCAATTCTAAAAAACTAACCAATGATTTTAAAGAAAACATTCCAATGACTGTTTTTTTTAAGAATGAAGCTAAGGATAGTGTTTTGAATGCATTTGATACTCAATTGAAAAATTCTAGATTTATCAAAGAATATGCTTTTGTTCATAAAGACAGTGCTGCCAAACATAATGTAGATATAGTAGGAAAAGATTTTATGTCTTTCCTAGGCTTTAATCCGTTGCAAAACTCATTTGATATTAATTTAAAAGGTGAATATGTAGTGGCAGATAGTATTAAAAAAATAGAGCAAGAGATTAAAAAAAATGAAATGGTTTCGGAAATCATTTATGACAAGCAATTGGTAGATTTAGTAAATGATAACATTAAAAAAATCAGTTTATGGATGCTTATTGCAAGTGGATTTTTAGCGGTTATTGCGATGCTTTTAATTAATAGTTCGTTACGATTGTCTATTTATTCACATCGATTTACCATTAAAACCATGCAAATGGTAGGCGCAACCAAATCGTTCATTAGAAAACCATTTATTTGGAGAAGTATTAAATTAGGATTAATTGGTTCGGGCTTAGCAATTTTGGCTCTTTTTGCCTTGTTATATTATGTCGACCAATATTTGCCAAGTTTAAAACTATTAAAAGATTATACCTCTTTAACTATAGTATTCATGGGTGTATTACTTGTAGGGATTATTATTACTTCGATTAGTACCTTTTTTGCAACCCAACGTTTTTTAAATTTAAGAACAGACGATTTGTATTAGTTTGAATTCATTTAGAAAGCAAAATAAAAGTATAATTAATATAAATTTTAGAAAGAAATTGTAGATATGAAAAACAAACACGAAGAAAATCAGCAAGAGTTTTTATTTGGAAAAACCAACTATACTTTTTTATTAATTGGTGTAGTCGTAATTGCTTTAGGATTTCTATTAATGAGTGGTGGTGGAAGTGAAGATCCGAACGTTTGGAATCCAGAAATTTTTAGCTTTAGAAGAATTCGTTTGGCACCAACCACAGTATTGCTTGGCTTTGGAATTGTTATTTATTCTATTTTCAAGAAAGACAAAAACAACTAAAAAAGAAAACACCCTTAAATCAGCATAAGCGTTTAAAGGTGTTTCTTAATTTAATTTACAATTGCCCAATTGTTGTTGTTTGTTTCTTGTTTGTTTACTCATTTGTATTGGCAAAGAAAATAGTATTTTATAATCTTTATACCCCTTTTTTCAGGGGTATTGTTTTTTTTAAACTAATTTGCTATAAAAAGAAGAATGCTATAAAAAGAAAATACCCCTTTAAATAAGCATAGGCATTTAAAGAGGTATCACTTAATTTAATTTACAGTCGCCGAATTGTTGTTTGTTTATTTCTTGTTTGTTTATTCGTTTGTTAAAGCAAAGTAAACTCTTTTTTGACTACTAGAAACCCCTGAAAAAGGGGGTATTGTTTTTTTATCAAAAAAAAACGCTTGTAAAAGAAAATACCCTTACATCAGGATAAGTGATTAAGGGTATTTCTTAATTTAATTTACAGTTGCCCAACGTTGTTTGTTTGTTGATTTGTTTTGTTATTGTTTGTGTTACAAAGAAAATACAAATCCTCAAACCACAAACCCCTGTAAAAAGGGGTCGACTTAATTTTTTTTAAATCAAATTGATTTTCATTGCATATTTTATTAAGCCTACTACATTAGTTGCTCCTGTCTTATAAAGCAAATTTTTACGATAGCCTTCTACAGTATAATTCGAGATATTTAAAATTTCAGCTATTTCACTTGTTGTCTTTTCTTCTATGATAAGTTTCAAAACATCTATTTCTCTAGGTGTAATTTCATTGGATTTATCCGATTTTAATTTGAAATTTTTAATATAATCGTCATAAATATCGGTTTGAAAAAAAGAATCTCCTTGTACAATTTTTTGAATTCCGTTCAACAAATCGATACTGGAAACATTTTTATTTAAAAATCCATTTACACCTAATTGCATTAACTTGTGAATTGTAGATTGATTTGTTAAACTACTTAATACCAAAATTTTCACATCAAGCCCTTTGCTTTTTATAGTTTTAATTAAGGAAAAACCATCTTTATCGGGTAATTGTAAATCCGTTATTAGTACATCCGGAGAAAATGTCGTTATTATTTGCAATGCTTTCTCTACAGCTGACACTTCCATTACTTCGTATCTGTTTCTTAAAACAGAAGCAATACTTTCTGCAAAAACTTTGTGGTCATCTACTATTAAGACTTTGTGTAACATTTATATGGGTAATTTTATATCTAAAGTTGTTCCTTGATCTGAAGTAATGAGGTAGAATTTTCCTTTTAGTGTTTCAATTCTTTTTTCAATGTTTTTTAAACCAATTCCAGATTTTGAGCTATTTTTTGAAAAACCTACACCATTATCTTTTATAATAAGAAAAATTTCTGATTCTGATTGAATAATATCCAATTGTATTTCTGAAGCTTGCGCATGTTTTAAAATGTTGTTTATTGCTTCTTGAATAATTCTGTAAATATTCAATAAAATTGAATCATCTAAGGTATTAATTTTTTCGTCGATTAATATATTTTTATGAATCTTTATTCCTTTTTTCTCTGGAATTAAACACAAACTATGAATCAATTGCGAAAATTCAATATCTAATATCTTATCGGAATTTAAATCATGTGACCAATCTCGCACTTCATTATACAGTTTATCAATTTTGTCTACGACCGAATTAATTGCATTGGCATCTAATATCTTCTCATTTGTTAAAGCCACTTTTAAAGCTCCAATTTCATTTGCGATACCATCATGCAATTCTAATGACAGTCGAGACCTTTCTTCTGATTTTGCTTTAATTTTTTCCTTTATAATTTCGGTACGTTGATTTTCCAACATGGATTTCAGTTGTTCTTCATGAAGTAGTTTTTGGTTATTTCTAAGTTTTTTTTGCGTTTTAATTTTATTAAAATATACGCCTATTAAAGTGACTAACAACACTAATAATATTCCAAACCCAATTACAAATTGAGATTTAATTTTCTGCTCTTTTTGAATGATTTTTTCTTTTAAGGCTAATTCTTTTTTGTTTTCTCTTAATTGAAATCGAGATTCTAAATCACTTCCTAACTTTGCTTTTTCAACGTTAAAAATACTATCATTAATCTTATTAAATAAAGCCAAGCTTTCATTTTCATTTAAAAAATCACCCTGACTAGAATAGTAATCTTTATAAGCCAAATAAATATCTTTTAACACCAAAATATTTCCTTGATTAAATTCTAAAGCTTTGCCTAAATTAAATTTGATTAAGCGTTCATTTTTTTCGATTCTTGCCAAATGAGACAAATTCAAATAGGTACTCGACAACAAGCTAGAAAAACCATTCTTTCGCTGATAATGCAAGGATTCGTATAGACATTGATTAGAATTTTCTATATCTCCTAATAAAAGGTACACATAGCCTAATTTATTTAAAAACAAAGGATAATCATACACATCTTTTTCGTCAAAAAGTGCAAAACCTGTCAACAAATTTTCTTTCGCGTTCAAGTAATCTCCTTTTTTAAGAGCCACTTCACTCTTTCGTAAATAATACTCTTGTTCGGAAGATTTACCGCGAATGAGTCGGAAAGATTTATCTAAATATTCGTTTGCTTTTTCTAATTGTTTTTCTCTTAAAAACAAATCTCCCATTAACATATACATCAACCCTTTTTGTTGTGGAAATTGAGATTCGTTTATTTTAAGTAACGCTTGTGTTAACTCTTCAATTAATACATTGCTATCCACATAATTAATTCCCCATGTAGCATAATCAATAACCGATTGATAATAGGGTTCTTTTGCCAAGAAATGCTCTTTTGAAAATTGCAATTGTTTTTGGTAAAAATAACGTGCCGAATCCACATTACCTGAGTAATCATGTATATAACCTAAATAACGATACGCAATGATTTTTTGCTCATTTGTTTTAGCCAATCTATAAAGTTGATACGCCTCATTTTTTGCTTTTAAGGGTGCATTTATATATTGCGCAACAACTTTTTCTTTAATCAAATCAAATTCTGTATTGGATGAATTTTGAGCAATTAAAGTTTGAAACGTACAAACTAATAAAATGGCAATCTTTCTTTTCATTTCAGTAATAGCTGAGTAATTTTAGTGAAATCAAACTTACTAATCTACAAAAAAACAACTAAAACTATTATAAAAAAACATATTTTTGTAAAATTATGAATACACTACAAGCAATTATACTCGCAATTATTGAAGGTATAACCGAATTTTTACCAGTATCTTCTACAGGTCACATGATTATTGCCTCCTCTTTTTTTGGTATCGCTGGGGATGATTTTACCAAACTCTTTACGATTGTCATTCAATTAGGAACTATACTTTCCGTTGTGGTTCTCTATTTTAAACGTTTTTTTCAAAGTATTAACTTTTATTACAAATTATTTGTAGCGTTTCTTCCAGCTGTAGTATTTGGTTTATTATTAAATGACATCATTGATAGTTTATTAGAAAATCCAATTGTAGTTGCCATTTCCTTAATTATAGGAGGTTTTATACTCTTAAAAGTAGATGATTGGTTTGGAAATTCTGAAAATACAGAAATATCCTATGTAACTGCTTTAAAAATTGGTTTCTTTCAATGCTTAGCTATGATTCCAGGTGTTTCTAGAAGTGGAGCAAGCATCGTAGGTGGAATGAGTCAAAAGTTATCACGAACAGCCGCAGCTGAATTTTCATTTTTTTTAGCCATTCCTACTATGTTAGGTGCAACTGTAAAAAAATTATATGATTATTACAAAGCAGGATTTGAATTAACACAAGACCAAACCCAATTGTTACTTATTGGAAACATAGTTGGCTTTATAGTAGCCTTAATTGCTATTAAGTCTTTCATTGGCTATTTAACGAAACATGGTTTTAAAGTATTTGGTTACTACCGAATAGTTGCTGGTATAGCAATACTAATTATTCACTTTTTTATTAAAGAATTAACTATTATATAATGACTGCTGAAGATTTCTTGAATGGTCAAATTCTATTAATCGACAAACCTTTAACTTGGTCTTCTTTTCAAGCGGTTAATAAATTGAAATACGTTTTAAAAAAGCGCTATGATTTGCCCAAAAAATTTAAAATTGGCCATGCAGGAACCTTAGATCCACTTGCCACTGGTTTATTAATTATTTGTACAGGTAAGTTTACCAAAAAAATAACCGAAATTCAATCTCAAGAAAAAGAATATACCGGTACAATTACCGTTGGAGCCACAACACCTTCTTATGATTTAGAAACGGAAATTGACGCTACTTTCCCTACTGCACATATTACAGACGCTTTAATTAAAGTGACTACGCAACAGTTTTTAGGCGAAATTGACCAAAAGCCACCTGTTTTTTCCGCAATTAAAAAAGATGGAAAACGTTTATATGAACATGCAAGAGCTGGAGAAGAAGTAGAAATTAAGGCTCGAAAAACCACTATCTATGAATTTGAAATTACACGCATTCAGCTTCCAGAAATCGACTTTAGAATCAAATGTAGTAAAGGAACTTACATAAGATCGATTGCATATGATTTTGGTATAGCGCTTCAATCTGGCGGACATTTAACGGCTTTGAGAAGAACAAAGATTGGTGATTACGATGTAAACAATGCCGTTGACCCTGTGAGTTTTGAAAAAAATATAGTGCATGAAATTTAAAGCCTTATTTTTGATTGTTTTCGTGTACCAATTCAATTTTGGTCAAGTAGAAACTACTATTAATGAAAATCAAACCCCTACAGAAAAATTTACTTACACTCAATTTGATATTGCTGTTCCCTTCAAAGGAAACAAAAACAGGGGAGCCTATTTTTCAGATGGCTCTCGAGATGATAATTGGTTTGTTCCAGACGGCTTAGGAGCCAAATTCGGTTATGGTGTTCACTATAAAAAATGGATTGGCTTAAGCGCAAATTCAGGTATCGATTTTTACGGAAGTTATAAATTAGTAACCGTTCCTGTATTTACAAATTTTAGAATCAGTCCAAGAATAGGTGAAGAATCTAGAATAACCTTACAATATGGCATCGGAAAATCTTTTGCTCTTGGAAGAGGTCATTTACAAGGTAGTTATCAGAGAATTAGTATTGGCATCGAATCTGAAGGTATCTGTTTATTTATTGAAGGCAATAATCATGGATATATGGTTGGCAACTCTATAGATGAAGTCTACAGCATTAATCTTGGTTTTTGTTTGTTTAGTTTTTAATCCCATTTTTCTTTTATAATAAAGCAACTACAGCCCTTTACTTCTCACCCCTATTTATGGGGGTTAATGTTACTACAAGAATACTTTCTTTTGTAGCCGACTAACCTTCTAAATACAGAGCAAATGAGAAACCAAGCTATAACGAGAAGAGCGCTCATTCGTAAACTATTTACGAACCCAAAGGTTAATACATTTCAAAAAGATCCTTTATTTGAAAAATATTCTAGAAAAATTTTTAATGGAAGAAGAACTTTAGCCCCAAATTCTACCGTAGCTTCAACCAAAAATTCCGAACTAGAACGAGTTAATCCAGTAACATCTGGTTTAGAAACCTACAGTGGCTCATGGACCGAAAGAGAAGCAATTCATTTACTCAAAAGAACTGGTTTTGGTTTTAAAAAAACAGATTTGGATACCATTTCAAACTTATCCATGACAGAAGCAGTCAATTTAATTTTAACAATTGACACAACTTCTCCATCGCCACCCATAAATAATTATGAATTGGATGAACCCGATGAAAATAATTTACCTTATGGAACCGATTGGACTACCGATCCTTTTGTAACCAATAATACTGGGAATACCACTGATATAAAGCGAATGAATAGCCTAACTTCTTGGATGACGAACTTAGCTATTAATCAGGATATTTCAATAAGAGAAAAAATGGTCTTATTTTGGTATCATTTTATCCCAGTTGATTTTGATTTTATTAAAGCCAGTTCAAATCAATATATATCAGGAAATACCGCTCGAGTTTGTTATTTATACATCAAGAATTTACGAGATTATTCTGGCGGCAATTTTAAAGCTTTAATAAGAAGTATTGCTACGCAACCTGCCATGATGTATTATTTAAATAATCAAGCGAATACCAATACTGCTCCAGATGAAAATTTTGCTAGAGAAATCATGGAATTATTTACATTGGGTAAAGGTTCTAACAGTCAGTATTCACAACCGGATGTTATTGAAGCGGCAAAAGTGCTTACAGGTTGGCGTGTTCAAAATTTAAACACACCAAATCCTACTACAGAATTTGTTCCCAACAAACATGATGAAAGCACCAAACAATTTTCTCCTTTTTTTAATAATACAACCATAGCCAGTGGTGGCGCACAAGAATTAGACGATTTTATTGATATGATTTTTTCTAAATCTGAAGTCGTTTCCCAATATATCTGCAGGAGATTATATCGCTTTTTTGTCTATTATGATATTGACCCATATATAGAAACCAATGTAATTGAACCATTAGCTCAATATTTTGTTGCTAATAATTGGGATATTTTGCCTGTTTTAGATAAGTTATTTAAAAGCCAACATTTTTATGACATGGCAAACAGAGGAGTTTATATTAAATCTCCATTGGATTTATTTATCGGATTTTTAAGAACATTTAATATTAACACTACTATTAGTGATCCAACTAATTATGATGCTCAATATTATATATGGCAACGTTTCGATAATCTTTTAGCTGATATGGAGCAAAGCATGGGTAGTATTCCCAATGTAGCTGGATGGCAAGCTTTTTATCAAAATCCTTCTTTTCATGAATATTGGATTAATTCGAATACCATTCAAAAACGTTTCGCCTATATTTCATATGCTTTCTATGGTATAACATTTACTCGAAATGGTTTAACCACAAAAATAAAAGCAGACACCTTAGAATTTGTATCTCAATTTTCAAATTCTATTTGTGCAGATCCAAATCTTTTGGTAGATCAATGTATTAAATATCTTTTACCAATAGATTTAAGTACGGAACAAAAAAGTATCCTGAAAACACAAAATTTACTTTCAGGTCAAGCTACCGATTATTATTGGACACAAGCTTGGAATAGTTATATTCAGGACCCAACGAATGAAACCAAGAAACTAGCGGTAAGCAGTCGTTTGAATAGTTTATTTCTTACCCTTATACAATTAGCTGAATTTCAATTAATGTAACCTGAAGTAAAATGAAAAGAAGAAAATTTATACAAACCTCAGCTTTAGTTGCCGCTCCTTTATTATTCAATAAAATTCCTGTTTTAGCTTCTTCACATTTGGAAAGTAGCAATTTAGAAATGTTAGCCAATGCAGCCTTATCCTGTGGTAAAATACTAGTTATTGTACAAATGAGTGGTGGTAATGATGGGTTAAATATGGTTTTCCCAAGAGATAAATGGAGTGAATTGTCAAATGCAAGACCCAACATTCTATTAAACGAAAATGAGGTATTAACCTTAAATAACAATCCCACAACGGGCTTGCATCCATCTATGGTGGAAATGCAGAATTTATACAATCAAGGAGAATTGATGATTGTTCAAGGGGTTTCTTATCCAAATCCTAGTTACAGTCACTTTCGTGCAACTGATATTTGGTTTACAGGTTCTCAAAGCGATGAAACTTTAAATACAGGATGGATAGGCAGAGCTTTAGATGCCATATACCCAAATTATCCAGAAGTGTATCCAAATAGCGATATGAGAGATCCTTTAGCCGTACAAATTGGCTCAACGCTTCCTTTTTCACTCCAAGGCCCTAATATTAATATGGGTTATAGTGCACCTGATCCCAATCAGTTACTCAATGTCATCAATGAAACAACTGATCCAGCTCCAAATACAGATTATGGTTTAGAACTTACCTTCCTTCGACTGATGAAAGATCAAAGTAACGCTTATAAGGAAACCATTCAAACAGCTTATAATGTTCCTCAAGAACAAACTACAGAATATCCTGATGATAAACTAGCTGCCCAACTAAAAATCGTAGCACGTTTAATTAATGGCGGACTACAAACCCCGATTTATATCGTGAACCACCACAAGAGTTTCGATACCCATGAAAATCAAATTATGGAGTCTGACAGAAAATTAGGAAGACAACCTGAAAATTTAGCCATCCTTTCCAAAGCCATTGGAGCATTCCAAACCGATTTAAAAAAAATGGGCAAAGCGGATAAAGTTACCGGAATGACTTTTAGTGAATTTGGAAGACGAATTAAAAGCAATGACAGTTTAGGTACCGACCATGGTTCGAGTGCTCCCGTACTTTTCTTCGGAAGCTCTTTAAATACTGGTGTTGCAAATGTTATCGGAACCAGCCAACCTGTATCAGGAATGATTGGTTCATCACCCGATTTGCCCCAAAATGCCGCTGTAAATCAACAAGTACCTATGCAATTTGATTTCAGACAACTTTATGCCACTATAATGAAAGACTGGCTTTGTATGACAGATGATCAAACACGAGCTGTATTAGGAAATAGTTTTGAAACATTACCTGTTTTTAGAAACAATTCTTTTGATCCACCAGTCGATAACGATTTCATCCTTCTTTTCCCCAACCCGATTAGTAATAATCAAATTAACGTAGCGTTCAAAAAGTTCATCAACACAGAAGTCAAAGTGAGTGTTCATGCTGTATCTGGTAAACTTATTTACGCTAACAAACATTTTGTACTAGGTGATACCCTAACCTTTTCACCTAGTACAATTCTTTCTAAAGGAGTTTATATTTTAGAAATAACCTACCATACTAGTGTACTTCAGAAGAAATTTTTAGTGTAATATTTCTTCTGAAGTACTTCTTCTTTGTTGCATGTAAGAAGCAATTAAATCATAAATCTCTTCTTGAGTGGTTATTCCTTTGTCTTGTAAATACCATTTTTGAAGTTCGATTTTTGCAGTTTCATCAATAACTCCATGTAATGCTTTATAATCTGTAATTAGTTTTTTAGCAGGTAATGGTCTTGGACCCCAATCACCAATTACTTCTTTCGTAGTTACATCCCACAAAATGAGCTTCGGTATGGAACGACTACCATTGGTTAAAAAAGAATTCATAAGTTCCTCATTATCATCTCTGAATACAATTTTCAAATCAATTTTTGATGATAACTCAGCCATCTTATTCATAATTGGTAATAATTGTGCTGCATCTCCACACCATCCTTCAGAAATTACCAACCAAGTTAAAGAAATTGGCAACTCTTTTATTTTTTTTTGAATAGCATCTGTAATCGCAATAGTTTTATCCAAACGTTTCATTCTAGTTTCGTTCAATTGAGAATAATGTAATAATGCTTCACTCTGAGTATGTCCTGTAACTTTTCCTTCTTCCATAAGTTTTGTAACTATCGTTTTATAGGCTTCGTAAGTAACCGAATTTGAAAGTGCTTTTTCAATTATATTTTTCATATGCTTTCCTTTATTTTACAAATTTAAAGCTAAATTTGGACATAAAATGTTCGTTAAGTTACATAACAAAATTTTAGAAACAGAAACCATTACAAGCAAACAGAAACAATCATGGATTTTCAATCAAAAGAAATTGGCATCGCTTTATCTGGAGGTGGCTCAAAAGGAATTGCGCATGCTGGAGTACTTCAGTACTTGGAAGAACTCAAGGTTAAACCTACTGTGTTATCGGGTTCAAGTGCAGGAGCTATCATTGCAGCCATGTATGCTTTTGGGAAAACCCCAAAAGAAATCCTTACTTTTTTTCAATCCATTTACTTCTTCAATTGGAAACATTTTACCTTAAAAAAGCCTGGGATAATTGACTCCGATTCTTTTAAAATTTATTTTAATACTATATTTGGAGAAACTAAAATTGGCGATTTACCTATTCCTGTAAAAATTACAGCTACCGATTTAGTCAAAGGAAAATTAAAGATTTTCAATGACAATACGAAAGTTGTCGATGCGGTATTAGCATCTGCTTCCTTTCCTGGCATGTTAACTCCATATGAAATTAACAAAAAATTGTATAGTGATGGTGGTATTTTGAACCATTTCCCAACCGATTTACTTCAAGGTCATTGTGACTGCATCATTGGTGTTTATGTGAGTCCTATTCAAAATATTGAAGCCAAAGATTTAAAATCAATTAAAGCTGTTACCACAAGAGCTTTCGATTTATTATCGGCTCAAGGGAATTATCAAAAGTTTAGCCTTTGTGACCATATTATCGAACCCAAAGAATTAGCTAATTTTAGCACATTTGAAACCAATAAAGGAAAAATGCAAACCATTTTTGATATTGGTTACCGAGAAGCTAAAAATACTTTAAAAGAAATAAACGCATAATAGTATCAACATTTTTTTTCTGTAGATATATAATTATATTTGCATCACGAAAATAAACATACATTCTGATGAAATATAAAAGAATTCTTCTAAAATTAAGTGGTGAAGCTTTAATGGGTGATCGACAATACGGAATTGATCCCAAACGTTTAGCGGAGTATGCTCAAGAAATTAAAGAAATTCACGACAAAGGAGTTGAAATTGCAATTGTAATAGGTGGTGGAAATATTTTTAGAGGAGTAGCAGGTGCAAGTAATGGAATGGATCGCGTTCAAGGTGATTATATGGGTATGCTTGCTACAGTTATTAATGGAATGGCTTTACAAGGTGCTTTAGAAGATGCGGGTATGCAAACGCGTTTGCAAACGGCCTTAAAAATTGAAGCGATTGCTGAGCCTTATATTAAAAGACGTGCTACAAGACACTTAGAAAAAGGAAGAATTGTTATTTTTGGAGCAGGAACAGGAAATCCTTACTTTACAACAGATACCGCAGCTGTATTAAGAGGTATTGAAGTACATGCAGATGTTATCCTAAAAGGAACGAGAGTAGATGGTGTTTATACTGCTGACCCAGAGAAAGATGTAAATGCAGTAAAATTTGATTACATCTCTTTTGAAGAGGTATTAGCAAAAGGATTAAATGTAATGGACACAACCGCATTTACACTTAGCCAAGAAAATAAATTACCAATTATTGTTTTTGATATGAATAAGGAAGGTAATTTATTAAAAGTTTGTGAAGGTCAAACCGTAGGAACAACAGTAACCATATAAATTACGCATTCGATTACTTGATGGTTCGATCATTCGAAGAGTCAAAATATCTAAAAATCAAAATATCTAAAAAATGACTGAAGAAATTAATTTTATTATAGACAGTGCAAAAGAATCTATGGAAGGTTCTATTGCTCATTTAGAAAAAGAATTTTTAAATATTAGAGCTGGTAAAGCGTCACCTCAAATGTTAGGTGGTGTTTTTGTAGATTATTATGGCTCGCAAACCCCTTTATCACAAGTAGCTAATATTAATGCTCCTGATGCGAGAACCTTAACGGTAACTCCTTGGGAAAAAAACATGTTACAGCCTATTGAAAAAGCAATTATGATTGCGAATCTTGGGTTAAACCCAATGAATAACGGGGAAAATATTATTATTAGCATTCCTGCATTAACGGAAGAAAGAAGACGTGAATTAGTAAAACAAGCGAAATCAGAAGCAGAAGATGCAAAAATTGGTATTCGTAACGCTCGTAAAGATGCTAATACGGATATTAAAAAAGAAGAAAAAAACGGTACTTCTGAAGATATTTGCAAAAAAGCAGAAGAAGATGTTCAAAAATTAACCGATGCTTACATTAAAAAAATAGATGAACATTTAGTGATTAAAGAAGCCGAAATCATGAAAGTATAGTTTTCAGCTTTTATAAAATTCTAAAATCCCGAAAATTTTCGGGATTTTTTTATGCAAAATGTTAAGGATTCCTAAATGTTCCTTACATCCCCAAAAATAATAACTAAATTTATGTAAGTTTGTACATTAACAAATTCCTTTTAATGAGATACATCTTTTTTTGGTTTGTTTTGTTCCATACTGCTATTTCATTTGGTCAAGACAAAATTAAAGCTCAAATCATTGATATAGACAGTAGAGTTCCATTAGCCTATGCTAAAGTGGAATATCTAGGAAAGACCCTAACTACTACATGGGAAGGAAAATTTGAAATTGCTATTACCGAACACGACAAGCCTTTAATCATTAAATATAAAGGATATCAAACCAAGAATGTTTATATTTCACCCAATCAAGATTTAGTCATCATTAAAATGGCCATTGATTTGAATACTTTTGAAAAAGTTGAAATTTACACCGACAATAAAGTCAATAAACTAGTCAAAAAAGTTATCGACAATAAGCGTTTCAACCAACCCGAAAAAGCATTAGAAAGTTTTCAGTATAAAAACTATGAAAATTTATTAGTTACCGCTAATCCCGATTCTATTTCAGGCAAAATTGAACCCGTTTACAAACGTACCTTATTTGGAAAACGAATTATTCGATTGGACTCTACCAATTATAAATTCAAAAAAATGGTAGAAAAAAATCATTTGTACCAAACGGAAAAAGTAAACCTCATTCAATACAACAAAAAAGGCTATAAAGAAACGGTTATTGCAACGAGAATGGCTGGTTTTAAAGAACCCCTTTATGAATATTTAGGGCTCAATTTATTTTCGTATTCAGTTTACGAAAACCCCTTTGAAATATTAGAAACACCTGTTCAAAATCCTATTTCAAATTATGGTCGTCGCTTGTACAACTTTTACATGGTGGATTCTTTAAACATTCAAAACAGAAAGACTTACAAAGTATTTTTTCAACCCAAAAAATTGAAATCGAGTCGTTTAAGAGGGTTGCTTTATATTGATGCGGAAACTTTTGCCATTGCTAGAGCCTATTATCGAATTTATGGTATCGTCAATATCAATGCCGATTATACCTTTGATTATCAAGACAAAGAAGGACTTTGGTTTCCTAAAAAAAGAAAAATAACAGTTTTAAAAGGCAATAATGTTGATGATATTAAAATTTTAGGTAACACCATAAAATTCAGTTCTTCCTTAGATCCAACACCCAACACCAATGCAACGGATCAAGTATATTTGGTTATTGAATCCACCCCTTTTGATATCGAATTGGACAAACGAGTTACGGTCCACAACAAAGGAATTAAAATTTCAATAGAGAAAGATGGATTAAAAAGAGAAGACAGTTATTGGAAAAAATTTGCCAAAGACACTATCGACAAAAGAAGACTAAGAACCTATACGTCTTTAGATAGTCTCTCTGAGTCTAAAAATTTAGAACGAAAAATATTCTTAGGAAAAAAAATATTAAACGGATATTATCCTATTAGCATCATTGATTTAGACTTAAGAAGCCTTGTGAAATTCAACAACTATGAAGGGTTCCGATTTGGATTAGGCGGTGTAACCAATGATAAACTTTCCGAAAAATACAAAATTGCATTTTATGGTGCTTATGGAATTAAAGATGAGGCGTTTAAATTTGGCATAACACCTTCTTACCTTCTTGATCCTACATCAGAAACATGGATTAGCGCCTCTTATTCTGATGATTTGAACGAAATTTCTCAAATTACGTTTGCAACTGATCCCAGACGATTTAAAATATACGATCCAAGACCTATTAACATTTCCACTTTTTATGGTAATAAAACCACTTCTCTATTTGTAGAAAGCAATTACTTTCCAAAAACAGAAACCTATTTTGCTTTATTTAATAGTCAAATCAATCCTAAATTTGATTACACCTTCATAAATAAGGATAATGAGTATAAAACCTATACCATTACCGCATTTCAAGCGGCCATTCAATGGAATCCTTTTAGCAATTACATGCAAACGCCTAAAAGTAGAATTGAAATTGAAAAAAGACATCCAAAATTCTCGTTTCAAGTAACGCAAACTGTTCCAAAGATGTTGGATAATGATTTCGTTTTTACAAAAATCGATTTCAAGACTTTTTATGAAATTCCGTATTTATCAGGACAATCTAGTTCTGTTTTATTACAAACAGGAATTGCATTTGGAGACGTTCCTTTAACACATTTATACAGTTTACAGCCTAATAATTTGAACCGAGATGCTCTACTTCAAAGAATTACATTTGCTGGTAAAAATAGTTTTGAAACCATGTATTTTAATGAGTTTTTCTCTGATAAATACGTTTCCTTACAACTAAAACACACATTTAACAGAGTACGTTTAGCATACCGAATTAATCCCGAATTTTCTTTTGTAACCCGTTACGCTTGGGGACAAATAAATAAAGAAAACACACATATGGGTTTACCTTTTAAATCTTTAGAAAAAGGTTTTTTTGAAAGTGGTGTTGAATGCAACAAATTATTTAGAGGTTTAGGCGTGACTGCTTTCTTTCGATATGGTCCAAATCAATTGCCTACAATTGAAGATAATATCGCTATTAAAATTTCCTACTTTATCGATTTAGGATTTTAAAACTATATATTAACCTATTTATTTCTTGTTAGTAAGGTTGTAATATCACTTAAATACATTTAAAAACAAGTTTAACACATGCTTAACTCATTATTATAATTTTTTTATAAAAAAACAAATAAAAATTAAATAATATTTAATAATTAAATTAACCAGAAAATATTTATTAAAATTACTCGTTATCATTATAAGATATACTTATAAACATAAAAAAAAATAAAAATATTGTTGCAACGATAGTCAAAAACTACAATTGACTTTAAACGCTTGTAGTAATCAATAACTTAAATTTAATTAATCATTAAATTAGAAAGCTTAAAATCGGAAAAATTCACAAAATTAGATAATGCTGAATTAGGTAAAATTAATGGAGGTGTAAAGGACTTAACTGCTGATTCAGGAGTAACCGTTACTTGGACTAAAGCAGAAAATAAAAGTGACGATTCTTGCAGCGATTGTGATGAATAATCATATTTCTTAATTCTTTAAGAGGTTGTAACTAAGTTACAGCCTCTTTTATAAAATGAAAAAATGAAAAAAAACATTTTACTATTATTAATTTTTATTAACTGCTCTTATTCCCAAAAATCAAACCTTATAACCTTTAGATATAATTATACAGGTAAATCACCTATTACAGTTATAAGTAATTCTTATGATTTTCTTTATAAAGGTTCCACGAGCTCTCTTTTTAAATTCAAAGAAAAATATAAAAATACTAATAAAAAAAAGGACTCCTATTTATTTACTGAATACAGTAATGATAATTCTTTAATTTCTGATTTTTATATCAGTAGCAAAAAAAATATATTATATAAAATACATACTAGTAACAAACTAGAGATGGATTATATACCTATGTTCAATTACGATTCTATAAAAAAATATAAAATACTGCATAAATTTAAAGATTCTAAAATAAGTGAATTATATTATGAAATAAATGATAGTAGTTTTTTAAAAGTAATCACTAATAGCGATAACCCTATAGAAGATATTGAAAAAAAAATAGTTATTGGTTTTGAAAAAATATTACAAAAAAACAAAGAAAGACCTAGTGTTTTTTTTAAAATATTGGATACAATCCTATATAAAGATTACAATGCACAATTAAATTTTATAAAGACTTTTGATGAAGAAAAACATACCACTGAATCTTTATTTGGTTCAATTTTAGTTGATTTAAATACAAAGAATGGTTCATTTGATGAAATAAAAACATTAATATCAAAAAGAAAAAAGATTCAAATCGACAAAAAAAAGTTAGAAGATTTGGAAGATTATATTTCAAAAATAAGCGATTCAATAGATGTTTTCATGTTTAATGAGTTTCATAGTTATCCACACACAAGATATAATTTCATGTTTGTATTAAAAAGGTTAAGGGAAAAAGGCTTTCAGTATCTAGCTTTAGAAACTTTACCACCACCTGAAGAGAAAGACAGTTTAATAACCACAATAGAAAACATATCTGGTTATTATGTGGAGGAACCCACTTGCTCGCTTATGATTAATTATGCAGCAAGTTTAGGCTTCAAACTTGTTCCTTATGAAGAAGCTGATCAATGCATTGATCTTAAGGGTCTTGACAGTAGTAATTGCAGAGATAGTATTCAAGCTTTTAATATTGCAAAAATATATGATTATGATAAAAGCGCTAAAGTCATAGTTTTTGGCGGACATGCACATATTGAAAAGAAAACAAGAGACGATTGGAAATTCATGAGAGTAGTATTACAAGATATATTCCCAAATAAAAAAATTTTTTCGATAGGTCAAACAAAATATATACGAACAAATTTAGACTCGGTTGACATTCCTATGACAAAACCTTTAGTATACTCTAGCAATGATCCACAATTTGACGCCAATCTAATTAGCCCATTTTATGAAAAATATTATGACTGGTATTATACCCCATCAGAATTTATGAATCATAAAATAATTATACCTAAAAATAAAGATTTTTTTAGTATTGAGGTTATCCCAATTTTTGATAACCAAGAAATTTATTATCCTATATTTCGAAGTACTAAACAAAAACTACAGGGTGATACTATTTATTTACCAGAAAACATAAACTATAAAGTAATTTTTAAAGATATAAATAATAAAAGAATATGATTATATTATTATCAATAGGTTATGAAAGAAGTACTGACGAAATTGTTGATCATTTTTTATATAATGAAAAAAAAATTATAAGAATTAATTGTGAGACTTTAAAAGATAATGATGTTTTAGATTTTAATTATAAGCTGAATAATGGAACTTCAAATACAACAATCAATGGTAAAGAAATTGAGTTTGAATCTAAAAAAATTATTTGGTATAGGAGACTTTCAAGAAGGTCATTTATTGATGATTTTTTAGATAAAAAATTTGATTTTCATAATTCTAGATTATTTTCACAGTTTATTTTTAAAGATTGGGAAATTTATTTGAAAATTTTTATTGATCGATTATCAAAAAACACTCTTTGGCTAGACTATCCTTATGTAAAAGAAAACAAAATAGACATATTACTACTAGCACAGAAAAATGGTTTAACAATCCCAGAAACAATAATTACGAATTCTTTAAAGGGTATAAACCCCAAAGAATATATAACAAAACCGCTATCTAGTACAGTAGGTTTTAAATATGGGGATAAATTTTATTCTACCTACACTACTATTGTAGCAAAAGTAAAGCATAAATTTTTACCCTCATTACTTCAAAAAAAAATAGAAAAAAGGTATGAAGTAAGAACATTTTATCTAGATGGTGAATGCTATAGCATGGCAATTTTCTCACAAAATGACAAACAGACAGAAGTAGATTTTAGAAAATATAACTATAAAAAACCAAACAGAAATATTCCTTACAAATTACCTGCCAATATGGAAGATAACATCCGAAAATTAATGAATGATTTGGGCTTAAAAACAGGTTCAATAGACATCATTAAAGGAAAAGATGATATGTATTATTTTCTAGAAGTAAATCCAGTAGGGCAATTTGGAATGACATCAAGACCTTGTAATTATAATTTAGAAAAAAAAAATTTGAAAAGTTGGTACAATATGAACAAAATTTTTAACAAAATAATCTCTCCTTTATCATTACTTTTAACAAAGGGAGAAAGATTTGAAGACATGAAAAATACTGTAGAAATTAGAATATGTAAAGGTTCAACAAAAGTTGAAAATACAGAAATGGCAGTAGTCAAACACTACAAGCCTATAATTAAAATTGAATTATGAATACATACAAACTTTTTGCTAATTGTATTCCTAGTAAAGGATTTAATAAAAGTATAATTATAGATTTACAAAGGAGTAGTTATAAAAACATACCTAATTCATTATATCACATTCTAAAAAACAATGAAATATTAGGTTTTGAAAAATTAAAAACTGAATTTAATAATATCAAAATAATTAATGAATATAAAAAATTCTTATTAGAAAATGAATTTATTTTTGAATGTACTTTGAGCGAAAGTAATCGTTTTCCTAAAATAAGTAATAATTTTGAAAAACCCTATAAAATTACTAATGCAGTAATAGAATATTCAGAAGAATCTTTTGATAATTTAAATTCTTTAAAAGAATCTTTTTGACAATTTAGGAATTCAAGATTGTTTTTTAATCTTCTATAACGATAATCATGAACAACTTATTCAATTTTTAGAAATTTTTAATGACAGTAGATTACTTTCTATACAAATGTTAACAAAATATAATCCTAAAATCAATTATTCAAAATTATGCTCTAAATATCATAGATTAACAAATATCATTTTACATTCTTCTCCAAAAAATTATACGAAAGAAATAATTACATTTACTAAAAAACAAATGGTAGATTTTAGTTTTTGTGGCGCTATTAATGGATATTTTGTAGCAAATATAGATGCATACCTAGAGGGCCTAAACCATAATTCTTGTCTACACAAAAAAATAGCTATTGATAAAGAAGGTAATATTAAAAACTGTCCCTCAATGACAGAAGTTTTTGGAAATATTAAAAATATTAAACTAGAAGAAGTTTTACAAAATAAAGATTTTAAAAAATATTAGAATACAACTAAAGATCAAATTGATATTTGCAAAGATTGTGAATTTCGATATATTTGTACAGACTGCCGTGCTTACCTAGAAGAACCAAAAAATCAATTTTCGAAACCTTTAAAATGCGGTTATAATCCTTATACTAGTGAATGGGAAGATTGGAGTTTAAGCAATCTTAAACAAAATGCTATTATACATTATGAAATGAAAGAATTAATAAAATAAATGATCCAATATTTATTTTATTATCCATTTATGAATTTAAAATTTCCTTAAATCTTTTGGTTGTTACCTAACTAATTAAGTAAGAATCATTACCTTTGCGCTCTAATTTTTGAGACGATGATTAAATGGCTAACGACCAGTTTTTGGGATTTTATTGCTAGCAAGATATTACGCAACAGAATAGGTCTTTTAGTGGCATTGGTGTTATTTACCTTGTTTATGGCATTCCAATGGCAAAAAATTCGAATGACCTATACTGAGGCAAACATACTTCCAAAAGACAATGACATTTCCATGCAGTATAACCTTTTCTTAGAAAAGTTTGGTGAAGAAGGAAATCTTATTGTAATAGGTTTTAAAGATGATGCTTTTTTTACAGAGAAAAACGTTCGCCTTTGGGAAGAATTCATCAATGAAATTAAAAAAGATAAAGCAGTTGATTTAACATTATCTATAAGTGATCTTAAAGTATTAAAAAAAGATACTTTAAATCAAAAATTCAACTTAGTTCCTTTTGTGAATAACGACCAGTTTTCTGATGCGTATTTAAAAGAAAAAAAAGAGGAACTGTTTAACAATTTGCCTTTTTATGAAAGCATGTTGTTCAACAAAGAATCTGGAGCAGTTCGATTTGCCATTTACATCAATAAAGATATTGTAAACACCTCTAAGCGAAAAGAATTTGTCGACAAGTATCTTAACGAAAAAAGAGTAGAGGCTTTTGAAAAAGCCACTGGAATTGATTTAAAAATTTCAGGAATGCCTTACATTAGAACCTTAAATTCGAAAAGTATATTAGGAGAAATTGGTCTATTTGTAGGAGCTGCTTTAGGAATTACTTCGTTACTTTTCTTTTTCTTTTTCCGAAGTTTCCGAGCTACTTTTATTTCAATGATTATTGTAATTATAGCAGTAATGTGGTCGTTCGGAACGATTGGTTTGTTGAATTATGAAATTACCGTTTTAACTGCAATTATTCCTCCATTAATTATTGTTATTGGTATACCCAACTGTATTTTCTTGATTAATAAGTACCAACAAGAAATTAAAAAACACGGAAATAAAGCTAAATCTTTACAACGCGTCATTTCAAGAGTAGGTAATGCCACTTTAATGACCAATTTAACTACCGCTGCTGGATTTGCTACTTTCATCATAACCGATAGTGATTTATTAAAAGAGTTTGGAATTATAGCTTCCTTGAATATTATCTTTTTATTCTTTTTAAGTTTAATAATTATCCCAATTCTTTACAGCTACATGCCTTTGCCAAAAGACAAGCATTTGGCCCATTTAGAGAAAAATTATATCCAGTTTTTTATTGATTGGATTTTAGTTACTATTAAGAAAAAAACGATTGCTATTTATTCCGTAGCGATTGGCTTATTAGTCTTTGGAATCATTGGAATTACACAAATGCGTATTTCTGGAAGTGTTATTGAAGACATGCCTAAAAACACTGGCTTTTTCGAAGATATTCGCTTTTACGAAAAAGAGTTTGATGGTGTGATGCCATTAGAAATCATGATTGATACCAAACGTCCAAAAGGCGCTTTAAAATCGGCTACTTTAAAAAGGATTAACGAGCTTCAAGAAACGATTGAAGAAATTCCAGAACTTTCCAAACCTGTTTCTTTGGTGAATTTGTTAAAATATGCCAAACAGACTTATTATAATGGGAATCCAGAATATTACGAACTTCCAACGAAACAAGAAGAAGCTTTTATATTATCTTATATCAAAAACTCTACCGGAAAAGGTAAAGAAAATCTTTTAAAAAGTTATATTGATAGTACAGGTCAATTTGTGAGAATTACAACATTCATGAGAGACATTGGTACCGATAAAATGAAACATACGGAAGAACGATTGGCTCAAAAAATTGAAAAGCTTTTTCCAAAAGAAAGATATGATGTTGCCATTACTGGTAAAGCCTATATATTTGAAAAAGGAACGCATTATTTAGTGCACAACTTAGTCATTTCTTTACTATTTGCTATATTCTTGATTTCTTTATTAATGGCTTATTTGTTCCGATCTTTCAAAATGATTATAATTTCTTTACTACCAAATATTCTTCCATTAATTATCACCGCTGGATTGATGGGCTTTTTAGAAGTTCCTATTAAACCTTCAACGATTTTGGTATTTAGTATTGCTTTTGGTATTTCGGTTGATGATACCATTCACTTTTTGGCGAAATACCGTCAAGAGTTGATAGCTAACAATTGGAGAATCAAGAAATCAGTATACAACACGGTAAAAGATGCTGGTGTAAGTATGTTGTATACTTCTGTAGTACTTTTCTTTGGATTTTCGGTATTTACTTTATCTAGTTTTGGAGGCACTATTGCTTTAGGAGGATTGGTTGCTACCACCTTATTATTTGCCATGTTATCCAACTTGATTTTTTTACCTGCATTATTACTTTCATTAGAGCGTTCTATTGCAAACGAACAAGAATTTACAGAACCTACAATAGATATTTTAGCAGAAGATAAAGAAGAAATTGAAACTGAAAACGAATAATTTTATATTTGCATATTAAATTTTAACAAAATGAAACATATTAAAGTCATAGACCTATTAAACAATACTAAAACACTACAAGAAGTAACCGCTAAAGGTTGGGTAAGAACTTTTAGAAACAATCAGTTTATTGCTTTAAATGATGGATCAACCATAAATAATATTCAGTGTGTTGTAGATTTTGAAAACACTGCTGAGGAAACCTTAAAAAGAATCACAACAGGAGCTGCTGTTTCTGTAACAGGAACATTACAAGAGAGTCAAGGTAAAGGACAATCGGTTGAAATTCAAGTTACAAAAATTGAAATCTTAGGAGATAGTGATGCTGAAAAATATCCTATCCAACCTAAAAAACATTCTTTAGAATTTCTACGTGAAAATGCCCACTTAAGAGTTCGTACCAATGCATTTGGTGCCATTATGCGTGTGCGTTCCGTATTGTCATTTGCAGTACATCAATATTTTCAAGAAAAAGGATTTGTGTATGTAAACACACCTATTATTACAGGTTCAGATGCTGAAGGTGCTGGTGAAATGTTTAAAGTAACCGCTTTACCATTAGATGGTTCAGCTCCTAGAAATGAAGATGGAAGCGTAAATTATAAAGAAGATTTCTTTGGCAAACAAACCAACTTAACCGTTTCTGGTCAATTAGAAGGAGAAACTTTTGCTATGGCATTAGGTCAAATTTACACTTTCGGACCTACTTTTAGAGCAGAAAATTCAAATACTTCTCGCCATTTAGCAGAGTTTTGGATGATTGAACCAGAGGTTGCTTTTAATGATTTAGCAGCCAATATGGATTTAGCAGAAGACTTCATTAAATATGTAATTAAATATACGGTTGAAAAATGTGAAGATGATTTAAAATTCTTAGAAAGCCGCCTTTTAGAAGAAGAAAAATCAAAACCACAAGCAGAGCGCAGCGAAATGAGTTTATTACAAAAATTAAACTTTGTATTAGACAACAATTTCAAACGTGTTTCTTATACTGAAGCTATTGATATCTTAAAAAATAGCAAGCCCAATAAAAACAAAAAATTCAATTACATTATTGACGAATGGGGTGCTGATTTACAAAGTGAACACGAACGTTTCTTAGTAGAAAAACACTTCAAATGTCCTGTAATTTTATTTGATTATCCTGCCAAAATTAAAGCCTTTTACATGCGTTTAAATGATGATGGACAAACAGTAAGAGCTATGGATATTCTTTTCCCTGGAATTGGAGAAATTGTTGGAGGTTCTCAAAGAGAAGAACGTTTGGATGTTCTTATTGAAAAAATGAAAGCATTAGGTATTGAAGAAGAAGAATTATGGTGGTATTTAGACACTAGAAGATTTGGATCTGCAGTACATTCTGGTTTTGGATTAGGATTTGAAAGATTGGTTTTATTTGTAACAGGAATGACTAATATTCGTGATGTAATTCCTTTCCCGAGAACACCACAAAACGCAGAATTTTAATATTCTTTATTTAATTAATCGTTTAGTCGTATATTTGTGTATTCGACTAAACGATTTTTAGTTTTAGATCCCATTTCACGATGTTAAAGCAAAGTTTACAATTTAAATTATCTCAAAAATTATCTCCTCAACAAATTCAGTTGATGAAGTTAATTCAGTTACCTACGCAAGCATTTGAACAACGTCTTCAAGAAGAATTAGTAGAAAATCCTGCTCTAGAAAATGGTAAAGAAGAACGTTCGGAATATGACGAATACGATGATGTTTCCAATAGTGACGATTATGATGATTATGAAGGAGAGCGCATTGAAGCTGAAGACATTAATATTGATGATTATTTAAGTAACGACGAAACGCCCGATTATAAGTACCAAACCAACAATTACAGTGATGATGATGAAGACAACAGTATGCCATTTATTGCTGGTGTAACCTTTCATCAAGATTTACTGAATCAATTGAACACTTTTATTTTAACCGATGAAGAACGAGATATTGCTGAATTTTTGGTTGGTAGTATTGATGACATGGGTTATATCCGAAGAAGCATACAAGATATTGTAGATGATTTAGCTTTCACACAAGGAATTTATACAGACGAAAAGACCGTAACACGCATCCTTGGGATTGTTCAAGAGCTAGAACCTTCTGGTGTAGCTGCAAGAGATTTACAAGAGTGTTTATTACTCCAATTAAAACATAAAACACCTACCGATTCTATTGAGCTGGCTATTGATGTTATTGAAAATCAGTTTGATGCTTTTACTAAAAAACATTATGAAAAACTGCTATTAAAATACGAAATTTCAAAAGACCAACTTCGTAAAGTAATTGACGAAATTGAAAAATTAAATCCAAAACCTGGAGGTGCCTATGATGGGAACCAAAAACCCATTGAACATGTCGTACCTGATTTTACCATACGCATTGTTGACGGAGAACTGGAACTACAATTAAACGGAAGAAACACTCCTGAATTACACGTTTCCAAAGATTACCAGGAAATGCTTCAAAGCTATAAAGTGTCCTCTGAGAAATCCAATGCACAAAAAGATGCCGTTCAGTTTATCAAACAGAAGTTAGATTCTGCTAAATGGTTCATTGATGCCATTAGACAACGTCAGGAAACTTTATATGTTACCATGAATGCGATTATGCATTATCAAGAAGAATATTTCTTAGATGGTGATGAAACCAAATTAAAACCAATGATTTTAAAAGACATTGCCGATTTAATTGGCTTAGATATTTCCACAGTTTCAAGAGTAGCAAATAGCAAATATGTTGAAACACCTTATGGCACTAAATTAATCAAAGAATTCTTTAGTGAAGCCATGAAAAATGACCAAGGAGAGGATGTTTCTACAATTGAAATTAAAAAAATACTTGAAGTAGTAATTAGTGAAGAAGACAAGAAAAAACCACTTCCTGACGATAAACTAGCTGAAATGCTAAAAGAAAGAGGTTATCCTATCGCTAGAAGAACTGTTGCAAAATACAGAGAACAATTAGACATTCCTGTTGCGCGTTTAAGAAAAGAAATTTAGGATATGGATTTAAAAAAAGTACTTCCTTTTTTTTCATACGTTTTCCATCCTATATTTATTTCAGTGTATGGTACTTTTTTTTATTTTTTAGTGTCCCAAATGTATGTATATAATACCTTATTTTACATGATACTACTTCAAGTAAGTATCCTAACCGTATTATTGCCTTTATCCTTGTATTATTTGTTTCTGTCAATAGGATTAGTTACATCATTTACTGAAGCCAATTTAAAAGAGCGGAAAGTACCTATTATGATTCAAGCAGTACTCCTTTTCATGCTTATTAAATTCAGTAACTCATTCGACACTATTCCTGAACTCTATTATTTCTTCCTAGGGGGATTTTTTAGCTCTATAATGGCGTTTATTGCAGTTGTACTAAAGTTTAAAGCAAGCTTACACATGATAGCGGTTTGTTCTTTAGCGACTTTTATTTATGCACTAAGCATTCATCTACAAATTCCTTTAATCAATAGTATTGCCTTTATGATTGTAATGATTGGTTTTGTGGCTTCTTCTCGCTTATACATGAAATCTCACACACCTATTGAGTTGGTTATAGGCAGTTGTATTGGAATCATTTCACAGGTGAGTTTTTGGTATTTTTGGTTATAAAATATAAAAGATAAAACCTACATTAAAAGAATTTAGCCCTAAATCTTTTCCATCAATTTTAACATTGTCAAAATTAGATTGTAAACCATAATAGGCATACATATTAATGGTATTATACCCTACGCTTAAATAGGGGCCATATTGAATTTTAGTGAGTTCATTACTATTTCTTATACCGTAACTCTCAGTATTGGATTCAAAAATACTTTTACTAGCAAACAAATAACTCACTTTAAACCCAGTATAAATCCTCCAAAACTTATGACTTTCGTAACTTGCATTGCGCCATCTAATTTCAAGTGGTACTTCAACATAATGTAAACGCAATTTGCTTTTATTGTAACTATTATCAATACTATAGGAATTTTGACCAGAAATGGCATCTGTAGCAATTTTAAGATTGTGCTTAATATCATTATAAGAATATCCTAATCCTAAACCAATAGCCCATTTTCTATCTTTTGTAATAGGCATATCTCTTAAAAAACCTAAAGTTACCCCAGAAGAAAAAGAATACTGTGAATACCCACTTGGTGCATTTCTCAGTAAATTATACGTTATTGAAAAATAGAATTGATCTTCTCTAAAAAGTGAGTCAACCGGAATTTTTCTTTCATCAATTTCTTGAGAAAAAGATACAGCAACAACACTTAAGTATAACAACAATAACAGTCTACGCATTTCAATTATTTGGAATTAGATTATAAAATTAATAAAAAAAGGTACGCTATGCGTACCTTTTACTTATATTTAAACGAAAAGATTAATTAATCTAAAGGGTTACCTTTATTTGTTGTATAGTTAACTTTTAATTGTTCCACTTTACGTAACTCAGTTTTGATATCTTGTATCAATCCCATTCTAACTTCTTTATCAATTTTTAAAGAAGCCGTTAAATATTTCTCATCCTCAGAGTTTCTTTCAGCTCTTTCAGTAATTACAAAACTTCTAATATCTGAAACCGATGAGATTTTATCATTTAACTGAATACGATCTGATCCACCTAATTTATTTGCATAATTTGCTTTTGGTTTACCTACATAAATATACATGATGTAGTTTTTCTTATGCAATTTAGCAGTTTGATCTGCTTTAGGCAATCTGTTTTCAATCATCAAATCACTATCCTTCATGGTAGTAGCAGTCATAAAGAAGAACAAAAGCATGAATACAATATCCGGTAACGATGCTGTGGAAATTCCAGGTGTTCCACCCGATTTTTTCTTTTTAAATTTAGACATAATTTCTAAAACTTAAAGGGTTATTGATTCTTTTTTGGTTCTGCTTCTGAAAGCCTCATTGGATATAAATCTTGAATCAATTTAACCTTTGGTTGTAAATCATCAATTAATCCATCTACCGCTTTTGATGCTGGGTCATTTGCTATATACTCTATTTCTGTATACTTTCTATTGTAACGTCTCATACTTTCTCTATCTCTTAAGAAATAGTAAGCCGCTACAAGCTCGTTTTGAACAGCAATATATGTTTCATAGGTAGTTTGACCGTCATTCATTAAAGAGATAACTGCATCATCTGGTCCATCAGACGAATTTGGGTCTTTTTTTCCTTGACAATACGAACATTGTTGTGCTCCATTATTATCTAAGAAATCTATAGCCGCTTGCCTTAACTCTCTGATATCCATAGGTTTCTCATTAACTAAAAGCTGATTATCACGGTTTACTAAAACACGCATAATATTTCTTTCGTTAATTGGCGGAACCGGTGGATTTTCTTCATATCTAGGCAACAATCTATTGATTCCCTGATCAACTCCAATGGTAGTTGTGACCAAGAAGAAGATTAAAAGAAGGAAAGCAATATCTGCCATAGAACCAGCATTTACCTCTGGTGCTTCTCTTTTTGCCATAATTATTTTTTAATTTTTGTGAATCCAGCCCAAACCATTGTTCCTAAAGCAACAACTGTAAGGATGTAAAAAGCATTCAATCCTGCACCTACTAATTTTGGTGTTGAACCTGAATATACTTCTCCATTAGCTCTAACATCATCTCCATTTGCAAGTAAGTAAGAAACTACTAATACTCCAGCAAATAAAGCAACTGAAATTAAAGTCTTTTTTAAATTTTCTGAATCGGAAAACAAATTCTTTAATACATATATCAATACAATACCAATACAAATTGCAAGTACAATATAAGATAAATAAATTAAAGGAGTAATCCATTTATTGTCTGCACCATCTTCTGAAGAAGCCATAAGTAATCCTAAGAATAGAACACTTACCACTGCAAGAATGATAGCTGCAAATTTTGTTATCTTGTGTAAATTCATGAGAATTGTCTTTTTATGTTATTATTTTCTGTAATCAGACAAGATATCAATTAAGCTAATTGATGCGTCTTCCATATCATTAACGATAGAATCGATTTTAGCGATAATATAGTTATAGAAAATTTGTAAAATAATAGCTACAATAAGACCGAATACTGTTGTTAATAAGGCAACTTTAATACCTCCAGCAACTAATGATGGCTCCATAGATCCAGCAGATTGAATTTGGTCAAACGCCTCAATCATACCAATTACTGTTCCCATGAATCCTAACATCGGTGCTAACGCGATGAATAAAGAAATCCAAGATACGTTTTTCTCTAATTGTCCCATTTGTACTCCACCATAAGCTACAACAGCTTTCTCTGCAGAATCAATTCCGTGAGCTTGTCTGTCTAATCCTTGATAGAAAATAGATGCTACTGGACCAGAAGTGTTTCTACAAACTTCTTTTGCAGCTTCAACACCACCAGATTTTAATGCATCTTCTACGTCTGCAATTAATTTTTTAGAGTTAGTAGTTGAAAGATTTAAATAAATAATTCTTTCGATAGCAATTGCTAATCCTAAAATCAAACAGATTAATACAATTCCCATAAATCCAGGACCTCCTTCAATGAAACGTTGTTTCATTTTTTGAGTAAAAGTTGCTTCGTCTTCTGTTGTAGTAACAACATCAACAACTTCTTCGTCAGATGTTACTGCATCGTCTGTAGCTACTGTATCATCAGTTGAATCATCAACCATTTGAGTAGCTGTTGCAGTAGTATCTGCATCAGTAGGTTGGTCTTGAGCTTGAATGTTACCAAAAGTCATAAGCCCTGTGATTGCTAAAATAGAAAATAATCTTTTCATCGCTTTTGTTCTTAATTTAATTAGTTAATTGGGTTAAATGTATAAAATTATTTATGAAATTAAAAATATTTTATTCCTGCGGAGAGGAAGGGATTCGAACCCTCGATGCCCTTTAGGGGCATACATACTTTCCAGGCATGCTCCTTCGACCTCTCGGACACCTCTCCTTGACAATGTTCAATTTCAAGGGCGCTAAATAACGTAAAAATTCTCACGTATAAAAATTTTAGTGCTATTTTTTACTATATTTCTCCTCGTAAGCTGGTTTCAAAAATGGTTTTGAACACCTTATGAGACACTTTTTGACCTAATAAATACATCAATTTTGTAATGGCTGCTTCTGTTGTAATATCATATCCAGAAATAACTCCAATCTTTTTTAATTGCGTACTCGTCTCATATTGACCCATCGTAACAGCTCCTCCACTACATTGCGTTACGTTTATAACGTGAATATTATTATTTATTGCTTCTTGTAATTTTTCTATGAACCATTTTTCTGAGGGTGCATTTCCAGAACCATAGGTTTCTAAAACAATTCCTTTTAAATTTTGTATATGAATAATAGCATCCATCACTGCTGCTGTAATCCCTGGAAAAACTTTTAAAATAACTACATTTTGATCAAAATCCAAGTTCACTTTTAGTGCTTTAGTGTTTGCTTTTTTCAGAATTGCTTCTTTATTCACTTTCAAATGAACGCCTGACTCTGCTAACTCAGGAAAGTTTGGAGATGCAAATGCATTAAAATGCTCTGCGCTTATTTTGGTGGTTCGGTTTCCCCTATATAATTTATATTCAAAATACAAGCAAACTTCTTGAATTACCGATTTTCCCTTTTCTTTTAAAGAAGCTATTTGTATGGCTGTAATTAAATTTTCTTTAGCATCTGTTCTTAAATCTCCAATAGGCAATTGAGAACCCGTAAAAACTACTGGTTTTGATAAATTTTCCAACATAAAACTTAATGCAGAAGCACTGTAAGACATGGTATCAGACCCATGCAAAACCACAAATCCATCAAATTTTGTGAAATTTTCCTGAATAATTCCTGCGATTTGTTGCCAATATTTGACATTCATATTGGAAGAATCGATGGGTTCTTCGAAAGAAAGGGTATCAATTTCACAATCTAACAGTTTAATTTCAGGGATTTTATTCAGCAATTTTTTGAAATTAAACGCTTTTAAAGCACCAGAAACAGTACTTTTAACCATTCCAATTGTACCTCCTGTATAGATTAATAAAATATTAGGTTTATTTGGCATTGTGATATTTCATTTTATTAACCACAGGATTCGCATACATAGCTAAAAAACCATCTCTTACCGTAGGATTATCGGTATCAATTCGCATTTCAAAACGTCTCTGAAACAATTGTTTTTCTTCTTTGGTATAATAAGAGGCAAATTGTTCGGTTTGATGTAAGATATCGTAAGCGATATAATTGGTAGGCCAAAGCTTGTAATTTTGCAAAATAGAATCGTCAATTACATTGGCTAAAGCTTGAATTTGTTTATTTGAATTGTCAAAATCGCTCTTAATTATATCCAATTCATGCTGAATAATATTGCCTACATGAATATGAATTCTTTTTTTCTGACCAATAATCCCACTTAAAAGTGTTATAAAGTCTTCATTTTTCTCCTTAATATATACTTCATCTTTGGCTTGAGCCAATAATTGTGGCATTTTTAAAGCATCTGTAGGATCGTATTCATAAGAAATTGAAACAGGAACTATTTTTAATTTTTTAAAAAAGTCCATTACATTATTTTCATCTGAAGCCATGGCAACCATTTTTAAAACACCTTGGTGGGTTGCGTCATTACCATCTTTGGTTCGACCTTCTCTTTGAGCAATCCAAACCGATCGATTTTCTTTATTCAAAAGATGATACATGTACTCCGACATTAACTTTGAACTTTGCAACAATTCCCTGGGAGAAAGATTGCGCTGGACTAAAAAGTTTCTATTGAGTTTTGATAATTTTAAGACAAAATCTTTCTTAACCAAATTATCTCCAATGGCAGAAGCGGTCATTACTAAGCCATGATCAAAAAGGGAGACATTTAGTAAAGAGGTATCTAAAATAATATCCCTGTGATTTGAGATAAACAAATAAGGTGTATTTCTTTCTAATTTTTCAAAACCAGAAGTCGTTAACCCATCCGAACTTTTTTCTAAAACTTTTTGAATGGATTGATACACAAAATTAATTTGAAAATCTCTAATGGAATGTGTTTTTTTTAATTGCTCTTTCCAAACTTCATCAGCTACATCTGGAAATGTAAAATTCATCATCGCTTTTAACATAGGATGGTTTAATGAAGCACATAAGGCTTCATTTACTTCTGAATCATAGTAAGGACGAATACTATCGAATTTTGACATATTAATAAAAATCAATACACAAAAGAACAAAAAAAATAATAAATGAAGATGAAATCATCGTTAAATTCCGAAAATTGCTTTGGAGTTGGCCGTTGTAATCGCTGCAATTTCTGCTACAGAAAGCTGATAAATTTCAGCTAACTTTTGGGCAACCAACAAAGTATAACTGCTCTCATTGCGTTTTCCTCTATGAGGAACAGGTGCCAAATAAGGTGCATCGGTTTCTAAAACGATATGTTGTACATCGATTTCATTTAAAAATTGATCAATTTTTCCATTTTTAAAAGTAGCCACTCCTCCTATTCCTAATTTCATATTCAAATTGATGGCTCTTTTTGCTTGATTAAAATCACCTGTAAAACAATGAAATATGCCAAACAAATCTGCACCTCTTTCTTGTTCTAAAACTTCAAAAACTTCATCAAAAGCATCTCTACAATGAATATTGATAGCCAATTGATATTTTTTTGCCAATTGAATTTGGTATTGAAAAGCTTCTTGTTGTTCTTTTAAATAGGTTTTATCCCAATACAAATCGATTCCAATTTCTCCAATGGCATAAAACTTTCTTGTAGCCAATTGTTTTTCTACATGAGCCAATTCTTCTTTGTAATTTTCCTTAACATACGTTGGGTGCAATCCCATCATTAAAAAAATATTGTCTGGATATTGTTTTTCCAAATCATACATTTTTTGGGTACAACTAGAATCTATTGAAGGTAAGAAAAAACGGGAAACTCCAACATTTATGGCACGTTGAATCATGACATCTCTATCTGCATCAAATTCTTCACTATATAAATGAGTATGTGTATCTGTTAATTGTAATAAGGTATTCAAAACGTTTGTATTTGGTTGCAAAAATAGAATCTTTATTTGGCTTAAACTAAAAAAGCTACTGAATATTCAGCAGCTCTTTCTTTTCTTTTTCATGTAGCGTTTATAATTTTTCAAGTATTTCTTGTGCTTTATTATAATCGTCAGCCGATTCTGGCAACACCTCTAAAAGTTGTTTGCAAGAGGAATAATCTTTCTGTTTTAACTTAGACAAACCCAAATACCAAATCGCCTTTTCTTTATAAACGGAATTTCCACTTTTTATAGCTTGCAATAGGGTTTCTGCTTGTTCAAATTTATTGACCTCAAGTAAAGCAATCGCATAGTATAAATTAATTTCTTCGTTTCGATTTGCTTGCGGAATTTGTTCAAAATAACCAACAGCACTTTCATATGCTTGGGTATTAAAAGCGTCTTGAGCTTCTTTCAAAATTGCAACACCTTCGCTTCTTGCTGTAAAATAGGCCTTTTCATGTTGGTTATACTCTACATAATTTGGTTCGTTGCTTTGCATAAAAAACCAAATGGAGCAAAACAATACCACAGAAGCTGCAACAGCAAACCATTTGGAAAATAATGGAATAACTTTGGGTTTCCCAAAATGAGTTGTTTTTGAAAAATGTTCTTTTGAAATGGATTTTAAATTAGTTTTAAAAGCTTCGGTTTCTTTTGAAAAATTTCCTTCAAGAAATTCAGTCCACCTTACATATATTTGTAATTTATTACTCATTTCAGGATCTAAAGCGAGTTGTTCCTCAAATTTCTTTCTATCTTCTTCACTCATTTGATTTGACAAATACTCTTCAAAAGTGATGTATATATCTTCTTCCATCTTATAATTTTTTTATAGATTCATATTGGGACGATTGTTGAATCATTTCGGTTAATTTTCCTATACAAAGTGATTTTTTCTTTCTCACATATGCATACGTTACACCTAATTTTACCGCTACTTCTTCCATACTTTTGGTCACAAAACTTAATTGTAAAACTTCTTTGCATTTTTCGCCTAATTGTTGAAACATTTGATCAAATAAGGCTTGTTTTTCAGAAAATGTTTCGGTTTGAAATACCATTTCTTGAAGCGATTCATCTTTAGATACATTTTCATTTCCGAATGTTACCTCCTTTTGTGAAGATTTTTTCAATTCGTTCAACCATTTTCTTTTGCAGAGTAAAAAAAAGTAAGCGTCAAACGGACAGGTTAATTGTAAATTTTTTTCTGTAGCTTGTTGATAAATCGTAATTAAAACTTCCTGAACCACATCTTGTGCTTCGGCTTCACTTCCATTATTATTTTTGATATGTTGAATTACTTTGGGGACAAATTTTTTATAAATAGCTTGTATAACTGAAGTGTTATTTTCTTTAAAACCCGTTATATAAAATTGATCTTCATGTAGTTGTTTTTCACTCATATCCATTTATTTATTAGCTAAGATATAAAGAAACTACAAAATTAAAATAATTAAGGGGTAACAATTCATTGCATTTATGGATATAGTAGTATAAAACCTTTTGACTGTTTTTTTACTAAAGGGGTAACAATTCAAACAAAAAGTTGATATACTAGAAAATAACTATAAATTAAAAAATTAGAAATCATGAAAAAGTTAGATGTTTTAAGAAAAAAATTAAGTGGATTATTTCAAACGGCTGTTATAATTGGTTTAATAGCAACCACTATGAGTTGTGAAAAAAATGATGATAATGATTGTGATGGAAATTGCGATCCAAAACCTACTGCAGCAGAATTTTCTGCGCTTAGAGAAGATGCTTTAGCTGCTATGACTCAAAATTTTCAGTTAGATGTTGCCAATGGAACTACAACTTTCACATCTACTAACGGAGTAGAAATTGACATTAACCCTTCTTGCTTAAGTCTTAACGGTAATCCCTTAACAGGAATTGTTGACATTAAATATATTGAAGTTTTTAGCGGCGGAAACATGTTGGTTACAGACAAAACCACTATGGGTGTTTTACCTACAGGAGATTTAGCCATGTTAGTTTCTGGTGGAGAGTTTTATATTAATGCTACACAAAACGGCCAACAAATAACTTTAAATTGCGGTATGAATTTACGAATTCCTTCCAATCTTACAGCTGAAGAAAATGATATGATTTTATGGAATGGTCAAATTGATGAAGATGGAAATATAGAATGGAGAGAAGAAAATGATGCTACAGGTGGACAAGGTGGCGTATTCTTAGAACAAGGAGCGAATGGATCTACTTATTATGCTTTCTTTAATAATTTTGGTTGGACCAACGTCGATAAATTTTACAGCTTCACGGGTCCAAAAACACAAATTTTGGTTACCGTACCAACAGGTTACAATTACGAAAACAGTGCCGTGTATCTACATTATGATGGCGAAGGAAACGCTTTGGCAAAATTAGACACCTATGATGCTGCTACAGGTCAGTTTTCAGAACATTATGGACAAATTCCAATTGGCTTAGCGTGTCATATCATCTTTGCAACGGAAGAAGATGGACAATGGAGATATGCTATAAAACCCGTAACAATATCCGCTAACGCAGTATATAATTTCACTTTTACCGAAACGGTTGTAGGAACAGAAGCTCAGTTAGTTGCTGCAATTAATGCGCTGCCATAATTAGTTTAGTTTGTTAGAGAAAGTGGTGACTTGTTCATCACTTTTTCTTATATTTAACCTAAAATCTCAAAACCCATGCTAAAAAAAATAGCATTTATTTTTTCTCTTTTTCATTTTATTTTGTTGTTTTCTCAAACCAAAGAAAAAGACACAATAATTCCTAAAGCAGTTATTGTTCCGCTTCAAGAAGGAAACACCTTTTATTTTGATTCTGAAAAACCTGCTTTAAATCAAATAGCGGGTGCTCCAAAAGCTTTTTACAGTTATTTTTGGGAATTTGGTGATGGTCATTTTAGCACCAAAGAAAAACCAAAACATACTTACAAAAATCCAGGAAACTACGAAGTGAAATTGTGGGCTACAAACAATTACGACACTGGTAGAACTCCTTCCACACGACCTACAAAAGTAAAAACAAATGAAACTGCTACTGTTTCAGACAACGAAATTCCAATTTTGAAAGATAATATTGAATTAAGAAGAAACAGAGAGCCGCTCCCAAATGAAGATTTTGTTATTGTTTTGAGTTATAAAAATGAAAAAGAATATGTAACCAATGGAACTATTTATTTTTATTACAATGAAAGAGAATTTAAGCAGGATAATTTCGAATTATTAGAAACACGAAATTATTATGATGAAAAAATAATGGAATTAGGAAAAGATTTAGTTTACAACCAAGCTTATGATGATCAAATATCAGTTTTGGCTACAGCCGAAAACATAACGTACACAAATTATAAATTTCAAGATACTACAGAGCGAAAGAATCTTCCATTATCTATTGAAGAAGCTAAACAAACCTTTCAAAATGGAAAAAAAATCACATTTAAAAATCTAAACCCAAACGAACAACGCCATATCTTTTTCACTCTAAAAACTACTCCAGAGATGATTAAAGATACGAGTGCTATTTTAAAAGTAAGAAGTATTTATGTTCCTGATGATAATTATGAAAACCATAAAGTTAAAGACATGGAAATGGAGATTGTAACTTCTCATGATCCGAATAAAATGTCTACTAGTGGCTTATTTATTAATTATAGATTGGTGCGTTTTAAACGAATTAAATTTAAAACACGTTTCCAAAATGATGGTGAAGGACCTGCGCGAACAATTCGTTTAGAGACAGATGTACCTGATATGTTTGACAAATCTACACTACAAATTGAGAGTATGTATCCCGCATGCCCCATTTGTCCAAAGAATGAAGAAGTACGATATAGTTGCTTAGACACTATAATTAAACAAAAACAAATTATTTTTACTTTTAAAAACATTTATTTACCTGGTACCCAACAGAAAAACGTATCGGAAAAAGATTCTACAAAAGGTTTTGTAAAATACAGTTTAAAATTTGGGAAAGATTTTCATAAAATAGGCACCAAAAGTCGTACAAAAATTATTTTTGATAAAAACGAACCTATCGTCACCAATTATTCCAGAACCCGATTTAACCCTGGAATTTCAATAGGCGTAAAAGCTGGATATACGTATTTTCCTAAATTAAATCATTCTAAAAGTTATTTCACCGGACTTACAATTTCTCCTTTTAAATCCTATCGCTTTTATTGGCAAAGTGAATTATATGCTAACAAACATGATTTTGAAAGTCAAAATTCTTTTACTATTTCTCAAGAACCTGAAGTTGTAGGACCATTTGATACTGGCACAGGACAATTTATTGATGTGGCGTTTGTAGGACGAGAAGTTACTGTAGAAGAATCTAGAAAAATAGTGGAAACTGTACCCGTTTCATTGCGTTATAATATTAACAATTACATCGGAGTTGGTTTTGGTCCACAAATAAATACTATTGTTTCATCTTCAAAGGAAACGAAAACAACCACACATTATTATGAAATCACCCAAACTCCTAATACTCCTAGTTTAGTTCCTGGAAATGAATATCGAAATTTAATTCAATACCGTTCTGAAACATCCAAAGAAAAAACTGAAGTGCAAACCCAATTTTTCTTAGATACGACTTTTGGTTTTGCTCGAATTGGACCAAGTTTAGGAATTCGTTATTATAAAAATTTTAAAAATAATTTTGATTCGTGGCAATTCTATGCAATTTGGAAGTTTTAAAAGTATCCTTTTTATTCTTTTATTTTCAATCTCAAGTTTTTCACAAAATTTAGAAGATCAGATTTACAACGCCATTGATACATTTGTAGCCAATCCTAATTCAACTACCCTAAATAAATTAAACCAAAAAGAATTTGTTTTTTCAAAATCGGTTTCTTCTAATGATGAAAAACTGGCTTTAGTCATTTTATACTGTAATAAAGGTTCGTTTGAAATGAAAACAAATTTGCAACAAAAAGCAATTGCTTCTTACGAAAAGGCTTGGTTACTTTTTTCAAACAACCATTTATCCAATTATGATATCATCGAATTTTGTTTGAAACCCTTAGGCACTTTGTATACAAAAACGGGCAACTTTACTTTGGCAGAAAATATCATCAAAAAGTATATTTTCATGGCAGAAAAAGACAACAACCAACCTAATATTATTTCTGGATACATTAACCTATCTATTGTGTACAAAACTATTGGTAATTACAAAACAGCTATCGATTTATTGCAAAAAGTAGCCAAAAATCAAAATGCATCTTCGCTCCAAAAAAACAGGATTCAAGAAGAATTAGTCGTAAATACAATGGGTTTGCAAAACCAGAATTCTCAAGAAAAAATAACTTTTAAAGAAGTTGAAACCAATGCCATTCAAGAATTAAAAAACAAGGCTTGGATTGCTTTACAAAATAACAATCCAAATGTAGCCTTAACTTATTTTGAAAAAGCAAAGACACAATTTTTAAAAGAGAAAAATATAGATGCGAGAACATTAGCAAAATTATACACCGAAGAGGCTTCTATTTACATTTCTTTAAATGACTTTCCAAAGGCGAAAAACAGTTTTACAAAAGCATGGACTACTTTGCTCCCTTTCGATAAAATAGATCCCCATTTAGACACAAATATACTTTATCCTGAAAATACTTTTTTAGTCATCTTTGATGGTTTGGCCTATCTTGAAGAGGATGACCAAAAAAAATTAAAGTGGTACGACTTGAGTTTTTATGTGAGTGATTTAATTCGTGACCAACTCATCTCACAAGAAGCTGAAATTAGACACCAAATTGAAAACCGAAAACGTACCGAAAAATGCATCGATATCTTATGGAATGCTTATCAAGAGAAGCAAGAATTTCGTTTTTTAGAACAAGCTTTTCAATTTGCTGAAAAAACAAAGAACACTGTTTTAAAAGACCGTGATCATCAAAAAACACTTGTAGAACAATTTCCAAATAATTCTGATTTGCAATTACAAAACGAATTAATAAGCAAACAAGAGTTGTTAATTAACGAATACATTCGCTTGCAAATTACCCAAGAAAATCAAGCACGTCTCATTAGTTTAAACAATGAATTAGCAACCTTAAGCATTCAATTGAAAAACCTAAATAAAAAAATCAACACCATCTTTAAAAACAAAACAGAGACTACAACACTACAAGATTTACAAAAAAAACTGAATGAGGATCAAGCGCAACTACTTTATTATTTTTGGGGTAAAGAAAAAGCGTATTCCTTTTACAGCAATAATGGAGTTGTAAATTGGAAAAAAATCACATTTAAAGTAGGTCAAGAAAACACTTTAAAAAAATTCATAGCTTCCTTTGAAGAAGCAAATACCATTAATAGTAATGTTGCTTCTTTTACTACTACAGCTTATTCGCTTTTTACATTATTAGATTTAGCTCAAATTGAACCTGAAAAGAATTTAGTAATTATTCCTGATGGATTACTTCATTTTGTAGCTTTTGATGCATTGGTAACCCAAAAAACCAATTCTAAAAACTATGCTACCATTCCTTTTTTAGTCTATCAAAATAAAATAGCGTATCAAAGTAATGCTACCTTTTATTCTAAAAATGTAGTCTCTCATAAAAACAATTCAATTGTTGGCTTTTTTCCTATTTTTAAAAACACCAATGCGTATTTAGAATATTCCATTGAAGAATCTAAAGTCTTAGAACAAAACAATGCTACTTTATTCCTAAATAAAGCTGCCAATCGAGAAAATTTTAAAAAATATTGCTCTCAATATGGAATCATTCATCTTTCTACTCATGGCACAAGTGGTTCTTTTAGTACTCCTGCCACCTTAGTATTTTATGATGATGTGATGTTAGTAAATGAATTATACGGACTTCAAGATTGCCATCCAGATTTAGTGGTTTTAAGTGCTTGTGAAACAGGAATTGGTAAACTTCAAAAAGGAGAAGGAGCTATAAGTATAGCACGTGCATTTCAATATGCAGGAGCCAAAAATGTACTTTTTAGTTTGTGGAAAATTAATGATTTTTCGACCTCAGAAATTATGCGTCATTTTTATTCCAATTACAACAAACAACATTCTTTTTTTGAATCGAACTATGCTTCAAAAATAGCGTATCTGGAAGATCAAACGATTTCAAATGCTAAAAAATCACCTTACTACTGGAGTGCATTTGTATATTATGGAGCTATTGACAGCTCAGAAACAACTTATA
>PKDY01000015.1 GCA_002862755.1 Flavobacteriaceae bacterium | reverse complement strand
TTTTACTCATCGCATCTGCTTCTTGTAAATCGGGATTATTAAAATAGGCTTTAACTGTGATTAAAGAATTTTTATAGGATGAGATTCTACCCAAAATTTGTTTTGGTTTATAAATATCTTTATCCAATTGCATTTCTTTAATAATGGAACCAATTAAACGCACTGAATCTTGCGTATCATAAATGGTAAAATTAGAAGGATACCCTAATTTTTCAGATTCAATTCTCAAAATTTTAGCGAAAACTGAGTGAAAAGTTCCCATCCATAGGTTTTTTGCTTCATTGTTTCCCACAATATCAGCAATACGCTTTTTCATTTCTCTTGCTGCTTTATTCGTAAAGGTTAACGCTAAAATATTAAAAGCATCGACTCCTTGACTCATTAAATTAGCAATACGAACCGTTAGTACTCTTGTTTTTCCAGATCCTGCACCTGCAATCACAATCATAGGACCGTCTTTTTGTAGAACAGGAGCTTGTTGTGCTTCGTTTAATTGGGAAATTATATTTTGTATCACGATAATTTTATACTTTTTAGTAATCTACAAAAATAAGGTTTTCCCATGCAATAATCAACTTGAATTTTAAAAATTGAATTTTGAATAATTTATTATTAACCAAATAGTTGCACTTATGCCAGTGCTTTTTTAGTACCTACCATTTATTTTTAAAACTAGTATTTGCATGAAGTGTATGGATTCGTAACAAGTGTATTTTAGCCCCGATAAAAGTGACATCCTTTTTTATTTTTACAAACTTTTAATTTTTTCCCCTACTTAATAAAAAAATAAAAAAGATAGAACGGATAGCGGGACAATTCTTCTTAGAAACTAATTTTGAGTGCTTCTATTTATCAAAAACATTTTTAAAAACTTTCAAATATTAATAGGCATCTCATTTGTTTTTTGATTTTTTTAATATTTTCTTTGTGATTGAAAATTTATAATTATGGATAGTGCAAAACTTATTGAATTAGCTTTTTATACATTGCCAGCATTGATTACAGGTGGTGTGGCTTATTTTTTATTTAATTCTTTTTTTAAGAGTGAAGAAAGCAGAAGACGTTTTGAATTATTAAAAGAAAATCAGAAACAAGCTTTACCTATTCGTTTGCAAGCTTATGAGCGTTTGGTTTTGTTATTAGAACGAATTAATCCTGCGCAATTATTGCTACGAGTTAGTCCGCCCAATACAGATAAAAATGACTATGCTACTTTATTAATACATACTATTCAGACAGAATTTGAGCATAATTTAACGCAACAAATTTATATTACGGCAACTACTTGGGACGTAATTAATAAAGCTAAAAATTCAACGATTCAGATGATACGTCAGAAATCGATTTCTGAAGAAGTTGCCAATGCAGAAAAATTGCGTGAAGCCATTTTAATAGAATTGACTGAAAGTGAAGCACCTAGTAATGTAGCCATTAGTTATATTAAAGAAGAACTTAAGACTGTTTTTTAAATAAAAAATCCCGAATTACTTCGGGATTTTCTTTTTCTTTTTCATGTTTTTTATAGCATTAATTATCTCTAATAACGTGAATTACACCTGTTATGGAATGCGTTGTGTTTGTTGCATCTTCATAAGTACCACTAAATGTCATGTCAATATAATCCCCAACTGCTCCAAAATTACTTAAATTAAAAGAAACTGTATTGGTGGTTTGTTGACCGATATAATTAAAGTCACCTCCTTCTAATTGATACGTACTCGTTGTATAAATTCCAGGTACATTATTATTTCCCCACAAATAAAAACCATTTGTACTTGTTCCATTTCCTTGAACACTAATAGATAATCCATTTGGAGAATAACCCGCTTGAATAGGACCAATTAAGTATTGCACAGGGTCGTTATCAATTTGATAAGTAACATATTCATTTACAGCTGTACAAGCAATTAAGTTACCGATATTTGTTACTGGTGTTGTAAACGTATATGTTATTTCTCCAGATGTTTGTAAGTTCGCATAATCATAAGCTTCTAGAGTAAAGGAATCATTAGTACTACAAACTAAAGTATTAAACTCAAAATCGCCATTGGTAACATCAGCCACTAAAGTTTGATTTCCATAATGCAATAAAACATAACCATCTGTTACAACAGTATTATTACATTGTACCAAAGTACCTACTACAGTAGTTTGTTGTACCATACCAGCCGTTAAAACAATATCTGGTAAAACTGTATTGGCAGCAAAAGGACCAATTTGGGAAGTACTTATTAAATTCCCACAATTGTCGAAAATATTCATCGTTAAAGTTTGATTTGCAGGTACTAAGCCACAAATTTCACCATTACTATCACTAATTCCTGTTCGTGGATACGTTTGATTATTGGGAACCAATTGTACTTGTACATTTGCGATAGGTTGATTATTTGGATTCACAATAGTTAAGCATAAATTAACCGTTGGAAACTGTGCATCGCAATTCCACCAAGAAAAGTGCGTTACATTTCCAACATATTTATTTCCTACTTTAGTTGCTGAACCTGATTCTACCCAATATCCAGCATCTTCATCAAAATGCCATAGTGGAATGATACTAGGTGCATTTGGAGCTTGGGTAGGATCGATTGGCATTTCAATAGAAGCTGTTCCTGATAATTGCAATTTTTCACCTGCTGTACCTTGTAATTCAACGTTTAACATACCAAAGGTTTCCAATACTTTTGCGTCTCCATTTGCATCTGATGCTAATAATGAGCCTGGCATTTTTGCATCTATATCTTCATCTGAAGGGTCTAAATGATGCATAACTACATTTACATTTCCACTGTAAGTTGTTCCATCTTCTTTCTTAAAATTACCGTCAAAATTGACTTTGGCTCCATTTGGTAGTGCTACATTTCCTGTAGCGCCAGAATTTACAGAACCTACAACAGTTGCACTTAATAACATAATTTTTACTTGATTCGTTCCTGAAGTAGGAATTACCGTTCTGGAACCTGTTAAATATCCTGCTTTAGTTGCTTTGATATAGGCAAAATTAGATTTTACTGATGCATTTTTAATGATAAAAATTCCATTGGCATCAGTAAATGCTTGAGAGGAACCTATTTTTACTGTAGCATTCAAAATAGGATTTTTGTCTTCGTCGATAATTTGTCCCATAAAATCTTTGGAAACGCTGGCTCCAAAATCGTAATTTATGGTTGTTTCTTGATTTTCTTCAGGAACATAAGCATCATCATTGGTTTCACAACTCATTATTAGAAGCGAAAAAACAAAGAATACACTTAATCTAGCTTTTAAATTTTTCATGATATCTGTTTTTTAAAGTTTTATATATACAGATACATTACCAAACAAAATTGTTACCCTAAAAAACTATTTTTTTTAAATTAATCCTTTTTCAATAGCAATTTTAACTAATCCTGCGGTATTTCTAACGTTTAGTTTTTGTATTAAATTACTACGGTGAGCTTCAATAGCTTTATGAGTTACAAAAAGTTTTTCTGCAATTTCATCAGTTGTAAATTCTTGCACTATTAATTCTAAAACTTCTCTTTCTCTACGGGTTATTTTGGGTAAAAAGTCCTGTTTTTTTTCTATTCCAATGGTTTCACTTAAAATTTGATTTTTTAATTCCTTGGGTAAAAAAATTTCATCATCCATAACCATATGTATGGCTTTTATGATTTCTTCGGAAGAAGTATTTTTTAATAAATAGCCTTTGGCACCATTTCGAAGCATTAACCGAACTAAATTAATATCTTCAAAACTGGTTAAAGCAATAATTTTTAGATTAGGAACTAATTTTAAAATCTCTTTACAAGCTATGGTTCCGTTACCATCTTTTAGATTAATATCCAATAATAATATATCTGGATTATCTTGATGAATATGCTGCAAGGTTTCTTCTATAGAAGTATAAGAAGCAGTTATATGATAATGCTGATTGTGTTGAAACATGGCTTTTAGGCCTTCAATAATCATGGCATGATCATCCGTTATGGCTATTGAAATCATAATTGTTCGTTTTTAGTGGTATACTAATTAAAATAGTTGTCCCTTGGTTTGAACTTTCTATTTCCATTTTAGCATTGAGATAATTTACTCTTTTTTCTATATTAATCAGCCCAATTCCTTTGGTTTGCTTATTTTCGTCAAAACCTATTCCATCATCTTCAATAGTAATGTTTAAGAATTCTTCTAAATTATTGCAATACACCAGAATTTCTTTCGCTTTTGCATGTTTAATCGCATTTTGAACCAATTCTTGGACAATTCGATACAGGCTAGTTTCCCTATTTTTTGGCAAAAGCAATTCTTCTCCAAACCACTGATAATCGATTGATAAAGAAGAATGATTCATTTTATTACAAAATTGTTCCAAGGCTACTGATAATCCATATTGCGAAATAGTATAGGGAGTAAGATTGTGTGAAATGGTTCTTACTTGCTCACAAGTAGTATCAATCATAGCGATACTTTTATCTAAATTTTCTTTACCAACATCATTTGCCAACTTATTTTTAAATGCCATCAATTGAAATTTAATTGCCGATAAATCACCATTAATACCATCGTGTAAATCTTGAGCAATTCGATTTCTTTCCTTTTCCTCACCTTCAATAAGGGCATTTAATTTTGTAATTTCAAGTTGGTGTCTGGTTTTTAACTGTTCGTTCTTTTGTTTCACACTTTCATCATTTATCAACTTTATTTTATAAGCCAATCCCAAACTAAAACAAAAAGTTTCAATAATAATTCCAATGATAAAATACTGTAAGGGTTGGTAATCATGCAATTGATGATAACTTAAGATAAAAGCAATTAATGCAAAAACAATATAAGCTATTATACCTGTTAATAAAAAATATTTATGCTTATCTGAGTGTTTCAAGGCTAATGGAAAAAAATAGAAAAAAAGTAACAAGACAATTGGTAAATAGAAATAGGTAAAAAGTGAAAAAAACAAAGTGTATAAATGGTAGTGTATCGATACAAATGCAAAAACTAGGAATAAACCAATTACAGCAAATAAAAATAGGCGTACTTTTTTAAAAACCTTTGGCAAAAATTTTTGAAAATCTAAAAAGTATAAGGCGAAAATAAAATAGAAACTATAGAATACTACTTGTATTAACCAATTATAATGTAAGAGAATATCAGAATCAATTATTTTAGATAAAGGAATATAAATTCGTTCGTCTTTTGTACTTAAGTAGGCTAACAAAAAAGTACTATAAAAAACATAATATTTAAAGCTTTTTTCTTTAGTATACCAATAAATGCATCCGCTGATAATTGTAAATAATATCAGATAAGACAATGCAGCATACCATAAAAAGAAAAGCATAAATCGATTTTAAGTAAAAATAAATAAAATATCATTGTACTCAAGTGAAAATAGCACAATGATATTTATATAATTAATCCAAAAACCAAATACCATTATTTGGTTCTTCTGAAGAAGAAGCAAAGAGTTTCAATCCTCCAATAACCCAAATTTTATCTTTAAAAGAGGTTACTGTATGATCTGATCTATCGTTAAAATTAGCACTTTCTACATTTAGAGTCCAATTGATACCATCTTTTGAAAACCAAACATCGTTTCGATCAATGGTTGCAAAACCAGCTATTAACCAAATTTTATTATCATAAACCACGAGTTGATGACGAGAACGATTACCAAAATTAGTCACTGTTGTTTTTAGTTGCCAAGTACCTCCATTTGTTGAGCTTCTAACTTCATTTCCGTTAACCATATACATTTTGTTATTAAAAACAACGGTAGCGTGTTCTTGTTTAAGAGCTATATTAGCATTATTAGTTGCCGGTAGCCAATTAATTCCGTCTGTTGAAAACCAAACATCATTTAAAGATTGTGACGGATTTAGGTGTCCTCCTATTACCCACATTTTATTATCAAAAACAACAGAAGAATGTCCTTGACGAATGGAAAATGCTGCTGCTGCGGTTGCTTGTGTCCAAGTAACTCCATCCGTAGAAAACCACACATCATTCTTATTATTGACAGAATTTGTTTTTCCAGCAATGACCCACATTTTATTATCAAATACAACGGAGGAATGATTTTTTCTATTTCCAAATGGCGGAGTAGCATTGATTACTGTCCAGTTTACACCATCAGAAGAATTGCGCACGCCATTACCTTCTCCTCCTAATATCCAAAGTTTATCTTGAAAAACTAGAGTAGTGTGTTCATTTAAAAACGTAAAGCCATTTAATCCTAAAGTGCCATTTGTCAAATTTCTTGTTGTAAAATTAAAGACACTACTAGCTTGTGTTTCTGCTCCTAAATTATCTTTGGATTTAATACTCCAAAATAAATTTTCTGATAAGGGTAATTTTTCTGAAGGAGTGAAAGTGGTTCCGTTAATATTGGAAGCTATCGGTTGTAAATCATTTTCTGAAGTCCCTATCAATAAATCATACGTTACATTAAAACCTTCTGGATCAATTGCTGGTTCCCAAATAAAGGTAGGATTTAAAACTACATTTGTTGCTCCATCTGATATAGCTACTAAATCAAAAACACTTGGATTTTGATTGGGTGTATCGTTTGAATCCTCTTTACTGCAACTTAATAAAATTGAAAGAACACTTAAGTATAGAATGTGTCTATTTTTCATAATTTTTGCTTTACAATTGAACATTTTTATTGCACTTTTAGCAATAAGGTTTTAGTTCCATTTTGACTAGTAATCAACATTTTACCGTTTTCAACATAGTATTTACCCACATCAACGGTTTGGGTTTGTCCATTTTGTGTTACTGTAATGAATAAATGTTTGTTTTGTGTGGACCAACTTACGCCAGGTGCTTTAGTACCATAACCTGAAGAGGAACTTCCTGAATAATCACTTCCACTCATCGTAGCTTGACTTCCACCATCAGCTATTCCTCCATCAGTATAAAAAATCACTTTTTGAGTAAAACTACCTCCAAAAAAACCATCTCCTGAACCTGAATTATACAATTGTTCTTGTTTCCAAACTCCCGCAACATTTAAATCTCTTTCGGTATTAGAACTCTTTTGTGTTGTTGCTGTTTTTTGATTAGAGACTACTTTCGTATTTTGACTTCCGTTTTTAGTAAAAAGTACCTTTTGAGTTTGTACTAAACCTACATTACTAAAATCAAAACTCATATCAATTTGATTGTTTTGCAAGCAACCAGAAACAATAATATTGATTTGAAGATTGTTCTCAACTGCATTTCCTTTTAAGCAATTCCCTTCTTTTTGTGCTGTAACGGCATACGTTTGTTGCTCGTCTTGCATGGTTCCTACATAATTATCGTCCCCTTGTTTTTTTAAAGACAATGTTATGGTAGCACCATTTATTGCTCCTGTATAATTTCCTTCCATCTGTGCTTGTGTGGTGTTGTGGCATGACATAAATAATGTTACGATACCGATACATATTAATGAAGCTTTCATATTATTTTGCATTTAAATTATTTCGATTCAATTGAAACTTTTTTAATAGGTTTTATTTTATCTGAAAAATTGGATTGATTATTAATTAAAGTCAGCTCTTTTTTCTTATTATTTTGCAATTTTATCCTTGCTTTAGCAGCTTCCTTCGCTTTCTTAATTGCCAACATTTTTCTGTCTTTGAAAATGGCATCCACATTTGCATCTAATTTTTTATATACAGCTTCTTTATAAATTATATTGAATCCTCTACTATTTGGATGGAAAGTTCCTCTTTCATCACCTTGTCTCATGATGGATTGCCCAAGTGTATTAAAATATCCTTCACAATTACAAACTCCAAAACCGTTTGCCTTTTTAGAGACATCTACTAAATCCCAACCATGAAGCGTTGCTGCTTCCGCCACTCTATCATTTAATTTTTTAAATATATTGTTGTTTATAAATTCCCAATCTTCATTCGCAATTTGATTTTCTAAAATTCCCCAGCAATCAAATGGATTCCCAATATTCTGATAACACAAACGATCGCCTTGACCAATCAACGGATTTGGATAATTCATCCAAACGATTTTTGATGGAGTAACTTCTGCTGTAAGAGCGACCATAAATGATTCATACACATCTGGAAGGTTATTTAACGCTCTGTTCAATTCACTGTTTAATTCTTGATCTGTACGCAATTCTTTAAAAAAAGATAACAAACCGCTACCCACAAGGTTTCCAAAACCAATATCATTTCCGCCACCATCAGCAAGCAAAATATCTAAACTATCATAGTTATTTCTGGATAACCAATTTTTAACTATATCTAACTGCTTATCTTGTTTCGTTGCATTTTTATTGGGATCAACAGGCTGAGCTACTAAAAAAAAGTCAATTACTCTTGCTCCACTACACGTTGTATTTACATAATCGAAAGCGACATCTTTTCTTTCACTAATCAATTTTTTTATAGCTAAAACACCACCACTATTATTCGAACGATGACAAGCATCATTTACCCATGGTTCATCACCTTTACCACCTTCTCCAGAAGCATAAGAATCACCCATATAAGCTAATGTTAAAGGCCTTGGCATGATAAAACTACTTACCGGACTATTAATAGTAAGTTCTTCTGTTGCACCATTTGGAATATGAGTTCTTGCCCATGAAAAATAGACTTTAGTTCCATGTGTAAAAATCTTTTCTCTTGGTTTTGGTTCTAAGCCTGAATGAGGAAAAACGACAGTAGCTTCGACAGTTCCGTTTTTTAAATCTTTAAGAGTGGCTTTGGTCTCATAAAATTTAGATGGATTCTTCTTGTTCAGTATAAAAGCATTTTTAACTTCTAAAGAATCGGCTCCATAAACCACAGAAATTGAAACATTATTTAAAGGAATACCTAATAATTTTACAATAGAAGTTGCTTTTCTTTTTCCAGGTTCATTTGGTAAACTTTTAACTTGGATATTTTGGGTAAATCCAAATTGAAATGATACTAAAATTATAAATCTTGATAGTGTTTTGAATAAAAATTGTGTTCTCATAAGGAATAGTATTTTTGACTATTGCAAGTTGAGAAAACTAATAAAGACATGGAATAGGAATAAACCTAGATTTTAAAATCTAGGGTTTTCCCTAAGTTGTGAAGTAGAATGGAAATAGATTTATTCTTCATCAGGAATTTCCTGACGGTCAATTTCTTTCGTTTTGGCATATTCATAACCAATTTTCCACCATTCTAACATTTGTTTTTTATTGAAAACCAATGAATTTGTAGTTAATAGTGTTGGTGTAAAATAAAAATTGATGGTTGCGTTATTTAATTTCGCCTCATATTTACCAATTTTAATATTTTGATATTCAATACGGTCCATCATAAAAGCAAAAAGATTACTTAATAATCCAAAAGGACCACGAGCAGGCATTCGATTGTATAAATTGGTTTCACTTTGCAAAATGATAGCATCTACATGGGTTGCACCTCTTTTAATGGCTTCCTCAATTGGAATCATCGAAGCAAAACCACCATCAGCATATTCAAAACTATCCTTTCTTACCAAAGACATAAAAGGAATATAATTACAAGAAATCCAAACCCAATCGCAAAAATCATCATAACTAAAATCATTTATGGATTTGTATTCCACAATATTTAAAGACAAATTGGAAACGGTAACGATAATTTCTTTCGGACCTCCTTTTAATTCTTCAAATTCTTCTTCTGTAAATACTTTTCGAATCAATTTTTTTAAATTTTTACTTTCACCGAAAGTTTTAGATCCTTTAATGAAATTTCGAAAAACGTTAAAATGATTAATCGCAATGGTATCTTCACCATATCTTTTTTTAATAATAAACGGACAATTACTAAAAATACTATTTTGGTTTACCGAAGTATATATTTCTTTGATTTTTTCTACTTTTTGCAACGCTAAATGAGAAACTAACAAACTACCTGTAGACGTTCCAAGATACAAATCATAGTCTTTGTGCAGATCTTCAATTAAATATTGTGCTACGCCTCCAGCAAAGGCTCCTTTGCTTCCTCCTCCTGATATAACTAATGCTCTCATTTATGCTGTTTCCTTTAAAAAATAATCGATTCGTTCTTTTTGTGTTGGGTTCAATTTATCCTTTAAAAGTATAAATTTTTCTCTAAACTCGTCATTAGAAATTAAAACTCTAATGTTATCCTTAGCAAATTTTACAAATTGCCATTTATGATGTAATGAAGCATCAATCAATTGTTCTAGAACTACATCTGATATTTTTCCAAGTTTAATCAACGTTTCTAATGCAGGTTCGCGTACAGAAACTTCATAAGGCAATTGCGTATAGGTTTCTAATTCATGTACAGCTTTTTCTCGCGCTACTGGATTATCATTGGAACCTACAATGGCTAATGTTAAATGTGCTAATTTCAAATTGTAATTCAAACCTGTCCAATCTTTAGACAAAGCAACTAAACGGTCTCGATCAGCTTCAAAATTAGTCCATAATCGAAATAAAGCAATCTCTTTAGTAATGTAAGAAGGATCATTTAATAGCGTTTCAAAATCATTTTTAAAAGAAGAAGGTATGCGAGATAGTACTTCTGCAACGGCTTGTCTAACTTTAGTATCATTTGTGGCTAAAGCTAATTTTAAAATATCCAATTGCTGTGCTTCTGTCAAGTTTTGCGTTTCATACACAATTTCTTGTTTCACTGTATAATACACCTTGGATTGAATCATGGTTTTAAATTTGTCAAACAAAGCTTCATTCGATAAATGTTTGTTGGTTTTTCCAAATTCAACCAATTGATTGACCGATTCGTTTTGTACCAAATAACCAATCGCTTCTTCTAAATTAAATGTGGGATTTTCTAGCCAATTCTTTTTAAAGGAAGCCACATCATAACGAGATATTTTTTGTATTTCTGCTAAAAAATCATCAGTAGTTACATTTTTAAAAGCATACTTTTTCAAATAATTTTGAACCGCTTTTTGAAAGTTTTTTGCTCCAACATTCGTTCTTAAAACATGTAATGCCCAAGCGCCTTTTTTGTAAAAGGTTAACGAACTCGCCTTTTCGTTTAAAATAGGAATGCTATCATAGGAATTGGCTTGCTTTAATTCCAATGCAGATTGGTACAACTGATTGTAAAAATAATCGTCGCCAAAAACATTTCTTTCCGCTAATAAAGCATAATACGTAGCAAAACCTTCTTGTAACCAATGGTGTTTGCTTTCCTTTGCTGTAATTAAATCACCAAACCATTGGTGTGCCAATTCGTGTGCGTTTACATTCAAATAGTTTTTGTCATTGAAACCAATGGAATCTACTACAAAATCTTGTGAAAAAATCGTGGAAGTAGTATTTTCCATTCCTGCGTATAGAAAATCTCTCACTGGAACTTGTCGGTACACTTCCCAAGGGTACTTCACTCCTATTTCTTTTTCTAAAAATTCAAACATTTGTTTGGAATATCTAAAAGTAGGTTCAAATTTTGAAACATCTTTTTTATCCGAATAGAATTCTAATGTAGTTCCTGATTTAGTCCTTGTAGTTTGTTTTTCAAAGTTACCAATGGCAAGCATAACTAAATAGGAAGACATAGGTTTATGCATTTTGTAGTACCAAACCTTATTATCTGAAGACAAAGGAGGATATTCTCCTATAGAAGTAAGTATTCCATTTGATAAAACTTCAAAATCCTTATCAAATTCAACTGTAAGATTAAAAATCACCTTTTCATTTACATCATCAAAACTGGGTAACCAATGACTGGTATTTTTACCTTGACCTTGTGTCCAAATCTGAGCAGTAAAATTGTCAGATTGAGCGGAGTCGAAATCTCCAGTAAAATATAAAGTTTGTTTGGGTTTTGCTTCATAGGTAAATGATAGCGTGTTATTCCCTTTGGTAAAACCTTCAAAAAGTAACAATTCTTTACCAGAATTTTTATAGACAACTTCTTTATTATTGATTATAACATTTTTAAAATCAATACGAACAGCATCCATTCTAATCGTATCTATCGTACTTAAAACCTCAAAGGTATAGGTTACTTTTCCTTTTATTGTTTTTTCTGAAAAATCTGGTTGAACCAAAGCATCACATTGTATAAAATCTACTTTTTTGGTTTGTTGGGCTGCCAACGAAAAAGTAAAGAATAAGATATAGAAGTATTTCATGATTGGGATTAATTGTTTCAAATTTACAAAGCTTAGTGCAATAATGTATCGATTTTTGTAAGTTTACACTATAATTATACCAAAATTGAAAAAGAAAGCTATTTTTAACTGGAGCAGTGGCAAAGATTCGGCCTTAACTTTATATAAAATCATTCAAGAAAACGAATACGAAATTGAAACCTTGCTTACGAGTGTAAATTCGCAATACCAACGCATTTCGATGCATGGTGTGCGTATCGAACTATTGGAAAAGCAAGCGGAGCTTATTGGTTTACCCTTAACCAAAATGATGATTCCAGAAATGCCAACCATGGAAATCTATGATGAAGTGATGCGTAAGACCTTGCTTGAATTTAAAGAAAAAGGGATTGCATATTCAATCTTTGGAGATATTTTCTTAGAAGATTTACGAAAATACAGAGAAGATAAATTGGCTTTGGCCAACTTTAAAGGAGTATTTCCTTTATGGAAAAAAGATACCAAAGCTCTAATTCAGGAATTTCTTGAATTGGGTTTTAAAACGATTATTGTTTGTGTCAACGAAAAATACTTAGGCAAAGAATTTGTAGGTCGCGTTATCGATGAAAATTTCATCAATGATTTACCCCCTAATGTGGATCCTTGTGGTGAAAATGGAGAATTTCATACCTTTACATTTGACGGTCCTATTTTTTCAAAACCTGTTCCTTTTAAATTAGGTGAAATTGTGTATCGAAAATATGAACCAACGAATTCTTCTTCAAACGATGTTTGTAAAACGGAAGATTCACCTTATACCTATGGGTTTTGGTATTGTGATTTAATTTAACCGATTATGGAAGCTACTCTTGAAAAAATTACTTCTTTTTTGTCTGAAATAGGTATTCCTCTTTTGAAAAAGGAACTTACAGACGATACTTTTTTACCAGGTTTAGCCCTTTCCAATAAAGGAATTGAAATTGATTACAACAAACTTTTATATCCTGGTGATATTTTACATGAAGCCGGACATTTAGCTGTTACCACTGCTGAAGATCGAGAAAAAATTGGTACCCAAAATATGCCACAAGAATGGCCGACCCAAGGAGATGAAATTGGAGCAATGCTTTGGTCATATGCAGCAGCCATTCATTTGGAAATTCCGCTCGATGTCGTTTTTCATTCCAATGGTTACAAAGGAAGTTCGGAATGGTTGATTCAATCCTATAAAGAAAATAATTTTATTGGTTTACCCTTATTAGAATGGTTTGGGTTAACCTATGGACCTGAAAAAGCAATAGAAAATAATGGACAACCTTTTCCTCACATGATACAATGGATACGAAAATAGTCATGGAAAGTTTAATCAAACATATTCGATTCCCTTTTACATTTGATGTTGTGAAATTACAACAAGAAGTACAAGCCATACTCACTCAAAAATGGATCAATCATTATAATACCAATGATTATGAAGGCGAATGGTCCTCCATTGCGTTACTTTCTCAAGGTGGCAAATCAGAGAATATCAATGCGATAAATATGGGTAACGAAAAAGTGAGTTATACTGAAATAACAACTTCTTGTACCTATCTCAAAGAAATTATGGATTCCTTTTTATTTGAAAAAACTACAGTTAGGCTCTTACGTTTAGCTGCTGGTGCTTACATTAAACCACATACAGATAATTGTTTGGGTTATGAAGATGGTGTTTTTAGAATTCATATTCCCATAATTACCAATCCAAATGTTGAATTTATTTTGGATAATGAACGTTTGATTATGAAGGAAGGAGAATGTTGGTATATCGATGCCAATTTCACACATTCTGTAAGCAATAAAGGAACGCATGATCGTATTCATTTAGTAATAGATGGTATTCGAAATGAATGGACAGATCAGTTATTTTTTAAAGAAGGCAATGCGGAACAATTTATTAAACCAAAACCCCAACTTTCCTTGGAAGAAAAAAAACTACTCCTAGAACAACTGAAAACGATGAATACACCAATAGCTGAAGAGTTAATACAAAAAATAAATGCTGAAATTGAATTAATTTGGGGAAAAACCCGCAGTTAATTCCTGTTTTTTCCTTACCTTATTCCAATAATTTCATAGCATCTTTGTAAAATCCATACAACTATAAAAACGATTATTATGTTTGAAAATTTAGACGTTCTAAAAATTCTAGGATACGGTATGACTGGCTTTAGCTTTCTACTGGTATTGCTTACTTTTTTTCTCTTAAGAGCAGAACAAAAAAGAGAACAAGAACCAAGACCTTTAATCATTAAAATGATTTGGCGTTTTATGCTAATGACTGTTTTTATGGTACTCGTAAACGGTTTTATTTCCTTACCGCTTTTCAATCAAAATGCAAAACTACATGAAAGTGTTACACAACTTTCAAATAATAGTACAGAAGAAATTACGAAAGAGATTGCTCAAAATGCAGATGAAATAGAAGATTTAATCGCAGCTCCTAAAACAAACGAAGACTCTATTCAAAACGCAATGCAGGAAATTATCAACAAACAAAATAAGGCTTTAGACAGCATAAAAGTTACTTTAACTATTGCAAATTCTACTGAAGAAAGGATTACAGGAATTGATAATTTAAAACAGGAAATGGCTGCTAATTATAAAGTATTGCTAAATCCAAATGTCGATAAAACCACAAAAATGGAAGCCAATCAAAACTTAAAAGCTCTAAATACAGACTTAAAAAGGATTGCTATTGCTCCTACCAAATAAAATAAATCCAGATTTTCGTATTGAAAATCTGGATATTCTATCATTTAGTTGGCAAAAAACTATCTATAATTTCTAAATGATATTTCTCAAAAAAAGTTAGTTTTAATTTTTATACGACAAATTCTGTTTTATAAAGTTAGGGTAAGGCGTCTTAAAGTTATTCCATAAAGACCCAATCAACACAAAAGACATTCCCAAAACGGTTATCCAATCAGGTAAATTAAAAACTAATTTACTTGGAATCATAATACAAAAACCTACTATACTAATAAGGAAAGGTCCATAACCTCTTGTAGGTATTTTTCGAAACAGCAAGCCGAGATGTACCGCTAAGAAAATAATAAAAACGGGTAATAACCATTGCATGTAAGGCATTTCAGTAATACCAATACTCCCTAGCATACTCATGTAAATCGCCCAACAAACAGGGCATTTAGGAAAGAAAGCAATAAGAATACTAACTATAAAGCTTGGAATAGATCGCAATGCTTTTCTAAACGTATTCCATTGTAACTTCTCTTGATTCGGACAAGAAGAAGAATTACAAGTACAGGTTGTATTTTTACTAGTTTCCATAATGCCTTATTTGTCTGTTAGAGCATGAAAATTTACTGTCATAAAAATAGTACATCTAAAAAAATCTCATATAGGTATTTTTACCTGTTTTTAATTCGTTAATATAAAAGCTACATTTTATTATTCTTAAATTATACTTTATCTTCGCTTTTGATTATAGAAATCAAAAATCCAAATCTTAATCTCCTTTCTGAAGTTTAATTTGAATTTGATTTTTGATATTGACATTGCCATTACACATGAATTTATTAGAAACACCTATTGAATATTTAAAAGGAGTGGGTCCCAATCGAGGGGATTTACTTCGAAAGGAACTCAATATTCATAAATATGGTGATCTAATTCATTTGTTTCCCAATCGATACATCGACCGAACACGCTATTTTAAAATCAATCAACTACAAAATAACAATTCCGAAGTTCAAATTATTGGAAAAATTATCCATATTAAAACAGTAGAACAAAAAAGAGGCAAACGCTTAGTCGCTACCTTTATTGATGATACAGGAGAAATGGAATTGGTTTGGTTTCAAGGTCATAAATGGATCAGAGAAAGTTTAAAACTGAATGAAGTATACGTTATTTTTGGAAAAGTGACTCAGTTTGGAAGCACCTTTAATATGGCACATCCTGAAATGGAAGTACTTGCTGAACACAAAGCGAGCTTACGATCAGCTATGCAACCGGTTTACCCAAGTACAGAAAAATTAGCCAACAAAGGGATTTCAAATCGAGTGATTAACAAACTCATGCAACAACTCTTTATTGAAACGCATGTACTGTTTTCTGAAACCTTACCTAATTATTTACTAGACGAATTAAAATTGCTTTCTAAAAAAGAAGCTTTATTTAACATTCACTTTCCGAAAAACCAAGATTTATTATCCAAAGCGCAATTTCGATTGAAATTTGAAGAATTATTTTTCATTCAATTGCAATTGATTACTAAAAATCTCATTCGTAAGCATAAAATTAAAGGGCTGCCTTTTAAAACTATTGGAGAAAATTTTACCAATTTTTACAACCATCATCTACCTTTTGATTTAACCAATGCACAAAAAAGAGTTATTAAAGAAATACGCAATGATTTAGGAAGCAATGCACAAATGAATCGTTTGCTACAAGGTGATGTTGGTTCGGGAAAAACAATTGTGGCTTTACTTTGTATGCTTATGGCTAAAGATAACGGGTTTCAAAGTTGTTTGATGGCTCCTACAGAAATTTTAGCAACCCAACATTACATTGGTCTAACCGAATTAGCTAAAAATTTAAATATCAACATTCAAATTTTAACTGGATCAACCAAAACAAAAGAACGAAAAGTAATTCATGAAGCACTTGAAAATGGTTCTTTGGACATCCTCATTGGTACACATGCTTTACTAGAAGATAAAGTGGTTTTTAAAAATCTTGGTTTAGCCATTATAGATGAACAACATCGTTTTGGAGTAGAACAACGTAGTAAATTATGGAAAAAAGGGAGCCAAGATAATGAAGGGGCTACTATTCCGCCTCATATTTTAGTCATGACCGCTACGCCTATTCCACGCACACTTGCCATGAGTTTGTATGGGGATTTGGATATTTCGGTTATTGATGAATTACCTGCTGGTCGAAAACCCATTCAAACGGTACATCGGTATGATAGTAATCGCTTGAAAGTATGGCGTTTTTTAAAAGATGAAATAGCCAAAGGCAGACAAGTATATATTGTATATCCATTAATTCAAGAATCAGAAAAAATGGATTATAAAGATTTGATGGATGGTTATGAAAGCATTTCAAGAGATTTTCCATTACCTCAGTATTCCATTTCTATTGTTCATGGCCAAATGAAACCAGCCGATAAAGAAGAAGAAATGCGTCGCTTTGCAGCGGGTAAAACCAATATCATGGTGGCAACAACGGTGATTGAAGTAGGTGTTAATGTTCCTAACGCATCGGTTATGGTGATTGAAAGTGCAGAACGTTTTGGATTGTCTCAGTTGCATCAGTTGCGCGGTCGCGTAGGTCGTGGTGCCGAACAAAGTTATTGTATTTTGATGACCGGTTTTAAACTAAGTGAAGACAGTAAAATTAGAATGGAAACGATGGTGCGTACCAATGACGGATTTGAAATTTCAGAAGTGGATTTAAAATTACGTGGTCCTGGTGATATTATGGGAAAACAGCAAAGTGGTGTTTTAAATTTACAAATTGCAGATATTGTAAAAGACAAAGAAATTCTACAACTGGCCCGACATAAAGCAATCCAACTTCTCAAAGAGGATGCCGCGATGGAAAAACCAGTTCATGAAGCCCTCCGAAAAGCCTTTATAGAAGTAAGTAAGAAGAAAAACATTTGGAATTATATCAGTTAATGTTGGTTTGGTTTATTAAAATAAAAACAAGCCTACCTACCTGTTGTAAATGTAAAGCAGATACTTTAGATTTATGAATATAAAAATGACAAATTTAAGACCAATCGAGCAAATGTTAGGTGAATAGATTTATTTTTTCAGACCTATAAACAAATTGTAACCAATTTTAAATAAAACCTACTCAAAATTGAAGATATATGAAATTACAAAATCTTCGTCCAATGATTTGGACTGACAAATTTGATGAAACTCTAGACTTTTACACAAAAATTATAGGATTTATTGTTGGGGAAAGAAACGATGACTGGGGTTGGGCTTCTTTATATAAAGACGAAGTAGAAATTATGATTGCAATGCCTAATGAACATACACCATTTGACAAACCGATTTTTACGGGGAGTTTTTATTTCAACACCGACCAAGTAGACGAACTGTGGATAGAATTAAAAGACAAAACAAAAATCTGCTACGAAATTGAAAACTTTGAATGGGAAATGCGAGAATTTGCTATTTATGACAATAATGGATATTTGTTACAATTCGGACAAAATATTGACCTATGAAAACCCGCTAGCGCTTATTTACAATCCATGCCCAAAACCCTGATAATGCGGATTTACTTCATCAACTCAGCTAATTGCGCACTATTAGCGTAAAAAACATCTGGAATTACATCAGCTAAAAATTCTCTTTATAATATTTTCTTTTCCACTTTACCTTCAAAAACAGGTATTTCTACCTATAGCCTACTTCTCAAAATGTACTAGTTTTGCTACAAAGCTTTTTGACCAACAAAAATTAGAACTATGCTATTAGAACGCTCGCACCATGTGGTGAAAGAACTCTTCTCTCATGATATTTTTACTTCTATCGATAAAGAAGCCTTATTTAAAAAATACAATGTTGCTCCAGCGATTTACGAACTCAATCATAAGGTGCGACCCCATCTAGAGGCTTGGCAACAAGAAACGTTTGAAATTAAAAGCATTCCAGCAGCAGGTATTTTTATTTACAAAGAAGGCCATTATACATTTTCAAATGATATTACATGGGAAGCTTTGCCAAACACAGCTGCTATTACGATTCAGTGTTCCAATGTCATCTTGGATTTAAACGGATTTACCCTAAAAGTCGAAAATAAAGACATTACCAACAATTGTATGGGGATTTCCATTCTAAATCCGAATACAGTGTTTTTAAATCCGAGCAAGCATAAAAAAGTAAATCAAACCGAAATTGTAAATGGAACCCTTTCAGGAACAAGTTTGTATGGCATTTGTGCCCAAAATGTCTCCGATTTACTGATTGAAAATATAAGTGTTGAAAAAATAAAATACGAAAACCTTACAGAAGCCAATGTGAGTCCGGGTGGTTTTCATATCAACACAGCAGAAAACATTATCTTAACCAATTGTAACGTTAATGATCTGAAAGTAACCTCTTCTTCCTGTGCGGGAATTCAATTAATAGAAACCGAAAATGCGACGTTAACCAACTGCACTATGAGTGATTTTACCAATTACGACGGTTCCACCCAAGGGTATAGTTATATTGGTTCCAAAAATTGCAGCAGTATTGGTTGTAAAGCCTTGCATTTTGCATCCCATTATCAAGGAAAAACGACAACCTTAGGACATACCGTTATCGGATTTTGCCCGTGGTTTTCTTCCCATTTAGAATTCAATGATTGCGAATCGGTAGGCATGACGGGCTGTTGTGATGATTGCCATGGAATGTCTATCTTCCTTAATTATAATGTTGTCGTAAACCGCTTTCATGCGGAAGCTATTATTGACGGTTGGGGAACCAATACCGGAGCCAAAGCCACAGGATTAGAAGTATACGGATTAAAAGTAAGCATAAATGACTGCACAGTAGAAAATATTAAAGCTATTCAACCACAAGATCTACAAAGTGCCGGCTACAGTGCTTGGGGCATGGCTATTACTTTTACCAATTGCCTAGCAAAAGATGTAAAAGTTTTAGCCCCTAACCAAGAGCCTAATACACAATACGGTTTTGGAACCGGATTTGGTTGGGCACCCGACCCGAGAGAAGAGTTCCGTATCATTCCAGCCATAGATGTTACGTATACGAATTGCAAAGCGATTGATTGCCAAGTAGGTTTTGACACTTGGTTTCATATCAATTCCACTTGGGAAGACAATTGCAGTCAGGAAAATTGCGACATTCCTTTATTGGTACAAATTAATGGTTTTAGAACCCTTTCTGGTAATAAATGTTCGGAATGCCCAAAACCCTTTAGCGTAACATTAACTAATGTAGCCAAAGGAAATACGTATCCAGAGATGTAGTGTTTAATTTTTTAAAATATAATCAGGTTAAACCAAACGGATAGTATTTTTAAAAATTAAAACCACTGTATACTACTTATAAACAAGTGCAAATAAGCCTACTCCTACAGTATTTTTGAAATTTACAAGTGTAAATAAGCCTACTCCTACAGCATTTTTGAAATTTGCAAGTGCAAATAAGCCTACTCCTGTAGCATTTTTGAAATTTACAAGTGCAACAGAGCATACTCCTATAGGAAGTAGTTTAAAAACACTTGTATTTTTTAATATATCCATCGGTCAATAGTAGCTGAAACTTCACTTTTAGCGCCATCTTTTAGTTATTTTTTTGAATTTTTCATTTATAAAAAAAAAGCAATTTTTATACTATTAAGACTACAAAATTGGCACGTCGTTTGATAGTTATAATCTAAAATGTATCACATTAAATTCTACAATTATGACACAAACAACAGCAAACATGGAAAATGTAAAATCGGTTAAAAAACGTAATGTACCTGCAACCGATATCAATTTTGGTAACGTAATTACTACTGTAAGTAGCAAATGGTTGGCTAACGATTGGTTGACTTTAAAATGGCATGATGCCGCACAATTTCAAACCAATGCTACTAGCTTTAACAACATCTTACAATCGCGCTTACAAAAAAGAGCAACCAGACCCCAAATTACGCAGTCTTTAAAAACCTTAGATAAAAGTATAGACACCGCATTGTCTTATGTAAAAGGGTATATTATAGACAAATACAAAAAAGAAAATGCAACCAGTTACTACGCTGCTTTTGGTATTGAGCACAAAGGCAATAAATATATGCTTCCGCAAGATCAAAATAGAAGGATTGCTGCTTTACATTTAATGATAGAGGCGCTAACAGTGCATGATTTTGCTACCAAAGAATATGGTGTTGCCTATTGGACACCTTTAAGAGACCAATACATTGCTTTAGTAAATGAAGCTACTACTATGGATGGTAGTGTTGCGGTGCAAGTAGGTGATAAAAACACTTTAAAAAGTGACCTACAAAAAGCGTTAAACGCGATTATTAATGCTCTAAAAGCAAATTATCCCGATACCTTCAAACAAGAAATGAGAGATTGGGGTTTCCAAAAAGAAAAATATTAATACGAGCCCATTAGTTTATGTTTTTATTTGTTTATGACTATCCTATTCCGTAAAACGAATAGGATTTTTTTATGGGTACCAATGAATGAAACAAAAAAAGAAAACATATCTTAGCTATACTTAAAAACGGTTTACCAAAACTATAGCAATGAAACCAGAAATTCAAGACTACAACGATTCGTTATCGGAAACGGATAACGCCATTTGCAATACTTTAGCCACTACAATTTGTACGGAATTAAGTGATGCAACCTATAAGATTTGGCACGCGCACCCCGTTTGGTTTTTAAACGAAAATCCGATTGTGGGTTATAGCAAACAAAAAAAAGGCATCCGACTGATGTTTTGGAGCGGAGCGGATTTTGAAGAAACAGCATTGAACGTTTTAGGATAAAAATTCAAAGATGCCTCTATCTTTTATAATGATGTTTCAGAAATTAAAACAGAGACCATTGCACGTTGGCTACAAAAAGCGAGACACATACAATGGGATTATAAGAACGTTGTAAAAAGAAAAGGACGTTTGGAACGACTATAGTTCCATTTTTAGATACGATTTCTACTGTTACAGAATTTTACGTTGTAACCAAATGGAGATTATGTAACGCACATACTGTTTTAATATAGTAATTTAGCCTCAAGAAAAAAAAGCATATACAAACATTAAAATAGACATAACATGAAAAATCACTTCAGTATCGGGTTACTTTGCTTGGCATTAGTAAGCTGTAAAGATTCAAAAAAAGTAGAAGAAAATAATACAGATATGGTAACCGTTACAGATACCATTGCTAAATCGGTAACGGCAACAGCAACCATTTCCGCTAAAAGCAATAGTTCGGTTTCTGGTAGAGTAACCTTTGTAGAAAACGACGGAATGGTGTTTATGGAAGCTGAATTAGCAGGTTTAACACCAGGTATGCATGCAATCCACATTCATGAAACTGGCGATTGTAGTGCTGCTGATGGTTCTTCTGCTGGAGGACATTGGAATCCAACACATTCAGACCATGGTGCTTGGGGACACGATGGTTTCCATTTAGGAGACATTGGTAACTTAGAAGCAGACGAAAATGGAATTGCACGCATTACTAAAGAAACCGATTTATGGTGTATTGGTTGTGAGGATGCCAATAAAAATATCATTGGTAAAGCCATTATTGTTCACAAAGATGCAGACGATTTAAAATCACAACCAAGTGGAGCTGCTGGCGATCGTGTAGGATGTGGAGAAATTGTTTTAGAAAAAGAATAATAAAGTTCCAGTTATAGTATCCTTTTTAAACTATAACGTCTATATATCCAAAACCTGTTCCAAATCGAACAGGTTTTTTTATGAAATTATGTAATACATTTGTATTAAAATCAAATGGAAATGTATAAAACTATTCTTCTATCCTTCTTTGTGAGTTTACTAGTTGTTTCCTGTAAGACCTATACTATTTCTAAAGAAAGCTTAAAAAAACAACTTGAAGAAACTGTGGGCCAAAAAGAAATGGAAATTAATAACCCGCTATATTTTGGTAATTTAACGTATCAAGCAAATAATCTGGAAGTTATTGAAGTAATGGATAAAAAAGGAGCAATTCATCATCTAACAAACAAACCTTCGTTAGAAATACGAATTACTACTCATGAGAAGAAAAAGTATACTATGTATTTGGATACTCTAATTTTTGAAAAGGATACTATAAAAGGAAGCCGTTCTCGTTTCTCACCTAATGTATCTTATGCAATACCTTATGAAAGTATTCAAAATATCCTTATTCAAGATGGCGGTAAAAAGTTTGCTTATACAAATAAGTAGCAAAATATATACTTTCTTTTATAGTTATTTAAATATAAAAACAAATAAAACAAAAAGACTACATTTTGTTTTATTTGTAGGTACAATTGTTAAATAAATGATAAGGATTACCAATTATAAAAAGTGAACAATTAGTTTTGTAGTTTAACAAGTACAATACTAATGAAGCTCAAAACACTACTTTTAACCTTACTTGCCTTATCATTTGTGGGTCTCATTGCTTACCGAATTAAAAGCAATGCTGCAGCACAAGGAGATAAAAAACCGAATGGATCCACTAAATCTGTTCAAACCTTAAACGGATTTGTAATCCAAGAAAAAGATTTCTCTAATATTATTTCAGTATCTGGCTCCATAGATGCCAACGAACAAGTGGAAATTCGTAGTGAAGTTTCTGGAATTGTGGAAAATATATACTTTAAAGAAGGTGCTATTGTAACGAAAGGACAAACCCTGTTTAAAGTTAACGATACCGAATTAAGAGCACAATTAGCTCAAATTATCACCCGAAAGAACTTAGCTGGTGAAAATGAAAGAAGAGCTAAATTACTTTTAGAAAAAGAAGCCATTAGCCAAGAAGAATATGATATTGCTAGTGCTGAGTTTAGAAGTTTACAAGCTCAGACACAATTAATACAAGCTCAAATTGCAAAAACAGTTATTAAAGCTCCATTTACGGGTAAAATAGGCTTGCGAAATATTTCTCCAGGAACCTACCTCACTCCTACTACTGTAGTGACCAATTTAGTAAGTGCCAATGAAGTAAAAATTACGTTTTCAATTCCAGAAAAATATGCTAGTGAAATTAAAATAAATCAAACGATTCATTTCAATGTTTCTGGTAACTCTAAAATATACGATGCAACGGTTTATGCTATAGAACCAAGTGTAGATATCGCGACACGTACGCTTTTAGTTCGTGCCAAAGCAGCTAATAAAGATAACGAACTGTTTCCAGGTACATATGCTAATGTAAAAGTTCCATTAAATGCCATTCCAAATGCAATATTAATTCCTACAGAAGCTGTTATTCCTATTCAAAACGGAAAAAAAGTATATATCAAAGAAAAAGGAAAAGCCAAAGAAGTAGTTGTAGAAACAGGAACCCGTACCGAATCTTCGATTTTAGTGACTACAGGATTAAAGGCGGGTGATACCCTTATTACGAGCGGTATTATGAGTCTAAAACCAGATACACCAGTAACTATTAAAGTGACTAACTAAGTATGAGTTTATCTACCTTAAGTATAAAAAGACCCGTTCTTACTATCGTTTTAAACCTAGTAATTATCTTATTTGGTTACCTTGGCTATAAATTTTTAGGAATAAGAGAATACCCTTCTATTGATCCTGCACAAATTTCGATTCGTACCAATTATACAGGTGCTAATGCTGATATTATTGAATCACAAATTACAGAACCTCTTGAAAAAGCAATCAATTCTATAGATGGTATTCGAAATATTACTTCTTCCAGTAACCAAGGAAGTAGTTCCATCACTATCGAATTTAACTTAGAAAAAGATTTAGAGGCAGCTGCAAACGATGTAAGAGATAAAGTTTCACAAGCCATTCGAAGCTTACCAGAAGATATTGATTCCCAACCTATTGTTTCTAAAGCAGATGCCAATAGTGAAGCCATTATATCAATGACAGTTCAAAGTGAAACCCGAAATGCTTTAGAATTAAGCGATTATGCAGAGAATGTAATTAGTCAGCGTCTAGAAACCATTCCTGGAGTTAGTGGAGTCCAAATTTGGGGACAAAAAAGATATGCAATGCGTTTATGGATTAATCCGTACCAATTAGCCTCTTACGGTTTAACCGTTGCCGATGTAAGAAAAGCGTTAAACGATCAAAATGTGGAATTACCTTCCGGTAAAATTACAGGAGATAATACTGAACTTACTGTAAAGACTGTGGGTAATCTTACAACTCCTGAAGAGTTTAACAATATTATTATTAAAGCAGAGGGTGACAAAGTCATTCGTTTAAGCGATATTGGTTCGGCTACATTAGGTCCAGAAAATATCGAAACCCAATTAACACAATCTGGTAAACCCATGGTTGCTGTGGCAATTGTTCCCTTACCTGGCGCTAATTATTTAGAGATTTCTGATGCCTTTTATACCGAATTCGAAAAACTAAAAAAAGATTTACCTAAAGATATTCAATTAAATATCGCTATTGATACCACAACTTTTGTGAAACGTTCGGTTACCGAAGTGGCAGAAACCTTGTTGATTTCAATTCTACTCGTAATCTTAATTATCTATTTGTTTTTTAGAAATTGGGCCATTGCCTTTCGACCTTTAATTGATATTCCAGTTTCTTTAATTGCTACCTTTTTTATTATGTGGTTGTGTGGCTTCTCCATTAATGTTTTAACACTTTTAGCTATTGTTTTGGCTACTGGTTTAGTGGTAGATGATGGTATCGTTGTAACCGAAAATATCTTTAAAAAAGTAGAAGAAGGTATGTCACCTATTGAAGCAGCAATCAAAGGTTCTAATGAAATTTTCTTTGCTGTTATTTCCATTTCGATTACGTTAGCTGCTGTATTTTTACCTGTAATCTTTTTAGAAGGTTTTGTGGGACGTTTATTTCGTGAATTTGGAGTCGTAATTGGTGCTGCTGTATTAGTATCAGCCTTTGTTTCTCTAACCTTAACCCCTATGCTTAATGCTTATTTGATGAAAGGTGGCGAACAAAAAAGAACTAAATTCTACGATTTTACAGAACCTTACTTTGAAAAATTAAATTCGGGGTATGCTACTTATTTAGAACGATTTGTAAAACATAAATGGTGGAGTTTCGCTATCATAATAGTATGTTTTGGTTTAATATTTTTATTTTTTAATATTCTACAAAAAGAAACCGCACCTTTAGATGACCGCAGTGGATTTGTGATGCGTATGTCAACTCCAGAAGGCGCAACTTATGAATACACTGATCGTTTTATGCAAGAGATGTCGCAATTAGTAGACGATTCTATTCCTGAAAAACGAGTAAGTTTAGTCATTTCTTCTCCTGGTTTTGGAGGAGGTTCGGTAAATAGTGGTTTTATCCGAATATCGCTAAAAGATCCAAGTGAAAGAGAAAAGTCGCAAATGGAAATCGCGGATGATTTAACCAAATGGACCAAACGCTATACAGATGCACGTACTTCTGTTATTCAACAACCTACTATTTCAGTTAGCCGAAGAGGTGGTTTACCTATTCAATATATCATTCAAGCTCAAAATTTCGAAAAACTACAGGAAAAAATTCCTTTGTTCATGGAAGAAGCTTCTAAAGACGATACCTTTTCCATGGTAGATGTAAATTTAAAATTCAATAAACCCGAAATCAATGTTACCATAGATCGTGAAAAAGCCAAAAGTCTGGGAATTTCTGTTATTGATATAGCACAAACCTTGCAACTATCGCTTAGTGGACAACGCTTTGGTTACTTTACCAGAAATGGAAAACAATATCAAGTAATGGGTCAGTTTTTACAAGAAGATCGCGCGACACCTTTAGATTTAACATCGATTTTTATTAAAAATGATAAAGGAGAGTTAATTCAAATGGATAATGTTGTTTCGGTTGAAGAACAAAGTAATCCACCACAATTGTATCATAACAACCGTTATATGTCGGCTACGGTTAGTGCAGGTTTAGCACCAGGAAAAAGTATTAATGACGGTATTGAAGCCATGGATGCAATTAAAGCGAAAGTCTTAGATGATACTTTTACCACAGATTTAGGTGGAGAATCGAGAGATTTTGTGGAAAGTAGTTCCAATACTTCCTTTGCATTTGGGTTAGCATTATTACTAATCTTCTTAATTTTAGCCGCTCAATTTGAAAGTTTTATCGATCCATTCATTATTATACTTACCGTACCTATGGCGATTGCAGGTGCCTTATTCTCTTTGTGGTTGTTTGGTCAAACTTGGAATATTTTTAGTCAGATTGGAACGATTATGTTAATTGGTTTGGTTACCAAAAACGGAATCTTGATTGTTGAATTTGCGAATCAATTACGCGAACAAGGAAAATCAAAATATGATGCAATTATTGAAGCATCAGAATCTCGATTGCGTCCTATTCTTATGACAAGTTTAGCCATTGCTTTAGGTGCCTTACCTATTGCTATGTCATTAGGTGCAGCTTCTGCCAGCAGAATGGGAATGGGAGTTGTAATTGTAGGCGGAACTTTATTCTCGCTTATTTTAACATTATTTGTCATTCCAACGATTTATCTAGTATGGTCTAGACAGAAAAAACACCGTCCAGAATTTGATAATCTAGATGCTTTAGAAAAATAAATTATGCTACGAATCCCTTTCTATATCCTATTGTTTTTATTTAGTTATTCGCTTCAAGCGCAAGATATTTTAACGCTAGAAGAAGCCGTAACTTTGGCTTTAGAAAACAATTATGAAATTAAAATTGCAGCAAACAATTCGAAAATTGATGCTACCAATAATAATTTAGCCAATGCTGGCATGTTGCCTACATTAAGTGCTAATTTAAACAACAATAACAGTCAAACCAACACCACTCAAACACAAGCCGATGGTTCTCAAAGAACACTAAATAATGCTAAAAATTTCAGTTTAACCTACGGTGTTGGGTTAGATTGGACCGTTTTTGATGGTTTAAGTATGTTTGCCAGAAAAGAACAATTAGCAACTTTAGAAGCTCAAGGAAAAGCAGAATTACAAGCTACAATTTTAAATCGAATTAGTGATATCTATCTAACCTATTATGATTTAGTGCAACAGCAACACGTAATGGCATCTATTGATAGTGCTATTGTAATTTCAAATGAACGAGTAACTACAGCGCAAAACCGTTTTTCTATTGGTAAGGCTTCCAAATTAGAACTCTTAAATGCCCAAGTGGATTTAAACACCGATAAGAGTTTGTTACTCAGTCAAAAAGAGATGTACAAAAACACTAAAATTAAATTGAACGAATTACTAGCGAGAGATTTACAAACCGATTTTAAAGTCATACAGGAAGTTACTTTTGAAGACAATCTTACTTACGAAGAACTGAAAGAATTGGCAGCCGAACAAAATCCACAATTACAAGCACAAATCCTTACCAAAAAAGTAGCCGATTTGAACTTAAAACAAGTTAAAGGAAATCGTTATCCTACGGTTCGTATAACTTCTGGATATAATTTTACACGTTCTGAAGCTTCCTTAGGGTTTATTACACAATCTTCCGGACAAGGTTTTGTGTATGGAGTTTCAGCCAGCGTACCCATTTTTAATGGCTTTTTACAAAATAAAAGAGAAAAAGTAGCAAAATATGAAGTTGAAAATGCGACTTTCGTTTTGGACCAACAAAAATTAGCTTTAGAATCGCAAATGGCATCCTTCTATCAAAGTTATCAAACCAATTTAGAGCTTACTAAAATTGAAGAAGAAAATGTAGCTATAGCAAAACAAAATTTAGAAATTACACTAGCAAAATTTAAAATTGGAACAATTACAACCATTGAAGTTCGTACCGCCCAACAAAATTATATTGAAGCCTCAGTTCGTTATGCAACAGCACAATACAATACCAAACTTTCAGAAATCAATTTAAAAGAATTAGCAGGAACATTACCATTGAAATAAGTTATTTTTTTCATTGGTTCGATTGGAATCAAATTGTGTCAGTTCGAGCCCAGTCGAGAACATAATAACAAAACATCTGCGCTCGAAGTGACCACTTAACTCTATTTAATGGTACCCAATAAATTTAGAAATAATTACATCCTATAGTTTATTTTCAAAGAATACTTTTTAAATTGTACTAGAATTATCTATTTTTATCATTCAATTTCTAAACTTTAATTTCTAATTTCAAATGGTGCAGTACAACCCGAAAGACTGGATTACTTTTATTTTTCGTTTTCATAAATCGGATACTTTTCGTCAGTTAATTCCCATGATGATTACGATTGGTTTGTATTCTTATATAGTAGCCTATTTAGAAATTGAATATTGGCAACTTTCAGAACAAAGTCATGTTAAAAACATAACTATTATGCATGGTATGTTAGGCTTTGTCATTTCATTACTATTAGTTTTCAGAACCAACACAGCTTATGACCGTTGGTGGGAAGGAAGAAAGCATTGGGGAGCCTTGGTTAATAATAGTAGAAACTTAGCCATAAAATTGTCTGTTATTTTAAAAGAAGAACAAGACAAATCCTTCTTTAAGCGTATCATTCCTGCATATGCTTCCGTATTGCAAAAACATTTATCCGATGAAGACACAGCAAAAATGTTATTTGATGGCATCGATTTAGAAATAGACCATCACAAACATCGTCCCAATCAAGTGGCAAAAATGCTATTTAGAAAAATACATGAATTGCATTTAAATGGTACAATTTCTGGAGACCAATTGATTATCATCAATAATGAAATACAATCTTTCACTGATATTTGTGGTGCTTGTGAACGTATCAAGAATACACCTATTCCCTACTCTTACAGTTCGTTTATTAAAAAATTTATATTTTTCTACATTATGACCTTGCCTTTTGGTTATGTGTTTAATTTAGGATACTATGTAATACCAGTTGTGGTTTTTATATTTTATGTCTTGGCTAGTTTAGAATTAATTGCAGAAGAAATAGAAGATCCTTTTGGCAATGATGCAAATGATTTACCTACCGAAAAATTGGCAAGTAATATTAAAAAACACGTAGAAGAAATTTTATAGATAAATCTTAAAGACTCGATGAAAAAAAAGATTCTAATTATCGTAATTGTATTAACCTTTTCGTTGAGTTGCAAAAATAATACTTCAAAGAGTATTTCTCCTACTGCAAAAGAATATATTGATGAAGTAATAACTTTATTAGAAAATAATTCTGTAAACAGAAATACAATTGAATGGGAAAAATTTAAAACAAAAATTTATTCTAAAGCAACAAATGCCCAAGAAATTAAGGACACTTATCCATCCATTTTTTTTGCTATTAAGGAAATAAATGATAAGCATAGTTATTTTGAGCCAATTAATAATGCAAAGCAAGTAGATATCAATAAACCTTTACCTCAATTAAAAGATGAAATTATTGCCCATGATATAGGGTACATAAGAATTCCCTATTTTATTTGAAACGAAAACCAAAAAGACAAGTATATACAAGCAATAGTAGCAAAAATAAAAAAACAAGATCATATAGGCATAAAAGGTTGGATTGTCGATTTAAGAGACAACTTTGGTGGCAATATGTGGCCTATGCTATTAAGTATCGAACCTATACTTGGTAATGGTAATGTTGGTTATTTTTTAAATAGTAATAGACAGTATGAATCATGGAAACTTTTTGAAGGTAAAGCATATCTAAATGATACTCTTGTAGCCACTCAAGAAAATGTATTTCAACTGAAAAATAAAAATCCTTATGTAGCCGTTTTAATTAATAATAAAACAGCTAGTTCGGGTGAAGCAATTAGTGTTGCTTTTAAGGGTAGAAATAAAACAAAGTTTTTTGGAGATCGTACATATGGTGTTTCAACAGGCTGTAAATCCTATACTTTATCAGATAGTTCACGAATTAACTTAGCTACTAGCACTTTTATAGACCGTAATCATATTAAATATGGTAACTCAATAACACCTGATGTAAAATGTAAAGAGACAGAAACCGCAGAAAAGGCAATTGAATGGATTAATTTAATTAATACAAATAACAAACAGATTATACCTTAAAAATAGATCATTATGAAAAATATAGTTGTAACTTTTATCCTTACTTTCATATTAATGGGCTGTAAAAACGAAAAAGTAGTTTTAGAAGAAGAAACTATGGTTAATTACTACCAAATCGATTCTACGATTATTCAAGATGGTGGCATAAAAATGATTCCTATTACTACAAAGGATACTGTTTTTCACGTTTGGACGAAACGCATAGGTAACAATCCAAAAACAAAAGTATTACTTTTAAATGGCGGTCCAGGTTGTACACATGAATATTTTGAATGTTTCGAAAATTTTTTACCTGCGGAAGGAATTGAGTTTATTTATTACGATCAGTTAGGTTGTGGAAATTCCGACAATCCAAAAGACACTGCGTTTTGGGATTTACCAAGGTATGTTGAAGAAGTAGAGCAAGTTCGTAAAGCTTTACACCTAAACAAAGACAATTTTTACGTATTAGGTCACTCTTGGGGAGGTATTTTAGCCATGGAATATGCATTGAAATATCAGCAAGAAATGAAAGGATTAATTATTTCCAATATGATGTCGAGTTGTCCAGAATATGGTAAATATACAGATGAAGTATTAGCCTTACAAATGAAACCCGAAACACTTTACGAAATTCAAAAAATAGAAGCCGAAAAAGACTTTTCTAACCCAAAATATATGGAATTATTGATTCCAAACTTCTACGAACAACATATTTTAAGATTACCTGCAAAAGATTGGCCAGAACCTGTAAATCGTTCTTTTTCTAAGATGAATCAATCCTTATATGTAACGATGCAAGGTCCGAGTGAATTTGGTATATCTGGAAAATTAGAACATTGGGACAGAACTCAGGATTTAAAAAACATTACGATTCCAACCTTAGTCATTGGAGCTCAATTTGATACAATGGATCCAAAATTCATGCAAAAGATGGCTGAAATACTTCCGAACGGAACGTATCTGTACTGTGAAAATGGAAGTCATATGGCTTTTTATGATGACCAGCAAAACTATTTTAAAGGTTTGATTGCATTTTTAAAAAAATAAAGGCTATTTTTTATTTATTTCATTGATTTATAACTCTTTTTTTAATAAATTAGGGAAAATATTTTTTGCCCTATGTCTGTTAAAAACCTTTTAGACAAACCTAGTTTAACACAAGAAAAATCATTAAAAACACTAGTTGAAAATAGAACGATTTTTTCACTAGAAAATTGTGAATTGAATATTTTTGAAACCTATCAAAAATCGGATTTGGTTCCTTTAAAATTTAATGATTTAGTTGTAACTAGTATGCTACGTGGTAAAAAAGTAATGCATCTTTTTGATGAACCTCACTTTGAATACCTACCTGGAGAAACGGTTATTGTTCCATCCAATGTAGAAATGAAAATTGATTTCCCTGAGGCCACAAAAAACAATCCTACCCAATGTATTGCATTAGCAATAGATAATAAAGTTATTACGGATACTTTAGAATTCTTAAATGAAAAATACCCTAAAGAAGGTAAAAATAATCTTTGGAAATTAGATTATGAAAACTACTTCTTTTACAATAATGTAGATTTGGCTAGTACCATTAATAAACTAATCAAAGAATGCATGGGTACTTCTATAACTAAAGATGCCTTGGCTGATTTAACCTTACAAGAATTAATTGTTAGAATCATACAAACGCAAACTGTAAAACGATTTGATACTTCTCAAACCTTAGCTATTGATAGTCCCATAACTGCTTCAATTGAATACATTAAAAATAATATACAAAATTCCATTCAATTGAAAGACTTAAGCGACAAAGCTTGCATGAGTACGACCTCTTTTTATAGAAGCTTTAAAAAAGAACTGGGTATGAGTCCGATTGAGTTTATCTTAAATGAAAAAATTAAGTTTGCAAAAAAACTATTAAGCAATCCCAATATTCAAATTAATGAAGTTTCATATGCATCGGGTTTTGAAGATTGCAATTATTTCATTCGTTTGTTTAAAAAATACGAAGGAGTCACTCCAAAGCAATATCAATTGATGAATTTTACAACTTAATCGTAAGAATACAAACGTACGGGTTCCAATTGCGTTACTTCCTCATCTGTAAAAATTTTATACTGTACAACAAAAGTTTTTCCAAAAGGTGTTTCCAAAGAAAAACCACCTGCTCCTATTCCATCCATAACATCCAATGTAAAATGAGCATGTTTCCAATATTCAAATAAATCTTTATCTAACCAAAAATCAAACCCTTTTATTTGACCGATACAAACATCTCCCGTTCTTGGGAAAAAAGCTCCTTTTTCAAAACATTGAGGTTGCGTACCTTCACAACAACCACCCGCTTGATAAAACATTAAATCCCCAAATTTCTCTTGTAAAATAGCAATAATAGCTAATGCTTTTTCCGATACTGATAGTCTCTTTATTATATTCATGATATAAAAAATAAAACCCAGCCGAAACTGGGTCAGATTATTAAATTAAAAATTAAAAGAATCCTAACTTGTTTTTATCATAAGAAATCAACATGTTCTTTGTTTGACGGTAATGGTCTAACATCATTTTATGGTTTTCCCTACCAATTCCAGATTGTTTATAACCTCCAAATGGTGCTCCTGCTGGATAAGAATGATATTGGTTTACCCATACTCTACCTGCTTGAATAGCTCTTGGAACCTGATACAATTCGTGTGCATCTCTAGACCAAACACCTGCACCTAAACCGTACATGGTATCGTTTGCTATTGCGATTGCTTCTTCTGTTGTTTTAAAAGTAGTTACTGCTAAAACCGGTCCGAATATTTCTTCTTGAAAAATTCTCATTTTGTTATTTCCTTTAAACAAAGTAGGTTGAATATAATAACCATTCGCTAAATCTCCTTCTAATACTTTTTCATCACCACCAACTAATAATTCCGCACCTTCTTCTTTTCCTAACTTCAAATAAGACATAATTTTATCTTTTTGAACTTTAGAAGCTTGCGCGCCCATCATAACGGTTTTATCTAATGGATTTCCCATTTTTACAGCTTTAACGCGTTCTAAAACGCGTTCTATAAAAGCATCATAAATGGATTCATGTATTAAAAGACGCGAAGGACAAGTACATACTTCACCTTGATTCAAACAAAACAAAACTGCTCCTTCTATAGCTTTATCTAAAAAGGCATCGTCTTCGTCCATTACAGAAGGGAAAAATATATTAGGCGATTTTCCTCCCAATTCTAAAGTAACAGGAACTATATTTTCCGTTGCATATTGCATTACTAATCTTCCTGTTGCTGTAGAACCCGTAAATGCTGCTTTAGCTACTTTAGTATTGGTAACCAATGCTCTACCTAATTCTGCACCAAAACCATTTACAATATTAACAACTCCAGCAGGCAAAATTTCTCCAATTAATTCCATCAAAACAATAATTGAAACAGGTGTGTTTTCTGCTGGTTTTAAAACGACACAGTTTCCTGCTGCTAATGCAGGTGCTAATTTCCAAACTGCCATTAAAATAGGGAAATTCCAAGGAATAATTTGTGCAATTACCCCTAAAGGCTCGTTAACAATTAAAGACACCGTATTAGAGTCTAGTTCACTTAACGAACCTTCTTCAGCTCTTATAACACTAGCAAAATATCTGAAATGATCAATAGCTAAAGGTAAATCTGCAGCCAACGTTTCTCGAACTGCTTTTCCATTATCTACGGTTTCAACTGCTGCCAAATATTCTAGATTATCTTCCATTACTTGCGCAATTTTTTGTAATAAATTGCTTCTTTCTGTAGCTGAAGTTTTACTCCATGTTTTAAAAGATCTATCAGCAGCATTAACTGCTAATTCTAAATCTTCTTTGTTAGAATGAGCCGCTTTTGTAAATACTTTTCCATCTATGGGCGAATAGACGTCAAAGTAAGAACCAGAAGCTGGTGGCACAAATTTTCCATCTATATAATTATCGTATTTTTCTTTAAAATTCGGTCTTTGAATAACATTGCTCATAATTTTAATATTTTTGATTTACTCAAAATTAAGTTCAATTCGTAATTATTAATAGCACAAATAATTCAAATTATAGCACAAAATTGATAATTAACAATTTTTAACTCTTAAAAATATTTTTTTAATAATTTAAAAGACAATAAATTAAGAAAATAACAATTACAATACACGTGTATTTTACATGAAATATATTTTAATCTAATAATTACAATACTTATCTTTGCACCTTTAAAATCGATTCATAATGCGTATTTCATACAATTGGCTTAAACAATTCATAAAAATTGACTGGAAATCTGAAGAAACTGCTGCTTTACTAACTGATCTTGGATTAGAAGTAGAAGGTGTTGAAAAATTTGAAAGTTTAAAAGGTGGTTTAGAAGGTATTGTAGTAGGTCACGTTCTCACATGTGAGCCACATCCAGATGCAGATAGATTAAAAGTTACAACTGTTGATTTAGGAGATGGAAATCCTCCTGTACAAATTGTTTGTGGTGCACCTAACGTTGCTGCTGGTCAAAAAGTTCCTGTGGCTACCATTGGAACAAAATTATATGATAAAGAAGGAAATGCCTTCGAAATAAAAAAAGGAAAAATTCGTGGTCAAGAAAGTCATGGAATGATTTGTGCAGAAGACGAATTAGGTTTAGGGGAAAGTCATGATGGTATTTTAATTTTAGATGCCAACCTAAAACCAGGCACTTTAGGAAAAACTGTTTTTAATATTGAAACGGATGAAGTATTTGAAATAGGTTTAACTCCTAACCGTGCTGATGCTATGAGTCATTTTGGAGTGGCAAGAGATTTAAAAGCGGGATTCGTTCAAAAAGAAAAACATATTGAATTAATTACGCCATCGGTGAGTAATTTTAAAGTAGACAAACGTACTTTAAAAATTGACGTAAGTGTTGAAAATGAAAAATTAGCTCCAAGATACTGTGGCGTTACTATTTCTGGTCTTAGTATTAAACCTTCACCTGCTTGGCTTCAAAACCGTTTAAAAGCGATTGGTTTAACTCCAAAAAATAATGTAGTTGATGTTACTAATTATGTGTTACATGAATTGGGTCAACCTTTACATGCCTTTGATGCGAATAAAATTAAAGGCAACAAAGTAATTGTAAAAACAGTTGCAGCTGGAACTAAATTTACAACTTTAGATGATGTTGAAAGAACTTTAGATGCTGAAGATTTAATGATTTGTCACGCTGAAGGTCCAATGTGTATTGCTGGAGTTTTTGGTGGAAAAGATTCTGGAGTAACCGAAGATACTACTTCTATTTTTTTAGAAAGTGCCTATTTCAATCCAGTTTCTGTTAGAAAAACAGCCAAAAGACATGCGTTAAATACTGATGCTTCTTTTCGATTTGAGCGCGGTATTGATGCTACTATTACAGAATATGCATTAAAAAGAGCAGCGCTGTTAATTCAAGAAGTTGCTGGTGGAGAAATTACATCTGATATAGTGGATTTATATCCAAAGAAAATTGAAGATTTTCAAGTATTCTTAAATTTCGAAAAAGCTAAAAAAGTTATTGGAGAAGAATTGTCTAAAGAAACGATAAAGAAAATCTTAGTTGCTTTAGATATTAAAATTAATAATGTTACTGAAGCGGGTATTGGTTTAGTAATTCCATCTTACAGAGTTGATGTACAAAGAGAAATTGATGTTATTGAAGAGATTTTAAGAGTGTATGGTTATAATAATATCAATTTTACTGAAAAGTTAAACGCTACAATTTCAAACTCTTCACGTACGGAAGAATATAAAGTTCAAAATTTAGTAGCCAATCAGTTGTGCTCTCTTGGTTTTAACGAAATGATGGCCAATTCGTTAACTACACCTGATTATATCCAATTATCAAAAAATTTAAAAGAAGAATTTAATGTAGTCATGCTAAATCCATTGAGCAATGATTTATCAGCGATGAGACAATCGATGCTTTTTTCAGGTTTAGAAGCTATTTCATTTAATATCAATAGAAAGAGAAGTGATTTAAAATTATATGAATTTGGTAAAACTTACCATAAATTACCTTCTGGATATGAAGAAAATAAACACTTGACCTTATTTTTAAGTGGTAATAGAACTGAGGAAAATTGGACACAAAACCAACAAAAATCAGATTTCTTCTTATTCAAAGGCTATATTAATAATGTGCTTTCTAGAATTGGCTTAGATAGCAAAGTATCTAGTTTACCTGTAGAAAGTGATATTTTTGCTGAAGGATTAAGTTTAGCTGTTGGTAAGGAAATCATTGTAGAATTTGGAACCATCAAAAAATCAATACTAAAACATTTTGATATCAAACAAGAGGTTTTATTTGCTGATTTTAATTGGGGAAAAATTCAAAAATACATTTCAAATAAAATTAAATTTACTGATATTCCAAAATATCCTGCTGTAAGACGTGATTTAGCACTTCTATTGAATGAAAGTACTCATTTTGAAGAGGTGTATAAAATTGCCAAACAAACCGAAAAGAAATTATTAAAAGAGATCCATCTTTTCGATGTTTACCAAGGTAAAAACTTACCAGAAGGTAAAAAATCATATGCGGTTAGCTTTATTATTCAAGATGAAAGCAAAACCTTAAATGATAAAGAAATTGAAAAAATCATGAGTAAACTGCAAATGAATTTTGAAAACCAATTGGGAGCAACACTACGGTAATATTTAATTTCAGTTTGTTTTAAATAAAAAAACTTCAAAAGTTAATTTTGAAGTTTTTTTATTTTCCATCTATTACTTAACAGCAATTTTTGATTTAAAAACACTAATTTAGCCACATGTTAAAAGTAATTGTAATAGGCAACGGTAATGTCGCACAGCACTTCATTAAAGTGTTTTTACAAACGAAAGAAGTTTCTTTGGTTCAGGCTTTTGCACGAAAAACTGAAAGTCTTTTACATCTGTTGCCGAAAGAGCAAATCACAAATGATTATAAAGCTATACTCGACGCTGATGTGTACCTAATTTCTGTTACAGATAATGCAATCTCTGAGGTATCGAGTCAGCTTACTTTTACAAATAAATTAGTTGTGCATACTTCAGGAACTTCAAATATCAACGTCTTAAATACTAAAAATAGAAAAGGTGTTTTTTATCCTTTACAAACTTTTTCCAAAGACAAAGCGGTAGACTTCTCTTCTATTCCAATTTGCTTGGAAGCTGAAAACACAAGCGATTATGAAACGTTAGAAATCCTTGCAAAAACCATTTCCAATAAGGTATATTCAATTGACTCAGTTCAACGTAGTACCTTACATGTTGCTGCGGTTTTTGTGAGTAATTTTGTAAATCATATGTATGTGATTGGAAATGATATTTGTCAGAAAAACAAAATCCCATTTGAAATTTTACAACCTCTCATTCAGGAAGTTGCAACTAAAATAAGCGTTTTAGCACCAAAAGAGGCCCAAACTGGTCCTGCTTTACGAAACGATACACAAACCATAGAAAAACATTTAGAGTTTTTAAAAGACTCCAATTATCAAGATATTTACCAACTTTTAACGCAATCTATACAACATGTCTCAAAAGAGCTATAAAGAATTAATGAACAACATAACCACTTTCATCTTAGATGTAGATGGTGTACTTACCGATGGAACCATACATGTAACACAAACTGGGGAAATGCTTCGCAATATGAATATTCGTGATGGATATGCTATGAAAGCAGCAGTGGAAAACGGATATACTGTTTGTATTATTTCTGGAGGAAGCAATGAAGGTGTACGCGTTCGTTTACGAAATTTAGGCATTACCGATATTCATTTAGGAGTTTCTGATAAAGTAGAAACGTTTAAAGAGTTTATCGATATTTATAATATTCAACCCGAACAAGTATTATACATGGGAGATGATATTCCAGATTATCATGTAATGAAATTAGTAGGTTTACCTACTTGTCCACAAAATGCAGCACCTGAAATTAAAGCTTTATCCAAATACATTTCTCATAAAGATGGTGGAAAAGGGTGTGTTCGAGATGTCATCGAACAAGTAATGAAAGTACAGCATAAATGGATGGAACATTTTGATGCTAAATATGATTAATGTTCCGATTGGTTAATTTTGTTAATTCGTCAATTCTCTTTTCACTTTTTACTTTTTACTTTTTACTTAAAATAAATGAAATACCTTAAATTAATTCGTTATCAAAATTTATTGCTACTTGCGCTCATGCAAGTACTTTTCCGTTATACCTATTTAAAAGCAGCAACCTATACCAATTTAAGTCCGACTGGTAATTTTTTATCCTTAAGTCATTTACAATTTGCCTTATTAGTTCTTTCTACAGTTTGTATTGCGGCTGCTGGTTATGTAATTAATAACATTTTAGATCAAGACAATGATGAAATTACCAAACCACAAGATAGAATCGTAGGAAAAAGTGTATCGGAGAATTTAGCCTATAATATTTATGTAGGTTTAAACCTAATAGGTGTAGGTATTGGTTTTTATTTATCCAATACTGTAGGCAAAAAAGGACTCTTTACCGTTTTTATTTTTATTGCGGCTTTACTCTATGTTTATTCTACCTTTTTGAAAAAAATTGTAGTGGTTAGTAATATTGTTGTTGCATTTATTCTTTCTTTTAGTATCCTAATTTTGGGAATTTTTGATTTGTTTCCAGCTACTTACGAAGGAAATTTGGTACAAATGAAAAATGCATTTGGTGTGCTGTTTGATTATGCTGTCTTTGCTTTTATTATCAATTTCATTAGAGAAATTGTAAAAGACATAGAAGATACAGATGGTGATTATGCTGCAGGCATCCAAACCATTCCTATTCTTTTAGGAAAAACAAGAACCGCAAAACTTGTTAGTATATTGATCATTGTACCTATTCTATTATTGCTTTATTATATCAACACTAACTTATTAGACTACAGCTACATACTTTTATATGCTTTACTTTTTATAGTAGGTCCACTACTCTATTGCATGATAAAATTGTGGAGCGGAAAAACAAAAGAAGAATTCAAACACATTAGTACTGTTTTAAAAATAGTTTTATTGTTTGGTATTTTGTCTATAGCTGTAATTACTTATTTTATTCAAAATGGACAAGGATAAATTACTACCTTATCATATTATTTTAGCTTCTGGTTCCCCAAGAAGACAGCAGTTTTTTAAAGACATGGATGTTCCTTTCCAAATTCAATTAAAAGAAATTGAAGAGGTATATCCCGATACTTTAAAAGCTCAAGCCATAACAAATTATCTAGCGGAATTAAAAGCAGCTGCCTTTGAAGATTTAGGTCCTAAAGATTTACTTATTACCAGTGATACTATTGTTTGGCATGAAGAAAAAGCTTTGGGTAAACCAAAAAACCAAGAAGATGCCTTTCAAATGTTACAATCGTTATCTGCAAAAACACATCAAGTAATTACTTCCGTTTGTTTTAAGACGAAAGAAAAATTAGAAACCATATATGAGGTGACAGAAGTTACCTTTAAAAAATTAACTGAAGCTGAAATTAACTATTATATCAAAAATTATAAGCCTTTTGATAAAGCAGGTTCTTATGGTATTCAAGAATGGATTGGTATCATCGGAATTACAAAAATTGAAGGTTCATACACTAATGTTGTAGGTTTACCAGTTGAAAAAGTTTACACCAAACTATTGGAATATGCTAAAATACATTGACAACCCTTATTTACACGAAGAAATATTAACTTTCATTACGATTTGTATCTTCTTTATTTTACGAATTGCTTCCTCTGAATTGGTACGTAAGTTTGCTAAAATTAATGAGTCTTTAGAACACAGAACCAATCTTGTAATTAAGTACATCAACATTTTAATTGGATTATTGGCCATCATATCGATTGTGATCATTTGGGGTGTCAAGCGAGAGCAAATTTTCTTATTCATTTCCTCTCTTTTTGCTGTAATTGGAGTTGCCTCTTTTGCACAATGGTCCATATTAAGTAATATTTCTGCCGGAATCATTCTTTTTTTCTCCTACCCTTTTAAAATTGGTGACAAAATTAAAATACTAGATAAAGATTTTCCGCTAGAAGGTGAAATTGAAGATATAAAAGCGTTTTATATTGTATTGAAGAATAATGATGAAGAAAGAATTACCTATCCAAATAACCTATTAATGCAAAAAGGAATTTTATTAATTAAGCATACTTTTGAAGATCGAGAGTTTACCGACTAAATCATCTTATAAATTATTGTTAAAAAGGAAGCATTTCAATCTTCCTTTTTTAATTTTAGGCTCAATTTCATTTTTGGAATTAAAAAAACAAGAAAAATGACACGAAAATTTACGGTTATACTTTTATTAGTTACTTTATTACTTCAAGCACAAGCTCCTAAAAAATTAAATTCCAACCAAATTTTTGAAGAAGTTGAAAAATTAAATTTCTTAGGAAAAGTGTTATATGTTGCTGCACATCCTGATGATGAAAACACCCGTTTAATCACCTATTTTGCCAATCATTATCATGCCGAAACTGCTTATTTATCTTTAACACGTGGAGATGGTGGACAAAATCTAATCGGACCAGAATTAAGAGAAAAATTAGGTGCCATTCGAACGCAAGAATTATTAGCCGCACGAAATATCGATGGGGGAAATCAATTTTTTACCCGTGCTAATGATTTTGGTTATTCCAAAGAACCTAATGAAACGTTTTCTATTTGGAATAAAAAACAAGTCTTGGAAGATGTAATTCAAGTAATGGAAACCTTTCAACCTGATATTGTTATCAATCGCTTCAACCACAGAACACCTGGAACCACACACGGACATCATACTGCTTCAGCTATGTTAAGTTTAGAAGCGTATGACCAATTAAAAGTGAAACCTAAAAGAGTATTTTTCAATACTTCTTGGTGGTTTTACGGAAGTGAAGAAGCTTTTGAAAAAGCAGATAAATCCAATTTAATTGGTTTTAATGCCAATGTTTATTATCCCTTAAAAGGAAAAAGTAATCATGAAATTGCAGCTTTAAGTAGAAGTCAGCACCAATGTCAAGGTTTTGGTTCAACAGGTACAAGAGGTGATGAAACCGAATACTTAGAATTATTAAAAGGAGATTTACCGAGTAATCATAATATTTTTGCTGGAATTGATACTTCTTGGAAACGTATTAAAGGTGGTGAAGCGATAGGTAAAATATTACTTCCTATTCAAGAAAATTTCAATTTTAAAAATCCTGCTAGTCATATTCCAGACTTGGTAAAAGCGTATACTTTAATTCAAAAATTGGAAGATTCCCATTGGAAAACAGAAAAAACCAAACAAATTTTAAAAATTATTGAAGCTGCTAGCGGTTTGTATTTGGAAGCAATAACTTCAGTTGAAACTGCAACCAAAAATGAAGATATCACTATTACTATAGAAGCTATTAATCGTAGTAGTGCCCCTATAAAATTAATCAGTTATAGTCTTTTAAATCAAAATAAAAAAGAGTACAAAAAAGAATTAACTAACAATGAAAAAGTAATCTTAGAAGAGAAGAATTTCACAATTCCTACTACAATAGAGTACTCCAACTTATTTTGGTTAAAAGAAAAACCAACCGTTGGCATGTATCAAGTTAGTAATAAAACCATTCGTATTTATCCTGAAGAAAAATTACAATTTCCAATTGTTTTCACTGTTGAAGTAGAAGGTATTATCATTGATTTTGTAAAAAATATGGTGTATAAAATGAACGATCGCAAAAAAGGTGAAATCTATATTCCTTTTACCGTTTTACCAGAAGTAACTTCAGAAATTGTAAATAAAGTTTCCATTTTTAATACCAATCAACCGAAAGAGATTTTAGTAAAATTAAAAGCACATAAAAATAATAGTTCAGGTATCGCTCAGTTACAAATTCCTGCAAATTGGATGGTGGAACCAAAAGAGATTCCGTTTGCAATACCTACTAAAAATGAGGAACAAACTATTAGTTTTAAAGTGTATCCTCCAAAACAGGAAAGCAATGTGGATTTTACTGTGGGTATCAAAACGGCTACGGAAAACCATCAATTCGAATGCGTTGAAATTCGATATGACCATATTCCGAAACAAACCATTTTACAAGCCTCTGAAGGGAAATTGGTAAAATTAGATATTGAAACCAAAGGCAAAAACATTGGTTATCTTTTAGGTGCAGGTGATGAAGTAGGTAAATATTTGGAAAACATTGGTTACAACATTACTTATATTAATCCAACCGAATTACAAGCCGCTTCTTTAGCTAAATTTGATGCTGTTATTTTAGGAATTAGAGCCTTTAACACCGTTGAAGATTTAAAATTCAAACAAAAAGAATTGTTTAAGTTTGTGGAAAACGGAGGAAATTTAATTGTACAATACAATACTACTAGTGGCTTACTAACTAAAGAAGTTGCTCCTTTTGAATTGTCTATTTCGAGAGATCGTGTGACCAATGAAAAAGCGGTAGTTACTTTTCTAGATCCTAAAAACCCTATATTAAATGTACCGAATAAAATAACCGCTAAAGATTTTGAAAATTGGGTACAAGAACAAGGTTTATACTATCCTGACAAATGGGACAAAGCCTTTACACCTATACTTTCCGCTGCAGATGATGGTGAAGAACAAAAACAAGGGGCACTTTTAGTTGCAAAATATGGAAAAGGAAATTATATTTATACAGGTTTAAGCTTCTTTAGAGAGCTTCCAGAAGGAGTTTCTGGTGCCTATCGTCTTTTAGCCAACCTAATCTCATTAGATAAATAAAACAGTATGGAAAGAGAAAAAAACGAATGGAAAAGAAGTTATAATTATGTACTCATTTTAAATGCGATATATATTTTAATTTTCGTTTTAATAATGGAAATCTACTCATAATATGGAATATTTAGATTGGATCGTACTTTCTTGTACTTTATTGTTTATTGTAGTTTATGGCGCTTTAAAAACTAAAGGAAGTGCAAATGTAAAAGATTATCTATTAGACAATAACGAAACCCCTTGGTTTACGGTTGGATTATCGGTAATGGCTACACAAGCCAGTGCTATTACATTTTTATCCACACCAGGGCAAGCCTATCATGACGGAATGGGATTTGTTCAATTTTATTTCGGACTTCCATTAGCAATGATTGTAATTGCTTACACTTTTATACCTATTTACCATAAATTGAAAGTGTACACTGCCTATGAATATTTAGAACAACGTTTTGATATTAGAACGCGTACGCTAGCTGCAGTTTTGTTTTTAATTCAAAGAGGTTTAGGAACGGGTATCACAATTTATGCTCCTTCTATTATTCTATCTGCTTTGTTAGGTTGGAATTTAACCTTTTTAAATATTATTATTGGTGTTTTAGTCATCATTTATACAGTAACTGGTGGAACAAAAGCAGTAAATATCACCCAGAAACAACAAATGTTTGTGATTATTTCTGGGATGTTTATTACCTTTTTTCTCATCTTAAATTATTTACCCGAAGAAATTGACTTTGGTAATATTCTACATGTGGCTGGAGCAAATGGAAAAATGGATATCCTCGATTTTTCGTACAATCCCAAAACAAGATATACTTTTTGGAGTGGTATTACAGGTGGTTTTTTCTTAATGTTATCTTACTTTGGTACAGATCAATCTCAAGTAGGACGTTATTTAACTGGAAAATCGGTAAAAGAAAGTCAAATGGGACTGATTATGAATGGTGTTTTAAAAGTACCCATGCAGTTTTTTATCTTATTGACGGGTGTACTTGTTTTCGTTTTCTTCCAATTTAATGATGCTCCTTTGCATTTTAATCCCAACAATGTTACTAAAGTAAAAGCTTCAACTTATAAATCTGATTATGAAAAAATTGAAGATAAACTTCATGTGGTAAACGAAGAAAAGAAAGTTGTTAATAAAATATATGTAGAACAATTACAACACAATGATTATGATAATCCAGCATTAAGAAAACAAATGGTAGCTCTTTCTTTGAAAGAAAAAGAACTAAGAGAAGATGCAAAAGAAATTATCAAAAAAGTTGATTCTGGTTCTGAAACGAATGATAAAGATTATGTTTTCCTTTATTTTATTTTGCATTATTTACCCAAAGGTTTATTAGGATTGTTATTAGCGGTCATTTTTAGTGCTGCAATGTCATCTAGTGCTTCTGGTTTAAATTCATTAGCAGCAACTACAGCAATAGATATTTATAAGAGAAATGTAGCAGATAAAAGTGATAAACATTATGTAACAGCTACTCAATATTTTACATTATTTTGGGGTGTGGTTGCTATTGGTTTTGCTTGTATTAGTTCGCTATTTGAAAATTTAATTCAATTGGTAAATATAATAGGCTCTATTTTTTACGGAACCGTTTTGGGTATCTTTTTAGTAGGTTTCTACATTAAATATATTAAAGGCAATGCCATTTTTATAGGTGCCTGTTTAAGTCAAACCATTATCTTTATTATTTATTATTTTTACATTCATATTCAACCTGAAGATGATAAATTAAGTTATTTGTGGCTAAATTTTATTGGAGTTGTTTTAACGCTAGTGCTCTCCTACATTGCCCAATTATTTTCTGATAAACAAAATCAAACACCCTATAAAAAAGAGCTTGCATAAAGCTCTTTTTTATTTTAATATATTTTTCAATTCGTTTCGATATTGTGAAGCGCTTTTACCTGTATATTCATTAAAGAGTTTATTAAAGTGACTAAAATTATTAAAACCACTTTCAAAACAAATTTCGGTGATACTTATGGGTTTTTCAGCTAGCAATTTACAGGCATGAACTAGTCGATATTCATTCACAAAAGCAGTAAAAGTCTTGTTGGTAATCTTCTTAAAAAAACGACAAAAAGAAGGAACAGTCATACTTACCAAGTCTGCTACTTGTTCTAAAGCTATAGACTCAAAATAATGGTTTTTCACATAATTAAATACGAGATTTATTTTGTCATTATCTTGCATTTGGGTAACCATTGAAAATCCGTCAGCATTTAAAAAAATAGTATCTTTTGAATGCGCTAAATCATTTAAAATTTTCAAAAAACTTAGCAATCGATTCAACGGATTCATTTTTTGCATCAATTCTATTTGGGAACCCACTCTATTTTTAGTTTCCTTTTCAAAAGCAATTCCAATTCGCGCCTGTTGCAATAAACTCTTAATTTTTTTCATTTCAATAATTCCAAAAAAATCTTCTCCTAAAAAATCAGGTTTCATTTGGATGACCGTTTCAACCGTATTGCCTGTTTCTTCATTCGTAAATCCACAATGGGGTAAATTACTTCCAATTAAGATTAAATCTCCATCCGTATAATACGAAAGGTGACTTCCAATTTGCCTTTTACCTGAACCTCCATTCACATAGACCAATTCAATTTCAGGATGATAATGCCAAATATCAGATTTGTTATTTGCTTTCTCTGTATAAGACGTATAAGTAAAGGAACTTCCAAAAGAAGGAACAATTACTTCGAAAGATGGAGTAACATTTTTCATAGGTAATAAAGATAATCAATAGGACTTGCTTTATATACAAAATTCTATTTTTTAACCTAAATCGTTTTCGTGAAAGAAAAAATAGTACAGTTTCAATATAGAATTCAATTTTAAAAAAAATACTAGTAATTTATAAAAAATGAATCGTATGCACTTTTCCTACTTTTATCATTGAAGTACACCAAAAGTGTTGTAAAAACAGTAAAAATGAATACCACAAAATTAAAAACACTCTTTTTTGGGAAACTGATAAAAAAAAGTATAAAAAATTTCATTATCAACATATACTAAATTAACCCAATATCACTAAAACGTTTTCGAAAAAGTTAATATAACATATAAATTTGCAAATACAGTAGTGTTAATTGCTCACCAACTGCTCTAAATTTGCTTCATCAACAAACAAATAAGTATTAATTTAAAAACTACAATTATGAAAAATCTTTTAAAATTATCTATGGTATTCGCAGTAGTTTTATCTACTATGACAGTGCACGCAAATGATCTTGATTTTTTACTATATGTAAAAAATAAAAATGGAAAACAAATTACTTTTTCTATAAATGCCATACAAGAAGCAACAATTACAATTTTAGATCAAGAAGGTCAGGAAATTTATGTTGAAAATGCAAAAGGAGAAAAAGGAATTAAAAAAACGTATAATTTAGAGCAATTCCCTGCTGGAAAATATATCCTAAAGGTAGAAAATAATCTAAAGAAAGTTTCTTATGAATTAGTAGTAACTGATGAAGATGCAACTCTATCCACTAAAGGCATTTCAGAAACTTACAAAGTTACGATGACGAGAGAGAAATTGGCTAGTAACTAACCATTAGAAATTAGTTCAAAAAAGAAAACTATATTTTGTTAAATAGTTAATTGAGATTTTAAACCAAAAAGCCGTTAGTAAACTAACGGCTTTTTTATATTATATTAGGCACTAATTTATTTAGACCATTCTGCAATACTATCTTTATTCATCTTTTCATAATCTGCGTTACCCGCTTTTTTAGCTCCTTCCAAAGAGGCTTTAGCAGTAACAATTGCTCCTTTTTTATCACCTGTTTTTGCCTGAATTAATGATTTTAATCGCAAATACCAAAAAGGTGTATCTCTATCACTAGGTGCCATTTCAATTGCTTTATTTACCCAAGTTAAAGCTTTATTCATATCATTGTTGGATTGATAATAGTATTGAGCAGCAGCAAAATAATCAGCATAAGATGGTCCAGCTAAAGCTTTTTCAATACTTGCCATTGCAACTTCATTGGTAGGCACTGTAAAAGGTATTGATACATAAGTTCTTTCCCATGCTAAATCTAAAGTAGCGGAATCATTTGTAATATTATTAATAGCAATTGTAAAAGATTCAACCGAACGCATTAATGTTTCAGGTTTTACACTTACTCGCAAAGCAACTTTAGATTCGTCCCAATTTTCTGGTAAACCCCAATTATCAGTAGATGTATAAAAAATTACATCCCAACTATCTGCTTTTGGTGTAGTATATAAAGCATACTTACCTTTCTTTAAATCTTTTCCATTTACCTTAATATCTTGATCTACTGAAAAAGTTGTGTTAGCATTGGCTCCAGTTCTCCAGTTTTTTCCATAAGGAACTAAATCCCCATAAACAGTTCTTCCTTTTGCTCCTGGTCTTGAATAATCAATTTGAATATCAGCCAAACCAACCATTTGATCAACTTTAGCAGCTGGACTCGCTTGCGGTGTTTTTACTTGTGCATGAGTTGAAAGCATAGTCAATGCCAACAATCCAGTAAAAAATAACTTTTTCATCTTTTATTTTATTATTTTGTGTTATAAATAAGGTTTCTACGAAATTACTAAAAATCGCAGAGCTATATGTTAAGCTATTCCTAAAATTAAAATTATTTTGTTTAATATTTTTGTATATTTGTTAAACAAAATAAATTTATGAAAATTTATACTTTACATTCTAAACAAAATTTACCCATATCCATAACAGAGGCTTGGGAATTTCTTTCTGATCCAAAAAATTTAAAAACGATAACCCCTGATTACATGGGATTTAACATTATTTCTGGAGCAGATAAACCCATGTTCCCTGGACAGATAATCCAGTATATTGTTACACCTGTTCTCAACATTCCTACAAAATGGGTAACCGAAATTACACATGTTCAAGACAAAAAATACTTTGTTGATGAACAACGTTTTGGGCCTTATTCGCTTTGGCATCATAAACACTTTCTAAAAGAAATACCTGGAGGAGTAGAAATGGAAGATATTATAGATTATAAAATTCCAATGGGAATCTTAGGACAATTGGTCCATCCCATTTTAGTCAAACCCAAATTAGATGAAATTTTTGAATACCGAAGAAAAAAGCTAATCGAACTTTTCGGTGTATACAAAGAATAAAAAGTTTATAGTTTCTAAAAACGATTTTAACTGAATAAACTTTAAAAAAATAATTCATAATGAAAAAAAACATAGTATTAATTGGAGGTTCGTATGGTATTGGTTATGCTTTATCAGAACTATTAAAAAGTGAACATAGCGTTTATGTTGCCTCACGAACAGCTTCTAATTTAGATACATCTATCCATCATATTCCATTTGATGCGCATACACAAGAAATCAATTTAGAAATGTTACCCGATACTATAGACGGTTTTGTATTTTTACCAGGAAGCATTAATTTAAGACCTTTCAAAGGATTAAAAATAGAAACTTTTGAAGAAGATTTAAAAATCAACTTTATAGACATGGTAAAAGTACTTCAAAGTGTATTACCAAAACTTACTGCTGCTCAACAATCGAGTATTGTCCTTTTTAGTACGGTTGCTGTTGGTACAGGAATGCCATTTCATACTAGTGTAGCTGCCGCTAAAGGTGCTGTTGAAGGATTTGCAAAAGCTTTAGCAGCAGAATATGCTCCCAAAATAAGAGTCAATGTTATTGCTCCTTCCCTAACGGATACTCCATTAGCAGATAAATTTTTAAACAATGATGTCAAAAAAGAGAAAGCTGCTGAAAGACATCCATTAAAAAAAATTGGTTCCGCTAAAGATATTGCAGAAATGGCTGCCTTTTTACTATCCGATAAAAGCAGTTGGATTACAGGGCAAGTCTTTCATGTTGATGGTGGAATGTCAACCTTGTCAGTTAATACATAATTTAAAAATCTTTAAATGTTAGGAGTTTAAGTGGTTTAATTTTTTTGAGTAGTACCATTTTAAACACGTAAACCGTTAAAATTAAACAATTTAAACCTTTAAACTACAGTAATAATGAATATTTTTTGGTTCAGAAGAGATTTACGATTCAACGATAATATAGGACTTTTTCACGCTTTAAATGAAAAAGAAGAAGTATTACCGCTATTTATTTTTGATTCTAAAATTTTAAACGAATTGCCTAAAGATGATGCTCGTGTTCAATTTATTCATGAGCAATTAGAAAACATGCAAAAACAATTAGAGAAAAAAGCAAAATCGCTAGCTATTTTCTTAGGTGACCCCAAAAAAATATTTCAAAAATTAATTGAAGAAAATAAAATTAAAACTGTTTATACCAATCACGATTACGAACCCTATGCGCGCAAAAGAGATAAGGAAGTATACCAATTATTTAAAGAACATGACATTACTTTCAAAACTTCAAAAGATCAAGTCATTTTTGAAAAAGATGAAGTGGTTAAAGACGATGGCACACCTTATGTAGTGTATACGCCCTATTCTAAAAAATGGAAAGAAAAATTACAAAACACAAAACTTACACAGTATAAATCGGAAGATAAATTAGATCAAATTGTAAAGCATAATTATCCTTTTTTAAGTTTGGAAGACATTGGTTTTAAACCAACAAAAATTAAACTCCCTGAATATAATGTTTCAGAAAAATTAATGAGTAATTATGAAGAAACTAGGAATTTTCCTGCAATTCATGGTACTTCATTATTAGGTATACATTTACGATTTGGTACAGTATCTATTAGAGAAATGGTGCAAAAAGCACGATCCGTTAAGAATGAAACATTTTTAAAAGAGCTCATTTGGAGAGAGTTTTTCATGCAAATTTTATGGCATTTCCCAAAAACTACAACTGAAAGTTTTAAACCCAAATATGATGCAATTGAATGGAGAAATGACGAGAAACAATTCCAAAAATGGTGTGAGGGAAAAACAGGTTATCCTTTTGTTGATGCTGGTATGCGCGAATTAAACGCTACTGGTCATATGCACAATAGAGTGCGTATGATAGTCGCAAGTTTTCTATGCAAACATCTTTTGATTGATTGGCGTTGGGGTGAAACCTATTTTGCTCAAAAATTATTAGATTATGAACAAGCAAGTAATGTTGGTAATTGGCAATGGGCTGCTGGTTCAGGTGTTGATGCTGCTCCCTATTTTCGAATTTTTAATCCTACCGAACAAATTAAGAAATTTGACAAAGACTTGAAATACATTAAAAAATGGATTCCAGAATTAGAAACTTCAAAATATCCAGAACCTATCGTAGATCATAAAGAAGCTCGTGAAAGGTGTTTAAAAGTGTATAAAAAAGCGTTAGATTAACCTAATTTCTTAATAGTTTCAGCATTAATTTGGCTAAAATCAGTAATTATTTGATTGGCCAAAGACAAATCTTGGTTTTTAGAATTAACACTCGTATATCCAATACAATAAATACCAGCTGCATGCGAGGCTTGTACTCCATTGGTACTGTCTTCAATTACTATACAATTTTCTTTAGGATGGATTGATAGACTCGCTGCATGTTCAAAAATAGCAGGATGTGGTTTCGATTTTGGAAAATCTTCACCCGAAACAATATGGCTGAAATAGGCATGCAAGTTAAAGCGATTGAAAACACGATTGATGGTACTTTTTGAAGCTGATGAAGCTACAATTAATTGAAAACCATTCGCATGCAAGTCTTTTATCAAATCTTCAACTCCGTCAATTAAGTATAAATCGGGTTTGGAATCAAAAGCATCATTGAAAAGGTATCTTTTTCGTAAGATTAAGTCTTCCACTTCTTGTTCCAATTGAAACAAATCTTTTAATTTTTGAAACACATTTCGAGTGGAATTCCCTGTAAAACTCGCATAAATTTCGTCGGATACAGAAATTTGTAACTCTTTAAAATGTTGGTGGTACGCATAATGGTGTACTGGTTCTGTGTCCACTATAACACCATCCATATCAAAAATAACAGTTTGAATCATTTCTAAAAATTTTGCACAAAAATACTATTAAAAAGATTTGTGACCAATGGATTAAACCTTTTTAATTATCTTTAGTCTTATCTACAAATAGAATAAAATTGCAAGACGAAAAGGTATTCATTGAACGTTTATTACATCCGAAAACGCAACAAGAAGCGTTTCGGGAACTGTTACAATTGTACCAAAAACCCTTGTACAATCATATTCGAAATATAGTTTTAAATCATGACGATACCGATGATGTTTTACAGAATACCTTCTTAAAAATTTTTCAAAACATTGCTAAATTTAAAGGAGAAAGTAAATTATTTTCATGGATTTATCGGATTGCTACCAATGAAGCATTGACGTTTTTACAGCAAAAAGCAAAAAAATCTGGCATTAGTAATGAAGAAGTACAACAAAAAGAATTGAATAAACTCGAAAGTGATGTTTTTTTTGATGGTAATGAAATCCAACTCAAATTACAAAAAGCGATTGCCCTATTACCAGAAAAACAGCAATTAGTGTTTAAAATGAAGTATTTTGAAGAATTAAAATATGAAGAAATTTCAGAAATTGTAGACACCTCTGTTGGTGCTTTAAAAGCCAGTTATCATTTAGCCGTGAAGAAAATAGAAGAATATTTAAAAACGAATTAAACCATTTTAAAAAAATAAAGTCTAATTAATATGAAAGATTTTAACTTAGATACACAACCCAAAATAAAATCGGGATTTCAAGTTCCGGAAAACTATTTTGAGCAATTTGAAGCCAAAATGATGGAACAATTGCCTCAAAAAGAAACCAAAGTAGTATCTTTATTTCATAAAAAACAAATTTGGATTTCCAGTATTGCTGCAGTATTGTTAGTTATGATTGCGATTCCAGTCTATCAATCCATGTCGAAAGACACCACTATTGAGGCTACTACTTTAGAAAATTATTTAGTGAGTGAATATTCTACCTATGATATTATCGATAAATTGAGTACGGAAGACATTAATGCTTTAGAAAACGACCTAACATTAAATGATGATGCTGTAGAATCCTATTTATTAGATACACAAAACATTGACTACTATTTAAATCAATAAGAATGAGAAAAAAATTAACCCTATTACTAATTTTAATAGTTAGTGTTTCATTTGCTCAAGGAGGAATGAAAGAGAAAAAAGAAAAAATTAAAGCTTTAAAAGTAGCTTATATTACTGAAAAGCTTGATTTAACAACCGAAGAAGCTCAAAAATTTTGGCCTGTTTATAATGCTTTTGATGACAAACAGTTTGAAATTAAACACAATAAAATGAAAGCAATTGTCAATCAGTTTGAAAATGGAGGTTTTGAATCTTTATCTGATAAAGAAGCATTGGATTTGATTACCAAAATGGAGGATTATGAAGATGAGATGCATGCTTTAAAGAAAAAGTATCTAAAAGATTTATTAAAAGTATTACCTCCAAAGAAAGTCATTCGACTGAAAAAAGCGGAGGACGAATTCAATCGCAAATTATTACGCGAATTTAGAGGACGAAAAAATTAAAAAAAGCACCGATTGGTGCTTTTTTTTATCTTTATACAAAATTATTTTTTTAATGTTGAACACAAAACTAATTCCATTTATTTTATTTATCACTTTAAGTTGCGCAAATTGCTTAGCACAAACTAAAAGTTGTGATACTATATATGATTCAAAAGAAATAAAAGCACATTATAAAAAAGGAGAAAGAGAACTAAATAAATTTGTTATTAATCAGCTATTACCAATTATTGGACAATGTCAAGAAAAAGAAAATTATACTATTTATAGTTCTCTATTTATGTACCTAACAATAAATTCTAAAGGAAAAATTATAGACGTTAGATTTACAAGAGCTAAACTTAGCGAAACCTGTAAAGCTGAACTTAAAAAAGAACTTTTAACGATGGAAAATTGGCAACCCGCGCAAATGCATAATCAACCTGTTTGCAGTAGATATATTTTACAAATTAGTTGTTTAAAATGGCAATAAATTACTCCTTAAGTTTCAACTCCACTACTCTATTTCTACCAGCTGCATAGGCTACCGAATCATTTCGAAAACGAAGGGTGTATAAATCTTTATCTTCTGCTAATTTTTTCCAAGTGGCTCCGCTATCATTTGAAAAATGTACGCCAGTTCCTCCTACGCAAACTAACGATTTTCCTTCACTTTTTGGTACAAATTGCACACAAGAAGCATATCCAAAACCCGTATTTTGCCCTACTAACTTCCAAGTTTTACCGCCATCTCGCGTAATTGCTTTATTGTCTACATTGGCCTCTTGTTTTTCATAATCTCCACCTGCAATAAAACCAATTTTATCATCGTAAAAATCGGCTGTAAAAATACCGGTCATGGCTTTTCCTTGCACAATAGGTGTCTCATATACTTGCCAACTCATACCTTTGTCTTTACTTACAAAGCAACGGGATTTCTTGCCTCCAGAAACAATAAATATCGAATTGCCTCGTAAAATAACATTGGTATTACTCGCTGCAAAAGCGGCTTCTCCCTCCTCTACTTTTGGTAGTTTCTCACAAGGTACTTTTTGCCAAGAATTGCCACCATCATTCGTAATAATAATATTCAAACAATTGGAAACAGGATCACCCATAGCTACCCCAAAAGAAGCATCTAAAAATTGCATACTATCATAAAAAACTTTCTCATTTTCTTCTTGGTAAACCAATTTCACGACGGTTTTATCTTTACTAATTTTATACAACAAACCTGGATTGGCAACACTTAACACAAAAATAGCCTCATTGGTTGTAGCGATACTTCTAAATTCTGGATGCAAGGAATCTTTACTAATTCTTCCTCTAAATTTCTTGTTGGTTTTTAAATCAATGGCACCATATTTCCCATTGTTTCCCGCAAACCATAATTGATTGCTATCTATTACGATGGCACGAATGCTAATGGCATCTTCATGAAGGGTATTGATTTCAATTTTGGAAAAAGCTGTTGCTTCAAAATCTTGCTCAATTTGTTGCTGTTTACAGGATATTATTGTGACCAATAAACCGAAAAGGAGTATCGTTTTTTTCATTTTAAAATTTTAAGAACACGAATGTACAATTTATTTTTAATTATCAGAATTGTTCCCTTATACGAAGGATTTGAATTACAATGCATGATTTTATAATTATTGTAACCGAATCTGTAGGTACGCGAAGTATTGACTTTTTCAAAACTTCTTAGAAATAATAAGCAATACGCTATAAAAAATAGTTAATCTATTAAAAACGCTTTTACTTTTCGACTTTTGACTTTCGACTTTCGACGTCAACATGATATTTATCATTTTTAGCCTGCATGAGTCTTTTTATTTTTGAATAAATTTTGCACCATGAGTTTGATTCAAAAATACAATGTTCCTGGACCAAGATACACCAGTTATCCTACTGTTCCTTATTGGGAAGAAGATTTTTTTTCGGTTGACCAATGGAAAAAAGCATTACGTGAGTCTTTTATACATTCAAATACTACTGAAGGAATTAGTTTATACATACACTTACCTTTTTGTGAAAGTTTGTGTACTTTTTGTGGTTGTAACAAACGTATTACCAAAAGGCATGAGGTAGAACATCCCTATATAAAAGCCGTGTTAAAAGAATGGGAATTGTATTGCGAACTATTACCCCAACGTCCACAAATTAAAGAAATTCATTTGGGTGGTGGTACACCAACCTTCTTTTCACCTGAAAATTTAACTTTGTTAATTGAAGGTTTATTCATTAATGCAGATAGAGCCGAAAATTATGAATTTAGCTTTGAAGGGCATCCGAATAATACCACTTATACTCATTTGCAAACTTTATATGATTTAGGTTTTAGACGTGTGAGTTTTGGAGTGCAAGATTATGCAGAAAAAGTGCAAAATGCTATTCATAGAAAACAATCCTTTCATAATGTAGCTAAGGTAACGTTTTGGGCAAGGGAAATTGGTTACACTTCAGTAGGACATGATTTAATTTTTGGATTACCGTTTCAAACTTTAGACAATGTAGTAGATACCATTTCTAAAACGAATTCGCTACAACCGGATCGATTGGCTTTTTACAGTTATGCCCATGTACCTTGGATTAAAGGGAATGGCCAACGTGGTTTTAATGACGAAGACTTACCCAAAGACGACGTAAAAAGAGAACTGTATGAAAAAGGAAAATTAGAACTCTTGCGTCGCAATTATATTGAAATAGGTATGGATCATTTTGCTTTAAAAAAAGATAGTATGACCACCGCTTTTCAAAACGGAACCTTACATCGTAATTTTATGGGATACACCGCTTCCAAAACAGAAGTGATGATTGGACTAGGGGTTTCTTCGATTAGTGACTCCTGGAATGCATTTGCGCAAAATGTAAAAACGATAGAGGACTATTATGAAAAATTAGACCAAGACGAATTACCTGTTTTTAGAGGCCATCTTTTAAATCAAGAGGATTTAATCATTCGCAAACACATTTTAAATTTAATGTGCCAATTTCAAACGTCTTGGGAAAATAAAAAAACATACTTTCCTGAAATTGAGCTGATTTTACCTCAACTTAATGAAATGGAAAAGGATGGTTTATTAGAAATAAAAAATCAAACGATTATAGTAACTGAAAAAGGAAAACCTTTTGTGAGGAACATTTGTATGGCTTTTGATTTACGATTGAAGCGAAAAGCACCTCAAACACAATTGTTCTCGATGACGATTTAGATTGTTAGATGTTGCGATGGTTAGATAGTTCGATATTGGGAACACAGATTTAAGAAATTAGAACAATTTTAAAAAATAGTTTTATTATCATCAAACAATCTAAAAATGCAGCCATCGAATAATCAAATCATCGAATCATCGAATACCTTATTCAATAGCTTAAACCCTTATTTTTAGGTCCTGAAGTGGTCGTTTTAGGTTCTTAACCCAAAATTTTACGTTGGGTAACCTAAACTTTTACGCTAGATAACCTAAACTTTTACGTCCAAGACCCAAAATTTTAGGTTCGGAACTTAAAATTTTACGTAGATAGACGTAAAATTTTACCCCCATGGACGTAAAATTTTGGGTCTCCGACCTAAAAAGACCAGTCTCAGACTTAAAATTTTAGGTTTTTACTTTAAATACATGTTCCTAATAGCATCGTGTGAAAAGTATTTTTAAGAAAAATAAAAACGATACTGCGTTATGAGACCCTTACAGGGTGACAAGATTGCGAGTATTTAATCACTTTTACAAGACAACCTTAAACTTTTAAACCCTTTTAAACCATCTTAAACCCTTTTAAACAACCTCAAACCATTTCTACCTAATGACAATGGGCATCCGCTTGTACAAAAAGACTCGTAGTACTTGGAGACACATATGGAATATTTAAGCCTAAACCTCTTAGTATAAATAAAACTCCAATACAAACTGCAAAAATTGGAATAGCTTTCTGAATGGTGTTTCTTATAGGATTTTTAATTAGATTAGAAAGCAATACCACTGCACTCATTAAAGGAACGGTTCCTAAGCCGTAAAGTATCATATAGAAGATACTATATTCTATATTAGGCATAGCCAATGCGCCAAAAAGTGCTACATATACCATTCCACAAGGTAAATATCCGTTTAGTAAACCAATCGTAAACAAAGACGAATAGGATTTCTTTTTAAACTGCTTTCCTAAGCTACTTTTTACTTTTGAAATGATCTTATAAACAGGTCTTGAAAAATTATATTGGGCTAAAGTTTTTTCTGGAAGGAGTGCAATGAAAATCATAAGTACACCTACAATAATCGATAATTGCTGTTGCATGCCTGCCAAGAAAAAACCTTTACCCAATACCCCAAAAACCAATCCTAAAGAACTATAAGCAAACAATCTGCCTAGATGATACACTAGAATTTGTATTGTTTTCTTTGCTTTATTATTGCGATCTACAGGTAACATCATAGCAATAGGTCCGCACATTCCTATGCAGTGAAAACTACTGATTAAACCAAATAGAATAGCGGTGTAAAGCATTTTTTTGACTGTTAACTGTTGTGAGTTATGTGTTATGTGTTATGTGTTTGTGTTTAAAAGTAGAAACGTGATTTTTAGCCCCGATTATAACGGCATCCTTTTCTTTTTGCTTTTCGACTGCGCTCAAAGTGACAAAAAGAAAAGATACAGTGAAAAGCGGGACGATTATTTTACCGAAGTACATTTGCTGTGCTTCTAAAAAAAAAATAATGCTTTTGTATCATTCAGCTGTCAACTTTCAACTTTCAACTTTCAAAGTTCGACTTTCGACTTTTGACTAATAATAAATCGACTGTTTGTTTCGATATGGAACTCCCTTGTATTCCCATTCAATGGTTATGTCCCAAAGACCGCCTACCAAATTACTTTTAGGTATGAGCAAATTTGAAGAAGACAATGAAATTTTTATTTCAGCATCTAATTTCTGGTTAGACGGTCTATATAAGGACACATTTCCAGTAATGGCAGTGTAATCAAAATCTTTTGGAAAAGTAATTTGAATGCCTTCCGAAACTTTATTTATTGTAACTTTATCAACTAAGGCATTCGCATTGGAAGCTCTGTCGATATTGCCTTGTACCTTTAATTCTTGTTGGTAATAATTTTCTGTTACCAATTCGTTATCGTATTTAGAATTGGATTGCACCTTGAACACAAAAAACAAGATGAATGTCATGAACAATCCGAAAGCAATTACAATTCCTGTTCCCCAATTTAGTTTCATATTTATTATTTTTAAGAGCAACGAAATAATCGTCTTCTCTATTATTATTTTATATCTGTCGTCAGTTCGAGTGGTTTTTACGTAATGAAATGGAGTAAAAAATGTATCGAGAACCCCAGTGTAGCAAACAAAACTTCTCGACTGCGCTCGAAGTGACAACTCTGTTAATTAAAAGACCTTGGTCCTAAGAAAGTAGTCGTAGTGGTTTCAATTAATTTTCCATCATTGTACACCCCAATTTTTACTTTCATTTTATCTTTCGTGACTTCGTTTGTAGGAATTTCTATAAACAAAGTACCTTGGTATAAATCTTCTTTTTGAACCACAATGTGCTTGTTTCCAACTAATCGAATAACCCCTTCTGGTTTTTCTAGTTTAAAAGAAACATTTTCAAAATCTTTTACTGTTTTATTTACAATTTTAAAAGTAAAAACATTACTTATTACATTTCCTTTTTGTTCGTATAACTGTCCTGGTAATCGAAATACATTGGCTTCCACATCATTTCGTAAAAACAACAAACCAATTAAAATACCTATCAGAATAGCTAATACAGCAATGTATCCTTTCATTCTGGAAGTGAGTTTGAACTTTTCCTTTTTTACAATTTCATCTTCACTTGCATACCGAATTAATCCTTTTGGTAAGCCTACTTTATCCATAATGGTATCGCATTCATCGATACAAGCTGTACAATTGATACATTCTAGTTGGGTTCCATTACGAATATCAATTCCTGTAGGACAAACAACGATGCATTGTTTACAATCGATACAATCTCCTTTTCCAGAGGCAGCACGGTCTTCTCTTTTATCCCATTTGGCTCTTCCTTTCTCCCCTTCTCCTCTAACGTGATCATAGGCAACATTTATGGATTTATTATCTAATAATACACCTTGCATTCTTCCATAAGGGCAAGCGATAATACACACTTGTTCTCTAAACCACGCAAATACAAAATAAAATACGCCAGTAAATATGAGTAAAGCTATAAGAGTACTGATATTTTCTCTAGGACCTTCTTCTATATATTCTAATAGTTTATCACTCCCAATTAAATAGGCTAGAAAAACATTCGCAATAACAAAGGAAATAATAAAGAACACCAACCATTTTGTAAGTCTCTTTCTAATTTTTTCTCCATTCCATTCTTGCTTGGCTAATCGCATTTGTGCGCCTCTATCTCCATCAATCCAATATTCAATTCTTCGAAAAACCATTTCCATAAAAATGGTTTGAGGACAAAACCAACCACAGAATATACGACCAAAAGCTACAGTAAATAAAGTTAAACCCACTACACCAATAATCATCGATAAAACAAAAATATAGAAGTCTTGTGGCCAAAACGGAAACCCAAAAATGGAAAACTTTCGTTCTAAAACATTAAATAATAAAAACTGATTGCCATTGATTTTTAAAAATGGAGCAGACAATAAAAATGCTAATAGAAAATAACTAAGCAGTTTTCTTTTATCATAATATTTTCCAGAAGGTTTTTTAGGAAAAATAAAATTTCGTTTTCCTTCTTCGTTTATAGTAGCTATGCTATCTCTAAAACTTTCGTCTGGTATATTGGACATAACATTAATTTAAATTGGGTTAAAAAAGAGGTTTATAATACACCACTAATTTACTATTCCGCCACGATAGAATCAGTAACTTTTGTTACCGCATCTGTTATTTCTTCAGTATTGTTTTCTACTGTATCACTAGCTGTTTCCTCTACCCAAAGTTCTCCTTCTGGTGCTTTCGCATTTGCAGGGTTAGAACCTTGTAAAGAGAGAATATAACTGGCTAATTTTTGAATATCGGTAGGCTTAATAACTTCTTTCCAAGGAGCCATTACACTGTTTTTAGGACTACCTTCAGAAATTACTTTAAAAATGTTTTTAATACCTCCTCCATTAATCCAATAAGCATCTGTTAAGTTCGGACCAATATTTCCTTCTAAATTTTCTTTGTGACAAGAAGCACAATTATTATCCGTAAATATTTTCTTCCCCTCAGCAATACTAGCTGCATCTGTCATTAGGATTACGTTTTCAAGATTTACTGGATCTGGAGCATTTTTCAAATATTCTTCATGTTCTTTTTGTGCTTCTAGCATCGCCATTTCATATTCTTCTTTTTGATTATAATCACCTACAATATGAAAACGTACCAAATACACTACAGCAAAAACAATACAAGTATAAAAAAGGTAAACCCACCAAGGAGGCAATACGTTATCCAATTCTTTAATACCATCGTAATTATGATCTAACATTACGTCTGCTTCTTGTTCAATAGCTTTTGAACGCGTTAGCTTTTTCATAATATTTTTATAGAAGGCACTTTCTGTAAAAGGTAATGCTTGCGCTTCTTCCAATTGCTTTTTCTGTTCTTCATTTAATAATTGATAGGTAACTTTATCAACCGCACTAATTACTATTTCTATTGCTATTAAAAGAAATAGAAAAACAAATAAGAAAACAGCCACCATTGGATACTCCATAAAAGCGGGCTTTTCACCAGAATCTATAAAGTATTCCATTCCTGCAAACACTGTTGCAAAAATTACTGGAACTCTAACATATGAAGGGATAATATTTTTCATAGATATAATTTATTTATGTAATGGATATATATACTATTGTAATTTGTCCTTAAGAGGTAATTCACTCAATTCTTTAATTTTCTCTTGTTTATAGGTAAAAACCCATATAAATAGCACTAAGAAGAACGTAAAGAAAATGCTTAAGGAAAGTATCGGGTAAATTTCAACACCTGCAATAGTTTCTAAATTATGTTTGATAAACTTTAACATGCTTCTTATTTTTTAGGGTTATCTTCTTTTGTAATATCGGTTCCTAAGCGTTGCAAATAAGCAATCAAAGCGGTAATCTCTCTATCTTTAACCGGTACAAAGGCAGCTCCACTTGTTGCTTTTTGTTCGTCAAAAGATTTCTTGATATCTTCATTTTTCATCAGATTTGCTTCAATTTTGGCTGCTTGTGTTTCCATAGTTTTATAAGCATTTTTCACTTCCTCATCTGTATAAGGAACCCCTAATTGCTGCATAACTTTCATTTTCTCTTGTGTAGTAGAAGTATCTAATGTATTTCGAATTACCCATTTATAACCAGGCATAATAGAACCAGAAGAAGTACTTTGTGGATCCCATAAATGGTTAAAGTGCCAATCGTCTGAACGTCCACCGTTATTTGGTTTACCAGAAACTCCTTCACGAGCTAAATCAGGACCTGTACGTTTAGAACCCCATAAGAAAGGATGGTCATACACAAATTCTCCTGCTTTTGAATATTCTCCATAACGAACAACTTCTGAGCGGAAAGGTCGTACCATTTGAGAGTGACAATTATTACAGCCTTCTCTAATATAAATATCTCTACCCTCTAACTCTAATGGAGTGTATGGTTTAACACTAGCAATGGTTGGTATATTAGATTTCACCATGATGGTTGGCACAATTTGTAAAATACCACCAATTAAAATCGCAATCGTTGCTAAAATGGTCAACTGAATGGGTTTTCTCTCTAACCAAGGGTGGAATTTCTCACCTTTTAATCTTCCAGAAGCAATTTTAGTTAAAGCAGGTGCTTCAGCTAATTCATCTTCCACTGGTTTTCCAGCCATTACAGTACGAGCTACATTATATACTAATACTAATAATCCAATTACAAATAAAGTTCCTCCAATAGCTCTCATTAAATACATGGGCATAATTTCAGTAACTGTTTCTAAGAAATTTCCATATTGTAACGTACCGTTTGGCTGAAACTGTTTCCACATAGAGGCTTGTGTAAAACCTGCGACATACATTGGTAATGCATATAAGATAATACCTAAAGTACCAATCCAAAAATGGAAATTAGCTAATGCTGTAGAATATAATTTGGTTTTGGTCATTCTTGGAACCAACCAATAAATCATACCGAAAGTCATGAAACCGTTCCATGCTAATGCACCTACGTGTACGTGAGCTACAATCCAATCTGTAAAATGTGCGATGGCATTTACATTTTTAAGAGATAACATCGGTCCTTCAAAAGTTGCCATTCCATATCCTGTGATACCTACTACAAAGAATTTTAAAACAGGTTCGGTTCTTACTTTATCCCAAACACCTCTTAAGGTTAATAAACCATTAATCATTCCTCCCCAAGAAGGAGCAATAAGCATTATAGAAAATACTACACCTAAATTTTGTGCCCAATCTGGTAAAGCCGTGTATAATAAATGGTGTGGACCAGCCCAGATATAAATAAAAATTAAAGACCAAAAGTGAATAATGGATAATCGATACGAATAAACAGGTCTATTAGCGGCTTTTGGCACAAAATAATACATCAATCCAAGGAAAGGAGTAGTTAAAAAGAAAGCCACTGCATTATGACCATACCACCATTGTACTAAAGCATCTTGTACACCTGCATACACAGAATAACTTTTTAAAGCAGAAACAGGTAATTCCAAACTATTGAAAATGTGGAGTACTGCAACCGTTACAAAAGTGGCTATATAAAACCAAATCGCTACATATAAATGACGTTCTCTTCTTCTTAAAATCGTCATAATCATATTAATTCCAAACACTACCCAAATGATAGCTATGGCGATATCTATGGGCCATTCTAATTCTGCATACTCTTTGGATGTCGTGTAACCTAAAGGTAATGTAATAGCTGCAGCAACAATAATTAACTGCCAACCCCAGAAATTAATATTACTTAATACATCGCTATACATTCTGGTTTTTAGTAAGCGTTGTAACGAATAATAAACTCCTGCAAAAATAGCGTTACCTACAAAGGCAAAGATAACTGCATTCGTGTGTAATGGTCTTAATCTTCCAAAACTTAACCATGAGATTCCATCGGTCATATTTGGGAAAAGAAACATAAAGGCAACTGTGAGACCAACGAGCATACCTACAACTCCAAACAAGATACTTGCATAAAGGAATTTCTTTACAATTTTGTTATCGTAATAAAATTGTTGCATTTCCATAATTAGATTGATTTTTGTTTTTCTACTTTTATTATTTTACTTGGGCTTTTTTTAATTTCATCGTCAAATAGTATTCTGACTGATGGCGTATAATCGTCATCAAATTGTCCACTTTTTACTGCCCTGATAAAGGCAATTAAGAAGACAATAGCAACTACTATACTTACTGTGATTAAAATATATATAACACTCATACCTTAAATTTATGTTAACAAAGTTAGGGGGACAGTTTTTCAAAAAATATGATATTTATCATGCTTCCATTTATTTTTGAAGGACCCCATTACAAAGCCATTTTTCTATTCTTTCTTGCGTAATAATTACTCATTACGGTTACAAAACTGACTATGGTTATTGAACTTAATGGCATAATGATAGCAGCAACCAAAGGAGATAAATTACCAGATACAGCAAAGGACAAACCAATTAAATTGTATAGCAAAGACAAACCAAAACTCATATAGATAATTCGCATGGCACTCTTAGCATATTGCAGATAATAATGAATGTTGGAAAACTCACTAGCATCCATAATTCCATCGCAAGCTGGAGAAAATACATTTACATTTTCAGAAATGGAAATACCCACATTACTTTGTGCCAAAGCACCTGCATCGTTTAACCCATCACCTACCATCATTACATATTTGCCTTCTTTTTGAAGATTTTCTATGTATTGCAATTTTTGCTCAGGTTTCTGATTAAAAATGAGTTGAGTATTCACAGGTAACATTTTTTCCAAAATCTTTCTTTCCCCATCATTATCTCCTGATAAAATGGTTAATGAATAGCTTTTAGATAAGGATTCAAATAATTCTTCTAAGCCTTTTCTATATTGATTATTAAATACAAAACTGCCTTTATATACTCCATTAATCGCAATATGCACCTTTGTTTTCTTATGGGTATTTTCACTGATATGTTTTAAATAATCTGAAGAGCCGAGCTTTACAATTTGATTGTTAAAAGTTGCTTCAATACCTTTACCAATTATTTCTTCAAAATGAGAAGGCACTACTTTTTCTACTTGAGGTAAAAAATCATACAATCTTCTACTTAAAGGATGATTAGAACCTCGTAAGGTATTTTTTAAAAGTCCAATTTCTTCTTGTTTTAATGTGTCTCCTTCATAAGTAATTGAAGTCTTTTTATTTGTTGTTATGGTACCTGTTTTATCAAAGACTACAGTATCAACTTTTGCTAATTGCTCTATTACTACTGCATTTTTTAAATACATTTTTTGCTTACCCATAATACGCAAAACATTTCCTAAGGTAAATGGTGCAGTTAAAGCTAATGCACAAGGGCAAGCCACTATTAATACTGCCGTAAGTACATTGAAAGCAGTAGTAACGTCTATAAAAAGCCAAAAAATAAAAACCGAAAATGCAAAAACCAAAAGTATAGGAGTAAAATAACGACTTACTTGGTCTGTAATCGTTTTGTGTTTTTGTTCTATTTTCTTTTGGAACACATCATTACTCCACAATTGTGTTAGATAACTTTGAGAAACCGTATACAATACTTCAATTTCTATATTTTTACCATTTAATTTTCCTCCTGCAAAAACTTTATCACCCGATTTTTTTTCAATGGGTACTGCTTCACCAGTCACAAAACTATAATCGATAGCAGCTTTTTCAGAAATTAAAACTCCATCTACAGGTAACAATTCTTGATTGCGTAGTAACAATCGATCTCCTTTTTCAATATCATATATTTGTATAGGCTCTTCAGAACCGTCTACATTCAGTTTTGTAATGGCTATCGGAAAATAGGACTTATAGTCGCGTTCAAATGAAAGAAAATTATAGGTTTTCTGTTGGAATAATTTACCTAACAACATAAAGAATACTAAACCTGTTAAGCTATCGAAAAAACCTTGTCCGAAATTAAAAACAATGTCAATGGTACTGCGCACAAACATCACTATAATTCCCAAAGCAATAGGAATATCAATGTTTAGTAACCTTGATCTTAAGCTTTTATAGGCCGAAACATAATAATCACTAGCTGCATATAAAAAAGAAGGCAAAGAAAGAGCAAAAATCAGCCAACGGAAAAAACCTCGGTATTGATTAATCCAATATTCTTCTACTTCAAAATATTCGGGAAATGACAATAACATGATGTTTCCAAAGCAAAAAAAGGCAACACCAAGTTTATAAATTAAACTTCTATCAATCTTTTTCTTTCCCGAATCAAAATTTTCTAAACTGATATACGGTTCGTAACCAATAGAACTTAAAAGATAGACTATCTCTTTTAATGAAGTTAATGATCTATTAAACGTAATTCGTACTTTCTTTTCAGGAAAATTCACTTGCGAACTCGTTATCCCTTCTTGCAATTTTTGTAAATTTTCCAAAATCCAAATACACGAACTACAATGTACATGAGGAATGTAAAGTGAAACAATACTGGTATTAGCCTCTTGAAAATCGAGGAGTTTACTACTAATTTTTTCATCGTCTAAAAAGTCATATTTTCCAATAATATCTTGTGGTGTTGCTCCTGGAGCATTTTCAAAATCATAATAACACGTCAAATCATTTTGACTAAAAATTTCGTAAACCGTTTTACAACCGTTACAACAAAATTCTTTTTTATCAAAATGAATTGCTTCATTATCAACTATTTCATTACCACAATGGAAACAATTTTTTGCATCCATAATTTGCTCATTTTTACCTGTAACAAAGGTTGCAAATGGTTCTAATTTAAAATATGATATTTGTCATACTTTAAGTATATTTGAAAAAAATTATCCCCAACTATGAGTAAGTGCGAACAATGCATTGTTAGACAGTTTAGCTCTATTAAAGCACTAACAAAAGATCAGTTAGTTCAAATGGCTAATTGTAAAACTTCTTACACTATTAAAAAAGGTGAACCTATTTTTGAAGAAGGAGAAACTTTAAATGGAGTATATTGTATTAAAGATGGTGTTTGTAAATTATCCAAATTAAGCTCAAATGGTAAGGATCAAATTGTGAAATTAGTTAAAGCTGGTGAACTTTTAGGACAACGTTCTATGATTAGTGAAGAATCTGCGAATCTTTCTGCAGTTGCTTTAGAAGACATGGAAGTTTGTTTTGTACCAAAAAGCGAAATATTGCAATTTTTCAATCAAAATAATGATTTCTCCATGAATGTAATGAAAACGATTTGTGGTGATTTAAAAGAAGCTGATGACCATATGGTCGATATGGCTCAAAAAACCGTAAAACAACGCTTAGCAGAAACACTTCTCTATTTAGAAGCTACTTTTGGTAAAAATGAAGATGGAAGCATTCGTATTCAACTCTCAAGAGAAGAATTAGCGGGAATGATTGGAACAGCGACCGAAAGTTGTATCCGATTATTATCAGAATTTAATAAAGCTAAAAGCATTGAATTACAAGGAAAAAAAATTTTTATTAAAGATAAAAAAGTACTACAAAAAATAAGCTAAATAATTTTTGGCACAATAATTGGTTTCTATTTCATGTAATATAAAACATGAATACTTATGAAAACGAATTTACTTACCGGAATATTTAGTTTTTTCTTCGCGATTAGTTCATTTGCACAAGATAAAACAACTGTTACAGCCAACAGTAGCGATATAAGTGATAATTTAGACTTACGTGCAGTTGCCACTATTTTTGGTGATGCTGCTGACTTAGAAGACTTTGAAAGGAGATTGAATGATCCCAAAGCTCAAATTTCCAATTTAGATTTAAATAATGATAATTATGTCGATTATTTACGTGTTATAGAATCTGTGGAAGGTTCGGCACATATCATTGTTATTCAAGCCGTTTTAGATAAAGATATTTATCAGGATGTTGCCTCAATTGAAGTAGAGCGAGACAACAACAATAATGTACAAGTGCAAGTTGTAGGTGATGTGTATATGTATGGTGCAAATTATATCTACGAACCGGTTTATGTACACAGACCAATTATTTACACTACTTTTTGGGTAAGTAGTTACCGTCCGTATTGCTCAAGTTGGTATTGGAATTATTACCCTACTTACTATACTTACTGGAGACCTTTCCCAATTTTCAGATATAGAAATCATATAGCAGTACATATTAATTTTGGTCACAGTTATCATTATGTAACCACTAGAAGATGTTCGTATGCTTACAACGCCTATTATGGTAGAAGAGCAAACGGTTATGAGAGAAGATACCCAAACAGATCGTTCAGTCATAGAAATTCAGGATACAGTAATCGATATGAAATGGATCAAAACAGATCAATCCGTACAAGAGTACCTGGATCTAGAGAGTTAGCATACAATAATAGAACATCTAGTACTAGAGGAAGTAGAAATAATTCAGAAGGAAATACTAGAAATTATGGTGCTATAGGAAGTTCTAATTCTGGAACATCAACTAGAAGTAATTCTTCTACAAGAAATAATTCCAATGGAAATACGCCTAGAAATTATTCGTCAACAAGAGATAATACTAATTCAGGTAATTCTCCAAGAAGTTATTCTTCAAACAGAAGTACAAAATCTATAGCAAATACTCCTAGAAATAATAATAATAATAATAATAATTCGTCAGTACGATCAAATTCAGGAGCAACAAGAAGTTATGAACCAACTAGAAATTCAAGTTCAAGAGCTAATACCTCTAGAAGTACATCAACTCCTAGAAATAATCCTTCTATGAATTCGTCTAGAGGATCTAATCCCAACAGAGGAAACACTACAACAAGAAGTGGTGGTAGTTCAAGACAAAGTGGTAGTTCCTCTTCAAGAGGAAATTCCTCAGGAAGAGGAAATTCAAACCGAGGTGGTAGAATATAACGTTTTTATTTACTGTATAATAAAGCTGTCATTTATGGCAGCTTTTTTTGTTTAAATTACTATCTTTGCGGGCTGATTAAATAAAAATGAGATTACACAGAAATTTAGTTTTTACGGTTATTGATTCTTTATTAGCCATTTTCAACGAAGGGGAATATGCTGATAAAGTAGTAGCTCGTGCTTTAAAAAAAGACAAACGTTGGGGAAGTAGTGATAGAAAGTTTGTAGCTGAAACCATCTACGAAATTGTGCGTTGGAAACGCTTATATGCAGAAATCGCAGAAGTGAAAGACCCCTATGATAGAGACAATGTTTGGAGAATTTTTGCTGTTTGGGCAGTATTAAGAGGAATTACACTTCCTGATTGGAAATATTTTGAAGGTACTCCTTCTAGAAAAATTAAAGGAAGATTTGATGAATTATCAAAAATTAGAAAATTCAAAGAATCTATTCCTGATTGGATGGATGAATTAGGAGTAAAAGAATTAGGAGAAGCGAAATGGACTAAAGAATTGGAAGCTCAAAACAAACAAGCTGAAGTTATTCTTAGAGTGAATACGTTAAAAACCACTAAAGAGAAATTAAAAGCTATTTTGATGGATTTGAACATAGAGACTTACGCTTCTAAAGAATATCCAGATGCTTTAATTTTGAAAGAAAGAGCCAATGTGTTCATGACTGATGTTTTTAAAGAAGGTTATTTTGAAGTACAGGATGCCTCTTCTCAATTAGTAGCCTACTTTTTAGATGTTGCTCCTGGAATGCGCGTTGTAGATACTTGTGCTGGAGCTGGTGGAAAAACGTTACATTTAGCGTCTTTAATGCAAAATAAAGGGCAATTAATCGCTATGGATATTTACGAAAGTAAATTAAAACAATTAAAATTGCGCGCCAAAAGAAACGGAGTACACAATGTAGAATTTAGAGTTATCGATTCAACTAAAGTGATTAAAAAACTACATGAAAAAGCCGATCGTGTTTTAATTGATGCACCTTGTAGTGGTTTAGGCGTTTTAAAACGTAATCCAGATAGTAAATGGAAATTACAACCTGAATTTATTGATAATATTAAACAAGTTCAAGCGGAAGTTTTACAAAATTATTCTAAAATTGTAAAACCAGGTGGAAAAATGGTATACGCTACTTGTTCTGTGTTACCATCAGAAAATGAAAAACAAGTGCAACACTTTTTAACTACTGAAGCGGGTAAAGACTTTACCTTTGTAAAAGATCAAAAAGTTTTAGCTCACGAAAGTGGTTATGATGGATTTTATATGGCCCTATTAGAACGTAAACTATAAAAAAATGAAAAACAAATTAACTCTATTACTTTTACTTTTAAGTTGTGCAACATTTGCACAAGATGGTGCTCCAGCATCTCCATATTATGATAATATGGATTGGAATTTAACAGGAATGGCTTTAAAAAGTGCTCTTGCCACAAAAATTACTACCACACATACCAATTACCTTACCTATTCACAAGTTTGGAATGCGACCCAAGTAACGGATTTAGATCCAACAAATTCAAACAATGTATTATTATTATACGGTTTTAGTCCAAATACTTGTCCTTCTTCTCCCACTGACGATAAAGACCACAGAAGTCGCGATAAATTTTCAAATGGTGGTTCTTCATCATGCGAATGGAACAGAGAACATGTCTATGCAAAAGCATTAGCATCACCTCCATTAGATGATGGTGGTGCAAGTGATGCTGGTGAAGATGCGCACCATTTAAGAGCAAGTGATGTTGATCGAAATAATGATAGATCTAGTGAGAAATTTGCTGCTGGTTCTGGAAACTCTGGAGATATTACTTCTACAACTTGGTATCCTGGTGATGAATGGAAAGGTGATGTAGCACGTATGATGATGTATATGTACCTACATTATGGTTCGCAATGTTTACCAATAAATGTAGGTGTAGGTAATCCTGTTGCAAATGATACTGATATGATTGACCTATTTTTACAATGGAATGCAGAAGATCCAGTTTCTGAATATGAAGATAATAGAAATACTTATCATGGTAATACAGCCAATACGTATGCTCAAGGGAATCGAAATCCTTTTATCGACAATCCTTATTTAGCAACAGTAATTTGGGGTGGTCCAGCTGCTGAAAATAGATGGCCAACCATTTTCTTATCTTCTGAAGATTTTGATTTAGCTACTCTTGTAAATGTATATCCAAACCCAACAAACAATAATACGATTTTTGTATCCTCACCAAGTTCATTAAAAGAAATGGTGGTTTACAATATTAACGGACAAGTTGTACAAGAAGTAAAAAATCCAAATACAATTTCATCACAAACCTATCAAATCTCCAATTTAAATAGCGGATTTTATATGATAAAAGTAGCATCTGAAAATGCTACAATCACTAAAAAGATTATTGTAAATTAAATATTTCTATATAGGGCTATAAAAAAGAGGTTTAATTAAAAAAAAATTAAACCTCTTTTTTATTGCTACATTAAAATCCAAAATCGTATTCTCTTTCTATTTTTGCAATTCTCACCTTGTAGTTTTTATACCACGTACTTCTCCCCTTTTCTTGAGCAACCAAATGATCTATATTGGTTTTCCAATTTCGAATCGCTTCTAAACTTTCCCAATACGATACCGTTATACCAATTTCATTTCTAGCACTTTCAACACTTATAAATCCAGGTTGTAGTCGTGCTAAAGCTTCCATTTTCTCAGCCATTTCAGCATAACCGTTGTCATTATCAGTTCTTATTGAAGTAAAAATTACAGCGTAGTACATGTTTTAAGTGGTTAGTAGTTAGTAATTAGAAGTTAGAAAATCACAAATTAGTTTTGAAAAAATAGATTCATTATCAAGGAAAACTGAACACTGAGACTGAATACTATAACCCCTTCGCTTCTTCCCAAAATAGTAGAACTATTTGAAAATCATAGATTTTCCAATTCCTTATTTTGGTAAACGCTTCGCTTCTTCCCAAAATAGTAGAACTATTTGAAAATCATAGATTTTCCAATTCCTTATTTTGGTAAACGCTTCGCTTCTTCCCAAAATACATCCATTTCAGCTAAAGTCATATCTGCTAATGATTTTCCTAATTCACTAGCTTTATTTTCTAAATATTGAAATCGCTTTATAAATTTTTTATTGGTTCGCTCCAATGCATCTTCTGGATTTACTTTTAAAAAACGAGCATAATTAATCATCGAAAATAAAACATCACCAAATTCTGCTTCAATTGTATCTTGATTACCTAGTTTAATTTCATCTTGTAACTCTTGTAATTCTTCTTGTACTTTGTCCCAAACTTGATGAGACTCTTCCCAGTCAAAACCTACTCCTTTTACTTTGTCTTGTATGCGACTGGCTTTAACCAAAGCTGGTAAACTTTTGGGCACACCTTCTAAAACAGATTTTTTCCCTTCTTTTAATTTCAATTTTTCCCAATTTCGCTTCACTTCCTCTTCATCAGCTACAACTACATCTCCATAAATATGCGGATGACGATCTATTAATTTATCACAAATAGAATTCGCTACATCAGCAATATCAAATGCATGGGTTTCACTTCCTATCTTAGCATAAAAAACAATATGCAACAATAAATCTCCTAATTCCTTTTTTATTTCCTGTAAGTCATTATCCAAAATAGCATCTCCTAATTCATAAGTCTCTTCTATAGTCAAATGACGCAAACTTTCCAAAGTTTGTTTTTTATCCCATGGACATTTTTCTCTTAAATCATCCATGATATCTAATAATCTATTAAAGGCATGCAATTGACTTTCTCTATTGTTCATTGTTTTTTATTTAGAATTTCAAAATGAATACTGTAAAATTAGGCATTATTTTATGAAATGATACTATTCAATCTCGTATTATAATATTTCTTCTTTTGTAAATTCATGAAAAAAATATTTATTAAAATTTATTGTTTTTCAATAAATATTTATTTATTTTTGACAAATATTAATTACTAATCAAACACAATATGTCAAAACAAAGTAACATCGTTTTTAAAATTCTAAGTATACTTACTTGGATTATTTTTGTAGGTTTATGTATTGAAGCTGGCGGTCTATTGGTTAATTTTTTTATAAGTATTTTCAAACCTGAATGGATAGAAAATTTATATCAAAAATTAGATTTAACAGCGCTATATAATCAAAGTAAAGGCGTTTTTTTTACTAGCTACAGTTTTATCTTAAGTATTGCCCTTTTAAAAGTAATTCTTTTTTACATGATCATTAAATTGACTTACAAAATCAATTTAGAAAAACCATTTAGCGCATTTGTTTTAAAACAAATCTCGCACATTAGCTATTACACTTTTTCTATAGGTATTTTGAGCTATATTGGACAACAATTTAATAAAAATTTAATGCATAAAGGGTTTGACACCAATTATATACATCCCTTTTTACCCGATAGTCAAGCTTTTATTCTTATGTCAGGAATTATCTATATAATTGCTGTTATTTTTGCAAAAGGAATTGAACTACAGAATGAAAATGAATTAACGATATAAGTATGCCAATAGTTGTAAATCTTGATGTAATGATGGCAAAAAGAAAAATGTCATTGAACGAACTCTCAGAGAAAGTAGAATTAACACTCTCCAATCTTTCAATTCTAAAAACAGGTAAGGCCAAAGCTATTCGATTTAGTACTTTAGAAGCTATTTGTAAAGCTTTAGAATGTCAACCTGGTGATATTTTAGAATATATTGATTAATATTCCTTTTTAAACGTATCTTTATAATACATTTTTAAAATAAAATTATGAATCACCAAGCTAAATCCATACGTCCTTTTATTGGGGCCAAAAACTATAATATTTCAAGACAGTTTTACTTAGATTTAGGCTTTAAAGAAAGCATTATAGAACCAAATATGAGTTACTTCTATTCTGGTGATTTTGGTTTTTATCTTCAAAATTACTATACAAAAGATTGGGTAGACAATACTATGGTTTTTATGGAAGTTGAAGATGTATATGCTTTTTGGAATGAATTACAAAAACTTCGATTACCTGAAAAATATGAAGAGGTAAAAATTGTCCCAATAAGAGAACTTCCATGGGGAAGAGAATGTTTTGTACATGATCCTTCAGGAATATTATGGCATTTTGGAAATTTTAATACATAAAAAAGTCCTCAAATGAGGACTTTTCAGTATAAGATAATTTTAAAATTATTCTGCTTTTTCTTCTTTAGCTTCTTCTGTTAAAGCTTCAACAGATACAAAACCTTTTGGTTGTAATATGTTGTACCAATTTAAAATCTTTTTAATATCTGAAGTATACACTCTCTCTTCATCAAATTCTGGTAACACTTCACGGAAATACGCTTTTAAAGTTGCATCGTCTTCTTTATGAGAAATAGTCGCTCCATCATTTTCTTTTGTAGCAATTGCCTTAAAAACTTCTGATAAACGAACTTCTTCTGTATAGGTATACACTGCTATTTCAGATAACAAACTTACATTGCTTCTCATTCCTACCGTGATTCGTTTTCCGTCTAATAAAGATTCTGCAACAAATCCTGTTCTTGTTTGTATTTTTAATTCGAATAAACCTGGTTTACCAGAAATAGCTAATATTTTTTGAATACTCATGTTGTTTTAAATTTTAAAGATGGCAAATATATAATTTTAGTTTAAAGTTTAAAAGTTAAAAAGTCGAAAGTTCAAAGTATAATAAATACTTCTTGTTCCTCTTATCTTCCTTTTACTTTCGCAAATTTCATTTTATAGTCAGGTCTTGCTTTTCCTTCTAAAATGTTATTCAATTTTTTACCAATTAATTTCTTTTTTAAAGCAGATAAATGATCTGTAAATAAAATTCCTTCAATATGATCATATTCGTGTTGAATAACGCGAGCAATTAATCCAGAATACACCTCAGTTTTTTTATTGAAATCTTCATCAAAATATTCAATAGTAATCGTTTCATGTCTAAAAACATCTTCTCTTACATCTGGAATACTTAAACAACCTTCATTAAAACCCCATATATCACCTTCTTCCTTAATAATTTTAGCATTAATAAATGTTTTCTTAAAAGCTTTTAATTCAGCTGCTTCTTCTTTAGAAACCTCATCACTATCTGAAAAAGGAGCCGTATCAACAATAAAAATTCGTATAGGCAAACCTACTTGCGGTGCTGCTAATCCAACTCCTGATGCATGATACATCGTTTCATACATATTAGTTATGGTTTCTTTTAAATTAGGATATTCGGGTGTAATTGCCTCTCCTACTTTTCTTAACACGGGTTCGCCGTATCCGTATATTGATAAAATCATTCTTTAGTACATTTTAATAAAGTGCAAAATTAAACAATTAAATTATATGTTTTACTAGATTTTTCACTATTAAAAAAGATAATTTATTTAAAAACATTCATTTAAAAGATAAAATATCTAAATATAATTTTTAATAACATTATTTATCTTTTTTTAATTACATTTACAAATAATAAATCTATATTTGCCGCTTATTATTAATTTTAATTATGCAATTTACAATTGAACAAGCTTCAGAAAAGCATTTACATCATGCTGAAGCGATATGCAATGAAATGGAAGCTTCTGCAAAAGTTAGAGGTACCGGTATTGCTAAGCGTTCACCTGAGTATCTTCAAAAAAAAATGATACAAGGCAATGCGATTATTGCGATAACAGAAACAGGCAATTGGGCCGGATTTTGTTATATCGAAGTGTGGAGTCACGAAAAATTTGTTGCCAATTCTGGTTTAATTGTTTCACCCGAGTTTCGAGAATTTGGCTTAGCCAAAAGAATAAAGCAAGCTATTTTTAAATTGTCTCGAAGTAAATACCCTAATTCTAAAATTTTTGGACTAACCACAGGTTTAGCCGTTATGAAAATTAATAGCGATTTAGGTTATGAACCGGTAACGTATTCTGAATTGACTCAAGATGAAGATTTTTGGAAAGGCTGCACTTCGTGTATTAATTACGAAATTTTAATAAGTAAAGATCGGAAAAACTGTATGTGTACTGCTATGATCTGGGATCCTGTAGAAAAAGAAAAAGACAAAAAGTTAAAAATAGAACAAAAAGTTATCGCAAAAGAGCGATTGAGTAGAATGAAGAAAAAACATTCTTTATTGAAAATAATATCAATGAAATTTAAAAAAAAAGGTAAAACTTTTTTAAACCTTATTTAAAATCGAATTATAGCAATGAAAAAGAAAATAGTTTTAGCATACAGTGGTGGTTTAGACACATCTTTTTGTGCCGTTTATCTCTCGAAAAAATTAAATTATGAGGTGCATGCGGTAACCGTAAATACGGGAGGCTTTTCACAAGAAGAAATCGATGCTATTGAAAAACGTGCTTATGAACTAGGTGTACATTCCTACTCTTGTGTAGATGCAATGGAAGATTACTATACAACTTGTGTAAAATATTTAATTTTTGGAAATGTACTAAAAAACAATACGTACCCTTTATCGGTTAGTGCAGAAAGAACCATTCAAGCAAAAACCATTGCCGATTATGCTCTTCAAATTCAAGCAGAAGCGGTAGCTCATGGCAGTACTGGTGCTGGTAATGATCAAGTTCGATTTGATGTCATTTTTAATATTCTTTGCCCAAATATTACTATCATAACCCCAATTCGTGATTTAAAACTTTCTAGAGAAGCTGAAATTCAATTTTTACAACAGAATGGTTTTGAAATTAATTTTGAAAAAGCTCTCTATTCTATTAATAAAGGATTATGGGGAACTTCAGTTGGGGGAAAAGAAACGCTTACTTCTCATAGCTATTTACCAGAACAGGCTTTCCCGTCTCAATTAAATACGGCAGTAGCTCCTTCTACAGATGTAACTCTTCATTTTGAAAAGGGAGAAATAGTAGGTATTAATAATAAAGCATTTTCCAATCCTGTACAGGCCATTCAACATCTTGAAAACATTGCAGCTCCTTATGCAATTGGAAGAGATATACATGTTGGTGACACCATTGTAGGTATAAAAGGAAGAGTTGGTTTTGAAGCTGCTGCTGCCATTTTAATTTTAAAAGGACATCATCTTTTAGAAAAACATACCTTATCAAAATTTCAATTGAATCTGAAATCACAATTAGCAGACTGGTATGGAAGTTGGCTACATGAAGGTTTGTTTTTAGATCCAGCAATGAGAGATATAGAAGCTTTCTTTGAAAATACTCAAGATAAAGTAACTGGAAAAGTATTTATTACGCTTTTGCCTTATCATTATATTCTAAAAGGAATTGAATCAGAAAATGATTTAATGAATGCTAAATTCGGTAGTTATGGTGAAATGAATTTAGGTTGGTCTGGAGAAGATGTAAAAGGGTATTCAAAAATTATTAGCAATTCGCTTTCCATTTATCATAAAGTGAATGCCGCTCAAAAAGAAGTCAATGCAAACTAAAATAAAAGTAGGAATTATAGGTGCTGCCGGTTATACAGGTGGCGAACTCATTCGATTATTACTCCATCATCCAAATGTACAAATTAACGCTGCTATCAGTAGAAGTAATACAGGTAAACCAGTTTATGCTGTACATACCGATTTATTTGGGGAAACTGAATTACTATTTACGAATGAATATGTTAACTCAGACGTTTTATTTTTGTGCTTACCTCACAAAGAAAGTAAAACTTGGTTAAAAGAACATATCGTTTCTGACTCTACTAAAATTATTGATTTAGGCAATGATTTTAGATTAGATGGTAATTTCTCAAAAGGTGAATTTATCTACGGTTTATCAGAAACCAATTGGGAAAGCATAAAAAAAACAAACTATGTAGCTAATCCTGGTTGTTTTGCAACTGCCATACAATTAGCATTATTACCATTGGCTCAAGAAAAATTATTAAATAAAGTGTACACAACGGGTATAACAGGTGCAACAGGTGCAGGACAACAATTGCAACCTACCTCACATTTTAGTTGGAGAACCAATAATATTTCGGCTTATAAAACATTATCGCACCAACATGTTCCTGAAATTTGTAAAACCTTAGAACATTTTAACAAACAGAAAGTACATTTAGAATTTATACCCTGGAGAGGCGATTTTACAAGAGGAATTTTTACCAGTTCTACAGTAGAAACGTATTTGTCTTTGGAATCAGTTTATGCGATTTATGAAACCTATTATAAAAACAATCCATTTGTATTTGTTTCTCGTAATACTATCGATTTAAAACAAGTAGTTAATACCAATAAATGTTTGATTCACATTGAAAAACAAGGAGAACAAGTGGTTATCCATTCTATTATAGACAATTTAATTAAAGGAGCTTCAGGTCAAGCCATTCAAAACATGAACATCATGATGGGTTGGGAACCAACCTTAGGCTTAAAACTAAAAGCATCCGCATTTTAAAAATATTCCCATTATGAAACTATTTGATGTATATCCGTTATTTGATTTAAATTTCATTGAAGCTGAAGGCAGTTATTTATGGAATGATAGAAATGAAAAATATTTGGACCTATATGGTGGTCATGCTGTAATATCTATTGGTCATAGTCATCCAACTTATGTGAAGATGTTAACCCGACAATTGCATAATATTGGTTTTTATTCTAATTCTGTACGCATACCCATACAAGAAGAAGTAGCCAAACAATTAGGAAAATTAAGTGGCTATGAGGATTACGAATTTTTTATGTGTAATTCGGGAGCAGAAGCCAATGAAAATGCTTTAAAATTAGCTTCTTTCCATACCAATAAGAAAAAAGTAATTTGCTTTACAAAAGCGTTTCACGGAAGAACTGCAGCTGCTGTTGCTGCAACCGATAATAAAAAAATTATTGCACCTATAAATGAAACGGATAATTTTATCATTTTACCTTTTAACGAAATTGAAGTATTAGAAGATGCTTTTAAAAATAATGAGATTGCTGCGGTAATTATTGAAGGAATTCAAGGTGTGGGCGGTGTTCAAATACCTACTACTCCATTTTTACAAAAGATACGAACTCTATGTGATCGTTATCAAGCGTTACTTATCTTAGACGAAATTCAATCGGGTTATGGAAGAACGGGTAAATTCTTTGCACATCAGCATGCTAATATTAAAGCCGACATCGTTACGGTTGCAAAAGGAATGGGAAATGGTTTCCCTGTTGGTGGTGTGATTATTTCTCCCGAAATAGAAGCCAAACATGGCTTGTTAGGAACTACTTTTGGAGGTAATTATTTAGCATGTGCAGCCTCAAAAGCCGTTTTAGAAGTTTTAGAATCTGAAAAATTAATGGCAAATGCCAAAGATATGGGCGATTATTTGTACCAACAATTAAAAGAGGATGAAATTATAAAAGAAATTCGTTATCAAGGACTCATGTTTGGTATTGAATTAAAAATGCCTTGTGCACCCTTTAGAAATCAATTGTTACAAGATTTTAGAATTCTAACTGGAAATGCCTCTTGTCCTAACACACTTCGGATTTTACCAGCTTTGAACATTTCCAAAAAGGAATTGGACGTTTTCATCAGTGCTTTTAAAACCGTTTCTAAATTAAACATTAAAAAAAATGAACAAATTCTTTTCTGTTAACGATATAACAGATTTAAATACATTAGTAAAGGAAGCTATTGCATTAAAAAAAGCACCTTTACAAAACCAACATTTAGGAAAAGGAAAAACTATTGGTCTGGTTTTTTTAAATTCTAGTTTGCGCACGAGGTTAAGTACTCAAAAAGCAGCTCAAAATTTAGGGTTACACACCATTATATTAAATGCAAATCAAGAAGCATGGACTTGGGAATTTGAAGATGGTGCTATCATGAATGGAAATACGGTAGAACATGTTAAAGATGCAGCCAATGTATTAAGTCAGTATTGCGATATTATTGGTATTCGTTGTTTTGCTGGTTTGACCAATAAAGAAGAAGATGTTTCAGAAAGAGTGTATTCCCTTTTCGAAAAATATGCTAAAGTTCCAGTAGTTTCTTTAGAATCTGCTACTTTACACCCTTTTCAAAGTCTAGCGGATTGTATAACCATTGCGGAACATTTACCCGTAAATAAAAAGCCAAAAGTAGTATTAAGTTGGGCACCTCACATAAAACCTATTCCTCATGCAGTTGCAAACTCTTTCTCTCAATGGATACAAGAAACGGATTATGAGTTAGTAATTACACATCCTGAAGGTTATGAATTAGATCCTCAATTTACGGATGGAGTTACTATTGAATACAATCAAGAAAAAGCGCTTGAAAATGCCGATTTTGTATATGTGAAAAATTGGTCCTCTTTTAAAAACTATGGTAAGCTAATTCCTGTTGAGGAAGATTGGTTATTGACCAATGAAAAATTGAAAGGAAGCGACAATGCTAAAATAATGCATTGCTTACCAGTAAGAAGAAATGTGGAGATTAGTGATGAGGTATTGGATAGCGAAAATGCATTGGTATACCAACAAGCCAATAACAGAACCTATGCAGCTCAGATTGTCTTGCAGAAAATATTAGAAAATCATGAATAAAGAAAAGGTTTTAGTGATAAAAATTGGTGGCAATAGTATCGATAACTCAAAAGAATTAGTTGCTTTTTTGGAAACTATTGCTACTATTAAAACGCCTTTTATACTCGTTCATGGTGGTGGAAAACTAGCAACAGATTTAGCCGAAAAACTTAATATTCCTCAGCAATTAATTGATGGAAGAAGAATCACAGATGCAGAGACCATTAAAATTGCAACTATGGTTTACGCGGGTTACATTAATAAAAACATTGTAGCATTACTCCAAAAAAACAATAAAAATAGTATTGGATTATCAGGTGCAGATGCCAATCTTATTCAAACGACAAAAAGAGTCCATCCAACTATCGATTATGGTTTTGTTGGTGATTTACATGCCACTAGTGTAAATATCGATTTTATAGAAAACATTTTGAGTTTTGGCTTAACACCAGTTATAAATGCCATTACACATGACGGTAAAGGGGTGTTATTGAATACCAATGCCGATTCAATAGCCAATGCTTTAGCGGTAAGTTTAGCTTCCAAATATGAAGTGTCTTTATTGTATTGTTTCGAAAAAAATGGAGTTTTAAAAGACCCCAGTAATGATGATTCCGTTATACATGAATTGAATCATCAACAATTTGAGGAATTAAAACAGCAAGGAATTATTTCTAAAGGAATGTTACCCAAATTAGACAATTGCTTCCATGCTTTACAAAATGGAGTACAAACAATAGTCATCTTAAAAGCAACTCGTATTTTAGGATTTTTAAACCAAACCAATCATGAATACACAAGAATTATCAAATAATACAGTTACAGAATTATACGAAACAGCACTTTCACTACTGAAAAGATTAATAATTACACCTTCTTTCAGTAAAAGTGAAGATAAAACAGCTGCAATACTTGAAGATTTCTTTAAATTAAATGGAATACCAACGCAAAGAAGTATGAACAATGTTTGGGCCTTTAACAAACATTATGACGCTTCAAAACCTACTATTTTATTAAATTCTCATCATGATACAGTAAAACCTAATTCGGGTTATACTTTAAACCCTTTTGAACCTATTGAAAAAGATGGGAAACTTTTTGGACTAGGTAGTAATGATGCTGGTGGACCTTTGGTAAGTTTAATTTGTGCCTTTTTATATTTCTACGAAAAACAGAATTTAAAGTATAATCTAATTATTACTGCTACTGCAGAAGAGGAAATTTCAGGTGTAAATGGTGTCGAATCTATTTACAAGAAATTAGGACCTATTGATTTTGCCATTGTGGGCGAACCTACAGAAATGAATTTGGCTATAGCTGAAAAAGGATTGTTAGTTTTAGATTGCGAAGCTTCTGGAACCTCTTCTCATGCAGCTCATCCAAATACAGATAATGCTATTTTAAATGCCATTCTAGATATTCATTGGTTTACCCAATATAAATTTGATAAAATCTCACCTATTCTAGGAGAAGTTAAAATGACACCTACTATCATTAATTGTGGTTCCCAACATAATGTGGTTCCCAATACCTGTCATTTTACTGTGGATGTAAGAACGAATGAATGTTATTCTAATGAAGAAGTATATCAATTAATACAGGAAAAAGTAAACTCTAAAGTTACAGCTCGCTCTTTACGATTGAATTCCTCTTCTATTCCATTGGAACATCCTTATGTTAAAGCAGGACTAAGTTTAGGAAGAACCTATTACGGTTCGCCAACATCTTCCGATCAAGCCGTTATTCCTTGTCCGTCTTTAAAAATAGGTCCAGGTTTATCAACGCGTTCTCACAGTAGTGACGAATTCATTTATTTGGATGAAATAAAAGATGCTATTCAAATTCATATTTCAATTTTAACCCAAATACTATAAGATGGCTACTAAAATTTGGCAAAAAAAAGAAACATCAAATGAACAACATGCAGCAATAGTTGAAAAATTCACCGTAGGTAATGACGTGGTTTTTGATTATTTATTGGCGAAATATGATGTTCTAGGATCTTTAGCACATTGCGAAATGCTGCATCGTATTCATTTATTGACAGATGTGGAATGGGAAAGTATTCAAAAAGAATTAAAAAACATTCTAACAGCAATAAATACAAATGATTTTGAAATTGAACCTGGAATTGAAGATGTGCATTCTCAAGTGGAACATCTATTAATTCAACGCATTGGAGACATCGGTAAAAAAATACATAGCGGTCGTTCCAGAAACGATCAGGTTTTAACTGATTTAAAACTTTATTATAAAGCAGAAATACAAGAAATTACACAACGCACTGAAATACTTTTCAATACCTTAATTGAATTAAGTAACCAACATAAAGATATCTTATTACCAGGATATACCCATTTACAAATTGCAATGCCTTCTTCTTTCGGACTTTGGTTTGGTGCTTATGCAGAAAGTTTAATTGACGATTTAGAATTGTTTTTAGCCGCCCATAACATCGTCAACAAAAACCCATTAGGTTCGGGAGCTGGATATGGCACTTCCTTTCCATTAAACAGAACCTTAACAACACAACTATTAGGCTTTAAAACCCTAAATGTTAATGCTGTGTATGCACAAATGACTAGAGGAAAATCGGAGAAGGTTTTTGCAATGGCTTTAGCTGGAATGGCAGCTACTATTAGTAAATTTGCCTATGATACCTGTTTATACTTGAATCAGAATTTTAATTTTATTTCTTTTCCAGATTCCTTAACCACAGGGAGCAGTATTATGCCACATAAAAAAAATCCGGATGTATTTGAAATTATGAGAGCCAAATGCAATCGTATTCAAGCAGTACCCAACGAATTAATTTTGGTTACCAATAATTTACCATCAGGTTACCATAGAGATGTTCAGGTAACTAAAGAAATTTTATTTCCGGCTATCTCTTCCTTGAAAGAATGTTTGGAAATGTTAGACTTTATGTTGGCACATATTCAAATAAAACCCAACATTGTAGCAGATGAAAAATACAAGTATATGTTTAGTGTTGAAAATGTGAACCAACAAGTGTTAGAAGGTGTTGCGTTTAGAGATGCTTACAAGAATATTGGTTTGGCAATAGAAAATAATACATTTGAACCAAATTATAACGTAAAGCATTCACATGAAGGCAGTATTGGCAATCTATGCAATGATTTAATTGTGGAAAGTTTTAAGGAAGTCATAAACAAGTTTAAATAAAAAAGACTTTACATTTTTAAAAAAATGTAAAGTCTTTTTTATTCTTTAATTCCAAAAGGATAAGCTGTTTCTTTTTTGCATTCGTTCATTACAATGCTGCTATGGTATTGACCAATATTAGGTATATTCGAAATAACATTTACAACAAAATCATTATAACTGCGAATATCATTGGCCACAATTTTCAGCATATAATCATAATTTCCAGACAAACTAATAACGTCTAAAACTTGAGGTATAGGTGTAATAATTCTTTCAAATTCGTCAAGAGCTTCCTTCGATTGTTCTTTTAAAGTAACATTGCAATACACTACAATCTCCACCCCTATTTTAAAACGATCTAACAAAGCAACATATTTCTTGATCACGCCATTACGTTCCAAATTCTTAATACGTTCGTAAGTAGGTGTAAACGAAAGCCCTATTTTTTCACCAATATCTTTTACCGAAATGGTAGAATCATTTTGTAAAATTTCTAGTATTAATTGGTCTTTAGCATCTAATTGATCTCTCATTTTCAATTATCTTTTATATTGCAAATAATCTTGTAGCATAATCGTAGCTGCAATTTCATCGATTAAGGCTTTATTTTTGCGTTGGTTTTTCTTTAAACCACTATCTAGCATTGTTTGAAAAGCCATTTTAGAAGTAAATCGTTCGTCTACTCTATCTAAAGGCATTTGCGGAAATTCTTTTTGAAACAGAACAATAAATTTTTCAATAATTACAGCACTTTCAGAAGGCGTTCCGTCCATTTGTTTGGGTTCACCAATAATGACTTTTTCAACTTTTTCTTTGGAAAAATAATCTTTTAAAAATGCGAGTACGGTTTCTGAAGAAATGGTTGTTAACCCAGAAGCTATCAATTGCATTTCATCCGTAATGGCAATTCCTGTTCTTTTTAATCCGTAATCTATAGCAAGTATTCTGGCCATTATTTTGTTTTAGTTACAAAGATACGCAAAGACGCAGTGATTTACGTTTTAAAAAAGCAATAAAAAAGGGCTTACAAGCAAAAAACTTCACTAAAAGAAGTAAATTACTAATAAGCCTTTTCTTTTTTATATTAGTTTACCAACTTCAATGTTGTACTCGTCATGGCTCTAATTTGAGTACACAAATCATCATTTTCATTTAACGATTCTCCAAAAGCAGGAATCATTTCTTTGAATTTATTTTGCCATTCAGTAGATTGGTATTTTTTAGCAAAACATTTACTGATAACTTCAATCATAATAGAAACTGAAGTTGAAGCTCCAGGAGAAGCTCCTAATAAAACGGCTAAAGAACCATCATCATCATTTACAACTTCGGTACCAAATTCTAGAACACCCTTCCCGTTTTTATCTTTTTTGATTACTTGCACCCTTTTTCCAGCTGTTTCCAAAACCCAATCTTCACTTTTAGCATTTGGAAAGTAGTTTTTTAAAGCTTCCATTCGATCTTCTTGAGACTGCATAACTTGTTCAATCAAATATTTGGTCAAAGGTATGTTGTGAATTCCTGCGGAAAGCATGGGAACAATATTATCGGTTTGAATGGATTTGATTAAATCAAGATACGAACCATTCTTTAAAAATTTAGTCGTAAAACCAGCATAAGGACCAAAAAGTAATTCTTGTTTACCATCAATTATTCTAGTATCAATATGAGGTACAGACATTGGTGGCGAACCCACAGAGGCTTTCCCATATACTTTGGCTTTATGTTGTTTGATGATTTCAGGATTCATACAGCGCAACCATTGTCCGCTAATCGGAAAACCTCCATAACCATCACCTTCTTCAATATTTGCTTTTTCTAATAAGGGCAAAGAACCACCGCCAGCACCAATGAAAACAAAAGGGGTTTTTATCTTTCTTGATTTTCTAGTTTCTAAATTTCTAACCTTTATTCTCCAACTACCATCATCTTGTTTCTTTAATTTTTCAACTTCCGTATCAAAATACAACTCAATTCCATCCTGATTTTTTAAATATTCAAACAACAATCGGGTCAAAGAACCAAAGTTAACATCTGTTCCTATTGGCATATATGTAGCGGCATGAACTTCATCTTTCGGTCTGTCGTGCATAACTAATGGCATCCATTCTTCTAAAACCGTTTCATCACTACTGAATAACATTCTTTTAAAAAGACTTTTTTGAACTAAAGCTTCATGCCTTTTTTTTAAGAAAGCTACATTTTCTTTTCCCCAAACAAAACTAATGTGTGGTATTGAATGAATAAAATCTTCTGGATTCTTAAGCACTCCTTTTTGAACTAAATAACTCCAAAATTGTCGCGAAACTTCATAGGCTTCCGATATTTTTAAAGCTTTAGAAATATCAATACTTCCATCTTCCTTTTCAGGAGTATAATTCAATTCACAAAAAGCAGCATGTCCTGTACCTGCATTATTCCAGGCATCACTACTTTCAGAAGCAGCTTCAGACAAACGTTCGTAAATTTCAATTTTACAATTGGGATCTAATTCTTTTAACAAAATCCCAAGCGTTGCGCTCATAATTCCAGCACCTATTAAGACTACATCTGGATTTTCCATTTAATTTTCTTCTTTATAAACTTATTCTTACCTAAAAAGCTATACAAAGATACGTAAAGTATAAAAAGGAAGAGTTAATTATAATGCAAAAATACCGCCCTATTCTTAAGAAATACTTAATTTTTACCTTGAAAAAAACCTACTAAAAAAACTTTTTTCTTCTTCTGTTTTGTGATTGGATTGGTTCTCTATTTTTTCTTGGTTGTATATCAATTCTAGTATGTATTGTACATAGGTTTTATTCTTTTCTTCTAAAAAACCGTTTAAATATTTTTCACTGTATTCAATACCACTAGCTGCTTCTATTTGCCATAATTTTTTATATAAAGGTTCTATATGATTGGTAATCACTTCTTGTGGTACTGCCCTTCTTCTAGCAAAGTAATTTACTATTTCCCCTGCTTCATTTTTTGAAATTTCAAAATCGGTAATTACCCAATAGTATCTTCCTGATTTTGCTAAATTTTTAACGATAGCATGAAAGTTTTCACCATTTTTCAATTTTTCCCAAAGTACTTTAAAGATAACCTTTGGCATATCGGGATGCCTAATAATACTATGCGGTTGTCCCATTAGTTCATAATCCTCATATCCACAGACATCTACAAAAACTTCATTGGCATATTCAATGGTTCCAAAAGCATCTGTCTTACTCATAATTACTTTGGTTTTATCCCAAGTAACTTCTTTGTCTACTAGTACAGGTTTGTTTGCAATTTGATTTTGAAAATTCATATTTGATGGTTTTACTATTTATTGTTTTACAATTTATTTGTTGGCAAAACTAGATAAACCTGAACTTTAAAAAACTGATAAAAATCAGTTCTTACATTTTAAATATGTGTATAGAATGTTTTTTTTTATTTTTAAATAAATTAGTAAAACTCACATATCGATTGAGAAACAATAAATATGTAACGGAAACAAATTATGATTTATAAAAAAACGAATTATCTTTGCCAAAAATAGATTTATACCATGATACAATTACAAACTACCATAGAAAATGCTTGGGACAACCGTGCATTATTACAAGAAGAAAGTACACAAAAAGCCATTAGAGAAGTTATTGAATTGATTGATTCTGGTATTTTGCGTGTAGCACAACCTATTGAAAACGGCTGGCAAGTAAATGAATGGGTAAAAAAAGCAGTAGTGTTATATTTTCCCATTCAAAAAATGGAAACTCTTGAAGCTGGAATTTTTGAATATCATGACAAAATGCCTTTAAAAAAAGGGTATGCTGAAAAAGGAATTCGTGTGGTACCAAATGCAGTTGCGCGTCATGGAGCCTATATTTCAAAAGGAGTAATTTTAATGCCAAGTTATGTTAATATAGGCGCTTATGTAGATGAAGGTACTATGGTAGACACTTGGGCTACAGTAGGAAGTTGTGCTCAAATTGGTAAAAATGTACACCTGTCTGGTGGCGTGGGTATTGGTGGTGTATTAGAACCCTTACAAGCTGCACCTGTAATCATTGAAGACGGAGCTTTTATTGGATCTCGATGCATCGTAGTGGAAGGAGTTCGCGTAGAACAAGAAGCGGTTTTAGGAGCTAATGTTGTTTTAACTGCTTCTACAAAAATTATAGATGTAACTGGTTCAGAACCAAAAGAATTTAAAGGAGTTGTTCCAGCTCGTTCTGTAGTTATTCCAGGAAGTTATACTAAAAAATTTGCTGCTGGTGACTATCAAGTTCCTTGTGCATTAATCATCGGACAAAGAAAACCTTCAACTGACTTAAAGACCTCTTTAAATGATGCTTTGAGAGAATACAATGTAGCTGTTTAAAAATAAAATATACTATACCTACAAAAATCCAAATGTTGATTCATTTGGATTTTTTGTTAACCAATGAAAATTTAAGGTAAATACACGCTTAATTAATTGTAATTATTCATTCATTTTATAAATTTGTCGAAATTTATAATTAATGAAAAACTACTTTAAGAGTATTCTTCTCTTTTTTAAACGCTTTTTATTGGTCTTGTTTATCTATCAAATTTGTAGGTTTTTATTTTTATATTTTAACAAATCTGCTTTCAGTGGATTAGATTTAAAAGTATTTTTAGGGGGCATTCACTTTGATCTTTCTGCTATTGCCTATATTAATATCCTATTTGTTTTTTTACATCTATTCCCAGCAAAATTCATTTACAAAAAAGGATATCAAAGAGCTTTAAAAATAGCTTTTTATACGGTTAATCTTATTTTTATTCTAACCAATTTTGTTGATTTTGAATACTATAAATTTACTGGAAGAAGAAGTACATTTAGCATGATTACTGCCTCTGGCATGGAAAATGAAATTGGCGGATTAATGCTCTCTTTTTTGAAAGAATTTTGGTATTTACCGCTACTAGGAATTGTTTTAGCGATAGCATTTTGGAAAGTAATACCTACATTATCTTCTTCTATTGTTAAAGAAAAAATTACTCTTACAATTGTAGGAAAACAAACAGGTCTTTTTATACTAATTATGGGACTTTTATTGGTTTTAGGACGAGGAGGTTTCCAACAAAAACCTTTAAAAGTTGTAGATGCCGTAAATTATGGTTCCATTAGTCATTCTGCTTTAGTTTTAAATACACCTTTTTGCATTTTAAAAACAATAGGAAAAAAAGAAACTTTAGAAGCTACATCATTTTACAATGAGACCGAATTACAAGCAATATTTAATCCTGTTTTAGAATTAGAACCTGATGGTGATGCCATAAAACAAAATGTAGTCATTCTTATTTTAGAAAGTTTTGGCCGCGAGAATTTGCAAATTGGTCAAACCCCATTTTTAGATTCATTGGTAACCAAATCCCTTTTCTTTGAAAATGGTTTTGCCAATGGTAAATTATCCATTGATGCTGTTCCTTCTACACTATCTAGTATTCCAAGTTTAATGAATCATTCCTTAATTACTTCCAGTTACTCGATTAATGAAATATATGGGTTGCCTAAAATTTTAAAAGACAATAACTATTACACCGCTTTCTTTCATGGTGCTTTCAATGGAAGTCAGAATTTTGATCAATATTGTAAAGTAGCTGGTTTTGATGCCTATTACGGCAAGGATGAATACGAAGGACCTGAAGCTTTTGATGGTAACTGGGGAATTTATGACGAAGAATTCATGCAGTTTTTCTGCACTAAAATGAGCACTTTTAAAACGCCATTTTTCACTTCTCTATTTACAATTTCTTCCCATAACCCTTATAAAATACCAGAACGCTATAAAGACAAATTTCCTAAAGGAAATACGAAAATTCAAGAAAGTATAGCGTATACCGATTTTGCCTTAAAAAGGTTTTTTGAAAGTGCTAAAAAACAACCCTGGTACAACAATACTTTATTTGTAATTACAGCTGATCATACTTCTTCTGAGCCAACAGCTGAAAAATTTAAAACGAATATTGGTAAATTTAGAATTCCGATTTTGTTTTTCAATCCCGGAAATCCAAGCTTTGGAGGATTAAATTTCAGAAATTTCCAACAAATTGACATCATGCCATCAATACTCAATTATTTAAGAATAAAGGCTAAAATGATTACCTTTGGAAAGCCTTATCAGTCCGAAAAAGATTTTGTAGTGTATTATTTAGACAATATTTACCATTATTTAAATGGGGATTATTACATGGCATTTGATGGTAAAAAAGCAATTGGTTTATATAATTTTAAAGAAGATGAATTATTACAAAATAATCTTTTAAATTCAAACAGTACAATTGCAACAAAAATGGAGCAATTTATAAAAGCATATGTACAAAGTTTTAATCAACGAATGATTGAAAATAAACTGACTATAAAATAATATGATTACAGGTTTAATAATTACATACAATGAAATAAAACACATCAAAGAGGTTATTGAAAATATTTCATTTGTTGACGAATTAATTATTGTTGACTCCTTTAGTACAGACGGAACTGTTGAAATTATAAAGAGCTATCCAAATGTAAAGTTGTTCCAACGTAAGTTTGATGATTTTACTTCCCAAAGAAATTTTGCCTTAAGTCTTGCTCAAAACAACTGGATTTTATTCATTGATGCAGATGAAAGAGTAACTCCTGAACTTGAACAAGAAATCCTCTTCACCACTCAAAACAAAAATTCTAAAAGCGCTTATTATTTTTATAGAAAATTCATGTTTAAAGACAAACCTTTACATTTTAGTGGATGGCAAACAGATAAAAACTTTCGATTATTTAAAAAAGAGGATTGCTCTTATATTCGTGAAAGATTGGTTCATGAAACCTTACAGGTTAACGGTGAAATAGGTGTTTTGAAACATAAATTAATTCATTATTCCTATGATGACTACTCCAAATACCGTAAAAAAATGATGTCATATGGTAAATTAAGAGCGAAAGAGTTATTTTTAAAAGGTGAAAAATTTAATATATTAAAACTCATTTTCAAACCTATATATAAGTTTTTATACGATTATATTATTCGATTAGGATTTTTAGATGGTAAAAAAGGAATTATTATCTGTTATTTAAACGCACTAAGTGTGTACGCTAGATATCCAGAATTAAAAAAATTAAACCAAACAAATTAATGAAATTTTTAGTCATACAACAAAAACGCATTGGAGATGTCTTAACTTCTACCATTCTAGCAAACAATTTAAAAAAGGCTTACCCAAATGCACAAGTCGATTTTATGTGCTATGCTAACTGTGTTGATGTATTAAAAAACAATCCTAATATTAGTAATATCATTGTATTAGAAGAAAAAGTACGAAAAAATTACTTTTCCTTATTTCAATTTATATTTCAAATTAGAGCTCAAAAATATGATGCTGTAATTGATGTATATAGTAAATTAGAGACAAATTTAATTACGCTTTTTTCAAAGGCAAAGAAAAAAATTTCATACAAAAAATGGTATGCTACAATCTTTTATAATTACAATATTGAAAGGCAAACTCAAAAAGGTAAAAATCAATTAGGTTTAGCCATAATCAATCGTATTGAATTATTAAAACCTATTATTTCAGAAGAAATAACCGAATATAAACCTAAAATTTTTCTAACACCAAAAGAAATTGAAACGGCAAAAAACTATGTAGCTAATTTCCCATTAGATAAAGATCAACCCAATTACATGATTGGAATTTTAGGTAGCGAATGGTACAAAACTTATCCTTTTGAAAAAATGGCCGAATTGTTAGACTTTATTGTGGAGCAAACCCAAGCTAATTTATTTTTCAATTATATTCCAAAACAAAAAGAAGAGGCGCTAACTATTTACAATCTTTGTAAGGAAAGCACCAAAAAAAATATATTTTTCGATTTGTATGCCACTGATTTACGTTCTTTTTTAGGAATTTTATCGCAATGTGATGCGCTTATTGGAAATGAAGGTGGTGCAGTAAATATGGCTAAAGCATTAGAAATACCAACATTTTCTCTCTTTTCTCCAAGTATTAACAAGGAAGCATGGCAAATTTTTGAAGATGAAAAAAATGTATCCATTCATTTAAAAGATTTAAAACCAGAAATTTATGAAGAATTTGATGAAAAATATATTAAAGAAAATACTTTCAAATACTTTGAAGAATATCCTATTCAATTAATTAAGGAAAAGTTAGCACTCTTTTTTAAGGCAATAGGTAATTAATAATACTGATTAATTCCTTTTTCAATTTTTATAACATTATGCTTCTTGTTGTAAGCTCTAATTGCATTATTGTTTTTCCAAGTTTCAGGAGAAGCATAGCCTCTTTTATGATCTAAATGAATACAAATAGCACTATATCGAATTTGTTTGGCCAATATTCCATAATTAAAAAGACGCTCTCCTACTTCTCTATCTAAACCTCCATATAACATTTCTTCATTAAACCCATTAATAGCCAATACATCTTCTTTAAAACAAGATGTATTATGACCATTGAAGGTTTTTTTAGTGGGTGTAAGCCAATTCATAAATGTAGCAAACCAATTCCATTTAGTTAATTTAGATAACTTAAAAGATTTCTTAAGACCTTGTCTAGTTAACCATCGAATGGAAAAAGCTTCTTGTTTTTGAATGTGTGAAGCATCAATCAATTTTGAGATTGACATAGGTAATTTAAAATAGCCACCTGATAAGAAATAGCCTTTTTCTTTACTTTTCAAATGTTGGGCTACAAAATCTTTTCGTGGAATACAATCACCATCAGTAAAAATGAGATAATCCGTATGTGTTTGCAAAATGGCTTTATTCAAAATTTTACATTTCTGAAATCCTTCATCCTCATGCCACACATGTTGTATTGGATGTAAAAAAGAAGCTTTAAAAGAATCTATAACCCTTTTAGTTGCTGATGAAGAACCATCATCGGCAATAATTAATTCGAAATTAGATTCCGTTTGAACAGCATATCCTAAAAGGACTTTTTCAAGCCATTCCTCCGAATTGTAGGTAGTGATTATTACAGAAACTTTCATGAAAAGGTTTATAAATTGAAAGTACTACTTTTTCCAGAATTTTAGTTTCTTTTTAATCCTTTTTTTACGATAAAATCGATATTGGAAATCAGAAGTTAATTTCCAAAGCGTGGTAAAAATCAAATTTTCATCTTCCCCAGTAATTGTAGCATACTCATTACTCATGGTTAGTATCATTTCTTTTTTTGGAGTAATTTTAGATAGATTTTTCATACGCGTTTGAAAATCAATTGCTTTGTGAAATTTCATACGATTCAAATCTACTAGAAAAAAAGAATAACTACCATCGTTTTCTTTACGAATTAAAGTGTTTCCTGGTGAATGATCTAAAAACTCTACCCCTTCTCTATGCATAAAAACGGTAAAACGGATAAACTGTCTTATAATTTCCTCTCTATCTTCAAAATCTTCATTTTCAATTATAGCTCTAAATTCAAAAACATTTTCTAAATGTTCACATGCATAATAACTATCCTTAAGTCCAATTATATCAAAATTTTCATAATAAGCTATGGGTTGTGGTGTTCCAATTTGCATTTCAATTAATTTAGAAGCAAATTCAAAAGAACGTCTGGCTTTTGATTTACGAAAATAGCGATACGCAATTTTATTGATAAGATTTGGTTTTTTAAATGATTTTATATTTACAATGGTATGGTCAATTGTAAAAAGCTTAATCGTATTACGTGAACCTTTTACAAAAACTGCTCGTTTTTTAGTAAAATTTTCAATACAATCTAGTATTTCAGAAGTATATTTTTGGTAAGCCTTAGAAATCGTAATCAAAGTTATTAATTTTTCTCAAAAGTAGATATTGTGTTTAATAATTCCAATTAATTCAATATTTTTACCAAAAAAAAATTGGAATGAGTCCGTATCCTAAGTGTTCTTTAATAACTCCTACATACAATTGGCCACAAGCATTAGAATTATTGCTTTTAAGCATTAAAAATCAAACTGTTTTACCAAACGAAGTTATTATTGCAGATGACGGTTCTAAAGCTGAAACTACAGCACTCATTACAGAATTCCAAAAAGACTTCCCTGTTCCTTTATTGCATGTTTGGCATGAAGATAATGGCAATCAAAAGCCAAAAATTATGAATAAAGCTATTGCAAAAGCACAGTATGACTATATTATTGAAATTGATGGAGACATCATCATGCACAAAAATTTTGTGGAAGATCATTTAAAAAACGCAAAAGAAGGTCAATACTTATTTGGTTCGAGAGTAAATATCAAAAAAGATATTTTAGAATTTATTTTTAAAAATAAAATCATTAACTACCATTTTTTCTCAAAAGGAATAAAGAAAAGAACCAGAACGTTACGAATGCCTTTTTTTATGTATTTTGAAAAACAACATGAACAAATTTCAAAAAAATTAAGAGGTTGTAATATGTCTTTTTGGAGAAACGATTTTATTAAAATAAATGGCTTTAATGAAAGTTTAGTTGGTTGGGGTGTTGATGATTCAGAAATGATTCAACGACTTCACAATATTGGAATTGTTGGTAAAAGATTAAAACATACTGGAATTGCCTTTCATATTTATCATAAGGAACAAGACAAAAGTCATATTGATATCAATCATGCTATTGAAAACGAAGTAAGAGAGAAAAAAATAACCTCTATTGAAAAAGGAGTTAATCAATACTTAAATTAATTCGTTTTTAATAATTTTTCAAATTCATTTTTAATTCGATTTGCAATATAAACAGCTGAAAATTTAGTTTTAACTATCTCTATATTTGTTTCTGAAAATTCTTTTTGCATTTTTTTATTATCTAATAACTCGATAATATTTTTACCTAATTTTTTTGCATCTTTAATTTCAGCAGAAAAACCATTAATTCCATCCTGAATAATATCTGGAACGATTCCTACTTTTGTTGATACAACTGCTGTACCTATTAACATGGCTTCCAAAAGAGAAGTTGGTCCACCTTCTCGTTGAGAAGTAAGTAAAAAAACATCGAATTGATTGTTCAAAGAAGAAGCATTCTTTATTTGATTCATAAAAATAATGTCTTTAAATACTTTCTTATTTATAGCATGCGCTTTAAGTTTATCCGTTTTTTTTGAGAACTCTCCAACTTGAACAAAAACAATATCATTTCTATTATGAACATGTTTAATTTCAGCTAAAACATCAATTAAAGTAAATAAATCTTTAGCATTGGTATGGTTTGCAATATTACCCACTAGCAATTTATCATCAGGAATATTGTAAAGTTTTCGAATTTTAATATCACTTTTCAAATCTAAAATATCTAAAGAAACGCAATCATTAATAACGATTGTCTTTTCTTTCATTTTAGGAGTGAGCGTTTTACCAAAAGATTCCTCAACCATTTTAGAAACACATAAAATAGCATCAATTCTTGCACTATTGTATTTTATCTTACTCAAAAAACTACCACTAACTCCAACACCCTTTTTAGAAAACACTAGTTTTCCTTTAATTTTAAATAAAAAATTAGACAAAAGAAAAAACATAAGCGAATCACTCGTGTGCAATTGAATAATATCTGGGTTTTCTACTTTTGAAATTTTTGCTAACTGTTTGTAATTGGAAAAACTTTTTAGTTTTTTATTTCGGAAAGGAATGAAGGAAATATTGTTCTTCTCGCATTCTTTTTCCAAAACAGAGTTTTTCAAACCACAAACAATATTTTGAACTCCTAATGCGTTAAGCTTGGGTAAGATGTATATTATTTGTTGTTCATTTCCACCCCAACCTTTTGCACCAGATATATGCAGTATTTTCATAAGAAGCAGTTATAGAATTAGTTCTTAATTTAACAATAAAATTAGTATTACATTTTGAACTATATGTGTAATGATAATAGCAATTCCTAAAAATTATTTGTTACTTTGCTAACAAATTTTTTGTCTTTGTAAAACTAGATAAAAATATATAGAAATAAAACTATATATTTAACTTTACTAAAAAAATAATGTTGGATTTATCTATCATAATAATTAATTACAATACCAGTAACTACACGATTCAATGTGTAGAAAGCATTATTAAGCATACTTCAACTCTATTAAACTACAATATTATAATAGTAGATAATCATTCCAAATCAAATGATTACAGTATTTTAAAATCATATCTCACAGACATAAATAACCCTTCAATTAAATTACTCAGAAACCATATCAATACAGGTTTTGGAGGCGGTAACATGATTGGCTGTCAATTTTCAGACGCTACTTATTATGCCTTTGTAAATAATGATTCTCTTTTACTAAATGATTGTTTTTCAATAATCATTGACGCCATGAAAAACAATGAAAGATTTGGAATTTGTGGGCCTCAAAGTTTTAAAGAAGACGGAAGCTTATTACCTACTCTAGATCATTTTTCCTCTCCATTAAAGGAACTATTTGGTCGTTACTTTTTAGAAACTATCAATCCTAAAATATATCCTAAACGAAAATTAGAATATAAGAGTCCGCAAAGAGGTCAATTTGTATCTGGAAGCTTTATGGTAGTTCGCTCTGAAGATTTTTGGAGTGTAGGAGGTTTTGATACGAATATTTTTTTATATCAAGAGGAAACAGATTTATGTATTCGATTAGCAAAAATTAAAAAATATGCTTATTTAATTCCAGATGCTAAGTTTATTCATTTCCATGGTGCAAGTACTCCAAAATCAATAGCTATAAAAACGGAATTAAAAATTTCACTTTTATATGTTATTAGAAAACACTATGGTTACATTAATTATCGAATCATACTTTTATTCTTACAAATAAAATATTTTATAAAAAGTATTAGAAAACCAAAATATTGGCCTTTATTTAAAGTTCTTTTTAGAGGTGGAAGATTAAATGATTCCTTAAAACATAAACAAAATAATAAAGAATGATTTCATTTAAAAAGCTTTTTACTAAAAAAATAAATTTTGATTTCAAAACTTTAAGTAATAGTGAAAAGTATGATGCATCAAAAAAAACAATTGTATTTATAATAGATGCAATTCCTACTTACGATAAAGATTCGGGATCCAATAGACTTAAAGAAATTATTTTGGCATATATTCAACTCGGATATAATTGCGTATTATGTTTTAATACATCTGAAAATAATAGTATCTACAGTAACTTTTTCATTCAAAAAGGAGTGGTTTTATTTACAGAACTATCTAACAAAAACAAGTTCATTTCTTTTTTAAAATCTATCGAAAAAATAGATTTTGTTTGGTTCTGTGGTCCCAATATTTTAAAAAGACACTTCAATTATATTCATAAAACGGTTCCTAGTGCAACAACTTTATATGATATGGTTGATATTCACTTTTTACGTTACAATAGAGCAATTGAACTAAACCCAAAAAGGATTTCTTTAAAAAAACGATATAAAAAATACTTTTATATTGAAACAGTACTAGCA